>NZ_JBITGI010000053.1:0-1012 GCF_044456945.1 Streptomyces sp. NPDC050759 | reverse complement strand
ACCCCAAGGGGATCGACAGTCTGCTGTCCTCGATCGAGCGCCAGAAGAAGACGATCTTCGCGTCCGGCTGAGCTGAGCGATTACATGACTACCGACACGAACACGAAGAGCCCGGAGGCGGCCGCCGTGCCGCCTTCGGGCCCCGCCCCGGTCACCAAGCGCATCCCGCGGGGGCACAAGCGCCTGCTGACCCGCCGTGACCGCATCACGCTCGGCTTCATGGCCGGCGTGCCCACGATCCTGCACGTGGCCCTGGTCTGGGTCACCGCCCTCGCGTCGATCGCCCTGGCCTTCACCAGCTGGGACGGCATCGGCTTCGACTCCATCAAGTGGGTCGGGCTGGACAACTTCCAGCAGCTGTTCAGCGACAACCCGCAGTTCTGGCCCGCCGTCCAGCACAACGTCATCTGGTTCGTCGTGCTCATCCTGATCCCGACACCGTTCGGCCTGTTCCTGGCCGTCCAGCTGGACAAGAAGATCCGCTTCTCCCGGGTCTACCAGACCGCGTTCTTCCTCCCGGTCGTGGTCTCGCTGGCCGTGACGGGCTTCGTCTGGCAGCTGGTCTACAACCCGGACACCGGCCTGATCAACAGCCTGATCGGGGCCAACAAGCCCGGCCACTACATCGACTGGATCGGCGACCCGCACCTGAACCTGTGGGCCGTGCTGATCGCCGCGTCCTGGCGGCACACCGGCTACATGATGATCCTCTACCTGGCCGGCCTCAAGGGCGTGGACCCCTCGCTGCGGGAGGCGTCCTCGCTGGACGGCGCCAACGAGTGGCAGACGTTCAAGAACGTCATCTTCCCCACCCTGCGCCCCACCAACACCGTCGTCCTGGTCGTCACCATCATCGAGGCTTTGCGCGCCTTCGACCTGGTCTTCGTCTTCAACAAGGGCGCCCAGGGCACCGAGCTGCTGTCCATCCTGATCACCAACAACATCATCGGCGAGTCCAGCCGGATCGGTTACGGCTCGGCGATCGCGGTGGTCCTGCTGGTCATCTCCCTCG
>NZ_JBITGI010000052.1:0-1086 GCF_044456945.1 Streptomyces sp. NPDC050759 | reverse complement strand
TTGTTGGGGTGCGAGTTCGTTGTGGAGGTAGCGGGTGATGGCCTGCGGGGTGGGATGGTCGAATACCAGCGTCGCCGGCAGCCGCAGACCGACCGCGGCCGACAGCCGGTTCCGTAGCTCCACCGCCGTCAGCGAGTCAAAACCCAGGTCCTTGAACGCCCGCTGCCCGTCCACCATCTCCGCATCCGCAAACCCCAGCACCGTCGCCACCTGCACCGCCACCAGCTCCGCCAGCACCTCCAACTGCTCCCGCTCGCCCAGCCCCGCCAGTCGCTCCGCCAACCCACCAGAACCCGCACCCGCCGCACCCGCATCCGCGATTCGCCGCGCCGGAACCCGGACCAACTGCCGCAACACCGCCGGCAGCCCACCCGACCGCGCCAACCCCCCCAGCGCACGCCTGTCCAACTGCGCCGGCACCACCACACCCCGCCCCAGCCCCAACGCCGCATCAAACAACCCCAACGCCTCACCCGAATCCATCGCCCGCAGCCCCGACCGACCGATCCGCGCCACATCCCCCTCACCCAAACCCCCGGTCAGACCACTGCGCTCACCCCAAAAACCCCACGCCAACGAAACCCCCGCCAACCCCAAAGCCCGCCGCCGCGCCACCAACGCATCCAGCCACACATTCGCCGCCGCATAATTCCCCTGCCCCGCATTCCCCAGCACCCCGGCCACCGACGAGAACACCACAAACGCCGACAGATCCAGACCCGCCGTCACCTCATGCAGCCACCACGCCCCACCCACCTTCGCCCCGAACACACCCTCCACATCCCCCGCACCCATCCCCAACACCGGCACATCCCCCAACACCCCCGCCGCATGCACCACACCCGTCACCGGCCCCAACCCAGAAGCCACCTCCACCAACCGCACCACCTCATCCCGCACCCCCACATCACACGCCACCACCTCAACCCGAGCCCCCAACCCCTCCAACTCCGCCACCAACTCCCCAGCCCCCACCGCACCCAACCCACCCCGACTCGCCAACACCACACACCCCACACCCCACCGCTCCACCAACCACCGCGCCACCAACCCACCCAACAACCCCGTCCCACCCGTCACCACGAC
>NZ_JBITGI010000051.1:0-1179 GCF_044456945.1 Streptomyces sp. NPDC050759 | reverse complement strand
ACCACCAACCCCGCACCCTCACCCCAACCCGTCCCGTCCGCACCCTCCGCGAACGCCTTACACCGACCATCCCCCGCCAGCCCCCGCTGCCGGGACAGTTCAACGAATGCCTGTGGCGTGGCCATCACACACACCCCACCCGCCAACGCCAGATCACACTCACCGGCCCGCAACGCCTGCGCGGCCAAATGCAGCGACACCAACGACGACGAACACGCCGTATCCACCGTGACTGCCGGCCCTTCCAGACCCAGCACATACGCAATACGCCCCGAGATGACGCTGGGCGAGTTTCCGGTCAGCAGAAAACCGTCGGCCGCCACACTCGCGTCGGCCGACCAGGCCCCGTAGTCCTGGTTGATCGAACCCGCGAAGACACCCGTCGACGACCCCCGCAGCGACACCGGGTCAATCCCCGCCCGCTCCAGCACCTCCCACGCCGTCTCCAGCAATAACCGCTGCTGCGGATCCATCACCGCAGCCTCCCGCGGCGAAATACCAAAGAACGCCGCATCAAAACCAGCAACGTCATCGAGGAAGCAGCCGGCCTTGACGTAGGACTTTCCAGGCGTCCCGGGCTCCGGGTCGAATATCCCGTCCAGGTCCCACCCCCGGTCCGCCGGAAAGTCACCTATGGCGTCCCGCCCGTCCGTAACCAGATCCCACAAACCCTCCGGCGACACCACACCACCCGGAAAACGACACGCCATCGACACCACCGCCAACGGCTCAGCGGCACGCTCCTCAACCTCGCGTAACCGCTCTTTGGTCTCGTGCAGGTCCAGCAGTGCACGCTTCAGGTATGCGGACAGGTCTTCCTGCGTTGCCATGTTCACTTCCCATCCGTGGAGGGCGATCCGCCGAATCCTCGATCCACTAGATCGAGCAGTTCCTCGGGGGTCGCAGAGAGAATTCGACTGCTCATGTCCTGGCCTGCGGGCGCCTTCTTGGGTTCGACCTTGCGAAGAAGGCTGCGGAGGCGTTGCTCGATCTCCTCACGCACGGCCACTTCGTCCGCGGAAATATCGGTGATCGCAGCCTCGAGACTCTCCAGTCGATCGAGCGCTGATCCCTTGTCCGCTTGTTGTTGGGGTGCGAGTTCGTTGTGGAGGTAGCGGGTGATGGCCTGCGGGGTGGGATGGTCGAATACCAGCGTCGCCGGCAGCCGCAGACCGACCG
>NZ_JBITGI010000050.1:0-1182 GCF_044456945.1 Streptomyces sp. NPDC050759 | reverse complement strand
TCTCACACTGATTTTGCTATACCTGATTATGGTAATAGTCCGTTGAGTTTCGTCGAAAGCTTAGGATTTAATAAAGAGGAATGGGCTAGAGCCGGTAAAGTAACTATATTAAGAGCTGCTGTACTTACTCCTTATATGAATGATAAAGAAAAATTTGAAGAATATGCACCAAAAATAAAAGCAGCAATTCAAGATAAATTAGAAAAAATTTATAAAATAAAATAATCAAACTTAATTATTGCTTTAATGAGGAGTGTACAAAATGAGCAGTCAACACAAAATCGCCTTAAGTACGTTTATAGGTTTAACAATGGCATTATGCGCAACAGTGCGTAGTATACCTACATTAGCAGCTGCAGGATGGACATTACTTGTATATATAATTTTTGCTGTTCTGTTTTTTGCTGCTCCTATTGCATTTATATCTGGAGAACTTTCTACAATGCTTCCTCAAGAAGGTGGTCCTCAACTTTGGGTGAAAACAGCGTTAGGTAATAAATGGGGATTTGTTGTAGCATGGCTTTTGTGGGTTCAAATGTTTCCCGGCATGGTCATGGTCGCCTCAACATTAGGGCCCTTACTCGGTAATACTTTTGGGAATGTTCCTTTAGGAAATAACCACTGGTTTATTTTAGGATGTATTTTGATTATTTATTGGATAATAACATTCTTAAATTTAAAATTTGATATGGCAAAAGTTGGAGGTAATATAGGTGTTTGGTTAGGGGTTTATATCCCTGTTTTAGTAATTTTTATAATGGGAGCATTTGCTTTATCCAAAGTTGGAATTGTATCACATGGTTACTTAGGCTCTTTTTCATGGTCTAAAGTAGTTCCTAATTTACAAAACATGGAAACTTTTAAATATTTAGCTGGCATTATGTTCATATTTGTTGGTATCGAAATGTCTTCTGTTTTTATGCCAAGATTAAAAGATGCTACTAAAAATTATACTAAAGGTGTATTCATCTCCCTTATAGGGTTAGTTTTACTAAACTTAGTTAACGCCGCTCTTGTAGCCAATGTTGTACCTAATGGCAAAATGGAATTATCAAACATTACACAACCAATATTAATATATTGCCATATTTTAGGGTTACCTACAATAATAGCTAATATATTTAGCTTTATGGTGTTCATAGGTGTATTACTACAATTATCAGCTTGGGTTACCGGCCCATC
>NZ_JBITGI010000049.1:0-1215 GCF_044456945.1 Streptomyces sp. NPDC050759 | reverse complement strand
ACGGTCGTTGCCTCAGAACTAACACAGTGGACGCGAGCAAATATGGACAAGCCCTCGGCCTATTAGTACCGGTCACCTCCACCCATTACTGGGCTTCCAGATCCGGCCTATCAACCCAGTCGTCTACTGGGAGCCTTAACCCCTCAAAGGGGGTGGGAATACTCATCTCGAAGCAGGCTTCCCGCTTAGATGCTTTCAGCGGTTATCCCTCCCGAACGTAGCCAACCAGCCATGCCCTTGGCAGAACAACTGGCACACCAGAGGTTCGTCCGTCCCGGTCCTCTCGTACTAGGGACAGCCCTTCTCAATATTCCTGCGCGCGCAGCGGATAGGGACCGAACTGTCTCACGACGTTCTAAACCCAGCTCGCGTACCGCTTTAATGGGCGAACAGCCCAACCCTTGGGACCGACTCCAGCCCCAGGATGCGACGAGCCGACATCGAGGTGCCAAACCATCCCGTCGATATGGACTCTTGGGGAAGATCAGCCTGTTATCCCCGGGGTACCTTTTATCCGTTGAGCGACGGCGCTTCCACAAGCCACCGCCGGATCACTAGTCCCGACTTTCGTCCCTGCTCGACCCGTCGGTCTCACAGTCAAGCTCCCTTGTGCACTTACACTCAACACCTGATTGCCAACCAGGCTGAGGGAACCTTTGGGCGCCTCCGTTACTCTTTAGGAGGCAACCGCCCCAGTTAAACTACCCATCAGACACTGTCCCTGATCCGGATCACGGACCCAGGTTAGACATCCAGCACGACCAGACTGGTATTTCAACGACGACTCCCCCCGAACTGGCGTCCGGAGTTCAAAGTCTCCCAGCTATCCTACACAAGCCGAACCGAACACCAATATCAAACTGTAGTAAAGGTCCCGGGGTCTTTCCGTCCTGCTGCGCGAAACGAGCATCTTTACTCGTAGTGCAATTTCACCGGGCCTATGGTTGAGACAGTCGAGAAGTCGTTACGCCATTCGTGCAGGTCGGAACTTACCCGACAAGGAATTTCGCTACCTTAGGATGGTTATAGTTACCACCGCCGTTTACTGGCGCTTAAGTTCTCAGCTTCGCCCGACCGAAATCGGACTAACCGGTCCCCTTAACGTTCCAGCACCGGGCAGGCGTCAGTCCGTATACATCGCCTTACGGCTTCGCACGGACCTGTGTTTTTAGTAAACAGTCGCTTCTCGCTGGTCTCTGCGGCCACCCCCAGCTC
>NZ_JBITGI010000048.1:0-1459 GCF_044456945.1 Streptomyces sp. NPDC050759 | reverse complement strand
AAATCTGAAAATGGAGAATTATACAAAGACATGCTAATTAATCTTGTAGATGAGCATTTAGGTTGGAGACAAAATTATATGCCTCAAGATAAACCTGTCATTTCAAGTCACGAAAAAAATTCTGATAGTTATCTAAATACTATTGAGCATATGAAAGAAGTGATGAATGAAATTTCTTCTCGTATGAGAACTCATTCAGTACCTTGGCATTCAGCCGGTCGATATTGGGGACATATGAACTCTGAAACTCTATTACCATCAATTCTAGCGTATAATTTTGCAATGCTATGGAACGGGAATAACGTAGCTTATGAATCATCTCCTGCAACTTCACAGATGGAAGAAGAAGTGGGATACGACCTTGCAAAATTAATGAGTTATAACAATGGTTGGGGACACATTGTTGCTGATGGATCACTAGCTAATCTTGAGGGTTTGTGGTATGCACGAAATATTAAGTCTTTACCCTTAGCTATGAAAGAATGTGCTCCTAGTTTAGTAGAAACTAAAACTGATTGGGAATTATTAAATATGAGTACACAAGAAATTATAGATTTAATGGAAAAAGCTGAAGATAAGATAGACGATTTAAAGCAATATTCTGCAAGAAATGGTAAGAACTTACAGAGTCTTGGTAAATGGCTTGTTCCACAAACTAAGCATTATTCTTGGTTAAAAGCTGCTGATATTATCGGTATTGGTATTGATCAAATAGTTTCAGTGCCTGTAGATTCTTCTTATAGAATGGATATTGATGAACTAGAAAAAATTATAAGAAAGTTAGTAAATGAAGGAACACCTATTTTAGGCGTAGTTGGTGTAGTTGGCTCTACTGAAGAAGGTGCTGTAGATAGCATTGATAAAATAGTAGCACTTAGAGATAAATTATTTAATGAAGGAATTTACTATTATATTCATGTTGATGCTGCATATGGTGGCTATGCTAGATCTATATTCTTAGATGAAGATAATAATTTTATACCTTTCAATGATTTACAAAAAGTTCATCATGAATATGGTGTATTCACAGAAAATACAGAATATATTACAAAAGAAGTTTATGAAGCTTTTAAGGCTATAGAATTAACTGAGTCTGTGACTATTGATCCTCATAAAATGGGTTATGTACCTTATTCAGCTGGAGGAATAGCAATTAAAGACATCCGTATGAGAGAAGTAATATCATATTTTGCAACGTATGTTTTTGAAAAGAATGCTGAAATCCCTGCTTTATTAGGTGCCTATATTTTAGAAGGATCCAAAGCTGGTGCTACAGCTGTTTCTGTATGGGCTGCTCACCATGTTCTTCCTTTAAATATTACAGGATACGGAAAACTAATGGGAGCATCTATTGAAGGTGCTTTAAGATTCTATGATTTCTTAAATACTCAATCATTTAAAGTTGGAGATAAAGAGATTGAACTTTATACTCTTACTCGACCTGATTTTAATATGGTAG
>NZ_JBITGI010000046.1:0-1763 GCF_044456945.1 Streptomyces sp. NPDC050759 | reverse complement strand
CCCAGCACATACGCAATACGCCCCGAGGCCACACTCGGAGAATTCCCCGTCAGCAAATACCCGTCGGCCGCCACACTCGCATCCTCGGACCAGGCCCCGTAATCCTGACCCATCACCCCCGCGAAGACACCCGTCGACGACCCCCGCAACGACACCGGGTCAATCCCCGCCCGCTCCAGCACCTCCCACGCCGTCTCCAGCAACAACCGCTGCTGCGGATCCATCACCGCAGCCTCCCGCGGCGAAATACCGAAAAACGCCGCATCAAAACCAGCTACATCATCGACAAACCCACCCACCCGCACATACGACTTCCCCGGCTTCCCCGGCTCCGGATCGAATATCCCGTCCACATCCCAGCCCCGATCCACCGGAAAATCACCCACCACATCCCGACCCTCCACCACCACATCCCACAACCCCTCCGGCGACACCACACCACCCGGAAAACGACACGCCATCGACACCACCGCCAACGGCTCAACGGAATCGCCTGCGCTCGTCGAAATAACTGCCGGCGCCACCGCGGCAGTCGAGGCTCTTCCGGTACCGCACAGGCGGCCGAGGAGGTATTCAATCGCTTGCCCCGGCGTCGGATAGTCGAAAGTCAGTGTCGAGGGCAGGCCCAGCCCCGTGTCCCGCACCAGCCGATTACGGAGTTCGACCGCGGCCAGTGAGGTGAATCCCAGGTCCTTGAAGGTGGAATCCTCACTGATGGAGTCCTGCGCCTCCCGGTTCAGCAGCACCTTCATGTGCGCATGGAGCAGATCAGCGATGGCGCCACGCTGATCGTCGCGCTCGAGACCGCGCAGTTTCCGCACGAACTCCGTAGCCCTGGGCTCCTCAGTCTCCCAGTCCTCTTCCCGCAGGCCGAGCTCCCCCACATCGGATACGCGCCGAGACGTGAACGCACTGCCTCCCTCGAGCCCCGGCATCCAGAACCGCTCCCGCTGGAAGGCATACGTCGGCAACTCCACCCCGCCACCAGCCGACACCTCGCCCACCAGAGCAGGCCAGTCAACGGCGCCGCCCGAAACGAAGTACTCACCCAGCCCCGATATCAGCCGCGGCCAGCCACCCTCACCACGCCGCAACGAACCCACCACGCACCCCTCAACCCCCGCACCCTCCAACACCTCACGCACCCCACCCACCAACACCGGATGCGGACTCACCTCCACAAACCGCGAAAACCCCGCACCCACCAACCCCTCCACCACCGGCCCGAACAACACCGGCCGCCGCACATTCTCAAACCAATACCCCCCACCCAACTCCCCACCAGAAACAACCCCACCCCGAACCGTCGACCAAAACTCCACCCCACCAGCGACGTCGCTCACACCGCGTACGCCGGACAGAGCCCGCCCCAACTCCTCCTCCAAAACCTCCACCACAGAGTTATGCGACGCGTAATCCACCTCGATACGCCGCGCTTGCACTCCACGTCGCTCACACCGCGCCAGCAGTTCCTCAAGCCCGTCCAACCCACCGGAAACGACCGTCGACGTCGGCCCATTCACCGCCGCGACAGAAACTCCACCCGGCAGTCCCTCAACCAAATCCTCGGTCGCTTCGGCCGGCAGCGACACCGACACCATCCCGCCCTTACCCGACAACGCCCGCAGCAACGAACTCCGCGAAATCACCACCCGGGCGGCGTCCTCAAGGCTCAGCGCTCCCGCCACATACGCAGCCGCCACCTCACCCTGCGAATGCCCCACCACCGCATCCGGCACCACCCCCAACGACCGCCACACCCC
>NZ_JBITGI010000045.1:0-1783 GCF_044456945.1 Streptomyces sp. NPDC050759 | reverse complement strand
CGACTCGCCAACACCACACACCCCACACCCCACCGCTCCACCAACCACCGCGCCACCAACCCACCCAACAACCCCGTCCCACCCGTCACCACGACGGTCCCGACGCTCCAGTCCGTCGGCATCCGAAGCGCCAGCTTTCCGGTGTGCTGGGCCTGGCTCATGTGCCGGAGCACGCCACGCACCTCGGCCACGTCGCGTACGGTCACGGGCAGCAGGCGAAGCGTGCCGTCCTCGAAGAGCGGCAGCAGCTCGCGAAGCATGGTCTGGATGTCGCCCGGATCGAGCGACAGCAGGTCGAAGTATTCGTAAGCACAGCCCGGATACGACTCGGCTATCTCGCGCGCATCACGAACGTCCGTCTTGCCGATCTCAATGAACCGGCCACCCCCCGTCATCAGCCGCAGTGAGGCGTCAATGAACTCCCCGGTCAGTGAATTCAGCACCACGTCGACGCCGGACTCACGCGCGGCCTGGCTGAATTGCTCCTCGAATTCCGTCGTACGGGACGAGGCCATATCGCTGTCGGGTATTCCCATGCCGCGCAATGTCGGCCATTTCGCGGGGCTGGCAGTAGCGAGCACGCGCGCTCCGATGTGCTGAGCGATCTGTGTGGCCGCCATACCGACGCCACCGGTGCCCGCGTGAATCAGCACCGTTTCGCCCGGCCGCAGATCAGCAAGCTTCACGAGGGCGTGATACGCCGTGAGGAACACCGTCGTTGTCGTGGCAGCCTGCGCAAAGGTCCATCCGTTCGGGATGGGAGCCAGCAGGCGGTGATCCGTGGCGATGACGGGTCCGACAGCCGGCACCAGGCCCATCACCCGGTCGCCCGGGGCGAACTCCGTAACGCCAGGGCCCACCTCGAGGACGATGCCCGCACCCTCATTGCCGAGGCGTCCGCCTCCGTCCACCATTCCCAGAGTCACGGCGACATCGCGGAAGTTGAGCCCAGCCGCCCGCATGGACAGCCGAACCTGCCCCTCGCTCAGCGGCTCACGCCCCTCGGCGCACTCCACAAACCCAATGTCGTCAAAGCTCCCCGTGGCACCTGCGCCCAGCACCCAGTCGCGTCCCTCGGGTACCGGTGAGGGCTCGGTGGAGGTGAGCCGGGGGATGGTGAGGGTGTTGCTACGGAGGGCGAGCTGGGGTTCGTCGCCGGTGAGAGCGGCGTGCAGCGGTATGCCGCTGTGGTCCTGGCCGGCGCTCTCGTCGCCGGGGGCGGGCAGGTCATGATCGAGGAGGACGAGGCTGCCGGGATGCTCGCTCTGCGCACTCCGCACCAGCCCCCACACGCCGGCCGCGGCCAGATCCGCAACGTCCTCATGCACCCCGGCGGCAATGGCTCCTCGGGTACATACCGCCAGCCGCACTCCGTCGAGCTCGGGCCGGTCCTCCTGCATCTTGAGCCATGCCTGGACCACCTCAAGCACCGCACCGGTCACCTCACCGGCGCGCCCCGGCAGATCCACGCCACTGTCGCCGATGGTGTCGCCGGTGTCGCCGCCGCTGACGGCCAGCATCACCAGATCCGGTACCACAGAGCCATAGCCGGCCAGCCGCTCACCCACCGCAGCCGGCCCGGCCACCCGCTCCACCCGCGCCCCGGCACATGCCGCGACCGACTCCGCTACGCCCGCGGCGTCACCGACGGGATCCAGCACCCACCACACCGGTGCCTCGGACCCGGCCGTCAGTTCTGGCAGGGGGTGCCAGTCGAGTACATGCAGCCCGTCCGCCCGCGCGGGGACAGCCAGCCGGCCGGTCTCCACCGGGCGCATCACCA
>NZ_JBITGI010000044.1:0-2023 GCF_044456945.1 Streptomyces sp. NPDC050759 | reverse complement strand
ATCATTTCTTACCATGTCGTTCATCGCTTGATGACGTGCATTTAACATGTCTAAATGGTGTTCGAGTTGATTATTTTGTGTTGTTAAATGTTGATTGCGCTTGTCCAAATCTCGGTAATTCATTCTAAGGCCACTCAGAGACGCCTCATACGCTTTGATTTCTTTTTGGTACTTTTCCTCCTCTTTTTTAAAATCGTCCCTAGAAATCGTTCTCAGTTGCTTGTATAGGTCGATATCTTCTTGAGCCTGTTGAGAATCCTCTTGTAAAAAATGATTTTTCCGTTTTAAGTTTTGAATATCCCGAGTTAAATTTTCTTTTTCATCGTGTAAATCGTTGATATCCCTCAACAATTGTTTTTTCGTTTCAATTTGTTGGTCTAATTCACTTAAAACTTTCGCTTTCTTTTTATATTCATGAATATCTTGAATATACGTTTTATTATCATCGGTACTCCCACGTTCAACATCAAAACCTTGCTGACACAGATGTGTTGTTAATTCATCATGGATGTGATGAATGGCTTGTCGATTCATAGCTGTACGTGCTGATAACCGCCCTTGATGATTAACAGGTATAAAGTGAAGGTGCATATGAGGCGCTGATTCATCCATATGCACTTTCGCTGAAACGACATTGGCTTCACCAAAACGTTCACTGAAGTAATCTTTACATGTCTTAAAGTAGTGTTTTGTACGTGTTTCTCCCATACGGTCGGCCTCTTCTTTCGATAACGTAATGATATTGGAATACATCACCACACTATTTTTCTGTACACGTGACCCCTGTTCTTTATAATAATCGACTCTATCTTTCACACGATGATACAAATGACGTTCATCTTCAACTAAATCAAAGTTTAAGTTTGTCCGTTTCAAATCAATCTCATCGTTTTTGATTCTCCCTTTACGTTCTTGTTCCATCTCTTTGCCTTTAACATCGCTCATTTTATTTTTTTGCGTATTCCAAGCTAATTTCAAATTGAGCGCCCTCCCCGAAGCTTTTTGATTTGTCTGTGGTTCTCTACTTTTGAGAACCTTCGCAAATATCATTTTACAAGCGCTGTGATTGTCTACCTTCGACAATGCTTCGCTTATGTAAAATGATGGATACTCTCACCGCTACGCCTCAAACATGTGAGGCTGATTCCGCAATGAGAGTATAGCTCGATATACTCTCACATTCAAATGTAAGAGTTATCTTCGCTCTGGCGAGGCCATCACTACATTCAAAAATATATTTTTGAATTCCGTTCTATAGCTAACAAATGACATACGCATTATCAAACAAATATGTTTGAAAATCTGTATGCCAAATGTTAGCTCATACCACCTCGAATCATACATATTTATTAGCATACATATGTATGTTATATTAATATAAAGATAAGCACACATATGTATGCTTATCATATATTAATTATGAGGTGATTCAATGCCAAAAAAACAAAGTTCGAAAGAAAAAATCTTAACCGTTCGTGTCAGTCAAGCGCAATACAAAAAGATACAAGATTTAGCCTACATACGTAGTATGAATGTCACAGAATATATACGCCAAACAGCTGTGGGTAATCGGATTAAACCGACGGTGATTGAATATCCAAAAGAACAAACAACGATAGATGACTATAATTCTAATAATGATACGAATGATTGGCATGAAATCATTGAACAGCTGAAGAACGATAACGAGACACTCAAATCTAACAATCAAGAACTTCAGCAACATATTCATCAGCTGGAAGATGAGATAGACCCAATGAGACAAGAAAATGACGTTTTTCATCATTTGTTACAACATTTTGATAGTACAGCATTTATGAATTTCAATACATATCGTGATGATCGACCATTAAAAAATGCGATTAAACGATTGAAAGAACAATAAAAAAGCAAGCGACTATCAATTATCGTAGTCGCTTGCTTTTTTTACTTTGAATCATATTTTTCTTCAAAGAATTTATGTTTTAATAATTTAACTGTAATCGTTAATAGTGATAAAAATAGTGTTAATGTTGCTAATAAC
>NZ_JBITGI010000043.1:0-2038 GCF_044456945.1 Streptomyces sp. NPDC050759 | reverse complement strand
TGGTGTCGGGGTGGAGTTGTTCCTGGAACCACAGCCGTTCCTGGGCGTATGACAGCGGTGCCGGGCCCTCCCCCTTCCCCCGACGCACCAACGGGGCCTGCTCGATCGCCCCGGTCCGGTCGATCACGGGCGCGAGTTCGGCGATCGTGCGGTGGGTGAAGAGCGCCCGCAGCGGCAGATCGACTCCGCACTCACCTCGGATCCGGGCCACCACGCGGGTGGCGAGCAGTGAATGCCCGCCGAGTTCGAAGAAGTCGTCGTACACCCCGATGCGGGGTATCCCCATGGCGGCCGACCAGATGTCCGCGAGGAGCGACTCCCGGGCGTTTCGCGGTGCGCAGTACGTGCTGCGCGTCTGCCGTCCCGTCGTGGTCAGGGCGCGCAGGGCGGCGCGGTCGAGCTTCCCGGTCCGGGTGAGGGGCAGGGCCGGCAAGACGTCGATGGAGGACGGGACCATGTAGTCCGGGAGCACCTCGCTGAGGAACGCGCGGAGCTCGTCCGGTTCGACGGTCCCCTCCGCGACGGCGGTCACGAAGGCCGCCAGCCTGCGCTCGCCCGCGTTCTCGACCGTGAGCACCGCCGCCTCGGCGACCTCGGGGTGAGTCGTCAGCCGTGACTGGATCTCGCCCGGCTCGACACGGTAGCCGCGGATCTTCACCTGGTCGTCGACGCGGCCGAGGAACTCCAGGGTGCCGTCCTCCCGCCAGCGGGCGCGGTCGCCCGTGCGGTACATGCGCCGCCCCGGTCGCGGGCTGAAGGGATCGGGCAGGAACCGCTCCGCGGTGAGGTCGGGCCGCCCCAGATAGCCGCGGCTGTCCCAGGCGAGACTCGCGTACATCTCGCCCGGCACGCCGATCGGGACCTGCCTCAGCTGTTCGTCCAGCAGGTGGATACGGGCGTTGTCCACGGGGGAGCCGATGGGCGGGATCTGGGGCCAGTCGGCGGGTCGTCCCCGCAGCGCGTGGGCCGTGACCACATGGGTCTCGGTGGGGCCGCAGTGGTTCTCCAGGACCACCTCCGGCAGGCCGGCCAGGAAGGCGACGGTCTCGTGACCGAGGGTGAGCCGCTCACCCGCCGTGATGATTTCCTTGAGCGGCAGCCCGGAGAGGCCCGCACCGGTCGAGCCGGCGTAGGCGGCGAGCTGTTCGAGCACCATGGGCGGGCAGAACAGCCGCTCCACACCGAACCTGCGGACGGCGTCGAGGACCTGTTCGGGATCGCGCCGCTGTTCCTCGTCGATCAGCACCAACTGGCGTCCGCTGAGCAGGGTGGCGAAGATCTCCTGGAAGGCCACGTCGAAGTTGATCGCCGAGAAGTGCAGGGTGGGACCGGTGAGGCCGGAGCGCCTGAGCTGCCAGTCCATCAGGTTCACCAGGGGGCGGTGCGGCATGGCCACGCCCTTGGGGCGCCCGGTGGAACCCGAGGTGTAGATCACGTAGCAGAGGTTGTCGGGGGTGGCGGACGGGGTGGGATCTTCCACCGGCTCGTCCTGGACGGCCGAGGGATCGAAGACGACGGCCTGGATGCCGTCCGGAACCCGCGCGGCATGGGCGGCCGCGGCGACGACGAACCGTGCGCCGGCATCGGAGAGCGTGTAGGCCAGACGCTCGTCGGGGTGGCCGGGATCCAGGGGCAGATAGCCGGCCCCCGCCTTCAGTACGGCGAGCAGGGCGACCAGGTGGTCGATGCCCCGGGGCAGCAGCAGGGCCACGACCGTCTCGGGCCCGGCGCCGAGCCGACGCAGCCGGTGGGCGAGCCGGTTGGCCCGTCGGTTCAACTCCCTATAGGTGAGCCGGGTCTCCTCGTGGACCAGTGCCACGGCGTCGGGACTTCGGCGGACCTGGTCCTCGAACCACTCGGCGACCGACCGGTCCGGCGCCGGCCTGTCGGTGTCGTTCCAGGCGGGCAGCAACGTCAGCCGTTCGCGGGGGGTGATGAACTCCAGCCGGCTGATGGGTTGGTCGGGGTGCTGGGTGAGGGTGGTGAGGAGGTGGGTGTAGTGGTCGGCGAAGCGGCGCATGGTCGGTTCGTCGAACAG
>NZ_JBITGI010000042.1:0-2296 GCF_044456945.1 Streptomyces sp. NPDC050759 | reverse complement strand
TATGGATACCTAATAATATAGCTATTTGGGAGCTAAAAGGGAGCCAAATGGTAGCCATTTTTAAAATAGCTTCTTACTTTTTGTCTGCCAAAATTCTATTTGCTTTTGTAATTGTTTTTCATTTTCTCTTAAAGTCGATTTCATTAATTCTGTTAAATCAACTGGAGATATTTCTTTAATTAAATTTTTATATTTATATTTAGTTCTTTTATTCAATTCTCCCCATTTGCCTTCTTCATGAATTAACATGTAAACCATTGCTTGTTCATTTAATTTTTCTGGCGAAGTCCAATCTGGTTTCAAGATATGTAAATCATTAAAACAATCATTCCAGTAGTCCACCATGTCTCTTTTAAGTTCAATTTCTACACGCCATAAGTGATCAGACATAACTTCGACATCTGCGTTATCTTTACATTCTTGTTTTTTGTTATAAATTCTAATAAATCTATCACTATCTCTTACACCGAAATATTTTGTTTCAGGCTTACCATTACGACCATAAAAGATAGTTTTCTTAACTGCTTTATCAGTCATTGCGTAGTAATCGCTCAAATCATCTTCAAAATCAAAAGCTAAATCTATTCTTGTAAAACCGTCATCTTCCATGTAGTCGATAATGTTTTGTTTTAACCAAAGCATTTCTTCATGCGTAAGTTTATTCGGATTAAATTCAACACGCATATTACGTCTATCCCATGTATCTGCTTTTACTTTGTCGTATTCAATATAAACTTTTTCCTGTAGTGCTTTAGCTTTAAATTTCGTTTGTAGTATATCCCAAAGTCGAATTTGTGGTTCGATACTCATAAATGACGATAGCTTTTGAGCGTTGTCACGACTGAGATTTCCAACTATTGTCATAGCGTCAAAACTTAATTTAGGATTTTGTGGGTGCACAGAATGCACTCCTAACCGGCTATTAGAGTAGCCGGTTTTAGAAAAAATATCTAAATCGTTATTTTTACAATGATTTAAGTAATTTACACGCTTATTATTTTTACTCATAAAAAATCGACTCCTTAATTTGTTTTTTAAGAAGCCGCCCATCCAAACGTCAAATGTAAATGTTGAAGTATAATCAAATATCGTTTAATATCTAAATATACAAAATCATAAAAACAACTCCTGTTTTAATTTTTGAATTTGAATGGTTGTCGCGCACAAACTTTGGTCGGGGAGTGGGCGACTTCTTTTTTATTTGCTATTAATATAACACTATCAAAAAACTTGGTCTAATATGACCGATCTTTTTCATGCCAAAAATTTCTTTCAACAACAAAAAACGCCTCAACCCTTTATTAACAAGGGATAAAGCGATAATTTAAAACTCGAGTTATTTATATATAGTATCAAGACAAGAAGAAACTCGTTTTACTCGTTTCAAAAAAGCCAAAAAATATCAGCGTTAAATACTTTTGAATGCACTGTAATTAAATAAATGTTAAAGTGAAAATATAGCATTATCCTCAAACATCATTAATTCTTTTAACATGTAATAGTTCTTCGCCCAACACATAGCTACTCAAAAATTGAGTGGCTATTTTTTAATGCTTTATTCCAATTGCTTTATTGACGTTGAGCCTCTGAACCCTTAACAATCCCTAAACTTGTCGAATCGTCGGCTTAATAGCTCACGCTATGCCGACATTCGTCTCCAAGTTTAGTTAAGGGTTCTTCTCAACATCAATAAATTTTCTCGGCATAAATGTGTGTGATATGCTTAATACAGTCCTCATTTTCAATCGCACAGTATGATAGCTATTCTCCAGACCACTCATTTTTGAGTGGTTCCTTTATTTTGCATTTTAAGCCCTTTCTAGGACATTTAATCATTCCACGTATAAAAATAACTAAAAACTTTTTTTGTTCAACAGAGAGACGATAAATCATTTTAAAATTCATTTTCTAAATCTTTTAGAATACGAAATATGTTTTTCTATCTCGGTTATTCTTCTTAATAAAAAGCTAAAGCCTTAAAAAATAGGTGTATAATGTAACTCTTGTATTTTAAAGAGCATAAGAGGAATCCTGCACAGAAATGTCTCCGTATGTAGCCATTCGGTAGCCATTTCTGTGCAAAATATTGATTTGACAGTGTCAAATGGGATTCCTATTTATGCGATAAAAATTGTTATATGACTCCCGAACGGCTACACAAAAGATACCGAATAGCTACACAAAATCAAAAATGGCTACCATATGGATACCTAATAATATAGCTATTTGGGAGCTAAAAGGGAGCCAAATGGTAGCCATTTTTAAAATAGCTTCTTACTTTTTGTCTGCCAAAATT
>NZ_JBITGI010000041.1:0-3995 GCF_044456945.1 Streptomyces sp. NPDC050759 | reverse complement strand
GTCCTCGACACAAGCCACCTCACTTGTCCGTTGCCTTGAGCGTCCTGGCGATGCGCTGATCTGGCCCCTGTTCCGCACATTGCATACAGTCGACGAATACTGTATGAAGATTGTTATCCCGCATCCGGTGGGTGATGTCCAGGGGGCGTGCACCACTTTTCGGTCGCTTTTCAGTCGTGCATCACTTTCAGACGGGAGCCTCATCATGGACCTGTACGAACATCAGGCCCGGGCCCTCTTCGAGGAACACGGAATCCCGGTGCCTAGGGCGGAGGTCACCGACTCGCCCCAGGAGGCCCGTGCGATCGCCCGCCGACTCGGCGGCAGCGTCGTCGTCAAGGCGCAGGTCAAGACCGGAGGCCGGGGCAAGGCGGGCGGTGTCCGGCTCGCCGCCGACCCGGCGGAGGCCGAGCGGGCGGCACGCCGGATCCTCGGCATGGACATCAGGGGACACACGGTCGGCAAGGTCATGCTGGCCCAGCCCGTCGACATCGAGACCGAGTTCTACGTCGCCTACGTTCTCGACCGGGCCGCGGGCCGGTTCCTGGCCATCGCCTCGGCTCAGGGCGGCATGGAGATAGAGGAGGTCGCCCAGGCCCGCCCGGAGGCGGTCGCCCGTATACACATCGACCCCGCCGAGGGTGTCACCTCGGCGAAGGCGGGCCAGATCGCCGAGGCGGCCGGACTGCCACCGCAGACCGTCGACGTTCTCGTACGACTGTGGGAGGTACTGGTCCGCCAGGACGCCGTCCTCGTCGAGGTCAACCCGCTCGTCCGCACCCGGCAGGGGCACATCCTCGCCCTCGACGGCAAGGTCACCCTCGACGACAACGCCCGCTTCCGGCAGGCCCGTTGGAGTACCGAGAGCATCGCGTACGACGATCAGCTGGAGGCGGCCGCCGCCGCGAAGGGCCTCAACTACGTCAAGCTCGACGGCGGGGTCGGCGTCGTCGGCAACGGCGCCGGCCTGGTCATGTCGACCCTGGACGTGGTCGCCGGCTGCGGGGCCCGTCCCGCCAACTTCCTCGACATCGGCGGCGGTGCCTCGGCCCAGGTCATGGCCGACGGACTGACGGTCATCCTGTCGGACCCGGCGGTGAAGTCCGTGTTCGTCAACGTCTTCGGCGGCATCACCACCTGCGACGCGGTCGCCGCCGGCATCGTCCGGGCCCTGGACGAGGTCCGGCTCACCAAGCCGCTCGTCGTGCGCCTCGACGGCAACAACGCCGCCCGCGGCCGGGCCGTACTCGACGAGCGCGCCCACCCTCTGGTCCAGCAGGCCACCACCATGGACGGCGCCGCCCGCCGTGCCGCCGAGCTCGCCGACACCAGTTGAAGGAGCGGGACATGGCCATCTTCCTGACCAAGGAGTCCAGGGTCCTCGTCCAGGGCATGACCGGCGGCGAGGGCATGAAACACACCCGGCGCATGCTCGCGGCGGGCACCCACGTGGTCGGCGGCGTCAATCCGCGCAAGGCCGGCCAGAGGGTCGACTTCGACGACCGTGTCGTACCCGTCTTCGGCTCGGTCGCCGACGGCATACGGGCGACCGGAGCGGACGTCACCGTCGTCTTCGTGCCACCCGCCTTCGCCAAAGCGGCAGTTGTCGAAGCCGCCGACGCCGGGATCGGACTGGCCGTCGTCATCACGGAAGGCATCCCCGTCCACGACTCCGTCGCCTTCACCTCGTACGCGAAAAAGAAGGGGACCCGGATCGTCGGCCCCAACTGCCCCGGCCTGATCACCCCCGGCCAGTCCAACGCGGGCATCATCCCCGCGGACATCACCCGGTCCGGGCGGGTCGGTCTGGTGTCCAAGTCGGGCACGCTCACCTACCAACTCATGTACGAGCTGCGCGACATCGGCTTCTCCACCTGTGTCGGCATCGGCGGAGACCCCGTCGTCGGCACTACCCACATCGACTGCCTGGCGGCCTTCCAGGACGACCCCGACACCGAACTGATCGTCCTCATCGGAGAGATCGGCGGGGACGCCGAGGAGCGGGCGGCCGCGTACATCCGTGAGCACGTCACCAAGCCCGTCGTCGGCTACATCGCCGGATTCACCGCGCCCGAGGGCAGGACCATGGGCCACGCGGGCGCCATCGTGTCCGGTTCCGCGGGCACCGCGCAGGCGAAAAAGGCGGCGCTGGAGGCGGCCGGCGTCAAGGTCGGGAACACCCCCACCGAGACGGCCCGCCTCGTGCTCGCGCTGCTGAACACGGTTCGCGAGGACACCGCCCGCGAGGCCTGACCCGGAACCACACGACGGCGGACGGAGATTCGTCCGCTCCGCCGCGACCACCCACACCCCGCCCCCGACTGTGCACCGAGAGCGGAGACATCGCATGACCACCACCCTCAACTCAACCCACCTCGTGGTGAAGTCCGGCACCTCCTGGAACGACGCCTGGCAGCGCTGCCTCGCCGTCGCCCCCGAGGCCTTCCGGGACGACCGCGTCCTCAACCTCTGGGCCTCCGCCTGGCGGGCCGACGGCCGGGCCCTGCCCGCCACCAGCCCCGTCGACGGCAGCCCGATCGCCGGCCCGCCGCGCCTGGACCGGGAAGCCGCCCACCAGGCCGTCCGCGCCTCCCTCGATCAGCACCGCGCCTGGCGGCACATCCGGCTCGAAGAGCGCCGGGCCCGCGTCGCCGCCACCCTCGACGCCCTCACCCAGCACCGCGAACTCCTCGCACTCCTGCTGGTCTGGGAGATCGGCAAGCCCTGGCGTCTCGCGCAGGCGGACGTCGACCGGGCCATCGACGGCGTGCGCTGGTACGTCGACGGCATCGAGCCGATGCTCGAGGGCCGGGCCCCGCTGGACGGCCCGGTGTCCAACATCGCGAGCTGGAACTACCCGATGAGCGTGCTCGTTCACGCCATGCTGGTGCAGGCACTGGCGGGCAACGCGGTCATCGCCAAGACCCCGACCGACGGCGGCGTCGCCTGCCTCACCCTGGCCTGCGCGCTCGCCGCCCGCGAGGGCATCCCCGTCACCCTCGTCAGCGGCAGCGGGGGAGAGCTGTCCGAGGCGCTGGTGCGAGCGCCCGAGATCGGCTGTGTCTCCTTCGTCGGCGGCCGCGACACCGGAGCCGCCGTCGCCACGGCCGTCGCCGACCTCGGCAAGCGTCACATACTCGAACAGGAGGGACTCAACACCTGGGGCATCTGGAACCACACCGACTGGGACGCGCTGACCGCCGTCATCCCCAAGCTCTTCGACTACGGCAAACAGCGCTGCACCGCCTACCCCCGGTTCGTCGTCCAGCGCGAGCTGTTCGACGAGTTCCTGGCGGCCTACCTTCCCGCGGTGCGCACCCTGCGCCTGGGGCACCCGCTCGCCGTCGAGCACCCGGACGACCCCTACCCGGCACTGGACTTCGGGCCGGTGATCAACGCGGCCAAGGCGAAGGAACTGCGCGACCAGGTCGCCGAGGCCATCGACCGCGGAGCCGTCCCGGTCCACCGCGGCAGCGAGGCGGACGCCCGCTTCCTGTCCGGCCAGGACACCTCCGCGTACGTCCAGCCCGTCACCCTCCTCAACCCGCCCCGGTCCTCGCCCCTGCACCACGCGGAACCCTTCGGCCCGGTCGACACCATCGTCCTGGTCGACACCGAGGCGGAACTGCTCGCCGCGATGAACGCCTCCAACGGTGCCCTGGTGGCCACCCTGTCCACCGACGACCGGGCCACCTTCGACCGGCTCGCCCCGCAGATCCGCGCGTTCAAGGTCGGTCACGGCAAGCCGCGTTCTCGCGGTGACCGGGACGAGCTGTTCGGCGGGTTCGGCGCCTCCTGGCGCGGCGCCTTCGTCGGCGGCGAACTGCTGGTGCGCGCGGTCACCCGGGGCCCGGCCGACGAGCGGCTGCCCGGGAACTTCCCCGAGTACCAGCTGATGCCGTGAGGCGAGTCCGGGTGGCGCCCCGCGAAGGGGCGGTCGCCCGGCCACCGGCGAACACACGACGACGCAGAGATGGGGTGGCGAGCATGACGTT
>NZ_JBITGI010000040.1:256-4605 GCF_044456945.1 Streptomyces sp. NPDC050759 | reverse complement strand
CGCAGCCGCCCGACTACCTGACCCAGCACCCTCGTAGGCGCCCGGCCCAAGCCCCGCGCACGCGGCCCGCGGGGAACTGCGCGACCAGCCCCCACTCACCCGCAGCCGCCCGACTACCTGACCCAGCACCCTCGTAGGCGCCCGGCCCAAGCCCCGCGCACGCGGCCCGCGGGGAACTGCGCGACCAGCCCCCACCGGCCCGCAGACGCCCGACACCCCCCATCACCGACTCCCCGAACCATTTGTCACAATGGACGAACGCTTGTGCGTGCGTTCACAAACTGTCGACGTACCTCCCACCGAAGGTGACCCGTGGACCTCAAGACAGCCTCCGCCATCCGACGCCTCCGCCTGGTCTCCGCTCCCGAGGCGATCTCGTTCCTGCTCCTGCTCGTGTGCTCGGTGCTGAAGCGGACCACGGACTTCAACGCCGTGCCGGTGATGGGCATGGTCCACGGCGTCCTGTTCATCCTGTACGTGATCTTCTGGTTCGACGCCTGGAACCGCACCAAGTGGTCCGCGAAGACGGGCATCTGGTACTTCGTGCTCTCCGTGCTGCCCACCGGCGGCTTCTTCGCCGAGCGCAGGCTCAAGCGTGAGGCCGAGGACGCGGTCATCGCCTCCCGTGCCCGCACGGCGAAGGAAGGGGTCGTGGGCGCATGATCGTCGCTTTCTCCGTGACCCCCCTCGGGGTCGGCGAGGACGTGGGGGAGTACGTCGCCGACGCCGTGCGGGTCGTGCGCGAGTCGGGGCTGCCGAACCGTACCGACGCGATGTTCACCTCGATCGAGGGTGACTGGGACCAGGTCATGGACGTCGTGAAGCGTGCCGTGGCCGCCGTGGAGGCGCGGGCGCCGCGGGTGTCGTTGGTGCTCAAGGCGGACATCCGGCCCGGAGTGACGGACGGTCTGACCTCCAAGGTGGAGACGGTGGAGCGGCACCTCGCCGACTGACCGAGCCGCGCCACGACAGTGACGAACCCCGGCCCGCGCGGGCCGGGGTTTTCTCGTTCCCCATGATTGAGCGATCGCTCAAAAACGTGTACCTTCCTGCTCGGTAGTTTGAGCAGTCGCTCAAACAGTGGGCTCACCTGGGGGGAACAATGGGGCTCTACATCGAGGCACGCATCCGCGCCGATCTCGACGATCTCTGGACCCGGACACAGGAACCGTCCCAGCACCAGCGCTGGGACCTCCGCTTCACCCGGATCTCCTACCTCCCGCGCGCGGACGGCGAGCCGCAGCGCTTCCGGTACGCCACCCGGGTGCTGCCCGGTCTCACCGTCGCCGGCACGGGGGTCTCCGCGGGGGAGCGGGAACGCTCCGACGGCACCCGCACCTCCGCCCTGCGCTTCTCCTCGCCGCACCCGCTCTCGCTCCTGGCGGAGGGCAGCGGTTACTGGAGATACATCCCCGACGGCGACGGCGTCACCTTCCTCACCGGATACGACTACCGCCCGCGCTGGGGCCGCGTCGGTGCCGTCGCCGACCGTCTGCTCTTCCGCCCCCTCATCGGCTGGGCGACGGCCTGGTCCTTCGACCGGCTGCGCCTGTGGCTGGAGCGCGGTATCACCCCGGAGCGCGCGCTGCGGAACTGGCTCGCGGAGATCCTCGTCCGGGCCCTCGTCGTGACCGTCGGCACCACCGGACTTGGCCTGGAGCGCCTCCTGCGCCTCTTCGGCCCGCTGGCGGCGTCGATGGCGTACGTCTGGCCACTCCTCCTCGCCGTCGTCATCTCGCTGGCCCTGTTCACGTCACCCCTGCCCGGCACCCCGGCCGCCCGCCGCTGTCTGCGCCGGCCCGCCACACGCGTGCGTGCGCCGCGTGTCCTTCGCACCCTGGAGACCCCGCGATGACCTCGATGTTCCGCACGGTGATGGGCGCCGACTTCGACCGCCTGCACCCCCAGCTCCAACGCCGCTTCTCGGTCGGCCTGACGACCGGTGAGGCGTGCACCGGCCGGGGTGTGATGGACCGTGTCTGGCACGGCGGGGCCTTCGTGAAGCCCTTCCTGGCCCTCGGCTCGACCCGCAACATCCTGGTGCCGAGACCGGGGCGGAGCGTGCCGTTCGTGATCGAGAACGTGCCCTACGTGGACACCTGTGGCCGTGAGACGGTGACCTTCGTGCGCACCTTCCACCTGCCCGGCCGCCCCCGCCGCTTCGACGCCCAGATGGTGCTGAGCCCCAAGGGCGACCGCATCCTGGACTACCTCGGCACCCACCAGCACCTGGCCAGCGAGCTCCACTTCCGCGCCGAGCCCGACGGCTCGCTGCTGATCCGCTCCGGGGAGCACCGGTTCCGGGAGGGCGTGGTGGACGTCCGGGTGCCCGAGCTGATCGGCGCGCGTGCGGAGGTGCGGGAGTCGTACGACGACAAGGCGGGCCGTTTCCGCATCCGGGTCCGGGTCGTCAACCGGTACTTCGGCCCGCTCTTCGGCTACGAGGGCTCCTTCGAGGCGACGTACAGCGACATCGCGACCTGCGGAGTCCGCCCCGGCCTGCGGCCCGTGCGCGAGGAGGTGCGCGCGTGAGTCCCGAGTCCGCGAAGTCCCTGGAGACGAAGGCCAAACTCCTGGAGGGCGCCCTGCGGGTCCTCACCGAACAGGGCATCGCCAAGACCTCCGCCCGTACGGTCGCGGCGGCCGCCGGGGTCAACCAGGCGCTGGTCTTCTACCACTTCGGCTCCGTCGACGAACTCCTCGCCGCGGCCTGCCGTTACGGGGCGGAGCGCGCGGTGGCCCGCTACCGGGAGCGGCTGGCCGGCGTGACCTCGCTGTCCGAACTCCTCGCGGTGGGACGCACGGTCCACGAGGAGGAGCGGGCCGGCGGACATGTGGCCCTCCTCGGCCAGTTGCTGGCCGGCGCCCAGACCCACGCCACCCTCGGCCCGGCCACCGCGGCGGGCCTGGAGCTGTGGATCGCCGAGATCGAGAAGGTCCTCACCAGGGTCCTCACGGCCACGCCCTTCGGCGAGTTCGCCGACCCCGCGGGCCTGGCCCGGGCGGTGGCCGCCTCCTTCGTGGGCATCGAGCTGTACGAAGGGGTCGACGCGTCCGGCGCCACGGCGGCCCTGGACGCCCTGGAGCAACTCGGCGCGCTCGTCGCCGCGCTGGAGGACCTGGGCCCGGTCGCCCAGCGGGCGGTGCGCCACCACCTCCGCAGGACCGGCCGCCGCTGACCCCGTACCACCCCCCGACGTGAGAGGACACCATGCCCGGCTCCGACAGCCTCTACGAGATCCTGGACGACCGCTTCCGGCCCTGCACCAACGGCGACAGCAAACTGGAGGTCCTGTACGACGGCTGCCGCTGGGCAGAGGGCCCGGTCTATCTGCCCGCCTGGCGGCAGCTGATCTGGAGCGACATCCCGAACGACCGCCTCCTGCGCTGGGACGAGGCCACCGGCACGGTCGGCGTCTTCCGCACCCCAGCCGGCAACACCAACGGCAACACCGTCGACCGCCAGGGCCGCCTCGTCAGCTGTGAACAGGGCAACCGCCGCGTCACCCGCACCGAGCCCGACGGCACGGTGACCGTCCTGGCCGAGCGTTACCAGGGCAAGCGCCTGAACAGCCCGAACGACTCCGTCGTACGCTCCGACGGCATGATCTGGTTCTCCGACCCGGACTTCGGCATCCTCAGCGACTACGAGGGGCACCGGGCCGAGTCCGAGATCGGCGCGTGCCACGTGTACCGGATCGATCCGGCCACGGGCGAGGTGTCTCTCGCCGCGGACGGGCTGGACGGGCCCAACGGGGTGATCCTGTCCCCCGACGAGCGGCGGCTGTACGTCTCCGACTCACGAGCGGCCCGGATCCACCGGTACGACGTCCACGCCGACGGCACGCTCTCGGGCGGCAAGGTCTTCGCCGAGGCCCGCGAGGGCGTCCACTTCGACAACATCCGCTTCGACGACGAGGGCCGACTGTGGGCTGCCGCCCTGGCCGACGGCATCCACTGCTACGACCCCGACGGCACGCTGATCGGCCGCGTCCGGGTGCCCGAGCCGGTGGCCAACGTGACCTTCGGCGGCCCGAAGGGGAACCGGCTGTTCATCGCCGCCACGAGTTCTCTGTACTCCTTGGTGATGTCGGTGACCGGGGCGCGGTAGCGGTTGTCGGGCGTCTGCGGGCCGGTGGGGGCTGGTCGCGCAGTTCCCCGCGCCCCTAGGGGGTTGCAGTCACCTCCGCCACAACGGACCGTCGACCACCGCGCGGCACGACGGGCCGTTAGCCGCGTACGGCGGCAAGGGGACGGGGTGGGGGGTGTCCGCCCGCAGCGGCCGGCGTCCGTTACCGGGCACAGCTAAAGCAGCCGAGCCGCCCGTCCCCCGGCGGCCACCCCCCCC
The DNA here is from genome assembly GCF_044456945.1 of Streptomyces sp. NPDC050759. Classification (NCBI taxonomy): domain Bacteria; kingdom Bacillati; phylum Actinomycetota; class Actinomycetes; order Kitasatosporales; family Streptomycetaceae; genus Streptomyces; species Streptomyces sp. NPDC050759. Next base: position 257 of record NZ_JBITGI010000040.1, on the reverse strand, counting down.
C
>NZ_JBITGI010000040.1:0-247 GCF_044456945.1 Streptomyces sp. NPDC050759 | reverse complement strand
CGGGGGGGGGGGGGCGGGCGGGGGGGGGGGGGGGGGGGGCCGCCCCCCGCCGCCCCCCCCCCCCCCCCCCCCCCCCCCCCCCCCCCCCCCCCCCCCCCCCCCCCCCCCCCCCCCCCCCCCCCCCCCGCCCCCGACCCACCCACCAGACCGCACGCGCTACACAAGCCCCCACCGGAGCCGCAACGGGCCGCCGCAGGCACCCAGGGGCGCGGGGAACTGCGCAAAAACGCCCGCCCCCACCCACCCG
>NZ_JBITGI010000039.1:0-5866 GCF_044456945.1 Streptomyces sp. NPDC050759 | reverse complement strand
CCCCCCCCCCCCCCCCCACCCCGGCCCCGACCCACCACACACCCGCACGCGCTACACAAGCCCCCACCGGAGCCGAAACAGGCCGCCGCAGGCACCCAGGGGCGCGGGGAACGGCGCAAAAACGCCCGCCCCCACCGAACCCGCAGCCGCTACTCCGCCGCCCCGTACAGCCGGTCTCCCGCGTCACCGAGGCCAGGAACGATGTAACCGTGCTCGTTCAGGTGGTCGTCGACCGCCGCCGTGACCACCGTGACCGGAGTCCCCGCCAGCTCACGCTCCATGATCTCCACGCCCTCCGGAGCGGCCAGCAGAACCACCGCCGTCACATCGTCCGCGCCGCGCTTGATCAGCTCACGGATCGCAGCGACCAGCGTGCCACCGGTCGCGAGCATCGGGTCGAGGACATAGACCTGCCGCCCGGACAGGTCCTCCGGCATACGCGCCGCGTACGTCGTGGCCTGCAGCGTCTCCTCGTTGCGGATCATGCCGAGGAAACCCACCTCGGCGGTCGGCAGCAGCCGGACCATGCCGTCCAGCATGCCGAGCCCGGCACGGAGGATCGGCACCACCAGCGGGCGCGGATACGACAGCTTGACACCGGTCGTGGGAGCGACCGGTGTCCGGATGTCGACCGCCTCGGTGCGCACGTCGCGCGTGGCCTCGTAGGCGAGCAGGGTGACCAGCTCGTCGGCGAGACGACGGAAGGTCGCGGAGTCGGTGCGCTGGTCGCGCAGCGCGGTGAGTTTGTGTGCGACCAGCGGATGGTCGACGACGTGGAGACGCATGGCCACAACAGTAGCCGGGTCCACCGCACCCCTCGCGCTGGCGTCAAACCGCCCGACCGGGGGAAGGTGGGAGGGACGGACTGGGGTGGTGAACCGATGCCTGACCTGCCTGAGCACGAACCGTCGTCACACGAGACCGACGCCGAGCGCCGGCGCCGTCGCGCGCAGTTCCTGCGCGATCTCGCGGAGGCCCGAGAACTGCGCGACCGGGTGCAGCCCCGCCGGGCGAAGGTGGCCCGGCTGCGACACGCGATGCGTATGCGGACCTTCCGCTGGTAACGAAGATCACGCGCGCCCCGAGCCCGTCGGCGCACCGTCGGTGCACCGGCGGCGCACCCACGGTGCGCTGAACAGGTGGCCGTGCACAGGCCCTTGGGAAAGCCGCGTACGATCCCGCTCGTGGCGGCGACGAGTGCGCTGGTGAGTCCTTCACCGACGTGCCGACGCACGTGCGATCAAAACCACCGGACACAGGGTGCCGAAGACGTCCCCTGAACGCCTTGTTTCTGCCACGATTCCGAGTGGGCGGGGCTCGGAGCCGAGCTCTCCCCGCCCACAACCTCCGCCGGGGGGACCCCCAACCGGCACGCCTATGACCAGTGGGAGAGTCACGGTGTACTTCGCCGCACTGCTCGCGCGCACCGAAGACGGGTGGGAAGCGAGCGACACAGAGCTCCTCGACAATGTGGAGACGCTGTCGGATCTGGCCGACCTCGCCCGGGAAGCCGCGGCCGAGGACGACACGGTGCTCGTACTGATCGAGCAGGAAGACGCTTGGTTCGGCGTCGTCCGCATCGATGGCGAGGAGGACCCTCGCATCTATGTCTCGGACGCCGCCGCCGCTGCCCGCAGCTCGTACGGCGAGATCCTGCTCACCGACGAACTGCTCGGAAAGGAGCCCGGCGACGACGACCCCGACCTCGACGCCCTCGACCTCGACGGCACCGAGGACGGTGAGGACGAGGACGACGACGACACCGCCGCCGCCGAGGCGGGCGTCCCCGGAGAGATCGTGCCGCACGGCCCGGTCGGCGACCCGCAGGTCCTCGACGACCTGGGCGTCAGCGAGAAGGAACTGAAGGCCCTGTCGGAGGACGCCCTCACGGAGATCGCCGAGTCCCTGGGCGCCTCGGAGGTACTGGAGACCGTCCGCTGACCGGAACCCCCGCGGCGGACCCGCTGCGCGACCGCTGGCGGGCCGCGATGCGGCTCGCCCTGGAGGAGGCCGGCAAGGCGGGCGCGGACGTGCCGGTGGGCGCCGTCGTCCTGTCCCCGGACGGTACGACCGTGCTCGCGGCCGGCCACAACGAACGCGAGGCCGGCGGCGATCCGACCGCGCACGCGGAGGTCCTCGCGATCAGGAGGGCGGCGGCGGAGCTCGGCGAGTGGCGGCTGACCGGCTGCACGCTCGTCGTCACGCTGGAGCCCTGCACGATGTGCGCGGGCGCGATCGTCCAGTCCCGGGTGGACCGGGTGGTCTACGGTGCCCGGGACGAGAAGGCGGGCGCGGCCGGTTCCCTGTGGGACGTCGTCCGCGACCGGCGCCTCAACCACCGGCCCGAAGTCGTCGAAGGTGTCCTCGCGGAGGAGTGCGCCAAACTCCTCACGGAGTTCTTCCGCGAGCGCTGAATACCGATTTCAAAGCACGCCCCACCTTGCTGTAAGGTCTCCCTCGGTAGCGTGTCCGAGCGGCCGAAGGAGCTCGCCTCGAAAGCGAGTGTGGCGCAAGTCACCGAGGGTTCAAATCCCTCCGCTACCGCTTGAGAAGGGCCCCGTCGAGAGACGGGGCCCTTCGTGCGTACTGATCACCCGGTTACACTCGCGCCCCAGAAGCAACAGGAACATCAGAAGCGGGGGAGGCCGCGGTGGCGGTGAACGGAAAGAAGATCGCCGTCTATGTGCTCGTGGTCTTCATCCTGTACGTGATCATCACGGACCCGGAGAAGGCCGCCGAATACGTGGAGATAGGGTTCGAGGGCATATCGGACGCCGCCAAGGCCGTCGGCGACTTCTTCACCTGGCTGGCCGACGGGGCGCACTGACAGACCCAAGGGAGCGCCCATGATCCGCCACCTCGTCCTCTTCAAGCTAGACGAGGGCGTCGAGCGCGACGACCCGCGCGTGGTGGCCGGGGTCGAGGCCTTTCGCGCGCTGGACGGCAAGATCCCCGAGATCCGCTTCTGGGAGCTGGGCTGGAACCTCAGCGACCGGCCCATCGCCTACGACTTCGCCATCAACTCCGGCTTCGACGACGCGACCGCGCTGCGGACGTACGTCGAGCACCCGGAGCACCAGGCGGGCGTGGCGCTGTGGAAGGAGTTCGCCACCTGGGTGATCGCGGACTACGAATACTGAGCCCGAGCGCTCCGAAGCCTCCCACCGGTAACGGCGGGAGGCTTTTCTGCGCCTTCCACCCAATTGCCCCTTCCGCCTCAACACGACGTAACCCAACGTTATGCGATGCTTGCACACAGTGCACATGTCTTGTGATGCTATGACCGCTTTTGACGGATGGGTTGATCAACGAAGAGGTGGCGTTGACCGTGTCGGCCAGTACCGCGCCTCCCCAGGAGGCCCCCCAGGAGGCCGCTCCACGCAGCCGCGGCGCCGACACCCGGGCGCTCACACAAGTGCTCTTCGGCGAGTTGAAGGGGCTTCAGCCGGGCACGCCGGAGCACAGCCGGGTGCGGACGGCGCTCATCGAGGCCAACCTCCCTCTCGTGCGCTACGCGGCCGCCCGCTTCCGCTCCCGCAACGAGCCGATGGAGGACGTGATCCAGGTCGGCACCATCGGGCTCATCAACGCGATCGACCGCTTCGACCCGGACCGGGGCGTGCAGTTCCCGACCTTCGCGATGCCGACCGTCGTCGGCGAGATCAAGCGGTACTTCCGCGACAACGTCCGCACGGTCCACGTCCCGCGCCGGCTGCACGAGCTGTGGGTGCAGGTCAACGGCGCGACGGAGGACCTGACGACCGCCTTCGGACGGACCCCGACGACCGCCGAGATCGCCGAGCGGCTGCGCATCACCGAGGACGAGGTGCTGTCCTGCATCGAGGCCGGACGGTCGTACCACGCCACCTCGCTCGAGGCGGCCCAGGAGGGCGACGGACTGCCGGGCCTGCTCGACCGGCTCGGCTACGAGGACCCGGCACTGGACGGCGTGGAGCACCGCGACCTGGTCCGCCATCTCCTGGTCCAACTCCCGGAACGGGAACAGCGAATCCTGCTGCTGCGCTACTACAGCAATCTCACCCAGTCGCAAATCAGCGCGGAACTCGGCGTCTCGCAGATGCACGTTTCGAGGCTACTCGCGCGTAGCTTCCAGCGGCTGCGATCCGCCAATCGGATCGACGCTTAGCGGATGCATAAGGGGCGCACGGTCGCACGTTCCGGAACGCCGCAGTTCGCAAGCAGTATCGAGGCGTAACCGGCGCGAGCGAATCGCTCACCAGCGCCGTTCCCGACACTTCTGTGCCGAAAAACCGTCAGACCCCCTTTATCCAGGGCGTATTCGGGTCTCACATGTCGACATGTCACTACAGCGTGTTGCCGACATGTGACATTCTGCGGGAAGCGCGTTTGCCGAGGCTTCGGCACCGGTATTCAGGTGAAGGCTGACGTTCCACCCGGACCGTTCGCCACGACCGTCCCGCGACCCAAAGGGGGTGGCATGTCCGCAGATCAGGGCAGCTCGAAGGTGCTTACGCTCACGAAGAGCGAGGCCGAGCCAGTGCTCGACGACATCACGGCCGTCGAGGCGGCACCGGCCCCGGTCCTCCCGACTCCCCCGACGGTGTCCGGAGCCATCGACACCCGCACCCTGTCCCGCTCCCTCTTCCTGCGGCTCGCCGCACTCGACGAGAACAGCCCGGAGCGCGCCTACGTCCGGGACACCCTCATCGAACTCAACCTCCCGTTGGTGCGCTACGCGGCGGCCCGGTTCCGCTCGCGCAACGAGCCGATGGAGGACATCGTCCAGGTCGGCACCATCGGCCTGATCAAGGCGATCGACCGCTTCGACTGCGAACGCGGCGTGGAGTTCCCGACGTTCGCGATGCCGACCGTCGTGGGCGAGATCAAGCGGTTCTTCCGCGACACCTCGTGGTCGGTGCGGGTCCCGCGCCGCCTCCAGGAGCTGCGGCTGGCCCTCACCAAGGCCAGCGACGAGCTCTCCCAGAAGCTGGACCGCTCTCCGACGGTGGCCGAACTCGCCTCCGTGCTGGGCGTGTCCGAGGAGGACGTCGTCGACGGCCTCGCGGTCGGCAACGCGTACACCGCGTCCTCGCTGGACTCCCCGGCCCCGGAGGACGACGGCGGCGAGGGCTCCCTCGCGGACCGTCTCGGCTACGAGGACACGGCCCTCGAAGGCGTCGAGTACCGCGAATCCCTGAAGCCCCTTCTCGCCAAGCTCCCGCCCCGCGAGCGCCAGATCATCATGCTGCGCTTCTTCGCCAACATGACGCAGTCACAGATCGGCGAGGAGGTCGGCATCTCCCAGATGCACGTCTCCCGCCTGCTGACCCGGACCCTGGCCCAGCTGCGCGAGGGTCTCATCTCGGACTGAGGGTCCCCCTCCGGCCATCCAGAAGCGCCTCAGGGCGCCCATGGATGTGCCGGGCCAGGTCGTAGGGCGGCTGCGGGCCAGTGGGGGCTGGTCGCGCAGTTCCCCGCGGGCCGCATGCGCGGGGCTTGGGCCGGGCGCCTACGAGGGTGCCGAGTCAGGTTGTCGGGCGACCGCGGGCCGGTGGGGGCCGGTCGCGCAGTTCCCCGCGCCCCTGGGGAGTTGCGGTCACCCGGCGCCACGACGGGCCGATCCCCACCTCGCGCACCACGACGGGCCGTTCGCCGTATTGCGCGCCCCGATGGGCCGTTGGCCGCGTACGGCGCGAAGGGGACGGGGTGGGGGGTGTCCGCCCGCAGCGGCCGGCGTCCGTTACCGGGCACATCTCAAAGCAGCAGCAACCGCCGGACCGAGGACGGACACCCCCCACCCCCGCCCCCCCCCCCCCCCCCCCCCCCCCCCCCACAAAAACCCCCCCCCCCCCCCCCACCCGCCCCCCCCCCCCCCCACGGGCCC
>NZ_JBITGI010000038.1:0-12995 GCF_044456945.1 Streptomyces sp. NPDC050759 | reverse complement strand
CTTTCCTCCGGGCTTTTCCCTTCGGTCTTGCGTTTCCGACTCTATCAGACCGTTTCCGGTTCCGATTTCCTCGGTGCTTTCCAGGTTCCCGCTCTCGCGTTTCCCTTTCCGGCGGTTCTGACTCTATCAGATCCTTTCGGGCCTGATTCCCAGTCAGCGGGGCTTGTCTTCCCGGCCGTTGGGCCGTTCCGACGTCTCAAACCCTAGCGGACTCTCGCTGCGGTCCCAAATCGAGGGCCGCACTCCATCGAATTGAATTCGGGCACACCGAATTCATCCCGGCTGGGAGATCGTTCTTGTGGTTTGAGTGGCCGCTTGCGCGGCGGAGGCGCTACCACAGAACCGTTACGTCTCCGTGGCAACCCGAAGAACTCTACGGATCCGGCAAGTGGCTGTCAAGCACCCTCTGTCAAGATCTTTTAGTCGAGGTCGCTGAGCCGCCCACCGGAGTCCGGCTGTGCGTGCTCCACCCTACGCAGAAGCCGGGTGAGGACGTCCCCGAGGGTGTTGCGCTCCTCGGCGGACAGGTCCTGGAGCAGGTCCTCCTCGAAGACCGTGGCCAGGCGCATCGCCTCCAGCCACTTCTCGCGGCCTTCCGCCGTCAGCTCCACGATCACGCGGACGCGGTTGGTCTCGTCCCGCTCCCGGGTCACCAGTCCCTCGGCAAGCATGCGGTCGATGCGGTGGGTCATCGCGGCCGGCGTGAGGCCGAGGCGCTTGGCGAGATCGCTGGGACCCATCCGATAGGGAGCTCCGGAGAGCACGAGGGCCTTGAGGACCTCCCACTCGGCGTTGCTGATGCCGAGATCTGCGGTCTGACGGCCGTAGGCGACGTTCATACGGCGGTTCAGACGGGAGAGCGCCGAGACGATCTGCTCGACCTGGGGGTCGAGGTCCTGGAACTCGCGCTGGTAGGCGGCGATCTGCTCGTCGAGCGTCGGCTCGGGGACGCCAGGAGTCTCGGCCATGGCCGCAGTATGGCACGCACCTCCTTTGCCTTGAAGTCCTTCACTATGTACTCTTCAGGTTCGAACTTTAGCTTTGAAGTCTTCACTCCTAACTAGTGAGAGAGGTGAACGTGACCAGGGCGAGGGGCGCAGCGATGCGCCGGATCCACGTGGGCAACGCACTCAGCGCGTTCGGGCTCGGTTTCACCGTGCCCTACCTGTACGTCTATGTGGCGCAGGTGCGTGGCCTGGGGGCCATGACGGCGGGGCTGGTCCTCACCGTCTTCGCCGTGGCGGCACTGATCGTGCTGCCGTTCGCCGGGCGGGCCATCGTCCGGCGGGGCCCGCTGCCGGTGCTGCTCGTCGCCCTGATCACGGCCGCGCTCGGGGCGCTGAGCCTCGGACTCGCGGGCCATGCGGAGACCGTGCTGCTGTCGGCGGCCGCGCTGGGGGCCGGTCAGGCCGTCATGCAGCCGGCGCTGGCGACGATGATCGTGGACTGCTCCACCTCGGAGACGCGGTCCAGGGCCTTCGCGACGCAGTTCTTCCTGCAGAACCTCGGACTCGGCGTCGGGGGTCTCATCGGTGGGCATCTCGTCGACACGTCGAGCGCCACGTCCTTCACCATGCTGTTCGCGATCGAGGCGGCGGTGTTCCTGCTGCTGGTGGTGGTGATGGCGACTCTGCGGCTGCCGCACGCGCCCCGTGTCGAGGGTGCGCCGACCCAGTCCGCCAAGGGCGGCTGGAAGCAGTTGCTCGGCAACCGCGCCATGGTGCAGCTGTGCGTGCTGGGCTTCGTGTTGTTCTTCGCCTGCTACGGACAGTTCGAATCCGGGCTGAGCGCTTACGGCGTCGAGGCCGCCGGCATCTCCCCCTCCGCTCTGGGGACGGCTCTGGCCGCCAACACCGCGATGATCGTGGTGGCGCAGTTCGCCGTGCTGAAGTTCGTGGAGCGGCGGAGGCGGTCACGGGTGATCGCCGCGGTCGGGATCATCTGGTCCGTGGCGTGGATCGTGGCGGGTTACGCGGGCCTCGGGCACGGCAGCCAGGAGATGGCCACGGCCGCCTTCGTCTCGACGTACGCCTTGTTCGGACTGGGCGAGGCGATGCTGTCGCCGACGGTGGCCCCTCTGGTCGCCGATCTGGCGCCGGAGGGGATGGCGGGCCAGTACAACTCCGCCTTCGCCCTGGTGAAGCAGCTTGCCCTGGCGGTCGGCCCGGCGGTGGGCGGCCCGATGGGAGCCTCGCTGCACGCCCCGTACATCGTGACGTTCCTGCTGTTCTCGCTGGGGATCACATACCTGGCGGTACGGCTGGGCAGGCAGCTGACCCCCGTACAGAACCAGCCGTCACTACGGAAGAGCCGAGTGGTGGCCCAGGGTGGAGCGACGACGGAGTCCGTGGCCGCCTAGCTGCACCCCAGGGGCGCGAGGAACTGCGCTGCCGGGACAGACAACCCGCGCCCGGCAGCGATCCGCACCCCTACGGCGCTACCCCTTCGGGAGCACGAACTCGCACCAGACCGCCTTCCCGCCCCCCGGCGTCCTCCGGGACCCCCAGTTCGACGCGATGGTCGCCACGATGGCGATCCCCCGACCGGACTCGTCACCGGGTTCCGCCCGCCGGCGCCGGGGCAGATGGTCGTCCCCGTCCGTCACCTCGACGATCAGTCGCCGGTCGGTACGGCGGAGCCGCAACCGCATGGGCGGGGTTCCGTGCTGCAGGGAGTTGGCGACCAGCTCGCTCACCGCCAGCACGCCCAGATCATGCAGCTCCACCGGGAACCGCCAGCTCGTCAGCACGCCGGAGGCGAACGCACGCGCGCGTGGCGCCGCCTCGACTCCGCCCAGCAGTTCCAACGCGGCGTTGCGGAAGAGTTCGCCGTCGGGTCCCGTGTGGGCCGGGTGCTGGATGACCATGACGGCCACGTCGTCGTCGTGTTCCGCGGTGACGCCGGCCGAGCGGACCAGGCGGTCGCAGATCACCTGGGGGGTGCCGGTCGCGCCGGCCAGGGCGCGCTCGAGCGCGGCGATGCCCTCGTCCAGGTCCTCGTCACGGCGTTCGACCAGGCCGTCCGTGTAGAGCACCGCCGTGGAACCGGGGCCGAGCGGGATGGAGCCCGAGGCGTGCATCCAGCCGCCGGTGCCCAGCGGCGGGCCGGTGGGTTCGTCGGCGCGCAGGACGACGCCGCTCTCGTCGCGGACCAGGATGGGCAGGTGACCGGCCGAGGCGTAGACGAGCTTGCCCTCGTTCGGGTCGTGGATGGCGTACGCGCACGTGGCGATCTGGTTGGCGTCGATCTCCATGGCGAGGCCGTCCAGGAGCTGGAGGATCTCGTGCGGGGGCAGGTCCAGGCGGGCGTACGCCCTGACGGCCGTGCGGAGCTGGCCCATGACCGCCGCCGCGCGGACCCCTCGGCCCATGACGTCGCCGATGACCAGGGCCGTGCGGCCGCCGCCGAGGGTGATGACGTCGTACCAGTCGCCGCCGACCGCGGCCTCGGTGCCGCCGGGCAGGTAAGTGGCGGCGATGCGCAGGTCGTCCGGTTCTTCGAGCTCCTGGGGGAGCAGGCTGCGCTGGAGGGTCACGGCCGTCTCGCGCTGGCGGCGTTCGCTGGCCCGGAGGCGCTCGGCGGCCTCGGCGTGGTCGGTGACGTCGGTCGCGAATACGAGGACCCCGCTGCCCCCGCTGCCACCGCCACCACCACCGTGTCCTTCCGTCACCGGGGTGCAGGTGAAGGTGTAGGAGCGGCCGTCGGGGGCCTTGCGGGACTTGACGGTGCGGGGCTTGCCGCTGCGCAGGACCTGGTCGAGGAGCGGGAGGAGGCCGATCTCGTCGAGCTCCGGGAGGGCTCGGCGGGCCGGTTCGCCGGTGGGGCGCAGGCCGAAGGCGACCACATAGGCGTCGTTGACGTAGGCGAGGCGGTGGTCGGGGCCGTGGACGAGGGCGACGAGGGCGGGGACACGGTCGAGGACCTCACGTACGGGGAGTTCGTCGACGGCGGGGACCGGCACGGTCAGCTGTTCGGCGCGGGCCGCCGGGACGGCGCCCTCGCTCAGGCGGTCCTCGGTGACCAAATCGTCGGTCCGCGCTGCGGCGCGGCGCTGCGTTCCGGGGAGGCGGGCGCTCCAGCGCGTGAAGTTCACGAATCCTTGCCTCGTGTCGTCGTCTTCGGCGTCTTCGGGCCGGCTCCGGGCCCGGCCGGTGGGCTGGGGACGGCAGCCCGGGAGTGCAGCACGGTGGGCAAACCTCTTGGTTCGAGGGGCGGGCGGCTGCCCGCCCGAAGTCGGGCACCAGTCTGGCAGGGTGACCTACCGGGCGACATTCGTCAGACGCCGGGGCGGTCCGTGGAGTTCCTCGGTCCGGTCAGGACGACCCCTTCGGGTCGTTCGTCGGGTCGTGAGGATGCTTTCCACCAGCCGCGAGTTCGAACTCCGCTCGGGGATGTTCGAGTGAACCGAGCGAGACGATCTCCCTCTTGAAAAGCCCCGACAGGGTCCATTCGGCCAGGACGCGGGCCTTGCGGTTGAAGGTGGGGACCCTGCTGAGGTGGTAGACGCGGTGCATGAACCAGGCAGGGTAGCCCTTCAGCTTGCGTCCGTAGACGTACGCGACACCTTTGTGGAGGCCCAGGGAGGCCACCGAGCCGACGTACTTGTGGGAGTACGTCTCCAGGGGCTCGCCCCGCAGCGCGTGCGCGATGTTGTCGCCGAGGACCCTGGCCTGGCGGACGGCGTGCTGGGCGTTGGGGGCCGTCTCCTTGCCGGGTTCCTCGGCGGTGACGTCGGGGACGGCGGCCGCGTCTCCGGCCGCCCACGCGTGCGTGGTGCCGTCGACGGTGAGCTGGGGGGTGCACTTCAGCCGCCCCCGCTCATTGAGGGGGAGGTCGGTGGCGGCCAGGAGGGGGCTGGGTTTGACGCCGGCCGTCCACACGACCGTACGCGTGGGAAAGCGGTTGCCGTCACTGAGGACGGCGACGCGGTCCACGCAGGACTCCAGGCGGGTGTTCAGCCGTACGTCGATGTTGCGGCGGCGCAGTTCGCTGACCGTGTAGCGGCCCATGTCCTCGCCGACCTCGGGAAGGATGCGGTCGGAGGCCTCGACGAGGATCCACTTCATGTCCTCGGGGCGGACGTTGTGGTAGTAGCGCGCGGTGTAGCGGGCCATGTCCTCCAGCTCGCCGAGCGCCTCCACGCCCGCGTAGCCGCCGCCGACGAACACGAAGGTGAGAGCCGCGTCGCGGATCGCGGGGTCGCGGGTGGAGGAGGCGATGTCCATCTGCTCGATGACGTGGTTGCGCAGGCCGATGGCCTCCTCGACCGTCTTGAACCCGATGCCGTGGTCGGCGAGTCCGGGGATCGGCAGCGTGCGCGCGATCGAACCCGGGGCGAGGACGAGTTCGTCGTACGACATGTGCTCGCCGCCCGTCCGCTCCTCCTCGGTGGCGAGGGTGGTGACGGAGGCCGTGCGCTTGGCGTGGTCGATCGCGGTGGCCTCGCCGACGACGACACGGCAGCGGTCGAGGACGCGGCGCAGTGGTACGACGACATGACGCGGGGAGATGTTTCCAGCGGCTGCTTCGGGCAGGAACGGCTGGTAGGTCATGTACGGGTTGGGCGTGACGATCGTGATCTCCACTTCGCCCCGGTCGAGTTCCCGTTTCAGCCTGCGCTGCAGACGCAGAGCCGTGTACATCCCGACGTAGCCGCCGCCGACAACCAGAATGCGCGCACGTTCCTTCACCATCCCATGACGCACCCGTCGCTTGAGTTTGTCCACAGCCTCGACAAATTGTGTGACCGGAGTTCATCGGCGCGCCGGGTTGGCCGGATGTCCGGAGTGCGCGGAAGGTGCGCAGGTCAACGGGTGTGCGCCGGGCGGGCGGACGGGGTGCAATCGGGGCGTTTGCCACCCGTACTCCGATCGGGGGGCGCTCCGTGCGGAACCTGCCCCTTCTGAATTGACCCCCACTCAACTATGTTCGTGTGTCGACGGGGTGTAGGGGGATGCGCTCCGGGTCCGCGACGGGCGGACTCGCGAAACGGGCTTGTTCCGCACGCTCCGGCTTTCGATGGCGGGGAGAGTCTCCGGGGGGAGACGTCATTACCGGGGGAACATTTATGCACATTCAGGATTCTCATTGGTCTACCGCGTCCGCCATCGCACCCGGTGGCGGGGCGATGGGCGGCGCGATGGGTTCGGCGATGAGCGCGGCGGGCAACGGACGTGACGGATCGCGTTCGGCCCCGCTGCGCGTGGACGCACAGCGCAATCTGGAACACGTACTGCGCGCGGCGCGCGAGGTCTTCGGCGAGCTGGGCTACGGCGCGCCGATGGAGGACGTGGCGCGGCGCGCCCGGGTCGGTGTCGGCACGGTGTACCGGCGCTTCCCGAGCAAGGACGTCCTGGTCCGGCGGATAGCCGAGGAGGAGACCTCCCGGCTGACCGACCAGGCGCGGGCGGCGCTCGGCCAGGAGGACGAGCCGTGGTCGGCGCTGTCGCGATTCCTGCGCACGTCGGTCGCGTCCGGTGCCGGGCGGCTGCTGCCGCCGCAGGTGCTGCGGGTCGGGGTCGCCGACGAGGGCACCGACGGCTACGACGGGACGCGGGTGCCGCAGCAGCGGACGACTCCGGGCTCCGGCGAGCTGCGGCTGGTGCCGGAGGAGGCCCCGATGGTCTCCGCCGACGACGACGCCGGGGCGGCGGCGCTGCTCGAGGTCGTGGGCCGGCTCGTGGACCGCGCACGTGCGGCCGGTGAGCTGCGGACCGACGTGTCGGTGTCGGACGTCCTGCTGGTGATCGCGACCGCGGCGCCCTCGCTGCCGGACGCGGCGCAGCAGGCGGCCGCCTCGGCGCGGCTGCTGGACATCCTGCTGGAGGGGTTGCGGTCCCGGCCGGTGTGACTCGAAAGGGTGACAGCGGGGTGCGGTCGTTCGGCGTCCGCACCCCGGAAGATTCCGAGGCTTTCCGGGCGGGAGAATCAACTCCTGCCCCAGCCGCGACAGTTGAGTCTTCCCCGGACGGGTGATCCTCAGTGCTGCCGTGCGGGAAGTCCCCACGGATGAGTGGATGCTCCGTACGGGAGGGCACTGACCAAAAGCCAATATGGCACTCTGACCCGGTGTTCGGGACTGGTTGGGCCGGCGGCGGGGGCATTCCGCGATGAGCGTTGACGGGCGGAACGAACCCCTTGGCGAGGGCGACGGGGAAGCCGGGGGCACCCCACAGGTGCCGGGTCAGGGCGGTCGCGCCGGTATCCCGCAGGGCGGCATCCCGGCACAGGGCGGCGAACCCGTCGAGGGCAGCGTCCCGGCGCAGCGCGACCGGCGACAGGACGGCGGCGTTCTGCCGCCGCCCAGGGAGATGCCGCCGTCCGACGCCGATCTGATCGATCGGATGCGCTCCGGCGACGACACGGCCTACGAGGCGCTCTACCGGCGGCACGCGGGGGCGGTGCGCCGCTACGCCCGCACCTGCTGCCGCGACGGCCACACGGCGGACGACCTCACCGCCGAGGTCTTCGCCCGCATGCTGCAGGCCGTACGCGGCGGTCACGGCCCCGAGCACGCCGTACGCCCCTATCTGCTCACCAGCATCCGCCGCGTCGCCGCCGGCTGGACGAAGTCGGCGAGGCGGGAGCAGCTCGTCGAGGACTTCGCGGTGTTCGCCGCGCAGGCCACGCGTGCGTCCGAGGTCTCCGACGACGACACACTCGATCTCGGGGCCGACGCGCGCGCGATGCACGTGGCCGAGCAGTCCATGGCCATGCAGGCCTTCCGGTCGCTGCCCGAGCGCTGGCAGGCCGTGTTGTGGCACACCGAGGTCGAGGACGAGTCGCCGAGCGAGGTCGCCACGCTCTTCGGGCTCGACGCCAACGGCACGCGTGTGCTGGCCAGCCGCGCCCGCGAGGGCCTCAAGCAGGCGTACCTCCAGGCCCACGTCAGTGCCAGCCTCGCAGCCGACGAGGAGTGCGCCCGCTACGCCGACCGGCTGGGCGCCTACGCCCGCGGCGGGCTGCGCACCCGTGCCGAACGGGGTCTGCGCAAGCACCTGGAGGAGTGCGTCAAGTGCCGGCTGGCCGCGGGCCAGATCAAGGAAGTCGCCGGCGGTATCCCGGCCGTCGTACCGATCGCGGTCATCGGCTGGTTCGGGGCCGCCGGGTACGCCAAGGCCATCGGACTCATCGCGGGCGGCGCCGGGGCGGGAGCGGCCGGTGCCGCGGGCGCGGCCGCCGCGGCGAGCGGGGGCTCCTCGGGCGGGGCGGGAGCCGGTGGCGCAGCGGCCTCGGAGGGGCTGGGCGCGCCGGTGAAGGCGGGTATCGCGGCCGGTGTGGTCACCGTGGCCGCCGCCGCGGTGGCGCTCGCGCTGATCGGCGACGACAGCCCGGCCAGAAAGCCGGACGCCAAGCCGCCCGCGTCCGTGCCGGTGGTCGAGCCGGCCGACCCCGCGCCCACGCCTTCCCCGAAGAAGCCCGAGCCGGCGCCGCCCGTGATCCCCGTCGCGGTCACACCGCCCCCGAAGCCGACACCGACCCCCACATCCCCACCGACCCCGAAACCCACTTCGAAGCCCACCCCGACTCCCGCGCCGACCCCCACCCCGAAACCGACACCGCCCCCGCAGCCCACCCCCACGCCCACCCCTGCGCCGACTCCCCCGCCCCCTCCGGCCGTCTACCAGTGGAGCGAGCTGGCCTACGACGTCTCCGGCGACGGCAGCGAGCCCGAGATGCGGATCGGCGAGAGCAGCTGGGTGTGGCAGCGCTACGGCGTCTCGGTCGCCGACCAGGAGTACGCCCACGGCGTGACCGTGCACGGCCGCTCCTCCGTCACGATCGACCTCAACCGCGCCTGCACCTCCTACGACGCGATGGTCGGCGTCGACGACATGACGCTGGGCCTCGGCAAGGTGTACTTCTCCGTCTACGCCGACGGGGTGCGCCTGTGGAGGTCGGGGCTGGTCGAGGGCGGCGACCGGGCCGTGCCCGTGCAGGTGAACCTCGCCGGGCGCAGGACCGTACGCCTGGTGGTCGAGCCGCACAGCCCCTTCGACGACCTGATGCTCGCGGACTGGGCGGAGTCGAAGTTCAGGTGTTCATAGCCGCGCCTGCGCCGCCTCTTCGAGTTCGGCGAGGGCCTCCTCCGGGGTGAGTGCCGAGCCCCGGGCGTGTTCCGCCGTGTAGCACACGGGGCCCAGGCCGGTGCGGGCGGTGGCCTGCGCTCGCTCCGCCTCCACGCGCTCGGGGTGGGGACGCGGGTCGCCGCCGCGCCAGCGCTCTGCGGCGGCGATCAGCCGGACCGCGCGCGGGAGGTCGCCGAGGTCACAGAGCAGCGCCGCCGCGGCGTCTACGAGCGTCGCCACGACCATGTCGGAACACCGCTTCTCGATGGCCTCCCGGACGGTGTCCGCCACCAGGGGCAGGCCGTGCTCCGGGCCCGACTCGGCGGCCGTCACCATCGCGGCCACCGATTTCAGCATCACCGTGAACTGGGGCGGCGAGGGTGACTCGCCGACCTGCTCGCGCACCGCGTCGACCAACTCACGCGCGCGGGCGGTGTCCTTGTCCTCAAGGGCGATGTGGGCCCACATCAGCCTGACGAACGCCCGGGTCTCCGGGACGCCGTACCGGTCACCCGCGGCGCTCGCCTCGTCCAAGGTGGTCAGCGCGGTGGAGCGGTCGCCGGTGCGGTAGGCGACCTCGGCGAGCCGGGCGATGAGGAACGGCGTCTCGCCGTACGCCCCCACCTCGTAGGCGAGCCGCAGTGCCTCCTCGTACTCCTCCTTGGCCTCGGCGGGGCGGCCGCGGGCCATGGCGGCCTCGCCGGCCGCGCTGCTGACCTGGGCGCGCAGCCAGCGGTCGCCCACGCGGCGGCTGAGCACCCGGAGTTCCTCCAGGTCGTCGTCCACACCGGCCAGGCCGCCCGGGGAGTCGACCACCAGGTGGGTGCGGAACATCAGGGTGACGGCCACAGCCCAGTCGTCCCCATGGGCCCGGCAGTGGGCCACGGCCGTGTCCATCAGGGGACGGATGTCCACCGCGTCCTTCAGCATGAGCCCGATCATGGGCCAGACGATGCCGGGGAGGCGGGCGGCGTCGGGGCCGCCCTGGGCGAAGTGGTCGCGGACGAGTTGCACATAGCGGCGCATTCGGGGGTCCAGGTCGCCGTCCATGGACTCTGTCTCGGCCTTGAGGAAGAGATGCAGCATCCGCAGGTTCATGCGCCGGCGGTGCGCCGGGTGGTTCGTCTCGATGTGCGGGGCGGTGAGGTAGGCGTCGATCGGGTCCTCGGCTTCGCCGTCGGACCGGAGTTGGTGCGTGGCCGCCCTGTCCAGAGCGACCCCCAGGCGCAGGATCCGGTCCACCCAGGTCATTCCCTCGCGGCGGTAGTTGCGCAGCCACCAGAACCAGCCCATGGCGAGGACCAGGTCACCGGCCTGCGCCTCGTCGCCCGCGGTGAGCGTGCGGTCGACGGCCGCGCGGATGTTGTCCAGCTCGGTCTCCAGACGGGAGATCCACGGGAGCTGTCCGGCCGAACGCAGCTGTGGTTCGGCCTCCTCGACGAGCGCGCGCACCCACGCGCGGTGCCGGAGCTCGGCGGCGGCGCGCAGCTCGGGCCGCTCGGCGGCGCGCTCGACGGCGTACTCGTGGATGGTCTCCAGCAGGCGGTAGCGCATGCCGTCGGAGCCGTCCCGCTCGCGTGGGGTGGCCACGATGAGGGACTTGTCCACGAGCGCGCCGAGAAGCTCCGCGGCCGGCCCGGTGCACACGGCCTCCGCCGCTTCCAGCTCCCAGCCGCCCGCGAAGACGGACACCTCGCACAGCAGTGTCCGTTCCCGCTCGTCCAGCAGCTCCCAGGACCAGTCGACGACGGCCCGCAGGGTCTGCTGGCGGGGCAGGACGGTACGGCTGCCGGAGGTCAGCAGGCGGAAACGGTCGTCGAGTCGGTCGGCGATCTGGCGGGGAGTGAGCAGGCGCAGGCGGGCCGCCGCCAGTTCGATGGCGAGCGGCAGCCCGTCGAGGCGCCGGCAGATCTCGGCGACGGCCTCCTGGTCGGCGAGCACGGCGGTCGCGTCGGGACGGACGGCGGCGGCGCGCTCGGCGAACAGGCGGTGCGCCTGGTCGGGGAGGAGGGGTTCGACCGGCCGCACCGACTCGCCCGGCACGCCCAGGGGCTCACGGCTGGTGGCGAGGACGGTGAGCCCCGGGCAGCGGGTGAGGAGGGTCTCCGCGAGGTGGGCCGCCGCCTCGATGACATGTTCGCAGTTGTCAAGGATCAGGAGCTCGCTGCGCTGGGCGCAGTACTCGACCAGCAGGGCGATCGGGTCGTCCTGCGGGGCCGCCAGCTCGGTGGTCATGAGCACGGTCTCGCGCAGACCGAGCGCGCTGACCACCGCGCCGGGCACCGCCTCCGGCCGGTCGAGCGGGGCGAGCTCGACCAGCCACGCCTGCGGGAGCCCAGCGGCGGCTTCCTCGGCGAGGCGGGTCTTTCCGGATCCGCCCGGTCCGGTGAGGGTGACGAGGCGGGCCCTGTGCAATTCGGAACGGATGGCGTCGAGTTCGGGTTCCCGGCCCACGAAAGAGGTAAGGCGCGGACGGATGTTGCCGGTGCGTTGGGCACGGGGGCGGCTGAGAGGGGCCGCGAGCAGCTCGCCGTGCAGGTCGCGCAGCTTCGGGCCCGGATCGGTGCCGAGTCCGTCGGCGAGGGCCCGGCGGGCGGTCTCGTAGGCGGCGAGGGCATCTGCGCCCCGACCGCTGTCGCGCAGGGCACGGATGAGCAGAACGTGCAGCGACTCGTCGTACGGATGCGCTCCCGTCAGCTCCTTCAGCTCCGGTACGACGTCCTGGGCACGGCCGAGCAGCAGATCCGCTTCGATCCGGGCCCGGGTGGCCTCCAGGCGCAGTGTCTCGGGGCGGGTCGCGGCGGTGCGGTCGGGGAGGTCGGCGAGGGCGTCGCCGCGCCACAGGGCGAGGGCCGCGGTGAGCTTCTGTGCGGCTGTCCGTGCGTCCCGGTGGGCCAGGGCGGCGGTGCCTTCTCGGACCAGGCGCTCGAAGACATACAGGTCCACGTCGTCCTCGGTGGCGGCCAGCCGGTAGCCGCCGGGTTCGGAGACGATCGCGTCCTTGCCGACGGTACGGCGGAGCCGGCCGACCAGTGCCTGGAGGGCGGCCGGGGCGTCCTGGGGCGGCTCCTCACCCCAGACCTCGTCGATCAGGGTCTCGGGGCTCGCGGTACGGCCGGGGCGGAGGGCGAGGGCGGCGAGCAGGGTCCGCACGCGGGGGCCGCCGAGGGGTATGCCGGCGCCGTGATCGTCCGCCGCCTCGGTCACACCCAGGATTCTGTACCGCACCGGTTCATTGTCACCGGCTTCCTGACATCGGCTGCGCCTTTTCGCGGGGTGGCGCCTCAGGATGTGCCGGGGCGGTTTGTCGGGCGGGTGGGGGCTGGTCGCGCAGTTCCCCGCGGGCCGCGTGCGCGGGGCTTGGGCCGGACGCCTACGAGGGTGCCGGGTCGGGTTGTCGGGCGGCTGCCGGCCGGTGGGGGCTGGTCGCGCAGTTCCCCGCGCCCCTAGGGAGTTGCAGCCACCTGCGCCAGAACGGACCGCTCACCGGGGCGGCTTGTCGGGGCGGCTGCCGGCCGGTGGGGGCTGGCCGCGCAGTTCCCCGCGCCCCTAGGGGGTTGCAGCCACCTGCGCCAGAACGGACCGCTCACCGGGGCGGGTTGTCTGGCGGCTACCGGCCGGTGGGGGCTGGCCGCGCAGTTCCCCGCGCCCCTGGGGAGTTGCAGTCACCTGCGCCACGACGGACCGTCGACCGCACCGCGCGCCACGACGGACCGTTTGCCGCACGCGCTCCACAACGGACCGTCTGCCGCACCGCGCGCCACGACGGACCGTTTGCCGCACGCGCTCCACAACGGACCGTCTGCCGCACCGCGCGCCACGACGGGCCGTTAGCCGCGTACGGCGGCAAGGGGACGGGGTGGGGGGTGTCCGCCCGCAGCGGCCGGCGTCCGTTACCCAGTACTGCTCAATCAACAGCAACCGCCG
>NZ_JBITGI010000037.1:0-13784 GCF_044456945.1 Streptomyces sp. NPDC050759 | reverse complement strand
ACCCGCACGCGCTACACAAGCCCCCACCGGAGCCGAAACGGGCCGCCGCAGGCACAAAGGGGCGCGGGGAACTGCGCAAAACGCCCGCCCCCACCCACCCCGCACGCACACCCGTCAAACCGCCGGAGGCCACCGCGGAGCCCGCCGCTCATTGAACGCCGCCACCCCCTCCGCCCGATCCCCCGAAAACGCCACCGCCCGCCACGCCGCGTCCTCCACCTCGAGCCCGGCCCGCAGATCCAGCCCCTGCCCGAGCCGCAGCGCCCGCTTCGCCGCCCGCAGCCCCACAGGCGAGTTCGCGGCGATCCGAGTCGCCAGCGCAAGCGCCTCCGCCCGGTCCTCCCCAGCGTCCACCAGCTGATCCACCAGCCCCAGCCGTTGCGCCTCCTCCACCTCCACCCGCCGCGCGGTGAAGATCAGCTCCGAAGCCCGCGCCGCCCCCACCCGCCGAGGCAGCAACTGCGTCCCCCCGCCCCCGGGGATCACCCCCACCGACACCTCCGGCAACCCCACCACCGCCGTACGGTCGGCCACGATCAGGTCACACGACAGCGCCAGTTCGAACCCCCCGCCCAACGCGAACCCGTGCACCGCGGCGATCGTCGGCACAGGCAACTCCAGCACCCCCGTGTACGCCCCCCGAGCCACCGGCCGCTGCCGCAGCAGCTCCGCGTCAGTGAAGGAGTTCCGCTCCTTCAGATCCGCCCCGACGCAGAACGCCCGCTCATGCGTGGACGTCACCACGACAACCCGGACCCCCTCATCACCCCCCAGCGCGGCACAGGCGGCGGCGAGGGACCGTGCCATCTCCGTGGAGACCGCGTTCATCGCCTTGGGCCGATCGAGAACCAGCTCGGCGACATGCCCCTCCCCATGCCGCCGCACCAGCACGAACTCCCCGAACCGCTCCTCACCCATGACACCCTCCCGGTTAACGCGGGTTAACAAGAACGCTCCGATCATCGCAGCCCCACCCCCACCGCGAAAGGTTCCCGCCGACCCACCCGACACCCCGTACGAGTGACATCCCACCCAACTCCCCACCCACCGCCCACAGCAGCGCATAACGTGCGCCCCGCCACGACGCACGGGGGAGGAAGCATGACGGCGACGACAGGACTGGCGGTCGGCACCGGCGCCGGCACCGGCGCCGGCACCCGCACCGACACCACCACCCGCCTCTTCGGACCACGCGGCCGCCACCGCAAGCCCCGCCCCCGCAAGGTCCTGCTCGCAGCGGGCGGCCTCGCCCTCGCCGCCGGCGCCCTGAGCCTCGTACGGCTGACCCCCGACGCGGGAGTCGGCGGCTTCGGCGCGACGGAGACGGGCCCCCAGGCCGCCCCGGGCACGGACAAGGACCGGGCAACGAACGCCGCAACCGTGGACTCCGTCCCGCAGGCGAACCCGTCGTCGACCAGAGCAATGGGCGAGATCTCCGCGACGGAGTCCGCAACCGCCGTGCCCCTACCCCTCACGACGACCCCGGACGCCCCGAACACCCAGGCACCGAAACCGCCCCCCACGGCCTCCACGACGCCCCACGCACCGCCGCCGACCACGGCCCCGCCACCACCGGCACCACCGCCACCGACATCCACGCCACAGCCCACTCACACGACCCAGCCCGCGCCCGCACCCACACCCGCACCCGCACCCGCACCCGGCCTCTGCGTCCCGATCATCGGCCTGTGCGTACAGCAGCGCGGCTAAAACTAGGAAGGCGCCCCGTCCCTGCGGGTCAGCAGCCACGGCTCGACGACGCCCAGCCCACGCACCGGCCGCTGCCACATCGGCTGGAGCGCGAAGCGGTACGTCGGCGGCTCCTCGCCCTCCTTCTCGGCGGTGGCCGCGGCCTCGGCCGCCTCGGCCTCGGAGGCGGGCGCCTCGCCGTGGCGGATCAACTCCTCGGCGAAGGCGCTGTCGACGAGGACGGCGTCGCGGGGAGCTATCGAGGTCAGCCGGGAGGCGAGGTTCACCGTCGTACCGAAGACATCACCCATACGGGTGGTCACCGTGCCGAAGGCGATGCCGACGCGCAGCTCGGGCATGGTCTCGTCGTTCGCCATGGTCTCGATCAGCCGCAGGGCGATCTCGGCGGCGACGGCCGCGTCGTCGGCGGCGTACAGCACCTCGTCGCCGAGGGTCTTGATGAGCCGGCCGCCCCTCGCGGCCACCAGATCCGCGGCGGTGGTCTCGAAGGCCTCGACGAGCTCGCCGAGCTCCTCCTCCTCCATACGGCGGGTCAGCCGGGTGAACCCGACGAGGTCGGCGAAGCCGACGCACAGCCGCCGGTCGACCATCTCCTCGTCGTCGGCGGCCTGCACGACCCGGCCGGCCGACGCGGCGAGCTGGCGGCGCCAGACGTAGACGAGGAACTCCTCCAGCTCGGGCAGGAGCAGCTCGATGATCGGGTAGGTCACCTCGGTGCGGGTCATGCCGGGTTCCGGGGGCTCGGTCAGGCCCTCCAGGAAGGAGTCGATCTGCCACTCGGCGAGCCGGGCGGTGGTCTGCCCGGTGGACCGCGCCACCTGTACGGCCATGGCCTCGCTCAGCAGCCCCGCCTCGACGAGACCGGCGAGCCGGCGCAGTGCGAGGACGTCCGCCTCGGTGAACGCCTTGGCCTGGCCGACGTCGGCGAAGCCCATCGCCCGCCAGAAGCGGGTGGCCAGCTCCATGGAGACACCGGCGGTGCGGGCCGCCTGGAAAGGGGTGTAGCGCCGCTCCGCGCCGAGGATGAGCTGCTCGAGACGCACGGCGAGCGGGTGCGGGGTCGCGTCCGCGCCGGAGCCCGTGTCGTCTGCGGTCACGCCTGCTGCCCTTCCGATCTGTCACGGTCAGGTATCGACCGGCCTCAACTGTACGGCAGGTGTGCGGTAGCTCACGTCCTCACTCCGTCAGGTGGAGCGGGAAGACCGTGGGTGGCTGATGTCTTCGGTCGTCTGCGGGGGCGTCGTGGCTGGTCGCGCCCACGCGGCGGAGCCGCTGATCGACACAGCCCCGCGCCCCTGGGGTGTCAATGCCTACGCAGGTCGTAGGTGCACGATGTCTCCCGCGCCCACCGGCTCCTGTACCCCTTCCTCCGTCGCGATCACCAGGCGGCCGTCGCCGTCCACCGCCACCGCCTCCCCCACCAGCGAACGATCTCCCGGCAGCTCCGCCCGCACCGTCCTTCCCAGCGTCGCGCACCCCGCCGCATACGTCTCCTGCAACCCGCTCACCGTCGGGTCCCCCGCCGCCGCCCGCCACCGCTCGTACCACTCCTCCAGGGAACGCAGTACGGCCCGCAGCAGCGGATCCCGGTCCGTGCTCACGGCTCCGGCCAGCGCCAGCGACCCCGCGCCGGGGACCGGCAGCTCCTCCTCCCGCAGCGAGACGTTGATGCCCACGCCCACGACGACGCCGCCCTCACCCGCCCGCTCCGCGAGGATTCCGCCGGCCTTGCGCTCCTCGCCGCCCACGGTCACGAGCAGGTCGTTGGGCCACTTCAAGGCCGTATCGACACCCGCGGCCCGTGACAGCCCCGTCGCCACCGCCACCCCCGTCAGCAGCGGCAGCCAGCCCCAGCGGGCCACCGGCACATCACCGGGCGTCAGCAGAACGGAGAAGAACAGGCCCGACCGCGGCGGCGCGGTCCACCGGCGGTCCAGGCGGCCCCGCCCCGCGGTCTGCTCCTCGGCGACGAGGACCGCGCCCTCGGCCGCCTTGCCCGCGGCGGCGCGGGCGACCAGGTCGGAGTTGGTGGAGCCGGTGCCGGCCACCACCTCGATCCCGGACCACAGCCCGCCCTCCCGCACCAGCCCGCGGCGCAGCGCGGCCGCGTTGAGGGGCGGCCGGTCGAGGTCCGACCAACGGCTGTCGTCTCCTGAAACATCTCGCGGCGTCATGCAAGCCACCCTAGGTGTGTGAAACGCCGCACTGCTGATTCCGAAGGGCACCACTACTCTACGGATGAGTAACCGTCCCCCCTTTTGAGCAGGCAGGGAGCCGCGATCCCGATGTCCGAGCCGGAAGCGACCGACATTCACACCACCGCGGGCAAACTCGCGGATCTCCAGCGTCGTATCGACGAGGCGACGCACGCCGGCTCCGCACGCGCCGTCGAGAAGCAGCACGCCAAGGGCAAGCTGACGGCCCGTGAGCGCATCGAGCTCCTCCTCGACGAGGGTTCCTTCGTCGAGTTGGACGAGTTCGCCCGGCACCGCTCCACCAACTTCGGTCTGGAGAACAACCGCCCCTACGGCGACGGTGTCGTCACCGGCTACGGCACGGTCGACGGCCGCCCCGTCGCCGTGTTCTCCCAGGACTTCACCGTCTTCGGCGGCGCGCTGGGCGAGGTCTACGGCCAGAAGATCGTCAAGGTGATGGACTTCGCGCTGAAGACCGGCTGTCCGGTCATCGGCATCAACGACTCCGGCGGCGCCCGTATCCAGGAGGGAGTGGCCTCCCTCGGCGCCTACGGCGAGATCTTCCGCCGCAACACCCACGCGAGCGGTGTCATCCCGCAGATCAGCCTGGTCGTCGGTCCCTGCGCCGGCGGGGCCGTGTACTCCCCGGCGATCACCGACTTCACGGTCATGGTCGACCAGACCTCGCACATGTTCATCACCGGCCCCGACGTCATCAAGACGGTCACCGGTGAGGACGTCGGCTTCGAGGAGCTGGGCGGCGCCCGCACCCACAACTCGGTGTCCGGCGTGGCCCATCACATGGCCGGGGACGAGAAGGACGCCGTCGAGTACGTCAAGCAGCTGCTGTCGTACCTGCCGTCCAACAACCTCTCCGAGCCGCCGGTCTACCCGGAGGAGGCGGACCTCGCGATCACCGACGAGGACCGCGAGCTGGACACGCTCGTCCCGGACAGCGCGAACCAGCCGTACGACATGCACACGGTGATCGAGCACATCCTGGACGACGCCGAGTTCTTCGAGACGCAGCCGCTGTACGCGCCGAACATCCTCACCGGCTACGGCCGGGTCGAGGGCCACCCGGTCGGCATCGTCGCCAACCAGCCGATGCAGTTCGCCGGCTGCCTGGACATCACCGCGTCCGAGAAGGCTGCCCGCTTCGTCCGCACCTGCGACGCCTTCAACATCCCGGTGATCACCTTCGTCGACGTACCGGGTTTCCTCCCCGGCGTCGACCAGGAGCACGACGGCATCATCCGCCGCGGCGCCAAGCTGATCTACGCCTACGCCGAGGCCACCGTCCCCCTCATCACGGTGATCACCCGCAAGGCCTTCGGCGGTGCCTACGACGTCATGGGCTCCAAGCACCTCGGCGCGGACCTCAACCTCGCCTGGCCGACCGCCCAGATCGCCGTGATGGGCGCCCAGGGCGCGGTCAACATCCTGCACCGCCGCACGATCGCGGAGGCGGAGGCGGCCGGAGAGCTGGAGGCGACCCGTGCCCGCCTGATCCAGGAGTACGAGGACGCCCTCCTCAACCCCTACATCGCGGCCGAGCGCGGCTACATCGACTCCGTGATCATGCCGTCGGACACCCGCCGCCACGTCGTCCGGGGCCTGCGCCAGCTGCGCACCAAGCGCGAGACCCTGCCCCCCAAGAAGCACGGCAACATCCCCCTCTAGCCCTGCCGGGAGCCGTCATGAACATCAAGGTCGTACGGGGTAACCCCACTCCAGAGGAGCTCGCCGCCGCCCTGGCGGTGGTCCGGGCCCGCGCCGCGGCGGCGACGGACACGCCGTCCGGCGCCGAGGAGCAGAGCGCCGCGTGGTCCGACCCGGCACGGATCGCGGGCCACCGCCTGCCCCAGCCAGGGCCCACCTCATGGGCGCGCACCTACTGGCCGGGGTAGGGGCGGCCCAGCCCCGGAGAAGTTGAGTACGCGTACTCAGGCGCCCTCCGCGAAATCGCCGCACGCTGGAAACCATGCTGTGGTCCGACCCCGAGAACGAACCCCCCAAGGAACTGCGCGACACGCAGGAGATGCTCCGGCGCCTGAGCATCTTCCTGGCGCTGGCCATGGTGCTCGCGATGATGGTGATCGGACTACGCTGACCGCATGACCGACCAGCCGCGCCGCCGACTCGTCCTCGCCTCCCAGTCACCCGCTCGCCTGAACCTGCTGCGGCAGGCCGGCCTCACCCCCGAGGTGCTCGTGAGCGGGGTCGACGAGGACGCCGTCACCGCCCCCACCCCCGCCGATCTCGCGCTCGCCCTCGCCGAGGCGAAGGCCTCCGTCGTGTCCGCGAGGCCCGAGGTCAAGGGTGCTCTGGTGATCGGCTGCGACTCGGTGCTCGACCTGGACGGCGAGGCACTGGGCAAGCCGGCCGACGCCGAGGAGGCGACGGCCCGCTGGAAGTCCATGCGCGGGCGCGCGGGCACCCTGCAGACCGGCCACTGCGTCTACGACACGACGAGCGGCCGGTACGTCTCCGGTGTCGCCTCGACCGTCGTCCGCTTCGGCGACCCGACCGACGACGAGATCGCCGCCTACGTCGCCTCCGGCGAACCCCTCCATGTCGCGGGGGCGTTCACCCTGGACGGCCGCTCGGCCCCGTTCATCGAGGGCATCGACGGCGACCACGGCAATGTGATCGGCCTCAGCCTGCCGCTGCTGCGCCGACTGCTGGCCGAGCTCGGCGTCGGCATCACGGAGTTGTGGGCGCCTGCGGAGTCGTGACCGGCGAGCCGCCGGCCCCCTGAGGGCTCGCCGGCTCCTTGGGTCCCTCGGGGCCAGCCGGACCCCGCGCGTCCTGCGGCTCCGCCGCGACCGGCCCCGGCTGCCCGTCGTAGGTCACCAGCACGAGCACGATCAGCCCGAGCATCACGATCATGAAGAAGAACTGGGGCCTGCCGATCAGCGACCAGGCGGCCGCGCCCAGCAAGCCGTGCACCACGGCCGCGCTGATCAGCAGGACCCGGCCGAGCCCGGCGGGCTGCCGGTCGCGCACCGCCACCAGCAGGGCGACCAGCGCGCACAGCGCGAAGTAGAGGCCGAAGACGACCCCGCCGATCTTCGAGGACATCGCCATCGCGTCCGGGTCCAGACCGGCCAGCGACATGTTCTGCGCGTCGACGAGATTGCCCATGACCCAGTTCAGCATCGCCACGCCGAGAGCCTCGGCGAAGAGAACGACCGCCACGACCCACGCCACCGGCCTGCGGATCACCGGTCCCCACCCACTTTCGAGCCGTCCTCTGGATACCAGACGTACGTTCACTACAGCGCGAACGCTACTAACGGGTAAACCCCGGGACAAGGGTTCGGCCGCAGGCAAAGATTCATTGGGCCATTCGTAGGGACTCCACAAAGAAACGGAGTGGTCCGCAGCACGCTCTCACAGAGACCTTGGCCACAGAGGAGGGCTAGGGTTTCCGGGAGGAGTCCTGCGTAACGAGGTGCGACAAGGGATTTCGCGGGTCGAGCAAGCCCCGCATCACGCTCCGTGTGGGGAAGCTCACCACAGGGGATGGGTCGAAGAGACGTGTCGGCAGTCCCTAAACTCGGCTTGTTTCAAGGAGGGAGCCTCAATCGTGCGCAAGGTGCTCATCGCCAATCGTGGCGAAATCGCTGTCCGCGTTGCCCGGGCCTGCCGGGATGCCGGTATCGCGAGCGTGGCCGTGTACGCCGACCCGGACCGGGACGCTCTGCATGTCCGCGCTGCGGATGAGGCGTTCGCCCTGGGCGGTGACACCCCGGCCACCAGCTACCTGGACATCGACAAGGTCCTGGGTGCCGCGCGCGAGTCGGGCGCGGACGCCATCCATCCCGGTTACGGCTTCCTCTCCGAGAACGCCGAGTTCGCCCAGGCGGTCCTGGACGCGGGCCTGATCTGGATCGGCCCGCCCCCGCAGGCCATCCGCGACCTCGGTGACAAGGTCGCCGCCCGGCACATCGCCCAGCGGGCCGGCGCCCCGCTGGTGGCCGGCACCCCCGATCCGGTCTCCGGCGCCGAGGAGGTCGTCGCCTTCGCCAAGGAGCACGGCCTGCCGATCGCCATCAAGGCCGCCTTCGGCGGCGGCGGACGCGGTCTGAAGGTGGCCCGCACCCTCGAAGAGGTCCCCGAGCTCTACGACTCCGCCGTGCGTGAGGCGGTCGCCGCGTTCGGCCGCGGCGAGTGCTTCGTCGAGCGCTACCTCGACAAGCCGCGCCACGTGGAGACCCAGTGCCTGGCCGACACCCACGGCAACGTGGTCGTCGTCTCCACCCGCGACTGCTCGCTGCAGCGCCGCCACCAGAAGCTGGTCGAGGAGGCGCCGGCGCCCTTCCTGTCCGACGCCCAGGTCGCCGAGCTGTACGCGTCCTCCAAGGCCATCCTCAAGGAGGCCGGCTACGTCGGCGCCGGCACGGTGGAGTTCCTGGTCGGCATGGACGGCACGATCTCCTTCCTCGAGGTCAACACCCGCCTCCAGGTGGAGCACCCGGTCACCGAGGAGGTCTCCGGCATCGACCTGGTGCGCGAGATGTTCCGCATCGCCGACGGCGAGGAGCTCGGCTACGGCGATCCCGCACTGCGCGGCCACTCCTTCGAGTTCCGCATCAACGGCGAGGACCCGGGCCGGGGCTTCCTGCCCGCGCCCGGCACGGTCACCCGCTTCGAGGCGCCGTCCGGCCCGGGCGTCCGCCTGGACGCCGGTGTCGAGTCCGGCAGCGTCATCGGCCCCGCGTGGGACTCCCTGCTGGCCAAGCTGATCGTCACCGGCGCCACCCGCGAGCAGGCCCTCCAGCGCGCCGCCCGCGCCCTGGAGGAGTTCCAGGTCGAGGGCATGGCCACCGCCATCCCCTTCCACCGCAAGGTGGTCACCGACCCGGCGTTCGCCCCGGAGCTGACCGGCTCCGGTGACCCGTTCACGGTCCACACCCGCTGGATCGAGACCGAGTTCGTCAACGACATCAAGCCCTTCGCCGCCCCCACCGAAACCGAGGCCGACGAGGACGCGGACCGCGAGACGATCGTCGTCGAGGTCGGCGGCAAGCGCCTGGAAGTCTCCCTGCCGGTCTCCCTGGGCATGTCGCTGGCCCGTACCGGCCTCGCCGCCGGGGCCAAGCCCAAGCGCCGCGCGGCCAAGAAGTCCGGCCCGGTCGCCTCCGGTGACACCCTCGCCTCCCCGATGCAGGGCACGATCGTCAAGATCGCCGTCGAGGAGGGCCAGGAGGTCAAGGAGGGCGACCTCGTCGTCGTCCTCGAAGCGATGAAGATGGAACAGCCCCTCAACGCGCACAAGGCCGGCACCATCAAGGGCCTGTCCGCGGAGGTCGGCGCGTCGATCACTTCGGGCGCGGCGATCTGCGAGATCAAGGACTGAGCAGTCGTACGACTCCCGAGGCGCCCCGCGGACCCGAAGCAGTCGGTCCGCGGGGCGC
Source organism: Streptomyces sp. NPDC050759 (assembly GCF_044456945.1). Lineage (NCBI taxonomy): Bacteria > Bacillati > Actinomycetota > Actinomycetes > Kitasatosporales > Streptomycetaceae > Streptomyces > Streptomyces sp. NPDC050759. Next base: position 4,456 of record NZ_JBITGI010000037.1, on the reverse strand, counting down.
CTCGCTTCCCCGGTCCCCGACGAACCGGAACGGGCCGCCGCAGGCATTCAGGGGCGCGGGGCTGTGTCCATATGCGGCTCCGCCGCGTGGGCGCACGACGCCCGCCCCCACCGAACCCGCACGGCACCCACCCGCACAGCCGCCGCAGGCCACGGCCCCGTCCCTCAAGCCGCCCCGAGGCGCCTCAGCGTCGCCGAAGATCCGCCACCCGTGCTCGCTCCGCACCCGGCATCGGGTCACCCAGGGCCGTGGCCGTTCGGAGGCCGGGGCCCGGCGAGGGGGCCTGACCGCGGCGGGGTCCCGGCAGGGGCACGTCCCGGCGCTGTTGCTGCCGCGCCGGGACCTGATCACCCCCCGGTGCTCCCGACGCGCCGGCCACGGCGATCTGCACCCCCTGGTCGGCGAGCGCCTGGAGTTCCGTGGCGGCCCGGTCGTCGTGGGCCGGGGGCTCGTCGGTGACCAGCCGGGTGATGAGGTCCGTCGGCACGGTCTGGAACATCGTGTCCGTACCGAGCTTGGTGTGGTCGGCGAGGACCACGACCTCCGCGGCGGCCTGCACCAGCGCCCGGTCCACGGACGCGGAGAGCATGTTGGAGGTGGAAAGACCGCGCTCGGCGGTGAGCCCGCTCCCGGAGAGGAAGGCCCGCGAGACCCTGAGCCCCTGGAGCGACTGTTCCGCCCCCGAACCCACGAGGGCGTAGTTGGAACCGCGAAGGGTGCCGCCGGTCATCACGACCTCCACCCGGTTGGCATGGGCGAGCGCCTGGGCCACCAGAAGGGAATTGGTCACGACGGTCAGCCCGGGAACCCGGGCGAGTCGGCGCGCCAGCTCCTGGGTGGTGGTACCCGCCCCCACCACAATGGCCTCGCCTTCTTCTACGAGGCCCGCGGCGAGATCGGCGATGGCCGTCTTCTCGGCGGTCGCGAGATGCGATTTCTGCGGAAAGCCGGACTCTCGCGTGAACCCGCCCGGCAATACCGCACCGCCATGCCGGCGGTCGAGGAGTCCTTCTGCCTCCAGTGCGCGCACGTCCCGCCGTACGGTCACTTCGGAGGTCTGGACGACGCGGGCGAGCTCACGGAGCGATACAGCCCCGTTGGCTCGCACCATTTCGAGGATCAATTGGCGACGTTCTGCAGCGAACACGAAACTGACAGTAACGCCAACGACCGTCTGCTTTCAGCTGTTTGCGCCGAATAGCAGAAGATGTTCGCACAGCTGGCCGGGAAGTGGTATAGGGCCTAATCGCCCCGCCTATGCCGCGCGAATGGTCGGCAACTCCCTGTGACCAGGCAGGAATCGCTTTCGGCCGTCAGGCTCCCCCGGTCTCCTTGCGCGTGTGCAGCTGCCGTGCCACCTCGGCGATCGACCCCGAAAGGGAGGGGTAAACGGTGAAAGCGTTCGCGATCTGTTCGACCGTCAGATTGTTGTCGACCGCGATCGAGATGGGATGGATCAGTTCCGACGCGCGGGGCGCGACGACGACACCGCCGACGACGATCCCGGTCCCCGGCCGGCAGAAGATCTTGACGAAGCCGTCGCGGATGCCCTGCATCTTCGCGCGCGGGTTGCGCAGCAGCGGGAGCTTCACGGACCGGGCGTCGATCTTGGCGCCGTCCACGTCTGCCTGCGAATAGCCGACGGTGGCGATCTCCGGGTCGGTGAAGACGTTCGACGAGACCGTCTTCAGGTTCAGCGGGGCCACCGCGTCACCGAGGAAGTGGTACATGGCGATACGCCCCTGCATGGCGGCGACGGAGGCCAGTGCGAAGACGCCCGTCACGTCACCGGCGGCGTACACACCGGGAGCCGAGGTCCTGGACACCTTGTCGGTCCAGATGTGCCCGGACTCACGCAGCTTGACGCCCGCTTCCTCAAGGCCCATCCCGGCGCTGTTCGGAATGGCGCCCACGGCCATCAGACAGTGCGACCCGCTGATGACCCGCCCGTCCGCCAGTGTGACCTCGACCCGGTCCCCGACCCGCTTGGCGGACTGGGCACGGGAGCGCGCCATGACGTTCATGCCACGCCGCCGGAAGACGTCCTCCAGCACCGCCGCCGCGTCCGGGTCCTCCCCGGGCAGCACGCGGTCCCGCGACGACACGAGCGTCACCTTGGATCCGAGCGCCTGATAGGCGCCGGCGAACTCGGCACCGGTCACACCGGACCCGACCACGATGAGCTCCTCCGGCAGCTCGGTGAGGTCGTAGACCTGCGTCCAGTTCAGAATCCGCTCACCGTCGGGCTGGGCGTCGGGCAGCTCACGGGGATGCCCACCGGTGGCGATCAGCACGGCATCCGCGATGAGCGTCTCCTCGCTCCCGTCGACGGCCCGCACGACGACCTTCCGCGACCCGTCCAGGGCCTGCATGCCTTCAAGACGCCCACGCCCGCGCAGCACCCGGGCACCGGCACGCGTCACGGAGGCGGTGATGTCGTGCGACTGGGCGAGAGCGAGCCGCTTCACCCGCCGGTTGACCTTCCCCAGGTCGACACCGACCACCCGGGCGGCCTGCTCCAAGGGTGGGGTGTCATCGGCAACGATGATCCCCAGCTCCTCATAGGACGAATCAAAGGTCGTCATGACCTCGGCCGTAGCGATAAGAGTCTTCGACGGCACGCAGTCGGTCAGCACCGACGCCCCGCCCAGACCATCGCAATCCACGACGGTCACCTCCGCGCCGAGTTGGGCGGCCACCAGGGCCGCCTCGTATCCGCCGGGTCCGCCACCGATGATCACGATCCGAGTCACGTACTCCATTGTCCCGCACGACCCGCGGTGCTACGGCCCGGGGGCCGCCCCGAGATGCCACTGTTACGGGAGAGACGCCGGGGAGGGCTGCCGTACTCTCGACCCATGTCGCTCTACGCCGCTTACGCCGGCAACCTCGACGCGCGGCTGATGACCCGCCGCGCCCCGCACTCGCCGATGCGCGCCACGGGGTGGCTGAACGGGTGGCGGCTGACCTTCGGGGGCGAGCACATGGGCTGGGAGGGCGCCCTCGCGACCATCGTCGAGGACCCCCTCTCCCAGGTGTTCGTGGCGCTCTACGAGATCGCGCCCGCCGACGACGAGTCGATGGACCGCTGGGAGGGCGTGGGCCTGGACATCTACCGCCGCACCCGCATCCGCGTCCACACCCTGGAGGGCGAGGAGCAGGCCTGGACGTACGTCCTGAACGGCTACGAGGGCGGCCTGCCCTCCGCCCGCTACCTGGGCGAGGTGGCCGACGCGGCGGAATCGGCGGGCGCGCCCCACGACTACGTCATGGAACTCCGCAAGCGCCCCTGCTGAGCGCCGTTGGCCGGAAACGACAAGACAACGATCGCCATCCCGTCAGCTCTGTCATCTACGCGCGTAGGCTCGAACCGGCTACCCTCATCCGCGTGAACGCATCTCTTCTTCCGGACGACATCCAGGGCGACCCGCACGGCGCCGCCGACGCCGCCGCCGCGCGCCTGCGCGAACTGACCGGCGCCGAGACCCACGACGTCGCCCTCGTGATGGGCTCCGGCTGGGCACCCGCCGTGGACGCCCTCGGTGCCCCCGACGCCGAGCTCCAGGTCACCGAGCTGCCCGGTTTCCCGCCGCCGGCGGTGGAGGGACACGGCGGCAAGATCCGCTCGTACAAGATCGGCGAGAAGCGGGCCCTGGTCTTCCTGGGCCGCACGCACTACTACGAGGGCCGCGGCGTGGCCGCCGTAGCCCACGGCGTCCGCACCGCCGTGGCCGCCGGCTGCAAGACCATCGTCCTCACCAACGGCTGCGGCGGCCTCCGCGAGGGCATGCGCCCCGGCCAGCCGGTCCTGATCAGCGACCACATCAACCTCACCGCGACCAGCCCCATCATCGGCGCCAACTTCGTCGACCTCACCGACCTCTACTCCCCCCGCCTGCGCGCCCTGTGCAAGGAGATCGACCCCACCCTCGAGGAGGGCGTCTACGCCCAGTTCCCCGGCCCGCACTACGAGACCCCGGCCGAGATCCGCATGGCCCGCGTCATCGGCGCGGACCTGGTGGGCATGTCGACGGTCCTCGAAGCGATCGCCGCGCGCGAGGCGGGGGCGGAGATCCTGGGTATCTCGCTGGTGACGAACCTCGCCGCGGGCATGACGGGCGAGCCCCTGAACCACGAGGAGGTCCTCCAGGCGGGCCGTGACAGCGCAACCCGGATGGGCTCACTGCTGGCGCAGGTGCTGGACCGGATCTGAGAGAACGCGGTAGGGGGTGCCCCGTAATGTCGTAGCACGGCCGCGGGCCGGTGGGGGCCGGTCGCGCAGTTCCCCGCGCCCCTAGGGAGTTGCAGTCACCCGCGCCACGACAGACCGTCGACCACCTCGCGCACCACGACGGACCGTTTGCCGCACCGCGCGCCACGACGGGCCGCAAGCCGCGTACGGCGGCAAGGGGACGGGGTGGGGGGTGTCCGCCCGCAGCGGCCGGCGTCCGTTACC
>NZ_JBITGI010000036.1:0-17344 GCF_044456945.1 Streptomyces sp. NPDC050759 | reverse complement strand
CATCCCCACCCACTGCGACCCCTGCCCCGGAAACACAAAAACCGTCCGCCCCCCACCCACACACCCCACCACGGCATTTGGCGTCGGCTGGCCGGCCGCGACCGACTCCAGGCCCCGCACCAGGTCGTCTCGCCTGGTGCCCCACACCACTGCCCGGTGCCGCAGCATTGCCCGGGAACCGACCAGCGCAGCCCCGACCGCCCGCGGATCGGCATCCTCCTCGGCGGCAAACTCCGCCAACCGCGCCGCCTGTGCCCGCAAACCCGCCGCACTCGCCCCCGACACCACCCACGGCACCACACCAGAAGCACCGCCCGGCAATTCCTTGCCGCCCGACGGCAATTCGTCCTCAGCCGCCACCCAATCCGACAGCACCACATGACAATTGGTGCCGCCCATCCCAAACGAACTCACTCCGGCCACCAGGCGCCCATCCGCCCCGGGCCACTCCTCCGTCTCCCGCTGCACCTCCAGATTCCACTCCCCCAGCGGAATCTCCGGATTGGCCGTCTCGAAGTTCAGGCTGGGCACCAGCCGGCGGTGGCGAATGCTGAGGATCGTCTTGAGCAGACCCGCGATTCCGGCTGCCGCCTCCAGGTGACCGATGTTGGTCTTCACCGAGCCGACGCGCAGTGGTCCGGACGTGCCGCGGTCGCCGCCGAGCACCGCGGCCAGCGCCGCCGCCTCCGTCGGGTCGCCGATCCGGGTGCCGGTCCCGTGCAGTTCCACGTACTGGATGTCCGAAGGTTTGAGCGCGGCCGCGTCAAGGGCCTGCCTCAGGACTGCGACCTGGCCTTCGCGGCTGGGGACCGTAAGGCCGGTGGCGTCGCCGGCGCCGTCGTTGTTCATTGCCGTGCCCCGCACCACACAGTGGATGCGGTCGCCGTCCTCGATGGCCTGCTCCAGGCGCTTGAGGACGACGACGCCGCCGCCCTCTCCCCGTACGAACCCGTTGGCGCGGGCGTCGAAGGTGTAGCAGCGGCCGCTGGGCGAAAGGGCGCCCATCCCGTCGAGGACGGCGAAGCCGTCGGGGGCGAGGTCGAGTTTGACGCCACTGGCCAGGGCGATCGCGCACTCGTTCCGCAGCAGGCTCTCGACGGCGAGGTGGACCGCGACGAGGGACGAGGACTGCGCCGTGTCCACGGTGAGGCTCGGTCCGCGGAAGCCAAAGAGGTACGACACCCGGTTCGCGACCATTCCCCGATGGCCGCCGGTGGCGGAGTGGGAGGTGATGAGCACCTCGTCGCTACGCGCCAGGAGCGTGGCGTAATCGTCCGAGGCCACGCCGGCGAACACGCCGGTGTCCGAGTCCCGCAGCATGTCGGGACGGATGCCGGCCGACTCCAGGGCCTCCCAGTGCAGCTCCAGCATCAGGCGCTGCTGGGGGTCCATCGCCGCTGCTTCGCCGGCCGCGATGCCGAAGAACCCCGCGTCGAACGCGTCGACGTGCTCCAGGAATCCGCCGCGCCGTACGGGCGCCGCCGCATCCGGTGCCTTGTCGGACGCCTCGCCCTCCGAGGGCACTCCGGCCGCCGCGCCCGCACGCTCCGGCGGCATGTCCGTGACCGCATCCCCACCGCTGCGCAGCAGCTCCCAGAACTCCTGGGGATTCGCCGCCTGGGGCAGCCGGCAGGACAGGCCCACCACAGCCACCGCGTCCTTGGGGAATCGCGTCCGATCGGTGACAGCGGCGGCGGAGTCGGCTGACTTGGACATCTCTGAATACCTTCCCGGACGAATTACGGCAGACCAGGTTGCAGTGAGCGGATACTGCTGTCGGCATCGCTCCGGACGCGATCGAAGAGCGTCACCAGGTCCTGGCCCAGTTCCTCGATCGTCGCCGCGTCGAAAATATCGGTCTTGTACTGGATCCCCAGCACGGCGTTTTCCTTGAGCTGCGTGATTTCCACGATGAAGTCGTAATTTCCCGAGGGGCTGGTCCCCGGACCGAGCGACACCGGAATGTCCGCCACGCGCGCGAGCCCCTGCTGATCGCGGCTCTTCCCCATCCGGCCCAGCGGTTTACTGGACAGGAAGTTGAAGAGCACCTGCACCAGCGGAGACCGGGAGCGGGACCGCGGCGCCTTGAGCAACCGCGGCAGCATCGCGAAGGGATAGGCGATGTGGCCCAGGGCCTCGCCCAGTTCCCGGCTGCTCTTCTCCACCACTTCGCGGAAGGTCATCCGGTCGTCCAGCGCCACCCGGTAAGGCGGGGTGTTCACCAGATATCCGGCGACGTTACGCGTCCGGGGCCGGGTGCGGCAGGACGCGGTATAGCCGACGAGGAAGTCCGCTCGCCGGGTCCGCTGGTAGAGCAGCGTCTGGAACACGCTGAAGAGGTAGACGAACGGGGTCACGCCCAGCGCCCGGGCGACCGTGTCCAGTTCGTCGCTGAATCCCGGGGGGAGGGTCGTACGCATGGTCGCGCCGGCCGCGGACAGGACGTCGGGGCGCGGCCGGTCCGTGAGTCCGTCGAGGCCTTCCGGCAGCGGCAGGCAGTGCGAGCGCCAGTACTCCTCGGAGCGGGCGCGGCGGGCCGGAGCGAGCGCCGCCCGCTCCTGCGCCACGAAGTCGTCGAACTCCCCCGGCTTCGGGAGGTCGGCGGGCTCGCCCGCGACCATCGCGGCGTAATGCTGCAGCGTCTCCTCGAGGATGAGCATTTCCGACGTGTAGTCCATGGCGATGTGGTGGGCGACCACGGCCAGCACGGTCTCCCCCCCACCCGTACCGACGCCTGCGCCCGCGCCCGCGCCCGCAGACAGGGCCAGGAAGCGGAACGGGAGATCCGACCGCAGGTCGAAGGGCACCGCCGCGAACTCGTCGATCGCCGCGGCGACCTGCTCCTCCGCCGCGCTCGCGGCCGATCGCCGCTCCAGCCGCGGTACGCGGTCGACATGGATCCGGCGTTCCGGCTGCCCCGAGGGTCCGTCCTCGAACGTCGAGCGGAGCATGCTGTGCCGCTCCGCCGTCGCGCGCAGCGCGGCCTCGAGCAGCTCCAGGTCCACGTCGGCGTGGATGCGCACCGACGCGGCCCCGTTGTACTCGGTGCCGGCCGGGTTCATCCGGTGCAGGAACCACAGTGCCTCCTGCCCGATGGAGAGCGGGCGCCCATCCATTACTTCTGTTCCTGCCCTTCAGCAGCGACCCCGGTGGCCCCGCTTATGATCTGCGGAAGACCTGCCGCGATTTCCTCGATGGTCGTCCGGTCCTTGAAGAAGTCCGGCTCCACTTCCACGCCGTATTCGTCCTCGATATCGGCACCCAGGGTGGTCCTGGCCAGCGAGTCGACGCCGTAATGGGTGATGTTCTCGTCGACCTCGATATCCTCTGCCGGGATCTCCAGGTATTCCGCGATCCGCTCCGTGATCCATTCTTCCAGTAATACGACGGTGACTGTACGTGCGGGCACTGCACACCTCACATTAGACGGTTCTACCTGATGCTTATGGGGCGCATGTCCGTCCACACCTGGTCTATGTGGTCGATACATTCCTTCTCGCTGCCGGAGAATTTCGCCGACGTCCAGCCGGCCGGCATCTCCCGGCCGACCCACCAGATCGAGTACTGGCCCTCGTCATTGACGACGACCTCGAACTGCTCGCCGGAATCCACGTCCTTGGTCTCCTGCTCCGTCACTGTGCACTCGTCCTCTCTGTCGGATGTGAAGCTGTCAGTCGGATGCGCCATCGTGGTCCCCGCCGGGCTCGTCGCCGTCGCTGCTCTCGTCCTCCTTCTCCGCGAGCAGTTCACCGACGCGTTCGGCGAGATCGGCGATGGCCGGGGACTCGAATACGTCGGCGAAGGCCACTTCCACGCCGAAGCGCTGCTTGATCTGCCAGATCATGTTGATGATCAGCATCGAGTGGCCGCCGAGCTCGAAGAAGTCGTCGTGGATCCCGACGCCGGTGAGGCCGAGAAGGTCGGCCCAGATCTCCGCGAGGGCTGTCTGCACCGGTCCGTCGGGGGCGACGTAGCCGGCCGTGAGCTCCGGCTGGATTCCCTCGATGGACGGGAGCCGGGAGCGGTCCACCTTGCCGGTTGCCAGCAGCGGGATCTCGGCGATGGGCACGATCAGCGACGGGATCATGTAGCCCGGCAGTACGTCTCGGAGGAAGGGGCGGAGGTCCGAGATCTCGGCCGTGGCGTCGCGCAGGACGACGAAGGCCACGAGGCGGGCGCCCATGGGTCCTTTCTCGTCGACCACGACGACCGTGTTGGCGACGTCCGGATGCCGGCCGAGCGCGGCTTCGATCTCCCCGAGCTCGATCCGGTGCCCGCGCACCTTCACCTGGTCGTCGAGCCGCCCCAGGAATTCCAGCACCCCGTCCGGCCGGTACCGCACCAGATCCCCGGTCCGGTACAGCCGCGCACCCGGCCGCTCACCGAACGGGTCCGGTACGAACCGCTGCGCCGTCAGACCCGGCCGGCCCCGATATCCGCGGCTGACCCCGACCCCACCGATATACAGCTCACCGGGCACGCCCACCGGCGCCAGCCGCATCCGCTCATCCAGCACATACACCGACGTATTCGCCAGCGGACGCCCGATGGGAACCGACAGCGAATTGGCCATCTCCGGCGCGCACTTCCCCATCACCGACACCACGGTCGTCTCCGTCGGCCCGTACGCGTTGAACATGCGCAGCCGGCCGGCCCATCGCCGTACGAGTTCCGGCGCGACCGCCTCGGCGCCCGTGCCGATGGACCGGAGCGACGGCAGGTCCCCTTCGGGCAGGGACTTGAGCACGGATACGGGCAGGTGGAGGGCGGTGATCTCGTTCTTCTCGATGTGCCGGGCCAGGTCGGCCCCGTAGCGGTACTCCTCCGGGGGCTGGATGTACAGCGTCGCCCCACGCGCCAGCGGCATGACGGTGGCGGAGAGGGCGGCGTCGAAGGCTGCTCCGAAGGCGTTGGTCGACCTGCTGCCCGGGCCTACCTGGAAGAGGTCGCCCTGGCTGCAGACCAGGTTGGTGAGCCCTTGGTGGGGGACTTCGACGCCCTTGGGGGTGCCGGTCGAGCCGGACGTGTAAATGATGTACGCCAGACTCTCCGGCCCTGCCAGCGGCTCCGGGTTCCCCTCCGGATAACCCGCCAGCTGCGGTGCGTCCTCATCCAGACGCACCACCACCGCATCATGCTCCGGCAGCACCGACGCACACCCGGCATCCGACACGACCACCCGCGCACCGGTATCCGCCAACATGAACGCCAGCCGCGACCCCGGATACTCCGGATCCAAAGGCGCATACACACCCCCCGCCTTCATCACCGCCAACAACGCCACCACCGCATCCACACCCCGCGGCAAACACACCCCCACCACAACCTCAGGCCCCACCCCCAACTCCCGCAAACGCCACGCCAACCGATTCGCCCGCACATTCAACCCACCAAACGACACCCGCTCCCCACCACACACCACCGCCAACGCACCACCAGCACGCGCCACCTGCTCCTCGAACAACCCCACCACCGTCGAACCCGACGGAAACTCCGCACCCGTCGCATTCCACTCCCCCACCAACCGCGACCGCTCCGCCACCGACAACACATCAACATCCGAAACCCGGCAATCCCCATCCCCCACCACCGCCTCCAGCACCACACCAAAGTGCTCAAGCAGCCGATCCACCGTCTCCGCATCGAACAAATCCGTGCTGAACACCATCCGCCCGTACAACCCACCCGACAGGTCCTCACCGGCATCCGGGGACAGCGGCTCGCCGAGCATTTCCTCCGGCACCACCACATCCAGCGGCACCTCCGTGAGGTAAACCTCCGCGTCCAGGTGTGTCGTCAGCTTTCCCGTCATGAAGAAGGACGACTGTGCTTCCGGCAGTTCCAGCAGTTCCATCGGCATGTTCTGGAGCTGAAAGCCCACTTGCACCATCGGGTTACGGCTCAGATCCCGCGGCGGCGCGATCTCCGTCACCAGCCGCTCGAAGGGCAGGTCCTGGTGCGTATACGCGCCCAGCGTGGTCTCGCGGACCCGGCCCAGCAGTTCACGGAACGACGGATCACCCGAACAGTCCGTCCGCAGCACCAGCGTATTGATGAAGAAGCCGACGAGGTCCTCGAGTTCGGCCCGCCGGCGGTTGGCCACCGGCGTGCCCACGACCACGTCCGTCTGCCGGGTGTAGCGCACCATCAGGACCTTGAAGGCCGCGAGCAGCACCATGTAGAGCGTCGCCCGCTCCTCCCGCGCCAGCCGCTTCAGGCCGTCGGTGACCTCACGCCGCACCGTGAAGAACCGCGTCCCGCCCTGATAGCTCGATACGGCCGGACGTACCCGGTCCGCGGGCAGCTCGAGCACCGGCGGCATCCCGGTCAGCTGCTTGCGCCAGTAGGCCAGCTGCCGCTCGACCTCCTCGTCCGTCAGCCAGCCGCGCTGCCAGACGGCGTAGTCCCCGTACTGCACAGGCAGCGGTGCCAGCGGCGTCTCCTCACCCACGCAGTAGGCGCCGTACAGCGCGTTCAGCTCCTTGGCCAGCAGGCTGGACGACCAGCCGTCGCCGACCATGTGGTGCAGCACGAGCACCAGCACGTGGTCGGTGGCCGACAGCCGCAGCAGCGTCGAGCGGAACACCGGCCCCGCGGCCAGGTCGAAGGTCCGTGCCGCCTCCTCCTCGGTGAGCGCGGTGGCGTTCGCCAGCACCTCGTCCTCGGTCTCGCCCGGCACCTCCACCACCGGCATGGGTACGTCCCCGGCGGGCTGCACCACCTGCACCGGGCGTCCGCCCTCTGCCGGCGGGAAGCTGGTGCGCAGCACCTCGTGCCGGTGCACGATGGTCGTGACCGCGCGGTGCAGCGCGGCCACGTCAAGGCGGCCTTTGATCCGGTAGGCGGCGGGGAGGTTGTAGAAGGGGTTGTCGGGGATCAGCTGGTCGAGGAACCACAGCCGCTGCTGCGGATAGGCGAGCGGCAGCGGCTCGTCCCGCGACACCGGGACCACCGGGGGCAGTTCCGGTCCCTCGGATGTGCCGTCGCCGGCCGACAGGCGCTCGATGACGTCGGCGAGTCCGGCGACGGTGGGCGCGTCGAAGAGGGCGCCGAAGGGCACCTCCACGTCGAAGGTGTCGCGTACGCGCGACATCACACGGGTGACCAGTAGCGAGTGACCGCCCAGCTCGAAGAAGTCATCCTCCGCGCCGACCCGGTCCAGGCCCAGCAGATCCGCCCAGATACCTGCCAGCACCTCCTGCACCGGACCCGTCGGCGCCACATACCCGGCCGACACGTCCGGGCGCTCCGCCTCCGGCACCGGCAGCCGGGAGCGGTCCACCTTGCGGCTGGGCATGAGCGGGATCTCCGGCAGTTCCACAATCACCGACGGGACCATGTAGCCGGGCAGCCGCTCGCGCACATACGAGCGCAGCGCGGCGAGATCGGTGCCGGTGCTCTCGCAGACGACGTAGCCGACGAGGCGCCGGTCGCCCGGCAGATCCTCGCGGACGATCACGGTGGCATTGGCCACCTCCGGATGCCCCAGCAGCACCGACTCGATCTCACCCAGCTCGATCCGGTGCCCACGCACCTTCACCTGATGATCCAGCCGCCCCAGAAACTCCAGCTGCCCATCCGGCCGGTACCGCACCAGATCCCCGGTCCGGTACAGCCGCGCACCGGGCCGCTCACCGAACGGGTCCGGTACGAACCGCTGCGCCGTCAGACCCGGCCGACCCCGATATCCGCGGCTGACCCCGACCCCACCGATATACAGCTCACCGGGCACACCCACCGGCGCCAGCCGCATCCGCTCATCCAGCACATACACCGACGTATTCGCCAGCGGACGTCCGATGGGCAGCGGACCGCCGGTGTCCGCGGTCTCGTCGGTCCAGGCGAAAGTGGCGCCGATGCTGCACTCCGTCGGGCCGTAGTGGTTGGCGATACGGACTTTCCTGGACTCGGTCAGTTCGGTGATCAGCGGGGTCGCCGTGACGGCTTCACCGCCGACGATCACAATGCCGGTGAGCTTTTCGACGTCGGCGGCGGTGAGGCCTTCCTCTGCCGCGAGTTCCGAGGGAGTCACCTTGAGATAGGACAGGCGCTCCTTCTTCTCCAGGAAGGGCTTGGCCTGGAACACGGACTTCTCGTGCTCCGGGAGTATGTGGAGGGTCTGGCCGGCCAGCAGCGGGCAGAAGGTGTCCCGCACAGTGGTGTCGAAGGACAGGCTGTAGTGGCTGACGCCGCCATTGCCCTGACCGCTGATGATGCCGACCCACCACATCAGGTAATTGACGACGCCTTGGTGGGGGACTTCGACGCCCTTGGGGGTGCCGGTCGAGCCGGACGTGTAAATGATGTACGCCAGACTCTCCGGCCCTGCCAGCGGCTCCGGGTTCCCCTCCGGATAACCCGCCAGCTGCGGTGCGTCCTCATCCAGACGCACCACCACCGCATCATGCTCCGGCAACACCGACGCACACCCGGCATCCGACACCACCACCCGCGCACCGGTATCCGCCAACATGAACGCCAACCGCGACCCCGGATACTCCGGATCCAAAGGCGCATACACACCCCCCGCCTTCATCACCCCCAAAACCGCCACCACCGCATCCACACCCCGCGGCAAACACACCCCCACCACAACCTCAGGCCCCACCCCCAACTCCCGCAAACGCCACGCCAACCGATTCGCCCGCACATTCAACCCACCAAACGACACCCGCTCCCCACCACACACCACCGCCAACGCACCACCAGCACGCGCCACCTGCTCCTCGAACAACCCCACCACCGTCGAACCCGACGGAAACTCCGCACCCGTCGCATTCCACTCCCCCACCAACCGCGACCGCTCCGCCACCGACAACACATCAACATCCGAAACCCGGCAATCCCCATCCCCCACCACCGCCTCCAGCACCACACCAAAGTGCTCAAGCAGCCGATCCACCGTCTCCGCATCGAACAAATCCGTGCTGAAGTTGAACTTGAAGTCGATCGTCTTGCTGAATTCGACGATGAGGGTCAGCGGGTAGTTCACGCGCGTCTTGTACTCGACCGCGCCGATGTTCACCCCGCCGATTTCCGTGGAGTCGGCCAGCGGGTAGTTCTCGAAGGCCACCATCGTCTGGAAGAGCGGCACGTTCCCCGGCAGCCCGGCCCATGCGTGGATGTCGGTCAGCGGGGCCCGTCCGTACTCCCGCGCCCTGACCTGGTCCGCCTGGATCTCGCGCAGCCAGTCACCGATGGTCTGCCCGGGCCGGATGCGGATACGGGCCGGGACGGAGTTGAGCATGACGCCGACGATCCGGTCGGCGTCCTCCAACTCGGCCGGGCGTTCGGCGGCGCTCAGCCCGAAGACGATGTCGTCCGTGCCGCAGTACCGGGAGATGAGCAGGCCCCAGGCCGCGGACACCACTGTGTTCACGGTGACGCGCTGCTTCGCGGCGAAGCCACGGATGCGCTCCAGCGTCTCGGCCGGCAGGCTCAGATGCCTGCTGCCGTCGGTCTGGTAGCGGATGCCCTCGCTGCTGCCGGACAGCAGGCTCGGCTCGTAGCCGCTGAGCGTCTCGCGCCAGTAGTCCTCGGCGCCGGTCAGGTCCGTCTTGTCGAGCCATTCGAGGTACTTCCGGTACTGCGCCGGCTCGGGCAGGTTCGCGGTGCGGCCCGAGGTCAGGGCGGCGTAGAACTCGGCCAGGTCGGCGAAGACGGTCTGCATGCTCCAGCCGTCGAACAGCAGGTGGTGGAAGGACCAGACGACCTCACTCGTCTCGTCGTCCAGCCGGAAGACGGCGACGCGGTAGAGGGGCGGCACCGACAGCTGGTAGCCGCGGTCCAGGTCTTCCTTGAGGTAGGAGTCGATGGCGTGGCGCTGCTCCGGGCCGGAGAGCTCGCTCACCTCGCGGCGGTCCAGGGCGAAGTCGATGTCGCGCCAGACGACCTGGGCGGGCTGGTCTATGCCCTCCCATTCGAAGCTTGTGCGCAGCGTGTCGTGGCGCTGGATGACGAGACGCCAGGCCTCCTCGAAGGCGTCCAGGTCGAGCGGTCCGCGGACGGTCCACTTGTACTGTGCGACGTAGAGCGGCTCGTGGTCGTCGAGCAGGCCGTGGAACAGGATGCCCTGCTGGAGCGCGGTCAGGGCGTGGATCTGCTGAATGTTGCTGACGTCGTAATTCATTCCGTCAATTCCCCTGCCGGTTCATTCGCTTCACGAGCTTCTGCACATCGCTGTCCGTCAGCCCCGAGGAGTCCACTGCCGTCGCCGCGGCCGGCTGCTGCGCACGCACGCGGGAGGCGACGGTCCCGAGTTCCGTCACGTATCGGTCCGCCAGCTTCGCCACGGCTTCCGGGTCGAGCCGGTCCTGGCGGTACGTCCAGCGGGTGACCAGGCGGCCGTCCGCCACCCAGGTGTTGATTTCGAGGTCGTGGACGCCGTCGCTGCGTGAGCTCTCGTTCGGTCCCGTGGTGACTTCGGAGGCGTCGAGCCGCTGGCGCAGGAGGCCCTGGCCGGAGGCCATCAGCCCGGTCTGGCCGGAGTAGTTGAACCGGACGGCGGGCTGCGGGAGTCCGGCCAGCTGCTCGCGCGTGGCCGGTGCCGCCAGGTAGCGCAGCAGGCCGTAGCCGATGCCGTGGTGCGGCACCGCGTCCAGGTGGTCCCGTACGCGGCGCACGCCGGCCAGCGGGTCGCCGCCGGGCTGCCTGGTCAGGAGTACGGGGTACATGCTGGTGAACCAGCCGACGGTCCGGGAGAGGTCGACGTCGTCGAAGAGCTCTTCGCGTCCGTGTCCTTCCACGTGTACGGCGATGCCGTCGCTGTCCGTCCATTCGCACAGGACGGTCCCGAGCGCCGCGAGCAGGGCTTCGTTGAGGTGTGCGCCGCAGGCCTGGGGCAGCCGGCGCAGCAGCAGGTCGGTGGCGTCGGCGTCCAGTGCGGCGGTGACCGTTTCGGCGGCGGACTGCCCGCCGGTGGCCGCGGTGGTGGGCAGCGGGCAGCTGACGAGCTGCCGCTTCCAGAGGTCCAGCTCCGCGACCGGGCCGGGGTCCGCTGCGTGGTCGAGGAGCTTGCCGGTCCATACGCGCCAGGCGGTGGTCTCGGGCAGCTGGACCGCTTCGGACGCGCTGAGGCTGCGGTACGCGGTCGCCAGGTCGTCCAGCAGGATGCCCCAGGACACGACGTCGACGACGATGTGGTGGATCACGAGGACCAGGGCGTCGGGGGCGCCGTCGGCGCCGGGCACGACCGCGCCCTTGGCGACGTCGCCGCGCTCCAGGTCGAGCGTGAGGCTCAACCGGGCCGCGACCTCCTCCGGGTCGGCGCCGCGGTCGGCCATCGTGAGGGCGTACGGCTCCGGCCGCTCCAGCGCGTCCGGGATCTGCTGCAGGAAGGATCCGTCGGAGGCGGTACGGAACCGGGCCCGCAGCGCGCCGTGGTGTCGTACGAGCGTGTCGAACGCCGCCGACAGGAGGGTGTGGTCGACGCCGGCTTCGAGATCTGCCAGATAGCGATGGGCGAAGGTGTTCCGATCGCCCGGGTAGCCGTCGAAGAACCACTGCTGAATGGGGCTGATGGGGGCGGTGCCGCTCTGGTCGCCGGTCAGGGTGACCGGGCCGGTCGTCGCCGCCGTCGCCAGTTCGGCCACCGTCTGGTGCTCGAAGACGTCCTTGGGCTTGAGGTGGATGCCCGCCTTCCGGGCGCCGGCGACCATCTGGATGCTGAGGATGGAGTCCCCGCCCAGCTCGAAGAAGTTGTCCCGCACGCCGACGCGCTGGACGTGCAGGACCTCCGCCCACACCTCCGCAAGGCGCTCCTCCAACTCGGTGCGCGGCGCGACGTACTCCTCCGTGAGGTCGGGCCGGTCGTTCTCGAGGGCCGGGAGGGCGGCGCGGTCGACCTTGCCGTTGGCGTTGAGGGGGAGCTCGGTGAGGGTGACGATGCGGGACGGGATCATGTAGTCCGGCAGCACCTCGGCCAGGTGTGCCCGCAGCTCCGGCACCAGCCGCTCCTCGGCCTTGCGCACCACCCGGCGGCCGATGGGGTGGTTGGTCAGCCGTTCGGTGCCGGCTGCGGCGGGCGGGCCGAAGTCGACCCGGGTCTCCCCCTGCTTCCGGGGGACGAGGACGGCGTCGAAGGCGGCGGGCGAGGCGGCGGAGCACAGGCTGAGGTGGGCCTCGTACCCGCACTCCTCGGCGAGGGCGTAGAGGTCTGCGGGGTCGACGGGGGCGCCCGCGCCGCCGAGCAGCCGACTCTCGGCGCCCAGGGTGGCCTGGTAGGGGGCGGCGGCCTTGGTCGCGTCGGCGACGCGGGCGTTGGGGATCCCGCGGTAGGCGAGGAGGCCGGGTGCGGCGGCCAGGGCGGCGCGCAGCTCTTCGATGCCGGTGTCCCAGGTGTGCCACTCCGGCGGGGTGAGGGTCCTGGGCGGCTCGCCGATGTGCAGGACGACGTCGTAGCGGTAGCAGTTCATCTCCGTACGGGCCCGCCCCCGCTTGGGCATCACCTCCACATGGCTGACGCGGGGGTGCCGCGCCGCGAGCCGCGTGAAGTAGGCGGGGGAGATGAGCAGTTCGTTCTCCGCCTCGACGGCGATGGCGATCCGGTCCCGCAGCGCGCTCTCGCTGCCTTCGAAGCGGCCCGCGGCCTGGAGCAGGCTGACCTGGAACGGGATTTCCAGGTCGAGGTTGCGGATGTCGCCGGCGAAGACCTTTCCGCCGTCCTCGATGGCGCCGATGCACTGGTCCATGACCTCGTCCAGGTACTCCGCGTGGGGGAAGTACTGGACTATGGAGTTCAGGACGACCAGGTCGAAACGCTCGTCGTCGAAGCCGGAGAAGTCGGTGGCCTCCCGGAGGAAGAAGGCGGCGTTGGCCATGCCGGCGTCGGCGAAGTTGGTGCTGAGGGTGTCGAGTGTGCTCGGGCTGAAGTCCGTGCCCACGTAGCGGCCGGCGCTCTTGGCCAGGGTCCAGGCGAGGAGGCCGGTGCCGCAGCCGACTTCGAGGACCCGGCCCGGGTTGAGGGTCTTCAGCCGCTCCAGGGTGTCATCGCGCCATTCCCGCATCTCCGTGTCGGTGAACGGCCGGCGCTCGTAGGAGTCGTTCCAGCCGGCGATGTCGAAGGTGGGGTCGGCGGCCTCGCCCGACTCCGCGGAGTCGTCGAACAGCGCCCGCCACTCCGTAATGTGGTCGGCTTCGCTCGCCTCGGACTCGTCGGCCGCGCGCGGCACCACATATGCCGTGAGCCGGTGTTGGCCCGGCGCGTCCTCCCGTACGACGGCGATGGCGCTGTCCACGTCGTCGTGCGCGGTGAGGGCCGTCTCGATCTCGCCGAGCTCGATCCGGTGGCCGCGGACCTTGACCTGGTGGTCGACCCTGCCGATGAACTCCACGTTCCCGTCCGGCAGATAGCGCACCAGGTCGCCGGTGCGGTAGAGCCGGGATCCGGGGGTGCTGCCGTACGGGTCGGGGACGAACTTGGACGCGGTGAGCCCGGGCCTGCTGTGGTAGCCGCGCGATACGGCGGTGCCGCCGATGTACAGCTCTCCGGGGGCGCCGATGGGCGCCAGCCGCATCTCGGAGTCGAGCACGTACAGCGTGGTGTTGGCGAGGGGCCTGCCGATGGGGACGGAAGCCCGCGGGTCCAGGTCGGCGGGCACAAGGTAGGCGGTGCTCAGGGTGCCGGCCTCGGTGGGGCCGTAGCCGTTCCAGATCTTCAGGTCCGGATAGCGTTCGGTGGCCGACTTCAGCACGCGCGGCGAGACCACCTCGCCGCCGATGAGGAGGGCCTCGACTCCTTCGAGCGCTTCCGGTGCCACCTCCATGACCTGCTGGAAGAGAGGTGTGGTGAGCCAGAGCGCGGTGACCGACTCACGGCGGATGGTCTCCCCCAGGGTGTACGGGTCGGGGACCCGGCCCTCGTGGATGACGGTGCGCCCGCCCTGGATCAGGGGTGCCCACAGCTCCAGCACCGCGGCGTCGAAGGACAGCGGTGCGAGCTGGGTGATGACGGGCTTGCCCGCCGCCCAGCCGGAGGCCACGGCGGGCAGCACGCGGGTGAGGGTGATGTGGGTGATCTCGGCGCCCTTGGGGGTGCCCGTGGAACCCGAGGTGTAGAAGATGTAGGCCAGGTTCTGCGGCCGGGCGAGTCCCGCCGGGTTGGTCGCCGGGTGGTTCGCCAGGGCGTCCGGGCCGTCCATCAGGACGACGGTGGCGTCGTTCGGCGGGAGCAGGCCGGCCAGGGTGCGGTCGGTGACGACGACCGTCGAGCCGGTGTCGGAGATCATGAACGCGAGCCGGGAGCGCGGGTATTCGGGGTCCAGCGGCGCGCAGACGCCACCGGACTTCAGAATTCCCATGAGGGCGACGACCGCGTGCACGCCGCGGCGCAGGCACACCGACACGGCGGTCTCGGGCCCCACGCCCAGCTCCCGCAGGTGGTGCGCGAGCCGGTTGGCGCGCTCGTTCAGCTCGCGGTAGGTGACGCGTTCGTCGCCGCTGACGACGGCCACCGCGTCGGGAGAGCGCTCCACTTGCGCCTCGAAGAGCTCCGCCACCGCCGAGTCGGCGGGAAATTCCTCGGCGGTGTCATTCCACTCGACCACCAGGCGGTGCCGCTCGTCGTCCGACAGCAGCGGCATCGAGAACAGCGAGATGTCACCGAACACGTAAGGTTTCCTCCTGAGCCGGGATTGGGGAGTTGCTAGACATTCCGCGCCACGTGCTCGAGCAACTGGAGATACGAGGTGACATAGCGGGTGACCGTGGCCTCGCCGTAAAGATCGCTGGCATAGACCCAGCGCCCCTCCACCCGGCCGTGCTCCTCGATCAGATGGATTTCGGTGTCGAAACGGGCGCTCAGCGCCGCCTCGTTGAAGAGGGAAACCGTGGCATCACCGAACCGCAGCGGATCGACTTCGGCGGTGTGCAGCTGGAACATGACCTGCACCAGCGGAATCCGGCTGAGATCGCGGGGCGGCGCGAGCTCCGTGACCAGCCGCTCGAAGGGCAGGTCCTGGTGCGTATACGCGCCCAGGGTGGTCTCGCGGACCCGCCCCAGCAGTTCACGGAACGACGGATCGCCGGAGCAGTCGGTGCGGAAGACGAGCGTATTGACGAAGAAGCCGATGAGGTCTTCGAGTTCGGCCCGTCGGCGGTTGGCGACCGGTGCGCCCACGACGATGTCGGTACGTCCCGCATAGCGCGCCAGCAGGACCTTGAAAGCCGCGAGCAGCACCATATAGAGCGTCGCCCGCTCCTCCCGCGCCAGCCGCTTCAGCCCGTCGACGACCTCACGGGGAATGGTGAAGAACTGGGTCGCACCGTGATAGCTCGATATGGCCGGACGTACCCGGTCCGCGGGCAGCTCGAGCACCGGTGGCATCCCGGTCAGCTGCTTGCGCCAGTAGGCCAGCTGCCGCTCGACCTCCTCGTCCGTCAGCCAGCCGCGCTGCCAGACGGCGTAGTCCCCGTACTGCACCGGCAGCGGTGCCAGCGGCGTCTCCTCACCCTTGCGGTACGCGCCGTAGAGGGCGTTGAGCTCCCGGGTGACAACGCCCATGGACCAGCCGTCGCCGACCATGTGGTGCAGCACGAGCACCAGCACGTGGTCGGTGGCCGACAGCCGCAGCAGCGTCGAGCGGAACACCGGCCCCGCGGCCAGGTCGAAGGTCCGTGCCGCCTGATCCTCGGTGAGCGCGGTGGCGTTCGCCAGCACCTCGTCCTCGGTCTCGCCCGGCACCTCCACCACCGGCATGGGTACGTCCCCGGCGGGCTGCACCACCTGCACCGGTGTGCCCGCGGAGGTGGTGCGGAAGGTGGTGCGCAGCGCCTCGTGCCGGTGCACGATCTCCGTCACCGCGCGGTGCAGAGCGGCGACGTCCAGCTCGCCCTCGATACGGACCGCCGCCGGGAGGTTGTAGAAGGGGTTGCCGGGGTTGAGCTGGTCGAGGAACCACAGCCGCTGCTGCGGATAGGCGAGCGGCAGCGGCTCGTCCCGGGGTACCGGCACCACCGGGGGCAGTTCTCCCGATGCCGCGGCGTCGGCGGCGGACTCCGGCACCCCGCCGGAGGCGCGTTGCTCGTCGATGGCGTCGGCGAGTCCGGCGACGGTGGGCGCGTCGAAGAGGGCGCCGAAGGGCACCTCCACGTCGAAGGTGTCGCGTACGCGCGACATCACACGGGTGACCAGCAGCGAGTGACCGCCCAGCTCGAAGAAGTCATCCTCCGCGCCGACCCGGTCCAGGCCCAGCAGATCCGCCCAGATACCTGCCAGCACCTCCTGCACCGGGCCCCTCGGCGCCACATACCCGGCCGACAGATCCGGCCGCTCCGCCTCCGGCACCGGCAGCCTCGACCGGTCCACCTTGCCGCTGGGCAGCAGCGGGATCTCCGGCAGTTCCACGATGACCGACGGGACCATGTAGCCGGGCAGCCGCTCCCCCACGTAGGACCGGAGGCTGCCCACCTGGAGGCCGGGGGCGCCGGCCCGCACATAGCCGACGAGGCGCCGGTCGCCGGGCTGGTCCTCGCGGACGATCACGGTGGCATTGGCCACCTCCGGATGCCCCAGCAGCACCGACTCGATCTCACCCAGCTCGATCCGGTGCCCACGCACCTTCACCTGATGATCCAGCCGCCCCAGAAACTCCAGCTGCCCATCCGGCCGGTACCGCACCAGATCCCCGGTCCGGTACAGCCGCGCACCCGGCCGCTCACCGAACGGGTCCGGTACGAACCGCTGCGCCGTCAGACCCGGCCGACCCCGATATCCGCGGCTGACCCCGACCCCACCGATATACAGCTCACCGGGCACACCCACCGGCGCCAGCCGCATCCGCTCATCCAGCACATACACCGACGTATTCGCCAGCGGACGCCCGATGGGGACACTGGTGTCGGGGGAAGCCTCGCACTCGTACGCGGTGGACCAGATGGTGGTTTCCGATGGCCCGTAGACATTGGTGAAGCTGCCGACGGCGTCGAACAGGCGTTGTGCAAGGCGGGTGTTCAGTGCCTCGCCACCCGTAAGACAGCGGATTCCCTTCAGTCCGGTGGTGTCCTCGCGGAGGATGAGCTCCCACTTCGAGGGGGTGGCCTGAACGGTCAGGGTGCCCTCGGTGGTCCTCTGCCAGGCACGGATGTCCTCAAGGTCGCGGTCCTGGGAAAGCACCAGGGTGCCACCGCTGACGAGAGGGCCGAACAGTTCGAGGGCGGCAATGTCGAAGGTGAGCACCGTGCTGCCGAGAAAGTTTGCCGAGCTGCTGCCGTCGGCCGCGGTGCCGGCGAGGGCGTGCAGCAGATTGACGACGCCTTGGTGGGGGACTTCGACGCCCTTGGGGGTGCCGGTCGAGCCGGACGTGTAAATGATGTACGCCAGACTCTCCGGCCCTGCCAGCGGCTCCGG
>NZ_JBITGI010000035.1:9861-17702 GCF_044456945.1 Streptomyces sp. NPDC050759 | reverse complement strand
CGGTTACATTCCGAACCCGGAAGCTAAGCCTTACAGCGCCGATGGTACTGCAGGGGGGACCCTGTGGGAGAGTAGGACACCGCCGAACAATTTTTGAGGAAACCCCCGTTCCATTCGGAACGGGGGTTTCCTGCGTTTAGGGTCGATACCATGCGCTACGACCTCGTCATCTTCGACAACGACGGTGTTCTCGTCGACAGTGAGCCCATTTCCAATCGGCATCTCGCCGCGTATCTGACGGAACTCGGGCACCCGACCTCCTACGAGGACTCCATCCGCGACTACATGGGCTCCGCCATGCACCGCATCCACGACCTGGTCCTGGAACGGACCGGGCGGCGGTTGCCGGAGGACTTCGACGACGTCTTCCACGCGCGGGTGTTCGCCGCGTTCGAGCGGGAGTTGCAGCCGGTGGCCGGCGTGGCGGGCGTACTGGAGAAGCTGGCCGCGGACGGGGTGCCGTACTGCGTCGCGTCCTCCGGGAGTCATGAGCGGATCCGGGTGGGACATCGGGCGACCGGGCTCGACCGGTGGTTCGCGGACGAGCGGATCTTCAGTTCACAGGATGTGGGGCGGGGGAAGCCGGCGCCGGATCTGTTCCTGTACGCCGCCGAGCGGATGGGGGTCGAGCCCGGGCGGTGTGTCGTGGTCGAGGACAGTCCGCTGGGCGTGCAGGCGGCTGTCGCGGCCGGGATGGACGTGTACGGATTCACCGCCATGACGCCGGCCGCCAAGCTCGTGGGGGCCACCCAACTCTTTTCCGACATGGGGGAGTTGGCTGACCTGCTGGTCTGACATTTGTCATGCCGAGGTCCGGACGATCGTTTCTACTGGCACCCCCTCGCCGGACGAGAAGCTGAGGGCATGACGACGAAGACGAACTCGAAGCGCGCGAACCTGGCTCCTCTGATCGTGGACGTGGCTGTGCCCATCGGGGCGTACTACCTGCTCAAGGACGGGCTCGGGACGAGCACGCTGATGGCGTTGGGCCTCAGCAGTGTCGTGCCTGCGGTGCGGACCGGCTGGAGCGTGGTGAAGGAGCGAGCGGTCAACGGTCTCGCCGCGCTCATCCTCGTCGTCAACGTCGTGGGGCTGCTGCTCAGCCTCGTCGCCGGCGACCCGCGGCTGATGCTCGCCAAGGACAGCGGGGTCAGCAGTGTGATCGGGATCGGCATCCTCGTCTCCGTCGCGCTCGGGAGGCCGATGATGACCGCGGGGATGAAGCCCTGGCTGGTGAAGGGGATCGCGGACCGGGAGGCAGCCTGGGCGCGGCTCCAGGACGGGTCGGCGGACTTCCGGCGGGCCGAGCGGCGGTTCTCCGTGGTGTGGGGGGTCGTTCTGCTCGCGGAGTGCGTGCTGCGGGTCGTAGGGGCGTACACGCTGCCCGTGGACACCATGGTCTGGCTCGGGTCCGTCGTCATGGTCGTGGCGATGGCCGTGGCCTTCCTGGTCAGCGGGGCCGTGGGCGCCGGACCCATGGCCCGGATGCTGTGCGCCGAGGCGCAGGCGGGGGCCGTATCGAGGCCCGAGGTCGCCCTCGCCCGATAAAGCTGAGCCAAATTCACCTTTGGCTGGATCTACCCACGAGTACGCCGGGGCCCTACGCTCGCCGCCATGACAGATGTGCTGCGGCGCGGTAGGGCCTCGCTGGCGTTCAGCTTCTTCGCGCAAGGTGTTGCCTTTGCTCTGCTGGTGACGCGGATCCCCGCCATCCAGGACCGGTACGGCGTCTCCGACGCGTTACTGCCGGCTTTCCTGGCCGCCGTGCCGATCCTCGCCGGGGTCGGGAGCGTCTCGACCGAGCACCTGGTGAAGCGAATACCGCCCAGCCGGCTGCTGCGGTTCGCTCAGCCGGTCGTGCTTCTGGCGCTGCTGGGGGTGGGGGCCGGGGACTCGACGGTCGAGCTGGGAGCCTCGCTCGGCGCCTTCGGGCTCGCCGTGGGCATGCTGGACGCGTCCATGAACATGCTCGGGGTGAGCCTGCAGCGGGCGTACGGGCGCAGCATCATGCTGAGCTTCCACGCGGTGTTCAGTCTCGGCGGC
This sequence comes from Streptomyces sp. NPDC050759, assembly GCF_044456945.1. Taxonomy (NCBI): domain Bacteria; kingdom Bacillati; phylum Actinomycetota; class Actinomycetes; order Kitasatosporales; family Streptomycetaceae; genus Streptomyces; species Streptomyces sp. NPDC050759. The sequence goes on along the minus strand of NZ_JBITGI010000035.1, from coordinate 15,659 downwards.
ATCGCCGGCGCCTCGCTCGCCTGGGTGGGCGCGCACTGGCATCTCGCGCTGTTCGTGTCCTACCTGCCGGTCGTGGTGGTGCTGCTGCCGCTGTGCCTGGTGGGGAGTCGGTGGTACGTCGACGCGGGAGCCACCGTGGTGGAGGAGAAGCCGCAGGGCGGGCAGACGGTGGCCTTCAGGCTGCTGCTGCCGCTGTGTCTGGTGATGACCTTCGCGTACATCGGCGACTCCACCGTCTCCAACTGGAGTGCGAAGTATCTGGATGACGTGCTGGGGAGCTCGGAGCAGCTGGCCACCGTGCCGTACAACGTGTACATGGTGACCACGCTGATCGGGCGGACCCTCGGGGACTTCGGGGTGCGGCGGTTCGGGGCCGCGACGGTCGTACGGCTGGGGTCGTTGGTGGCGGCCGGCGGGTTCGCGGTGGTGGCCGTGGCGCCCGGACCGTGGGTCGGGATGCTCGGGTTCACGCTGTTGGGGCTGGGCTTGTGTGTGCTGGTGCCGCAGACCTTCGCGGCGGCGGGGCGGTTGTTCCCGGGGGCCTCGGATGCCGCGGTCGCTCGGCTCAATGTCTTCAATTACGTGGGGTTTCTCGTCGGTTCGCCGTTGGTGGGGGCCTTGGGGGACGCGTGGAGCTATCGCGGGGCCATGCTGGTGCCGATGGTGTTGGTGCTGGTGACGCTGGTGTACGCCAAGTCGTTCGCGGCTCAACCGGACCGATACGGTGGCGGGCATGAGCGGCCGCGCACAGCTGATGTGGGACGAGGCAGTAACGGGCTATGACTTCGGTCCGGACCATCCGATGGATCCGGTCCGGCTCGACCTGACCCGGCGACTGGTGGATGCCTTCGGTCTGGACCGGGACGTGGAGGTCGTGTCCGCGAAGGCGGCGGGCGAGTCGACGTTGCGGCTCGTGCACCGGGAGGACTACGTCGAGGCCGTGAAGGCGGCTTCCGTGGACCCTGGGGCGGCCGACCAGTCGTACGGGCTGGGGACGATGGACGATCCGGCCTTCGAGCGGATGCACGACGTGTCCGCGCTGATCGCCGGGCAGTCGGTGGGGGCGGCGGAGGCCGTGTGGCGGGGGCAGGCGCTGCATGCGGTGAACTTCGCGGGTGGGCTGCATCATGCGATGCCCGGCGGTGCCTCGGGGTTCTGTATCTACAACGACGCCTCGCTCGCCATCGCGCGGCTGCTGGAGCTGGGGGCCGAGCGGGTCGCCTATGTGGATGTCGACGTGCATCACGGGGACGGGGTGCAGGCGGCGTTCTGGGAGGATCCCCGGGTTCTGACGATCTCGTTGCACGAACATCCCCGGACGTTGTTTCCGCAGACCGGGTGGCCGGAGGAGACGGGTGCGGACTCGGCCGAGGGCAGTGCCGTGAACGTGGCGTTGCCGGCGGGGACGGGGGACGCGGGGTGGTTGCGGGCGTTCCATGCGGTGGTGCCGGAGCTGATCGCCGACTTCCGGCCGGATGTGCTGGTGACGCAGCACGGGGCCGATACGCACTTCGAGGATCCGCTGGCGCATCTCGCGGTGTCGTTGGACGCACAGCGGGCTGTGCAGGTGGCGTGTCATGAGCTGGCGCACGAGTACGCCGGGGGGAAGTGGATCGCGCTCGGGGGCGGTGGGTACGCGGTGGTGGATGTCGTGCCCCGGTCCTGGACGCATCTGGTGGGGATCGCCGCTGGGCGGCCGGTCGAGCCCGAGGCGATGATTCCCGAGGGGTGGCGGCAGGAAGTGTTCGCCCGGACCCGGCAGTTGGCGCCGGCCCGGATGACAGACGGCCGGTGGCCGGTGGCCCATGCGGAGTGGGATGCGGGGTACGACCCCGCGGACCGGCTGGACCAGGCAGTGCTGGCCACTCGGCGGGCGGTGTTTCCGTTGCGGGGGTTGCTGGCATAGGGCGCCCAAGGATGTGCCGCGTCCGGTCGTCGGGCGTCGGCGGGTGCGTTGTGGCTGGTCGCGCAGTTCCCCGCGCCCCTTGGGCACTACTCCGACCGTGCGGTGTTTCCCCGTTCCCGCCCCCCTGACCCGCTCTCGTCCGCCACCATCACTCACGTGTTGAGCACCGGTGCCCTGCGCGCCCATCTGCTGGCCGCTCGTCTGGCCGGGCCCGTGGCCACCTCCCGGGAGGAGAGTCTGCGGAGTTATCGGTTGTTCGCGGCTCGGGATCCGAGGGTGCTGATCGGGATCGATCCCGAGTGGTCGTGGAGTGAGCGGGATGTGATCGGTCTCATGGCCGACAAGTGCGGAGTTTCTGCGGATCCGCGGCACACAAGTGGCCATGATGTGATCGATCCTGACCGAACCCTCGTCGCCCTCGATGCCTTCGCGGAGCGGCTTCAGGCGGTTGCCCAGCGCAAGGGGGCCGTGCTCCTCGGCACCGGCCATCCGCACCGACTGCTCGGCTTCTACGCCGCCATCGCGGACGCCCTCTCGGCGGCGGGATGTACCGTCCTCACCCCTGCGCATGGTCACTGTGTCGACATAACGACCCGGTTCGGTCTACGCACGTACAACCTTGACTACGTACGAGGAGTCGCGCTCGTGCGGCAACCGGACGCGAAGCGCTCCGGTGGTGAGACCGGCGCACACTCGCATTCGCCGCTCCCGGTTCGTACCGTGCTGGCGGCCGCTGCCGAGAGCGGCGGGCCGCTTCCCGAGCTCGTGGTCGGGGATCACGGATGGGTCTGCGGAGCAGGTCAGCTGGGGTTCGAGGCCATTGGGCCGGCCGATACGGATGACCCCGCGCTCTTTGTGGGGGAGGCCGAGGGGGTCGTGTCCGTCGTCGTTCCACTTGATGACGCTGTGCGGTCCGATTACTACCTGCCGCTGACCCGCTACGTACTCAATCGAGCGTGTCTGTCACAGTAGGCCGCCGATGGGTGCACCTCTTCCCCACTTGCATCACCCGCCCCTACATTGGGGAGTGAGCACGCAGCGACGAAGAGTCACCGGAAGGGGAAGCCGGTGGCCGTCGAGTGCGGAAGGTTCAGGTGTGTCATGGCTGCTGAACAGAGGCCTCTGAGCGAGGTTCAGTTCCTTACCGTGGCGGAAGTCGCCTCGGTGATGCGAGTGTCGAAGATGACCGTGTACCGACTGGTGCACAGCGGTCATCTGCCCGCGATCAGGGTGGGGCGGTCCTTCCGCGTCCCCGAGAACGCGGTTCACGAGTACCTCCGCGAGAGCTATGTGGGGGTGGAGACGGCCTGACGACAGCGGATCCGGGGAGGTCCCGAGGGGGCCTCAGGGCACTCGTGGACCCCTGCCTGATCTCCCCGGTTCACCTCGATTACGACCTCAGCGCTCGGGCGGGTAGGCTAGCCCGTCGAAGGTCGTATGGGCCCATGGCGCCCAGCACCGAGTGATGAGAAGTGAGCGAGGGTAGTCGTGGGCTCTGTTATCAAGAAGCGGCGCAAGCGGATGGCCAAGAAGAAGCACCGCAAGCTGCTCAAGCGCACGCGCGTTCAGCGTCGCAACAAGAAGTAGGCGACGCTCCGGAAGCGTGTGTGTGGCCCCCCACCTATTGCTGGTGGGGGGCCATACGCGTGTCAGGACGTACTCCGTGGGCTGGATGTCGTCACCTCGTGCAGTGGGCGGTCATCACAGCGCAACAACAACCCGCTAGGTTGGCGGCACACGGGGAACGCGGCACAGGACTAGGGCGTACGAGGGCTGGAAGGAAGGCGCTGATCTTGGGAAAGGTCGTGCTCGTGACCGGGGTGGCCCGACAGCTGGGGGGCCGGTTCGTACGACGCATCCAGCGTGACCCGCAAGTGGACCGGGTGATCGCCGTGGACGCGGTGGCGCCGGAGCACCATCTGGGCGGTGCCGACTTCGTCCAGGCGGACATCAGGCAGCCCGGCATCGCGCGGGTACTGGCCGAGACGGCCGCCGACACCGTCGTACACCTGGATGTGACGGCGATGGCGCTCGGCAGCGGGAGCCGGACCACGGTCAAGGAGACCAACGTCATCGGCACCATGCAGCTGCTCGGGGCCTGTCAGAAGTCGCCGAACGTCAAGCGGCTCGTGGTGAAGTCCAGTACGAACGTGTACGGCTCGGCGCCGCGGGATCCCGCCGTGTTCACGGAGACCACGCCGCCCAAGTCCCTGCCGTCCGGCGGCTTCGCCAAGGACACGGTCGAGGTCGAGGGGTATGTGCGGGGCTTCGCGCGGCGGCGGCCGGACGTGGCCGTGTGCGTGCTGAGGTTCGCCAACATCCTGGGGCCGACGGCGGACACCCCGCTCGCCTCGTACTTCACGCTGCCGGTGCTGCCGACCGTGTTCGGGTACGACCCCCGGTTGCAGTTCGTGCACGAGGACGATGTGATCGAGGTGCTCAGGATCGCCTCGCACGAACCGGAGCGGGGCACGCTCAACAGCGGCACTTTCAACATCGCGGGCGACGGGGTCCTGTTGCTGTCGCAGTGTTCCCGGCGGCTCGGGAGGCCCACCGTGCCCCTGCTGCTGCCCGCCGTCACCTGGGCCGGGTCGCTGGTGCGGACGCTCGGCATGACGGACTTCTCGCCCGAGCAGATCCGGCTGCTCACCCACGGCCGGGTCGTGTCGACGGTCCAGATGCGTGAGACGCTCGGATTCAGGCCGAAGTACACGACGGCGGAGACCTTCGCGGAGTTCGCGCGCAGCCAGGGCCCCGGGCTGCTGCCGCCGGAGGCCCTCGCGGGGGCCGTCGACAGGATCGCCGCGCTGCCCCTCGCGGGCGGCGGCCACCCCCCGACGCAGAGCGCCAACTGAGGAGCGCATCAACGATGGCGGACGCCAAGGTCATTCCGTTCGACGACGACCGGTCCCGTGCAGGCGCCGTACAGCGGCCGGCGCGGCGCCGTGGTGCGGGGAGCCGGCGCACGGGCTCCGAATCCGGGCTGGTCCGTGAGGTCCAGCCCCTGCCCAGCAGGGCCTCCGCGCAGGATGATGTTCCTGTGACGCGTGAGGAAGAGCCGCCGCAGCAGGCGAACGACGAGGGCGGCCTGGAGCGGCGGATCGCCGGAGGCCTCAGCTTCCTGCGCCGCCGGCTCACCGGGGACTACGAGGTCGACGACTTCGGCTACGACGAGGAGCTCACCGACCAGGTCCTGATGTCCCTGCTGCGGCCGGTGTACGAGAAGTACTTCCGGGTCGAGGTGAAGGGCGTCGAGAACATCCCGGCGGAGGGCGGCGCGCTGATCGTCGCCAACCACTCCGGGACGCTGCCGCTGGACGGCCTGATGATGCAGGTCGCCGTCCACGACCACCATCCCGCGAACCGGCACCTGCGGCTGCTGGCGGCCGACCTGGTGTTCATGCTGCCGGTGGTCAACGAACTCGCCCGCAAGGCCGGTCACACCCTCGCCTGCGCGGAGGACGCCGAGCGGCTGCTGGGGCGCGGTGAGCTGGTCGGTGTGATGCCGGAGGGCTTCAAGGGCATCGGCAAGCCGTTCAGTGAGCGCTACAAGCTCCAGCGCTTCGGCCGGGGCGGGTTCGTCTCCACGGCCCTGCGTCAGCGCACCCCGATCATCCCGTGCTCGATCGTGGGCGCGGAGGAGATCTACCCGATGATCGGCAACGCGAAGACGCTGGCCCGTCTGCTGGGCTTCCCGTACTTCCCGCTGACGCCGACCTTCCCGTGGCTGGGTCCGCTGGGCGCGGTTCCGCTGCCGACGAAGTGGACGATCCAGTTCGGCGAGCCGATCCTCACGGACGGTTATCCGCCGGAGGCCGCGGAGGATCCGATGCTGATGTTCAACCTGACCGACCAGGTCAGGGAACAGATCCAGCACACGCTGTACAAGTTG
>NZ_JBITGI010000035.1:0-9764 GCF_044456945.1 Streptomyces sp. NPDC050759 | reverse complement strand
TTGCTGGTGCAGCGGCGGTCGGTGTTCTTCTGAGCCGGCCGACGGCCATGAGAGCGCCGTGACTGGGTGGAGCCGCTGGACGGAGTCCGGCGCAGCTGTCCGAAGCCTGCGCAGCAGTGCGAGGGCAGCAGACAGGAGGGGCCAAGTTGCTGGTGCAGCGGCGGTCGGTGTTCTTCTGAGCCGGCCGACGGCCATGAGAGCGCCGTGACTGGGTGGAGCCGCTGGACGGAGTCCGGCGCAGCCGGCTGTCGTACGACGACGGGGGCGCCCTTCGCAGGAAGGGTGCCCCCGTCGTCGTACCGGAAGAGCTAGTTCGTGTTCTCGCCGTCGATTCCCAGGCCGGGGAGGAGGCCGGGGAGGAGGGGCGGGAGGGTGACGTCCGGGTCGGAGGAGGGGGCGGGGGTGGTCGGGGTGGCGGTGCCGGTGGCCTTCGGGGGGTCGAGGAGGCCGCCTGTGTTGCCGCCGAGCAGGCCGTCGTCCTCGCCGGCGGACGTGGCCGGCTTGCTGGGGCTGCTGCCGCCGCTGTGCTCGGAGCCGCCGCCGGTGCCCGGAGCCGTGGACCGGCCGGAACCGGTCGAGGTGTCCGAGGACGCCGTCCCGGGGCGCTGCCGCTGTCCCGAGCCACCGCTGCGGGCGGCGGGTTCGGGCAGGAGGGACTGCAGCGGGGCGACCTCTTCGTCTATGGCGTCGAAGACCGAGGACACCTGGTTGCTGACGTCGCCGAGCTGCACGGGCAGCCGCTCGCGGAGCGCGCCCCAGGCCTCGCGGTGCGAGCGCGAGAAGCTGGAGAGGGCCTGGATGGGGCCCAGGGAGTTCGGGTCGCGGTCGTACGCCTCGTGCAGCAGGCGGTGGCCTTCGGCGGCGTCGTGCTGCATGCCGGACAGGGCCCGGCGGATCTCGCTCAGGGACTCGTGGTCGAGTTGGCCGCCCCGGCCGCGCTCCATCAGGCGGCGGGCCTCGCTCAGCCGGGTGGAGGCCTGGTCGAGGTAGGCGACACCGCGCTCGTCGTCGCCCTCGGACAGGTAGGTGAGCTTGAAGTCCTCGATGCCGCGCTTGAGGCCGTACAGCGAGTCGCCGGGCAGGGCGTCCGAGCTGGCCGCGGCCACTCCGCCGAAGGCTCCGGCAGCGACTCCGACGCTCAGGCCGCCCGCGGCCAGGCCCTTGGTGAGCCGGGATCGCGGTCGCAGTTTCCCGAGCGGACTCGCCCGGTGGGCGGCTCCCGCCCGAGGGGAGCGCTGCTCGGGCACCGCGGGTTCCACCCCGTCGCCCTCCAGCAGCATGGCCTCCATCGCGGCCACGAGCTGGGCTCGCTGGACGACCTTGACCTCAGGGTCCAGCTCAGGCCTGGGCAGCTCGCCAAGACACTCCGCGAGGGTCAACAGGCGGTCCTGCCCGGTGTGTTCCCCAGCGGCCGGCTGCTGTCCTTCGGACTGCTCGGCCGCCGGGTCCCGGTCGGACTGCTCCTCCAGGGCCTGGGCGAAGGCGTTCGCCCGCCGGTGCGCCGATACGTTCGCGATCACTGGCGGCACCTCCTCTCGTCATGACGGTCGACTCCCCAGGGGGTCCTGAGGGTTGCACACCCTGACCACAAGCACACGATCGAGTGATCGAAGTCGGCCAGGGAGTGACCACAGGGAGCCTGCATCCCGCACAACGAGCGGCGTGGCACTTGGGTTACGGACGGCGGATGATCGGGTCGGGAAGGCAACGGACTTTCACCGAGAGCGAGTTGGCGGTTACCGGGCGTGCGCTCTCAGCGGACGTCGTCCGGGAGGAGACGGGCCAGGGTGCGTACGGCCCGGTACTGGAGGGTCTTGATGGCGCCTTCGTTCTTGCCCATCACCCGGGCGGTCTCGGCGACGGAGAGGCCCTGGAGGAAACGGAGGGTCACGCACTCCTGCTGCTGCGGGTTGAGCCGGCGGACGGCGTCCAGCAGCGCGGCGTTGGAGAGCGACTCCAGGACGGAGTCCTCGGGCGAGCGCTCGACCTCGTTGGCGTCGAGCATCTCGCCGGTGGTGACCTCGAGACGGAACCGGCTCGACTTGAAGTGGTCGGCGACGAGGTTGCGCGCGATGGTGACGAGCCAGGCGCCGAAGTCGCGGCCCTGCCAGGTGAATGTGCCGATCCTTCTGAGCGCGCGCAGGAATGTCTCGCTCGTCAGGTCCTCGGCGGTGGCCTTACCTCCTACCCGGTAATAGATGTACCGGTACACCGTGTCGCTGTACTGGTCGTACAGGCGGCCGAAGGCGTCGGCCTCGCCGGCCTGGGCGCGTTCGACCAGGTCCATCATGCGGGCGCTGTCGCTGTCCGCGGCGGGACGGCGGGCGGGGGCGGCGCCGGTCGAACGCCCTCGTCTGCCGACGGCCGCGGAACCGTCGGCCAGTGCGTAGCACGGGCCGATCGGTGCCGCGGCTGCGGCGAGGGCGGGGACGGCGTACGCGGTGGGGACGAAGCCGCGCAACAGGTCTTGGACCGTTGCGCGCAGCGTAGCCAGGCCCGAGGCGTCAACCCCGACGTGTGGGTACACGGGACTCCCAGAGGCAGAGCTTCCATCACGTGCAGTACGGGACCGTTCACCCGTCGTAGCGACGGAAGGGGTACCGGATTGCGTCTGAGGAGAATAACGCTTAGTGCAGGCCCTGCTACACCCAGTTGCTCTATTCATCGATTACGTCGCTTCTGTAACCGATTGGGAGCAGTTCAAGTGCCGGAGAGTGACCGGTTGTTGATCGAAAGCGGTCGTGTTCTGCCAGGGAACAAGGCGTGTTGTGGCCGTGTGCAGCCAATGTGCCTGCACACGGGGTTACGCCCGTAAAACCGGTGGATTGGTGTGTTCGCCCGGCTACCGGCGGCGTTTGTGCAGGGCGATCGCCGCCGCCGTACCGCCTGCCACCGCTCCCACGCCGGCCGCCGCCGGGATGCCGACCTTCGCCGCCTTGCGGCCGGTGCGGTAGTCGCGTAGGCGCCAGTCCAGTTGACGGGCGTGCTTGCGGAGCTTGGTGTCCGGGTTGATCGCGTAGGGGTGGCCGACCAGCGAGAGCATCGGGATGTCGTTGTGGCTGTCGCTGTACGCCGCGCAGCGCGACAGGTCGAGACCCTCCGCCGCCGCCAGCGCCCGGACCGCTTCCGCCTTCGCGGGGCCGTGCAGGGGTTCGCCCACGAGCTTGCCCGTGTAGACGCCGTCCACGGACTCCGCCACGGTGCCGAGGGCGCCGGTGAGGCCGAGGCGGCGGGCGATCACCTGGGCGATCTCCACCGGGGCCGCTGTGACCAGCCACACCTTCTGGCCGGCGTCCAGGTGCGCCTGTGCCAGCGCGCGCGTACCTGGCCAGATGCGCTCGGCCATGTACTCGTCGTAGATCTCCTCGCCGATCGACTGGAGCTCGGCGACGCGGTGGCCCTTGACGATCGACAGCGCGGAGTCCCGGGCCTCCTGCATGTGTTCCGGATCCTCGACGCCGGCGAGCCGGAACCATGCCTGCTGCCAGGCGAACTTCGCGAGGTCGCGGGTCTCGAAGAACTTCCGTTTGTACAGGCCGCGGCCGAAGTGGAAGAGGGCGGCGCCCTGCATCACCGTGTTGTCCAGGTCGAAGAAGGCGGCGGCCTTGTCGTCGCCCAGGACCGGGAACTGGGACTCCGGTTCCGTACCAGAGGTCTCCTCGACCTCCTGGGAGGACTTGCGCGCGGCCTCCGCCGAGGCCTCGCCTGCCAACACGCTTCGCGCCGTGGCGGAGCGCCTACGGGGAGTGAGCCATCCGAGAGCGGCCATGGCGTGAGCATAGCCAGTCTGTTCGGTGGTTCCGGAGTCGAGAGGTTTGAAGGGTGTGAACTCTCCGCGACCGTGTCGTTAAACAAGGGCGAGAATGGCCGACATGAGTTCCATCTTTCGCCGCAGGGCGGCCAAGCGTCCCGAGGAACGGCTCGTCACCCTCATCCGCAAGCCGGGCTGTCATCTGTGTGACGACGCCCAAGCCGTGATCGAGAAGGTGTGTGGAGATCTCGGGGTTCCGTGGGAGCGGAAGAGCATCGACGAGGATCCTCAACTCCACGATCAGTACTGGGAGCAGATCCCGGTGGTACTCGTCGACGGTGAACAGCACACCTTCTGGCGGGTGAACGAAGATCGCCTCCGCAAGGCCCTGACGGACTAGTCCAACTGGTCCGGCCGGTCGCTTAGGATCGATGGCGACTTGGTCTTGGGGGCGGGATTGATGAGGGAAGTGTGCGGTTTTGCCTCCGAGAGAGACGCGCGTGACCCCGGTCACGTTGGCCGGGCAAATCGGACACCATCTTTGTGCACGCGTTCACAAAGACATAGCCTGCATTCGACGGGGCGGTCTGGGGACGCATGACCGCCTACAGCCCCGCTCTACCCGCAGGAGCACCGTGGCAACTGGCCGAACTCACCGACCGGCGACCCGTAGCCGAGGGATTCCCGAGGCCACCGTCGCCCGCCTTCCGCTGTACCTCCGCGCGCTGACCGCACTGTCGGAGCGCTCGGTACCCACGGTCTCCTCCGAGGAGCTCGCGGCCGCCGCGGGGGTCAATTCCGCGAAGCTGCGCAAGGACTTCTCCTACCTGGGTTCCTACGGAACGCGCGGTGTCGGCTACGACGTCGAGTATCTCGTCTACCAGATCTCCCGCGAACTCGGCCTGACCCAGGACTGGCCGGTTGTGATCGTAGGTATCGGAAATCTCGGCGCCGCTCTCGCCAACTACGGCGGCTTCGCGTCCCGTGGATTCCGTGTCGCGGCGCTGATCGACGCCGATCCGGCGATGGCCGGCAAGCCCGTCGCGGGCATTCCGGTGCAGCACTCGGACGACCTGGAAAAGATCATCGAGGACAACGGCGTGTCGATCGGTGTCATCGCCACCCCCGCCGGTGCCGCCCAGCCGGTCTGCGACCGGCTCGTGGCCGCCGGGGTCACCTCCATCCTGAACTTCGCGCCGACCGTGCTGTCCGTGCCGGACGGCGTCGACGTGCGCAAGGTCGACCTCTCCATCGAGCTGCAGATCCTCGCCTTCCACGAGCAGCGCAAGGCCGGTGAGGAGGCCGCCGCCGCTGCCGACGGGGCCGGTCCGGTCGTCACCGGCCGCGGCGAGTCCGCCGACAAGGGGCCCGACGGGGACGTACCCGCCGTGATGCCGGCATGAGTCTCCTCGTCGTCGGGCTGAGCCACCGCAGCGCGCCGGTCAGCGTGCTGGAGCGGGCGGCTCTCCATGCCGATGCGCAGGTGAAGTTGGTTCAGGACACGGTCGCCGCCGACCCGGCCACGGAGGCCGCGGTGCTGGCCACCTGCAACCGGATCGAGCTGTACGCCGACGTGGACAAGTTCCACGCCGGGGTCGCCGAGCTGTCCACACTGCTCGCCCAGCACAGTGGGGTGGGGCTCGACGAGCTCACTCCGTATCTCTACGTCCACTACGAGGACCGAGCCGTTCACCACCTCTTCTCCGTGGCCTGCGGACTGGACTCCATGGTCGTCGGCGAGGGGCAGATCCTCGGGCAGATCAAGGACTCGCTGGCGCGGGCGCAGGAGCTGCACACGGCCGGACGGCTCCTCAACGACCTGTTCCAGCAGGCACTGCGGGTCGGGAAGCGGGCGCACTCCGAGACCGGGATCGACCGGGCGGGGCAGTCGCTGGTCACGTTCGGGCTGGAGCAGCTGGCTCTCGGCGCGGAGGTGTCGGACTGGGCTCGGGGGAAGAAGGCGCTGGTCATCGGGGCCGGGTCGATGTCCTCGCTGGCCGCGGCGACGCTGGCCCGGGTCGGGGTCAGGGAGATCGTCGTCGCCAACCGGACGGCTGACCGGGCCGAGCGGCTTGCGCAGATCCTCAATGACGGTGGGGACGTGTCCGCCCGCGCGGTACCGATGGATGCGGTGTCGGACGAGCTGACACGTGCAGATGTTGTGGTGTCTTGTACGGGGGCCACCGGGCTGGTGCTGACGGCTGAGGCTGTCGCTGCGGCGGTGCAGGATGCTGGTGCCGGCCGGGGGTGGGTCGCGCAACTCGGCGCCGACGAGGTGCCGCCCTTCCGTGGGTCGGGAGCCGCCCCGGCACGACCGACCGCAAGCTCTGCGACTGACGAGAACTGTCCGCTCGACCTGGCTCCCATGCCCGCCACCGCCGGTTTCTCCGTGCTCGGGGAAGCCGCTGTCGCCGGGATGGCCGCCTCCGAGCTGGAGCAGCATGCCGCGTGGGTGGACAACGCGCCGCGGCCGCAGAGTTCCGGTCCGGCCGTGACCGTGCTCGACCCCGCCGAGGAAGCCGACGCCATCGCGGCGCTCGCGGCCACCGCCGCCGTCATCGGGCGGGTGCCCGAGCGGCGCAGGCCCGAGCCCGTCGCCGAGATTCCCCGGCCCACCCCCTCGCTCTTCCTGCTCGACCTCGCCATGCCCCGGGACATCGACGCCGCCGTGCACCGGCTGGGCGGAGTGCGTCTCGTGGACATCGAGTCGCTCGCCGAGGCTTCGGCGGACGCTCCCATGGCGGCCGACGTCGACCAGGTCCGTCGTATCGTGGCCGACGAGGTCGCCGCCTTCGGGGCCGCGCTCAGGGCCGCGCACATCACGCCGACCGTCGTCGCGCTGCGCTCCATGGCCGCCGAGGTCGTCGCCGGCGAGATCGCCCGGCTCGACGGCCGGCTGCCGGGCCTTGACGACAAGCAGCGCGGTGAGATCACGCAGACCGTGCGGCGCGTCGTCGACAAACTGCTGCACGCGCCGACCGTACGGGTCAAGCAACTCGCGGCTGAGCCCGGCGGAGCCGGGTACGCGGACGCGTTGCGGACTTTGTTCGACCTCGACCCCGAGACGGTGGCCGCCGTCTCCCGCGCCGAGGACAGCACCACCGATGAGAAAGACCGAGGCTCGTCATGAGTACCAAGGCGCTACGACTCGGGACCAGGCGGAGCAAACTCGCCATGGCCCAGTCGCGGCAGGTGGCGGACGCCGTGAGCCAGGTGACCGGGCGGCCCGTCGAGCTCGTGGAGATCACCACGTACGGTGATGTCTCCAAGGAGGCGCTCGCGCAGATCGGCGGCACCGGTGTCTTCGTGACCGCGCTGCGCGAAGCCCTGCTCAAGGGCGAGGTCGACTTCGCGGTGCACTCGCTCAAGGACCTGCCGACCGGGCAGCCGGACGAGCTGGCGCTGGCCGCGATACCCGAGCGCGAGGACCCGCGGGACGTCATCGTCGCCCGTGATGCCCTGAAGTTCACCGACCTGCCCCGCGGCGCCCGCATCGGTACCGGTTCGCCCCGGCGCATGGCGCAGCTGAACGCGTACGCCCGCACGCACGGACTTGATATCGAGACGGTTGCGATCCGGGGGAACATCGACACCCGGGTGCGGTTCGTGCGCGAGGGTGACCTGGATGCGGTGGTGCTGGCCGCGGCAGGGCTCACACGCATCGGCCGTATCGACGAAGTGACCGATTTCCTCTCGGTCGACACAGTTTTGCCCGCTCCCGGCCAGGGAGCACTCGCGATCGAATGCACCGCGGACAACGCGGACCTGATCGCAGCGCTCGGCGAGCTCGACGACCCGCTCACGCGGGCCGCCGTGACCGCCGAACGGTCACTGCTCGCCGCCCTGGAGGCCGGCTGCTCCGCCCCTGTGGGCGCGCTGGCCGACCTTCTGGCCGACGGGCAGATTGTCAAGGAAATGCGCCTGCGGGGCGTCGTCGGCACGACCGACGGCTCTCGTACGGTGCAGTTGTCCACCACCGGTCCCGTGCCCGAGACGTACGACCAAGCAATGGCGCTCGGCCGTGAACTCGCGGCCGAGATGCTTGCCCAGGGCGCGGCCGGTCTGATGGGGGAGCGAGCACAGTGAGCCCCACCACCCTTCCCGCCGGTCCTGAACACGGGCACGTCACCTTCCTCGGTGCCGGACCCGGAGATCCGGGACTGCTGACTCTGCGCGCCGTCGAGGCGCTCACGAACGCGGACGTCCTCGTCGCCGGGCACGAAGTGCTCGACGTCGTACGCGTCCACGCTCGATCGGGCGTCGCCGTCGTGGACACGGACACGGAGTCGCCCTCGACTCCGGTTCCGGGCACGGGCGCGCCCCAACTAACGATCGTTGACGGCGCGTCAACAACCGCAGCTGTCCCCGCTGTACGGGATGCGGCACATCTTGTCATGGAGGCCGCGCGGGGCGGCAGGCGGGTCGTACGTGCGGTGTCCGGGGACCCCGGGCTCGACGCGTACGCCGCCGAGGAGATGCTGGCCTGCGCCCGCGCGGGTGTGCCCTTCGAGGTCGTGCCCGGTGTCGCCGCCGCGGTCGGTGTACCCGCGTACGCCGGTGTGCCGCTGCGGGACGCCCAGGGCGCGGACGTGCGGTTCGTGGACGCGCGGACGGCCTCCGACCGGTGCTGGACGGAGGTGGGGGCGTCGGACGGGACCGTGGTCGTGTCGACGACCCTGGACTCCGTCGGTGCCGCCGCCGGCGAGCTGGTCGCCGCCGGACGCAAGCCCGATACGCCGATGACGGTGACGGTCGCCGGTACGACCACCCGCCAGCGGACGTGGACGGCCACCGTGGGCACCATCGCCCAGACACTCAAGCAGGCCAAGGTGCTGCCCTCGCCCGAGGGCGGGCGGCCGGTGATAGTCGTGGTCGGTGAGCGTTCGGCCGCCGCGCAGCGCGACCAGCTGTCGTGGTTCGAGAACAAGCCGCTGTTCGGCTGGAAGGTTCTCGTGCCGCGTACGAAGGAGCAGTCGGCCTCGCTCTCCGACCAGCTGCGGTCCTACGGGGCCGTGCCGTACGAGGTGCCGACGATCGCCGTCGAGCCGCCGAGAACGCCCCAGCAGATGGAGCGGGCGGTCAAGGGGCTGGTCACGGGCCGGTATGAGTGGATCGCCTTCACGTCCGTCAACGCCGTCAAGGCGGTACGGGAGAAGTTCGAGGAGTACGGGCTCGACGCGCGTGCCTTCGCGGGGATCAAGGTCGCCGCGGTGGGCGAGCAGACGGCGAAGGCGCTGGTCGCCTTTGGCGTGAAGCCCGATCTGGTGCCGAGCGGTGAGCAGTCGGCCGCGGGGCTTCTCGAGGACTGGCCGCCGTACGACCCTGTTTTTGATCCGATCGACCGGGTGTTCCTGCCGCGGGCCGACATCGCGACCGAGACGCTGGTGGCGGGCCTCATCGAGCTCGGGTGGGAGGTCGACGACGTCACCGCCTATCGGACCGTGCGGGCCTCGCCGCCGCCGGCGGAGACGCGGGAGGCGATCAAGGGCGGTGGGTTCGACGCCGTTCTCTTCACGTCGTCGTCGACCGTGCGGAACCTGGTGGGTATCGCCGGGAAGCCGCACAACGTGACCGTGATCGCCTGTATCGGACCCGCTACGGCCAAGACCGCCGAGGAACACGGGCTGCGGGTGGATGTGATGGCTCCCGAGCCGTCCGTGCACAAGCTGGCCGAGGCCCTCGCCGACTTCGGGCTGAAGCGGCGGGCGGCGGCGGTCGAGGCCGGGGATCCGGTGACACGGCCGAGCGAGCGGCGGCCGGGGGCTCGGCGGCGGCGGTCTACGACCTGAGTGTCGACGGCCTGAGTGTTGTGGGGTGTGGTGTCGGGGCGCGGTGGCTGCGGTGGTCTGGTTCAGGCTGACGGAGCCACCGTGTGGCCGTAGCGCAGGAGGTTCTGCGGGTCGTACGTCGACTTCGCGCCTTTTGTGCCTGCGGCGGCCTGTTTCGGTTCGGTGGGGGCTTGTGTAGCGCGTGGGGTTCGGTGGGTGGGTCGGGGCCGGGGTGGGGGGGGGGG
>NZ_JBITGI010000034.1:27227-27394 GCF_044456945.1 Streptomyces sp. NPDC050759 | reverse complement strand
CCTTTTGTGCCTGCGGCGGCCTGTTTCGGTTCGGTGGGGGCTTGTGTAGCGCGTGGGGTTCGGTGGGTGGGTCGGGGCCGGGGTGGGGGGGGGGGGGGGGGGGGGGGGGGGGGGGGGGGGGTTTTTTGGGGGGGGGGGGGGTGCCCGCGCCCCGCGGGGGGGGCAAC
>NZ_JBITGI010000034.1:0-27218 GCF_044456945.1 Streptomyces sp. NPDC050759 | reverse complement strand
GGTGGGGGGTGTCCGTCCTCGGTCCGGCGGCTCGGCTGCTTTGGCTGTGCTCGGTAACGGACGCCGGCCGCTGCGGGCGGACACCCCCCACCCCGGCCCCTTCGCGCCGTACGCGGCCAACGGCCCATCGTGGCGGGGGTGACTGCAACCCCCTAGGGGCGCGGGGAACTGCGCGACCAGCCCCCACCGGCCCGCAGCCGCCCGACAACCCCATAGGTGCCCCGCTGCAGGCGTGCCGCTCCCGACGGGGCGTCGGCAAAGGGGTCCACGAGGCGGGCGTAGTTTAGGGGTATGACGATGTATGGATCTTTTCCCGGCGCGCGGCCACGGCGGCTGCGGACCAACCCCGTCATGCGCCGTATGGTTGCCGAGACCCGGCTGCACCCCGCTGACTTCATCCTCCCGGCGTTCGTGCTGGAGGGGGCGAGTGAGCCGGTGCCGATCTCGGCGATGCCCGGGGTCGTGCAGCACTCTCGGGACAGTCTGAAGAAGGCGGCCGCGGAGGCCGTGGCGGCCGGGGTGTCCGGGATCATGCTCTTCGGGGTGCCGGAGGAGTCGAAGAAGGACGCTCTCGGGACGCCGGGCACCGATCCCGACGGGATTCTGCAGGTCGCCATCCGGGACGTACGGGCCGAGGTCGGGGACGACCTGCTCGTGATGTCCGATGTGTGCCTCGATGAGACCATCGATCACGGACACTGCGGAGTGCTCGACGCGCAGGGGCGTGTCGACAACGACGCCACCCTCGAGCGGTACGCCGAGATGGCCCAGGTCCAGGCCGACGCCGGCGCCCATGTCGTGGGGCCCAGCGGGATGATGGACGGGCAGGTCGGGGTCATCCGGGACGCGCTCGACCAGATCGGGCGGGAGGACGTGGCCATCCTGGCGTACACGGCCAAGTACGCGTCTGCTTTTTACGGGCCGTTCCGGGAGGCCGTCGCGTCGTCGCTGAAGGGTGACCGTAAGACGTATCAGCAGGATCCGGCCAACGCGCGGGAGTCGCTGCGCGAGCTCGCCCTCGATCTGGAGGAGGGTGCCGACATGGTGATGGTCAAGCCGGCCGGGCCGTATCTCGACGTGCTCGCGCGGGTCGCGGACGCCGTCGACGTGCCCGTCGCCGCGTACCAGATCTCCGGTGAGTACTCGATGATCGAGGCCGCCGCCGAGAAGGGCTGGATCGACCGGGACCGGGCGATCCTGGAGACGTTGACCGGGATCAAGCGGGCCGGGGCGCAGAACATCCTCACCTACTGGGCGACCGAGGTGGCTCAGAAGCTCCGCTGACGAAGCCGTCGGACGGCGTGTTGTGGCAACGGTTCGAGCTCGGTCCGGATACGGGCGGAGCTCGTTCCGGCCAACGTCCGGACAACGGCCCCCAGTTCGGGCGGTGATCTTCTGGTGATCTGTCCCGAATCCGGCCCTTGGTGGTGGTGGATTTGTCGGAGTCTGACAGGTGCGCGACTTGATGAGCCGTTTACATCCGTCGAATTGACGAGTTCTCGACATCCTCCATATCTTCTGCGCCTGGCCTGATCCATTCGGAACAGTTCCGAACGTCGATCCCTGGGGGACACCACCATGAACTACTTCCTCGATGTGCTGAAGAAGTACGCCGTGTTCAGCGGCCGCGCGCGCCGCAAGGAATACTGGATGTACGCGCTGTTCGTCGCGATCATCTATGCCGTGCTCCTCGGCATCGGTATCGCCGCCAAGATGGCGTGGCTCCCCATCATCTTCTACGTCGGCATCCTGCTTCCCAGCCTGGCCGTCAACGTGCGCCGTCTGCACGACACGGGCCGCAGCGGGTGGTGGATCCTGTTCGGGCTCGTCCCGCTCGTCGGCGGCATCACCCTGTTCGTCTTCTCGGTGCTGGACAGCGAGCCGGGCGACAACAAGTACGGCCCCAACCCGAAGGGCCTCGCCCCCGCGCACGTGTGATGCCGTAGCTCTGCTTCGAGGCCGCCCGGTCAGTGCCGGGCGGCCTTCTGGTTTTCCCAAGGGCTCACCGCGGCCGCCTTGTTCGTGGCCGGGCCCTCGTCGCGTACGCCCTGGCCGTCCTTGCAGCCCGTCAGTGTGGCGAGGACGGTGAGGAGGGTGAGGGCGGTCGTGGTGAGTCTGCGGGGGGTGTGGGGGTGGGTGGGCATGGGATCAGGCTGCGGGGGAGCGGGGGTGTTTGCCAGTCCTGGCGGGGGATTCGGGACGGTCTTGTGGCGGGGGCCGTGCTGACCTGCGGGGATGTGGTTTCCCGAGTCCCTTGCGTGGGATGCGGGACGGGGTATCTCGGGCACCGGGCACCATCAAGTCGCCCGGGGAGTTAGGTTCTTGACGATCGCGGTGGTTGGCCGACACATTTACAGGGGAGACGCCATGTCCGGTGACGCGCTGAGCCAGGATCCGGCCGAGCTGGCCAGGAGGATCGACACCACCAAGGCGCATCCGGCCCGCGTCTACGACGTCTTCCTCGGCGGCAAGGACAACTACCCCGCCGACCGTGAGGCGGCCGCCGCCGCGCTCGCCGCCAACCCCCGCGGCTACCTCGACGTACGCCACAACCGTGACTTCATGCGCCGGGCCGTCGACAGGCTGGCCGAGCGGGACGGCATCCGGCAGTTCCTCGACATCGGCACCGGGCTGCCCACCGCGGAGAACGTCCACCAGATCGCCCAGCGGATCCGGCCCGACGCGCGGGTCGTGTACGTCGACAACGACCCGGTGGTGCTGGCGCATGCCCGCGCGCTGCTCACCAGCGGACCCGAGGGGCGTACGGACTACATCGACGCCGACTTCAAGAGTCCCGCACAGATCCTCGAACAGGCCGCCAAGACCCTGGACTTCGACCAGCCGATCGCGCTCTGCCTGGTCGCGATCCTGCACTTCGTCGAGGACGACGAGGCCTATCCGATCGTGCGGGAGCTGGTGGAGGCCCTGCCCGCGGGGAGCCGGGTCGTGCTCAGCCATCTGACCGACGAGATGCATCCCGAGCCCACCCGCGCGGTCCAGCGGACCTACACCGAACGCGGGTTCACCTTCGTGTTCCGGTCCAAGGGGGAGGTGGAGCGGTTCTTCACCGAGGTGCCGGGCCTGTCGCTGGACGAGCCCGGTGTGGTGCCCGCGCATCTGTGGCACCCCGGGCCCGCGCCCGCGCCGCCGGCCATCGACGCCGAGGACTTCGCGTCCCTCGACGACATCGAGAAGATCCGTTACCGGGACATCAACGACGTCACGGACGACGACATCAACGTCTACGGGGCGACCGGCACCAAGGCCTGAGCGGGTGTTCCGGGGGAGCGGCGTCCGTATCGCGGAAAGGTGCTTGTAGGCGGCACTCAGTTCCTTAGGCTGCGCTGACCAGTCGTAGCAGTCAGCAGTCGAAGGAGCCGTGCCATGACGGTGCCCACGTTCGCTTCCGTGCCGCCGCTCGCCGCCCGGGCCCGGTCGGTCGGTGGGTCGCCCGTACGGGACATCCTCGCCGTCACCGCCCGCCCCGAGGTCATCAACTTCGCGGGCGGGCTGCCGGCACCCGAACTGTTCGACGCCGAGGGGATCGCGGACGCCTTTCGGGCGGTCCTCGAGGAGGTGCCCGAGCGGGCGCTCCAGTACTCGACGACCGAGGGTGAGCCCGTGCTGCGGGCCGCCCTGGCGGAGCGGATGTCGGTTCGGGGGCTGGTCACCGACGCCGACGACGTCCTTGTCACCACCGGGTCGCAGCAGGCGCTGTCGCTGCTCGCCACCGCGCTGATCGAGCCCGGGGATACCGTGCTCGTCGAGAGCCCCTGTTATCTGGCGGCCCTTCAGGCCTTCGGATTCGCGGGCGCCCGGGTGGTGGCCGTGCCGGGGGACGACGAGGGGCCCGATCCCGTGGCTCTGGAGGACCTCGTCGTGCGGGAGCGGCCCAAGCTGCTCTACACCGTGCCCACCTTCCAGAACCCGACCGGGCGGACGATGTCCGCGGGGCGCCGGGCCGCCGTCGCGTCCGTGGCCGCGCGGTGCGGGCTGTGGATCGTCGAGGACGACCCGTACGGCGAACTCCGCTTCGAGGGCGAGCGGGTGCCGTGGATCGCCTCCCACGAAGAGGCCCGCGACCGGGTCGTGCTGCTCGGGTCCTTCTCCAAGGTCATGGCCCCCGGGCTGCGGCTCGGCTGGCTGCGGGCGCCCCGCGAGCTGCGGCGGGCCTGCGCGGTCGCCAAGCAGGCCGCCGATCTGCACACCCCGACCGTCAACCAGCTCGCCGCCGCACGGTACCTGGCCGACCGGGACCTCGACGCGCATGTCCGGCGCGTCGCGGAGGTGTACGGGGAGCGGCGGGACGCCATGCTGGCCGGGCTGGCCGATGCCCTGCCCGAGGGATCGACCTGGACCCGGCCCGAGGGCGGCATGTTCCTCTGGGCCCGGCTTCCGGCGTCGTACGACACGACCGCGCTGCTTCCGCAGGTCGTGACGCGGGATGTGGCCTACGTCCCCGGCGCGCCCTTCTACGCCGGTGAGCCCGACCGCTCGACCCTGCGGCTGTGCTTCGTGACGCAGACGCCGCGGGAGATCGGGGAGGGGCTGCGGAGGCTGGGGGAGGCCTTCCGGGCGGTCCAGGTCCCGGCTTAGGCCCAGGCCCAGGCCTAGGGCGAAGGTCGGAGGGCCGGTGCTGCTGTGGTCGGCGGACGGCGGGCGGGTCGGCTGCCTACGGTGGAGGCATGGCCGATGACACTGTGCGGGACTCAGGGTTCGATCTTGATGAGTATCTGGCGCGGATCGGGTGGGAGGGCGAGCGGCGGGCCGACCTCACGACGCTCGCGGGGGTGCACCTGGCGCACATGCGCAGCATCCCCTTCGAGAACCTCGACGCCCTGAGCCGCAGCGCACCCTCCCTCGAACCCGGTGACCTGATGGCGAAGCTCGTGCGGAGCCGGCGCGGCGGGTACTGCTACGAGCACAACACGCTGTTCCTGCTCGCCCTGGAGGAACTCGGGTTCCGCGTGATCCGGCTGGCGGCCCGTGTCGTCCTCGGTGCGGACACCGTCGAGAGCCGGCCGCGTACCCACATGGCGCTGCTCGTGGAGATCCCCGGCGACCCGCAGCCCTATCTCGCCGACGTCGGGTTCGGGGCGATCGGCGCGCTGCTGGAGCCGGTGCCGCTCCGGACGGACACCGAGTTCCTCGACGCCGGGCGTCTTCACCGTCTGGTGCGCATGCCGCACCGGGGGCCGCTGGAGCTGTGGGTGCTCCAGGCCCACCATGAGGACGGATGGGCGGATCAGTACGCCTTCACCCTGGAGCCGTTCGAGCAGCCCGACTTCGAGGTCATCAACTGGCACATCGGGACCAACCCGCGCTCACCCTTCACCCAGCAGATCTACGTCCAGAGCGTCACCGCCGAGCGCCATCTCCTCCTCCACGGCAGCCTGCTCACGGAGACCCGTGCCGACGGAACCGTGAAGAAGCGGGAGCTGACCGACGAGGCGGAGGCACGGCGGCTCCTGGAGGAGGAGTTCGGGATCAGCGCGCCGGAGGGAGCGCGGCTGCTCCCCGGCTGACTCCGGTCAGTTCCACCAGGTCAGTTCCACCAGGTCAGTCCCACCAGAAGGTCCAGACCCGTTGTCCCAGCACCGCGTGTTCGGCGTACTCGCGCAGGGTTTGGTGATGCCCCTGGGTGATGTTGTCCGGGCAGAACGCGAAGTGCTCGGCGGCGACGGCCTCGGCCTCGTCCTTCGTCGTGGGCGGGGCCGCGACGGACAGCACCAGTTGGTCGAAGGTGAGCGCGAGCACGCGTATGCCGAAGCGGTCCTCCCAGGAGCGGAGGACCGCACAGAGGCGGGCCACGTCGTTCTCGTAGTTCATCGGTCCCGTCCAGCCGATGGCCGCCGGGATGTCCGCGCTGCGGCGGGCCGGGACCAGGGCGAGGCGCGGCTCCTTGAACCACGAGCCCTCGTCGAGGAGCGCGTCGGCCGTCTCGGCGGCGCGGCGGTCGGGGTCGATGCTCAGGGACGCGGGAGCCGGGGCGGGGCCGGGCCATGCCTCGTCGTAGGGGGCGATCGTCTCGTCGAGGTCGTCGGGCTCCTCGATCGCGTACGCCCAGTACTCCGCGAGCAGTTCCTCCGGGTCGTGGTCCCCGGGGTACGACATCTCCCCGGGCATCAACTCCCACTCGTCCGGCCCGCCCTGGCTGCCGCCGACCTCTATCAGCACCGGCAGCAGACCCGCTCGCGCGGCCGGGGTGCCCAGTGCGGTCCAGGCCCCGGAGGACGCCGCGTACTCGGCATGCCACAGCAACGGCTCGTGCCACGGACCGTCGTCCGTCTCGTCGATCAGTCTCCCGAGGGGGAGCCCGAGGCCGAGCGAACGCCCGCTCGGGTCTGCCGCCAGGGTGGGCAGCGGGTTGGGAAGAGTCGCCATGTCAGTGACTGTAGGGGGCGGCACTGACAATGGCCGACGGCGCGCTACTTGAGACCGGTGGTGAAGGCGGTCCAGGTGGCGGGCGTTACCCGGAGGGTGGGCTCGGGGTTCTTGGAGTCGCGGATGTGGATGGCCTGGGGGCAGGTGGCTACTTCCACGCACTGGCCGCCCTCGCTGCTGCTGTAGCTGGACGTGCGCCAGGAAACGGCGACTTCGAGGCACGCGCCGCCTTCGCTGCTGCTGTAGGTCGACTTGAACCACTGAAGTGCGGTGCTCATAGCTCTCCTAGCAGATGGTCCAGCAGGCTTCTGGAGTCCTCGAGGGTGAGGGCCTGCGTCCGCAGCATCGCATATTTGCGCGCCAGGATGGACACCTCATCGGGGTCGGAAACCCACTGGCTGCCGCGTTGGGACTCGGTATAGGCGAGGTGCTGGTGATCGGGTGTTTCGAGGAGGATGAACGGGCCCGCGTCCCCCGCGTGCGAGGTGCGGCTCAGCGGCAGGATCTGCAGGGACAAGCAAGGGAGTTCGGCGCACTCGCGCAGGAAGCGCACTTGGTCGAGGTGCGTCTCGCGGCCGCCCGTCGGCATGAGGAGCGCGGGCTCCCAGACGACGAAGCTCAGCGTCGGCGGGAGCTTGCGGCGCAGGATCTCCCGTCGGCCGACGCGCGCCGCGACCTTCGTCTCCAACTCGTCCGAGTCGTACGCCGGGACACGTCCGCTGAGCAACGCGCGCGCGTACGGCTCGGTCTGGAGCAATCCCGGCACCACCAGGGCGTCGTACCAGGACAGGGCGATGGCCTCGCGCTCGTGCTCGACGTACAGCTCGGCCCACATCGGGAACTGGTCGATGTCCGGCAGGTTGGCCACGCCCGCCGCCAACATCCCCTTTGTCTGCAGGACTTCGTCCAGCAACGCGGCCAGGTCCGGTTTCAGTGTCCGTCTGCCCTGCTCGATCGACGCGATGGTCTCCTCGTCGACGCGGACCAGGTCGGCGAGGGCGGTCTGGGTGTGGCCCGCGGCGCGGCGGGCGGTGCCGAGTTGTTTGCCCAGCATCTTCAGGGACGTGAGGTTCTTCGGCCGCGGCGGCTTCCTGGCGCTCATGACGGTCTCCCTCCCCCTCCGGACACGTACGTCACCGGGTGCGAGCCCGTACAAAAAATCTGTACGGGTTCACCGAGTGATCCACGGTAGTCACTCTCCGCAACTCTCGTCCCGTGAACGAGACGACCCGACCACCGCTCCTGTGCGAGAGGTTCTTCCGCCGCGAACGCCGATCCGCGCAGGCCGCACGCCGGTTCACGGCCGAGGCCCTGGCCGGCTGGGACCTCGCGGAGACCGCGCGGGCGGACGACGTACTGCTCTGCGTGAGCGAACTGGTGACCAACGCGCTGCTGCACGGGGTGCCGCCCGGGCGCCAGTTGAGGCTGTTCCTGCGGTACGACGTGAGCGCTCTGGTGGTGGAGGTGCACGACAGCGGGGGCGGTGTGCCGCAGGTCGTCGACGACGGGGACGAGGGTGGGCGGGGGCTGTTGCTGGTGGCCGCGCTGAGTGACAAGTGGGGGGTGCGGGAGCGGGAGTTGGGGAAGGCGGTGTGGTGCGAGTTCGGGTGGTCGTAGCCCTGGTGTCGGTGGGTCCCGATACCTTGGGGATCAGTACGACGTAGGGGGACGGGATGGCCGACCAGCCGGTGCTCGCGCGGTTGCACTTCGGGCGTGAGGATGCCGAACGGGATGTGACCGAGGGGCTGTTGCTGCGCGGCGGCTTTCTGCCGAACGCCGCGTACCGGGGAGCGCTCAGCGGGCGCAAGATGCTGATCATCGGGCGCAAGGGGTCCGGGAAGAGCGCCATCTGCATGCAGCTGATGTCCGACGGCGAGGGCGGGCACCGGGGCGGGAAGGTGCTCGTCACCCCCGACGAGGCCGCGGGGGAGGAGATCCGGCGGTTCGAGCTGCAGGGGCTGCCGGGGGACTCGGCCAAGGCGCTGATCTGGCGGTATGTGTTCGCCGTACATGCCGCTCGGCATCTGGTCGACCATGCGAAGGGCGCACATGCCGGCGGGCACAGGACCGACTCGGTCAAGGCGCTCGGGCGGTTTCTGAAGCAGAACGGCGAGGCGCCGGGCGGCGGTGGCGGCCGGCTGGTGGAGCGGCTGGCGAAGGGGGCCCGGGGGCTGCAGACTTCGCTGTCCCTCGAGGCCTTCGGGGTCAAGGCGAGCGTGGATCTCGCCCAGTCGCCGTCCGAAGGGGCCCGCGCCGCACGGCAGTTGGAGATCGTCGAGCAGGGCGTGGCGCGGGCTTTCACCGACCTGGGGTGCGACGGGGTCGTACACCCGCCGCTGCTGCTCATGGTCGACCAGCTGGAGCAGGTGTGGTCGGCCGATCCGGACAGCAACTCCATGGTGATCGGGCTGCTGTTTGCGGCCAAGCACGCGGCGGGCCTGTACGGCCGTTCCGTGCGGTTCCTGTTGTTCCTGCGCGCCGACATCTACGACTCGCTGTCCTTCGGGGAGGGCGACAAGTTCCACGGGGACGAGCTAAGGATCGCCTGGACGGAACAGGCCCTGAAGGACCTCGCGTGGGCCAGGGCGCGGGCCTCCGTCGGGGAGGAGCTGACCGAGGAGCGGCTGTGGAAGGAGTTGTTCCCGGAGATGGTGGGCGGGGAGGAGATCACAGGCCATCTCTTCGGCCGCTGTCTGTCCCGGCCGCGTGACGCGATCCAGTTGCTCAACCTGTGCCAGGAGAAGGCCTGGCTGGACCATGAGCGGGACCGGATCACCGAGGCGGACGTGGCGCAGGCGGGGCGGCAGTTCTCGGAGTGGAAGCTCAAGGATCTGACGTCGGAGTACCTGGTCGCGCACCCGTTTCTCAGGAACCTCTTCCCGCTGTTCCAGAACACCGGATACGTCGTCACGCGCGCCGCGCTCGCCCGCCGTTTCGAGGCGGCCGCCGAGACCCTCCACCACGACTTCCCGGCGTACGCCAACGCGTTGACGCTGCCCGGGATCATCGACGTGCTCCACGGGGCCGGGTTCCTCGGGGTGCGGCGCGGCAACGACGTGGTGTACGCCGGTGACGACGGGCTGCCGGTCCAGCCGCACGAGGCGGAGTTCCAGGTCCACCCCTGCTTCCGGGCGGCGCTGGGCGCGACGACCGCGTTCGACCTGCGGCGCTATGAGCCCCAGTTCGTGGACGCACGCATCGCGTCGGGCAACTACAGCCCCGGCGCTTCGGGCTCGTCCTCCCTCAACCGCGACGACCGGCTGCTGATGCAGCTCGCACGCTCCTGCCACTCGATCCTCGCGCAGGTGGGACGGGCGGTGGCGCTGACGCGGGACGTCCGCGACGAGATCACGCTCCAGATCAACCGGGTACTGGCCGAGGTCAACCGCATCCCTCCGGGGGCCGCCGCGTCCGTCGGTCTCGACGTGGACGACCATCTCCTCACCACCGCCCACTACTTCACGAACCTCGCCGCCCAACTCCGTGCCAGCGGCCTGGAGGAGAGCACGGGCGTCGGGGACGTGGCGCGCCGGGTGGAGGAGGAGGTGCGGCGGTTGCGGCGGTCGGCGGGTGGGTCGTACGGCAGCTCGGGGGACTCTTCGGGGTACTGAAGGCGCCATACTCGTAGGGGATTTGTGGGTCTGGCCGCCGACGGGGGAGGGGACCGGTGCAGGGCGTACTGCTCGACGAACGGTTTCGGATCGGCCACCGGCTCGGTGCCGGCGCCATGGGGCAGGTCTGGGCCGCTCAGGACGAGCGGATGCGGTGGGACGTCGCGGTCAAGGTCGTCCATCCGCAGTACGGCATGGACGAGGCGGAGACGCAGGCCCGGTTCCAGCGTGAGGTGCAGCTGGCGGGGCGGCTGGCCCACCAGAACATCGTCACCATGCACGACTGGGGAGAGGTGGCGGTCGATGGACGCCAGACGCTCTACCTCGTCATGGAACTGGTCCACGGTGTACCGCTCCAGCGTCGGCTCAGGGAGTCCGCACCGACCTGGCCGCTCGCCGTCGGCTGGGCCGCTCAGATCGCGGACGCGCTGCACGCCGCGCACGGTCAGGACGTCGTCCACCGGGACATCAAGCCCGCCAACGCGCTCCTCACACCCGACGGGACGGTGAAGGTCCTCGACTTCGGGGTCGCGAAGTTCATGGGAGAGACCATCGGGGCCCGGGAACTGACCGTCACGGGTATGCCGGTCGGTTCCCCTTCGTACATGTCTCCGGAACAGGCCGACGGCGACAAGTCGATCGACCACCGCAGCGACCTGTACTCTCTGGGCTGCCTGCTGTACCACGCGGTGACGGGCCGGCCGCCGTTCACGGGGACCAGTCAGTGGGCCGTACTCCGCAAGCAGATGCAGGACACCGCGGAGCCGCCCGCCTCCCGTGTCGCGGGACTGCCGGTCCCCCTGAACGACCTCATCCTGAACCTCCTCGCCAAGAGCCCGGACGACCGCCCGGCGGACGCGGCCGCCGTCTACGAGCAGCTGAGCATCCTCCTCGCCGACCACGCCGTCACCGAGCCTGGCGGAAGCATCCTGGACACCACGCAGCTGGGCCACAGCCACTCCGTGTCGGGACGGCTCCTGAAGCGGGCGTGGGAGTTGTTCCAGTGGACGGAGTGGGACAGGGCGAGGCAGCGGGAGGAAGCGGAGGCGGTTCGCTCGGAGGCCGAGCAACTGTTGCGCCGCGCCCGCAATGACGCCGAGCGGCTGCTGGACGCCGCGTCCGGTCAGGCCCAGGAGGCCGCCGACCACGCCGAGCGGCTGCGTGAGGAGGCCGAGCAGCTGCGTGCCGACGCGATCGACGACGGCGAGAGGATCCGCGCGAAGGCCCGCGCGCAGGCCGTCCAGCAACTCGAGGAAGCCGCCAAGACCGTCGAAAAGCTGCTCCAGACCGCCACCACGGACAGCGAGAACGTGGGCAGAGCGGCCATCGAGCGCGCCACCATGCTGCGCCGACAGGCCGAGGAGACCCTGGAGCGCACCCGGCAGGGTGAGCGCTACTACCAGGTCTTCAAGCGGCAGTCGCTCGAGGGCGGCCTACCCACCTCGGACCAGTTCAGGGACCAGCTGAAGGCGGCGTACGGCGACACCCTCTCGGAGGATGACGCCGTACGCATGGTCAGCAGCTTCACCAGCCGCTTCACGGCTGAACTGGAGTCGGACCATATCGCTTAGGCCGGTCAGAGGCGCTCAGGCGTCCTAATCCCCAGCAGGGCCATGCCCTGGTGCAGGGTGCGGGCGGTCAGGTCGCACAGGAGCAGGCGGTTCTCGGCGATCTCCTGCGCCGGACGCGGCTTGATCACCGGGCACTGGTCGTAGAACGACGTGAACAGCGACGCCAGCTGGTACAGGTACGCCGCCAGCTTGTGCGGGGCGTACTCCGCCGTCGCCTCCGTCAGCAGCTCGCCGAACGCGTCCAGGTGCAGGCCCAGGGCCCGCTCCGCCGGGGCGAGTTCGAGCTCCGGGTGGGCGACGGGGCCCGCGCCCTCGGCCTTGCGGAGGATCGACTTGATACGGGCGTACGCGTACTGGAGGTACACGCTCGTGTCGCCGTTCAGCGAGACCATCTCGTCCAGGTCGAACTTGTAGTCACGGTTCGGCGAGGTCGACAGGTCCGCGTACTTCACGGCACCGATGCCGACGTACCGGCCGTTCTCGACGATCTCCTCCTCGGTCAGGCCCACCCTCTCGGCCTTCTCGCGGACCACGGCCGTGGCGCGCTCCACCGCCTCGTCCAGCAGGTCCTCCAGCTTCACCGTCTCGCCCTCACGCGTCTTGAACGGCTTGCCGTCCGCGCCCAGGACCGTGCCGTAGCCCATGTTGTGCGCGGTGACGTCGTCGTTCAGCCAGCCTGCGCGGCGGGCGGCCTCGAAGACCATCTTGAAGTGCAGGGACTGGCGTACGTCCACGACGTACAGGAGTGTCGTCGCGTGCAGGTCCACCACGCGGTTCCTGATCGCCGTGAGGTCGCTCGCCGCGTAGCCGAAGCCGCCGTCGGCCTTCTGGACGATCAGCGGGACCGGCTGGTCGTCCTTGCCGCGGATGTCGTCGAAGAAGACGACGAGCGCGCCCTCGGAGCGCACCGCGACGCCCATCTCCTCCAGGAGGCGGGCGGTCTCCGGCATCTTGTCGTTGTACGCCGACTCACCGACGATCTCGTCGTCCCGGATCTCCATGTCCAGCTTCTCGAAGACCGAGTAGAAGTAGACCTTCGACTCGTCCACGAACTGCTGCCAGAGCTCGAGGGTCTCCTTGTCGCCGGACTGCAGGGCGACGACCCGCTTCCTGGCCCGCTCCTTGAAGTCCTCGTCCGCGTCGAAGAGCGCGCGCGACGCCTTGTAGACCCGGTTCAGGTTCGACATGGCCTGCTCGCCGTCGACCTCGTCCGGCGGGGCCAGCTCACCCGGGTTCTCGATCAGATACTGGATGAGCATGCCGAACTGGGTGCCCCAGTCGCCGATGTGGTGCCGGCCGATGGTCCGCTCGCCGGTGAAGTCGAGCATGCCGCGCAGGGCGTCGCCGATCACCGCGGAGCGGAGGTGCCCGACATGCATCTCCTTGGCCACGTTCGGCTGGGCGTAGTCGATCACCGTGATACCGGGCTCGTCCTTGAGCGGTACGCCGAGACGGGCGGTGTCCGCGTAGCGGGCGGCCAGGGTCTCTGTGATCGCCCGGTCCGCGATCGTGACGTTCAGGAAGCCGGGGCCGGAGACCTCGATGTCCTTGATCACGTCGCCCGACTCGACCTTCGCCACGACCTGCGTCGCCAGCTCCCTCGGGTTCGCCTTCGCCTTCTTGGCGAGCGCCAGGATGCCGTTCGCCTGGAAGTCGGCCCGGTCGCTACGTCGCAGCAGTGGGTCCGCGTCTGCCTCCGGCAAGGTGGCCGAGAGGGCGTTCTCGAGGTGCTTGTGGACGAGATCGCTGAGGGACGTGACCGGGGCCATGAGGTGGGAGCCGTTCTCCTCGGGGGCTTGATGGACACGGTAAGTATCCCATGGGGTGGGAAGCGGTTTTTTGGGTGCGGGCCCGGTGGGGGCTGGTCGCGCAGTTCCCCGCGCCCCCAGGCCGGCGGCCGCGCCGCCTAGACTGGGGGCGCAGCCCGTTCAAGCTGCCCAAGCCAGAAAGAAGGACGTGCCGATCGTGGCTCAGAGCACCGAGACCACCGACTGGGTCTCCCGTTTCGCGGATGAGGTCATCGAGGAGTCGGAGCGTCGGGCCCCCGGCAAACCCGTGGTCGTCGCCTCTGGGCTCTCCCCGTCCGGCCCCATCCACCTGGGGAACCTCCGCGAGGTCATGACCCCCCACCTCGTCGCCGACGAGATCCGGCGCCGCGGCCACCAGGTACGGCACCTCATCTCCTGGGACGACTACGACCGGTACCGCAAGGTGCCGGCGGGCGTCACCGGCGTCGACGAGTCATGGGGCGAGCACATCGGCAAGCCGCTGACCTCCGTGCCCGCACCCAAGGGATCCGCACACCCGAACTGGGCCGAGCACTTCAAGGCCGCCATGATCGACGCGCTCGCCGAGCTCGGCGTCGAGTTCGACGGGATCAGCCAGACCGCGCAGTACACCTCGGGCGTCTACCGCGAGCAGATCCTGCACGCCATGGCGCACCGCGGGGACATCGACGCGATCCTCGACCAGTACCGGACCAAGAAGGCCCCGGCCGCCGCGAAGAAGCAGCAGAAGCCCCTCGACGAGGCCGAGGTCGAGGCCGCCGAGGGGTCCGGCGCGGCCGCCGAGGACGACGGGTCCTCCGGGTCCGCCGGATACTTCCCGTACAAGCCCTACTGCGGCAACTGCGAGAAGGACCTCACCACCGTCACCTCCTACGACGACGCCACGACCGAGCTGTCGTACACCTGCAACGCCTGCGGGTTCTCCGAGACCGTCCGGCTGAACGAGTTCAACCGCGGCAAGCTGGTCTGGAAGGTCGACTGGCCGATGCGGTGGGCGTACGAGGGAGTCGTCTTCGAGCCCTCCGGCGTCGACCACTCCTCCCCCGGCTCCTCCTTCCAGGTCGGCGGGCAGATCGTCGGGATCTTCGGCGGCAAGCAGCCGATCGGGCCGATGTACGCGTTCGTCGGGATCTCCGGGATGGCGAAGATGTCGTCGTCGAAGGGCGGGGTGCCCACACCGGGTGACGCGCTGAAGATCATGGAGCCGCAGCTCCTGCGCTGGCTCTACGCCCGCCGCAGGCCCAACCAGTCCTTCAAGATCGCCTTCGACCAGGAGATCCAGCGGCTCTACGACGAGTGGGACAAGCTGGACGCCAAGGTCACCGAGGGCGCCGCCCTGCCGGCCGACATCGCCGCGCACTCCCGTGCGGTGCGCACCGCCGGCGGTGAGCTGCCCCGGACGCCGCGCGTGCTGCCGTACCGGACGCTCGCGTCCGTCGCCGACATCACCGCGGGCCACGAGGACCAGGCGCTGCGCATCCTCAGCGAACTGGACCCCGACAACCCGCTGTCGACACTGGACGAGGCCCGCCCCCGGTACGACAAGGCCGAAGCCTGGATCAACACGCAGGTGCCCGCCGACCAGCGGACCATCGTGCGCACCGAGCCCGACGCCGAACTGCTGAAGTCCCTCGACGAGGCCTCCCAGCAGTCCCTACGACTGCTGCTGGACGGGCTGGCCTCGCACTGGTCCCTCGACGGCCTCACGCACCTCGTGTACGGCGTGCCCAAGGTGCAGGCCGGATTCCCCGCGGACGCCACGCCCAAGGAACTGCCGGCCGAGATCAAGACCTCTCAGCGGGCCTTCTTCGCCCTGCTCTACCAGCTGCTGGTCTCCCGGGACACCGGGCCCCGGCTGCCCACGCTGCTGCTGGCCGTGGGTCAGGAGCGGGTCCGGGCGCTGCTCGGGGAGTAAGCGGTACGAAGAAGGGGCCCTCGTTCTCGGACGAGGGCCCCTTTCGCGCGTCTCAGGCGATGTGGTCTTCCTGGAGCTCCGCCGTGTGGCGGTTGGTGAAGCGCTTGACCATGCGCTCGGCCTCCCGCTGCGGGAGCGTGACGCCGTAGGTCGCCTCCACGTCCCCCCTGAGCTGACCGGGGGAGGGATAACTGCCGTCGATCGACTTCTTGAAGACCTGGTAGAAGTCCTCCTCGGTCGGCTCCGGAGGACCCCCGCCCTCGCCCAGTTCACGGGTGCGGCCAGTGGTCACCGGGATCGGGAAGCTGCCGGTCTCCTCCATCGAGGGCTCCCTCAAGGGCTCCCTCGGAGGCTCCTCGTACTGGATCTGCTGCAACTCGTACTGCTCCGCCTCGAGTTGCTCCTCGTACCAGCGCTCGTACTGCTCGGCGGGGTCGTAGTTGGGGTTGTAGCCGCCCTGGTACTCGATCTGCTGGGGGGCTTCGAACCAGGGGCTCAACTCGGGGTCGGGCGCGGTCTCGGCTTGCGGCGGCTGCGGGTTGCCGTTCAGCTGCAGGCGCTGCTCGCCCGGAGCCGCCGCCCGCTGCGGCTCCGAAGCCACCCCGGCGCCACCCCTGCCCGCGACCTCCTGGGGCGCCGGCGGAAGCAGGGCCGGTTCGATACCCGCCGCCGCCAGACCCGCCGGAGCCGTCTGCGCCAGGGGGACGCCGTAGCGGGCCAGGCGCAACGGCATCAGGGACTCCACCGGCGCCTTCCTGCGCCAGGCCCGGCCGAAGCGGGAGTGGAGACGGGCCTGATAGACCAGCCGGTCCTGTTCGAGCTTGATGACCTGCTCGTAGGAGCGCAGCTCCCACAGCTTCATACGGCGCCAGAGAAGAAACGTGGGGAGGGGCGACAGCAGCCAGCGAGTGAGGCGGACCCCCTCCATGTGCTTGTCCGCCGTGATGTCCGCGATCCGGCCGATCGCGTGACGGGCCGCCTCCACCGACACCACGAACAGGACCGGGATCACCGCGTGCATACCCACACCCAGCGGATCCGGCCAGGCCGCCGCGCCGTTGAAGGCGATCGTCGCGATGGTCAGCAGCCACGCCGTCTGGCGCAGCAGCGGGAACGGGATCCGGATCCACGTCAGAAGCAGGTCCAGGGCCAGCAGGACACAGATACCCGCGTCGATGCCGATCGGGAGGACATAACTGAAGTTCCCGAAGCCCTTTTGGATGGCGAGTTCACGGACGGCCGCGTACGACCCCGCGAAGCCGATGCCGGCGATGATCACGGCGCCGAACACGACCACGCCAATGAGAACGCGGTGCATTCGAGTCAGCTGCATGGGCGCGGACACCCGTACTCCCCTCCCTGTGCGTGTTGTTGCGCGCAACAGAGTGGCACATGTGTGCTGCGCACGGGTGACCGGTACGTACCGTCAGTCCTTCTTCAGCCCGTCTTCGCGGCCGACTTGGACGCAGATGCCGACTTCGAGGGTGTCTTCGAGGGTGCCTTCGAGGGAGACGCCGACTTCGACGGGGCCTTCGAACCCGAGGCGGACTCCGACGGCGCCGGAGCCGCAGCGCCCTCGCCGTTCGCCGCCGACACCGCGCTCACCGTCTCCCTGGCGGCCTGCCCCGCGAGCTTCGCCAGGGTGTCCGCACTCGGCGACTTGTCACCGGCGAGACCCGCGCCGTTGTAGTCGACGGTGACCACGACGTTCTCCACGCGCGTCACGACCGTCTGCTGCTTGAAGGCGCCTTCCTTCTTCTTCAAGTCGTAACGCACCAGCGTCGCCGCGTCCCCCGTACCCGAAACCGCCTGCGACTTGGTGTTCTTCGCACCGGCCACCGACTGGGCATCCTGGATCTGCTGCTCGTAGTACTTCTGCGCCTGCGCCTCGCCCGTACCGCGCGAGGTGTCCGACTCGAAGCGGAGCAACGACACGTTGAGCCAGCGGAACTGCGAGCCCTTCACACCGTTGTTGTCCAGGCTGCTCCAGGAGCAACTGCCGCGCGTACCCGCCTCCGCCGTGCCCTTCTTGCCGGACTTCCCAGCCTCCGGGACCAGCGACTTCAACGTCTTCTTCGACAACACCCCGCACGCCTCGGGAAGCGACTTGTACGCCGCCGCCTGCACCGTCGGAGCCGCACTCGCGGACGCCGACACCGTCGCACCGGCGCCCGCGGCCTTGTCACCACCGCTGCCGGAGCCGGAATCGCCGGAGCCGGAGTCGGAGGAGCAGCCAGAGGCGATCAGCATCACGGGGACTGCGGCCGCACAGACAAGGACGCGATGAAGACGCTTCACCCGCTGGGCAACCTGGTCACGCTCTGCTCGTCGCTGCATGGTTCCTTCACTCATGACGCTTGTGGTTCCTGCCGTCGGATCGGGTCCGAGGGGCCACGGTACGCGGTGAGGATGCCGTGCGGTCCAGCTTCGAATGTCTTGTGCGCACGGGTGAGGGGTGTGTGCAGAGCGCTCAGCCGGACAGCGACCCGGCCAGCTGAGAGGCCAGCTTCCGGGCGTTGTCCTGCATTTCCTTGCTGTCCGGGGTGACGCCGATCGTCGTCGGCTGCTCCTCGTACTCGATGGTCACGATCACGTTGGACGTGCGGAACGCCACAGTCACCTTGCGCTGCTGAGCCGTCGAACCCGAGTTGCTCAACACGTCGTCCAGGAACGCGTCGTCGCCCAGATCGTCCAGAACGCGGGGCTGCAGATCGGACGGAGTGGCCGAGGCCGAACCGCTCGGACTCGCGGAACCACTCGGAGTGGCCGTCGGGGAGGCTGGGGGAGAGGCGGTGCCGCTCTCCGCCACGTCCGACGTGGCGCTGGACGTCGCCGCCACCGGCAGATCGGCCTTCGCCTCGGTCTGCGCGAACAACTGCTCCGCCTGACTGTCGTCGCTGACCGCGTTGTCGTACGACACCACACGCTCGAAGTCGATCGACAGGTACTCCGTGGCGTCCGTGGCCTCCACCTTCCAACGGCAGCCGACCTTGCGGTCCGTGTCATAGGTGAGCGTGGCCTGGCCCTCGTAGGCCTTGGCGCGCTGATCCTCGTCGGCGATCTGCTGAATGCCCGGCAGGAGAGCGTCCAGGGTGCTCTGGGTGACGACGCCGCACGCCTCGGGAAGAGTGCGGTACTTGCCGGGCTGCGCGACGGCGGACGCGGTGCCGGCGTCACCGGGATTGGCGTCGTCCGTCGCGCCGTCGCCGCCCGAACTGCCGGTGCAGCCGGCCAACACCGCCGCGAGGAGAGCGGCGACGCCGGGTACGTAGGCCTTCCGCAGCACGGTGGGGCTCCTCTCGGAATGTCTCCGACTCGTGGGGAACTCAGTGTCCCCGCAGGTTATTCGCTTGCCGCACGGGGGTGCGCCCTGGAGACAATGTGTATCGCACGCACAGCCGTGGACGCCGGTCCGTCATCCCATTCGTCGACCTTGGCACCGGTTTTGCGATTCAATACTTCTGTTGACTTTCCGGGGGAATGAGGACGATATGTCGTACGTGGAGATGCCGGGCGCCAAGGTCCCGATCCGCATGTGGACCGACCCGGCGACGGTCGAGGATGTGGCCCTGCAGCAGCTGCGCAACGTCGCGACCCTGCCGTGGATCAAGGGCCTCGCGGTGATGCCGGACGTCCATTACGGCAAGGGTGCGACGGTCGGGTCCGTGATCGCGATGCAGGGTGCGGTGTGCCCGGCGGCGGTGGGTGTGGACATCGGCTGCGGGATGTCGGCGGTGAAGACGTCTCTGACGGCGAACGATCTGCCGGGGGATCTGTCCCGGCTGCGGTCGAAGATCGAACAGGCGATTCCGGTGGGGCGGGGGATGCATGACAGTCCCGTCGAGCCGGGCCGGTTCCATGGGTTGGCTACTGCGGGGTGGGACGACTTCTGGGGGCGGTTCGATGGGGTCGCTGATGCGGTGAAGTTTCGTGGGGAGCGGGCGGCCAAGCAGATGGGGACGCTTGGATCCGGGAATCACTTTGTCGAAGTGTGCACGGATGCGACCGGTTCTGTTTGGTTGATGCTGCACTCCGGTTCGCGGAACATCGGCAAGGAACTTGCCGAGTTCCACATAGGCGTGGCCCAGAAGCTTCCGCACAACCAGGGTCTGGTCGACCGCGACCTCGCCGTCTTCATCGCGCAGACGCCGCAGATGGCGGCGTACCGAAACGACCTCTTCTGGGCGCAGGAGTACGCCAAGTACAACCGCACGATCATGATGGCGCTCCTCAAGGACGTCGTCCGCAAGGAGTTCAAGAAGGCGAAGCCGGTCTTCGAACCGGAGATCAGCGCACACCACAACTACGTGGCCGAGGAGCGTTACGACGGCATGGACCTGCTCGTGACCCGCAAGGGCGCGATCCGGGCCGGTTCCGGTGAGTTCGGCATCATCCCGGGCTCCATGGGCACGGGTTCGTACATCGTGAAGGGCCTCGGCAACGAGAAGGCCTTCAACTCGGCCTCGCACGGCGCCGGTCGGCGCATGAGCCGCAACGCGGCCAAGCGGCGGTTCTCGACGCGCGACCTGGAGGAGCAGACGCGGGGCGTGGAGTGCCGTAAGGACTCCGGTGTCGTGGACGAGATCCCGGGTGCCTACAAGTCGATCGACCAGGTCATCGACCAGCAGCGGGACCTGGTCGAGGTCGTGGCGAAGCTGAAGCAGGTTGTCTGTGTGAAGGGCTGAGCCGCGCTCACTTCGGGGCGTGCATTACCGCGTAGATCATGACGAAGGCCACGATGTGGATGCCGAAGAGGAAGTAGGCGAGCCACCACCACATGTGGCGTTCGTCGTGGGGGTCCTTGTTGTCCGGCATTACGACTCCCTGTGGACCTTTGTGTTGGAGGCCTGGGCGCGGGGGCGGAGGACCAGGAGGTCGACGTTGACGTGGCTGGGGCGGGTCACCGCCCAGGTGATGGTGTCGGCCACGTCGTCGGCGGTGAGTGGCTCCGCGACGCCCTGGTAGACCTTCTCGGCCTTCTCCTGGTCGCCGCCGAAGCGGGTCAGGGCGAACTCGTCGGTCTTGACCATGCCGGGTGCGATCTCGATCACGCGGATCGGCCTTCCCACGATCTCCAGGCGGAGGGTCTCCGCCAGGACGTGGGCGCCGTGCTTGGCGGCGACATAGCCGGCGCCGCCCTCGTAGGTGCCGTGGCCCGCCGTGGAGGAGACGACGACGACCGTGCCGTCGCCGCTCGCGTCGAGCTTGGGGAGCAGGGCCTGGGTGACGTTGAGGGTGCCGATGACGTTCGTCTCGTACATCGAGCGCCAGTCGGCGGGATCGCCGGTGGCGACAGGGTCGGCGCCGAGGGCTCCGCCGGCGTTGTTCACGAGGACGCCGACCGTCTTGAAGGCGGAGGCGAACTCGTCGACCGCGGCCCGGTCCGTCACGTCCAGTTGGTAGGCCGTCGCCTGGTGGCCCGCGGCGTTGATCTCCTCCGCCAGCGCCTCGATACGGTCCTTGCGGCGGGCGGTCAGGACCACGCGGTAGCCGGCCGCGGCGAGCTGTCGTGCGGTCGCCGCGCCGATTCCGCTGCTCGCCCCGGTGACGATCGCGATCCGGGACGCGGGGGACGGGGCGGCGGATGCCATGGCTGCT
The DNA here is from genome assembly GCF_044456945.1 of Streptomyces sp. NPDC050759. NCBI lineage: Bacteria > Bacillati > Actinomycetota > Actinomycetes > Kitasatosporales > Streptomycetaceae > Streptomyces > Streptomyces sp. NPDC050759. The sequence goes on along the minus strand of NZ_JBITGI010000034.1, from coordinate 6,352 downwards.
CCTCGGGCGTGCGTGGGTCAGGGCTCCCGCCAGGATAGGTCCGCGGCGGTCCGGGGCTCCGGGCGGTCCGGATCGCGGGCCGGTCGACGAGACGTCCTGGGTACGGCTGCTCAGTCGCCTCGCGGGGCGTACATGATGACGGCCATGCCCGCGAGGCAGATCAGGGCACCTGTGATGTCCCAGCGGTCCGGGCGGTAGCCGTCGGCGGCCATGCCCCACAGGATCGAGCCGGCCACGAAGATGCCGCCGTACGCGGCGAGGATGCGGCCGAAGTGGGCGTCGGGCTGGAAGGTGGCGACGAAACCGTAGGCGCCGAGGGCGAGGATGCCGCCCGCGGTCCACATCCAGCCGCGGTGCTCCCGTACGCCCTGCCAGACCAGCCAGGCGCCGCCGATCTCGAAGAGGGCGGCGACGACGAAGAGGGCGGCGGAGCGGGCTACGAGCATGGGGATCAGCCTCGCATGCCGGGTCAGCCCGCCGCCGCTTGTGTGTACGCCGTCGGCGGGACCCCGACCGTCGCTGTGAAGTCCCGGACCAGATGGGCCTGGTCGGCGTAGCCGAGGTCGGCGGCGAGGGTGGCCCAGTCGACATCGCTGCGGGTGCCGGCGAGCTCCAGGGCCTCGTGGATGCGGTAGCGGAGGATGACCCACTTCGGGCTCACGCCGACGTAGGCGGAGAAGAGGCGTTGCAGCGCCCGTACCGAGAGTCCCGCCGTGCGGGCGAAGTCGTCGACGCGGCGGACGGTGCGGTCGTCGTGGACGCGGTCGACGAGGGCCGTGGCGAGGTCGGCCTGCGGGTCGGGGGCGGCCGGGGCGAGGGGGAGGAGGAAGGCGTCGAGTGCGGCGACGCGGGCCTCGTCGGTGGCGGGGGTCACGATCTCGCGGGCGGTGTCCGTGGTGATCTGCGGGAACACGTCCCCGGCGGCGAGCGTCTCGCCCGTCCAGTGGGACACCGGGTGCTCGGGGGCGTACGGCCGGAAGCCGCCGGGGCGGAACTTCACCCCGCAGACCCGGCCCCGGCCGGTGAGCTTCCTGGTGTAGAGGCCGCCGGGGATGCCTGTCAGTTCGGCGTAGGGCGCCCCCTCGTCCTGCTGGAAGGTGAGATGGACGGAGGGGTGCGGGACGACGTGGGAGGCGTAGGGCTCGGGCAGGTCCCAGTCGATGAACCAGTACTGCTCGACGTACCGGCGCAGCGGTTCGGCGGGCTCGTGGCGGCGGAACCGCACCCGGGTGAGCAGCCCGGCCGGGTCGACGATCCCGCGGGTGTCGCGGCGGGGGGCGGCCATGAGGGGATCGTACGTCCGGGGTCGGGCGTCGCGTTTCTTCAAGAAGGGCGGGCGGTGGTCTTCGTACGGTCGGGGCATGGACACGAACGCGGCGAAGAAGACGTACGGCATCGGCGAGCTGCTGGGGATGGCCCGGGAACGGGCGGTTCCGGTGGTCCGGGGGATTCCGGACGCGGCTCTCGGGGCTGCCACGCCCTGTGCGGAGTACGACGTGAAGGCGCTGGTCAACCATGTCTTCCAGGTGATCGTGCAGTTCCAGCGGCTGGCCGTGAAGGAGCCGTCGGACTTCGGTGAGGCGACCCCGGACCGGGTGGCCGAGGGTCCGGACTGGCGGGACCGGTTCGCGCGGGAGGCGGACCGGCTGGTGGCGGTCTGGTCCGCGCCCGGTGCCGAGGAGGGCACGACCGGGGCGATGGACATGCCGGCGCGGCTGGTCGGCTCGATGGCGCTGCTCGATCTGACCGTGCATGTGTGGGACCTGGCCCGGGCGACGGGACAGGAGTACGGGGAGGCCGACGAGGCGGTGGTGGAGGAGCTGACCGGCGCGGTGGCCGAACTGGCGCCCACCGCCCGGAAGATGGGGATGTTCCGGGAGCCGGTGCCGGTGGCCGAGGACGCGCCGGCGTTCGAGCGGCTGCTGGCGGGGACGGGGCGGGATCCGCGGTGGGTGTGACCTGGGCGTGAGGCCTGGCTGTGCCGGGGTGCGGCTTGGTCGGGGGTCGGGGGTCGTGTTGTGGCTGCGGGTGCGTGGGGGCTGGGCGCGCTGTTCCCCGCGGGCCGTATGCGCGGGGCGCCTACGGGGGTGCCGGGGCGGGTTGTCGGGCGGCTGCGGGCCGGTGGGGGCCGGTCGCGCAGTTCCCCGCGCCCCTGGGGGGTTGTTGTGGGCGTGGGTGCGAAGGGGGCTCGGGGCCGCTGTCGGTCGGGTGGGGAATAGGGGTGGGTCCGGGCTCGTTCTTCGGGTACGCGGTTATAGTTGAACCGTAAACAACCTGGAGGGTGAGCGATCATGCAGTTCGGGATCTTCAGCGTCGGCGATGTCACGCCGGACCCGACGACCGGCCGTACGCCGAGCGAGCGTGAGCGGATCAAGGCCATGGTCGCGATCGCCCTGAAGGCCGAGGAGGTCGGGCTCGACGTCTTCGCGACCGGTGAGCACCACAACCCGCCGTTCGTGCCGTCGTCGCCGACCACCATGCTCGGGTACATCGCCGCGCAGACCGAGAGGTTGATCCTCTCCACCTCGACCACGCTGATCACCACGAACGACCCGGTGAAGATCGCCGAGGACTTCGCGATGCTCCAGCACCTGGCCGACGGCCGGGTCGACCTCATGATGGGCCGCGGGAACACCGGGCCGGTCTACCCCTGGTTCGGGCAGGACATCCGGGAGGGCATCAACCTCGCCATCGAGAACTACGCCCTGCTGCGCCGGCTGTGGCGCGAGGACGTCGTGAACTGGGAGGGGAAGTTCCGGACGCCGTTGCAGGGGTTCACCTCCACGCCACGGCCGCTGGACGGGGTCGCGCCGTTCGTCTGGCACGGGTCCATCCGGTCGCCCGAGATCGCCGAGCAGGCCGCCTACTACGGTGACGGGTTCTTCCACAACAACATCTTCTGGCCGGCCGACCACACGAAGCGGATGGTCGAGCTGTACCGGAGCCGGTACGCCCACTACGGGCACGGGACGGCGGAGCAGGCGATCGTGGGCCTCGGTGGCCAGGTGTTCATGCGGCGCAACTCGCAGGACGCGGTGAAGGAGTTCCGGCCCTACTTCGACGTCGCGCCGGTGTACGGGCACGGGCCGTCCCTCGAGGACTTCACCGACCAGACACCGCTGACCGTGGGCTCCCCGGAGCAGGTCATCGAGAAGACGCTGAAGTTCCGCGAGTACGCCGGGGACTACCAGCGCCAGCTGTTCCTCCTCGACCACGCCGGACTGCCTCTGAAGACCGTCCTGGAGCAGCTCGACCTGCTCGGCGAGGAGGTCGTACCGGTGCTGCGCAAGGAGTTCGCGGCCCGGCGCCCGGCGGGCGTCCCGGAGGCTCCCACCCACGCGTCGCTGCTGGCCGCCGAGCAGAACAAGGAGGTCGTCGCATGAAGCTCGTCGTCGTGTCCGCGGGGCTGAGCGTCCCGTCGTCCACCCGTCTGCTGGGAGACCGGCTGGCCGCGGCCGTGGGCCGCGCGGCCGGGGCGGACGTGCAGGTCGTGGAGTTGCGGGAACTCGCCGTGGAGATCGCGCAGAACTTCACGAACGGCTTTCCGGGACGGGCACTGGCCGCCGCGCAGGAGGCGGTGGCCGGGGCCGATGGACTGATCGTCGTGACTCCGGTGTTCTCGGCGTCGTACAGCGGACTGTTCAAGTCGTTCTTCGACGTGCTCGAGCCGGAGGCCCTGGAGGGCAAGCCGGTGCTGATCGCGGCGACCGGTGGTTCGGCCCGGCATTCGCTGGTGCTGGAGCACGCGCTGCGGCCGCTCTTCGCCTACCTGAAGGCCGTCGTCGTGCCGACCGGGGTCTACGCCGCGTCGGAGGACTGGGGTGCCGAGGGGCTGGACGGGCGGATCGAGCGGGCGGCGGGGGAGCTCGCGGGGCTGATGGGCGGGCTGTCGGCGGTCCGCAGGACCCCGCGCAGGGTTTCGGCCACGGACGGCTTCGTGGACGTGGTGCCGTTCGAGGAGCAGCTCGCCGCGTTGCGTCCGACGGGGTGAGAGGCCAGTAAGAAGGGCGGCCGGTGAGCTGCTCATCACGTCGTACGACTCGGCGGGCACGGCACACTGAGGAGGTGCCCCAAAACGTGCTGCTCGCCGAAGACGACCGCGCCATCCGTCACGCCCTGGAGCGCGCCCTGACCCTGGAGGGCTACCAGGTCACCGCGGTCGCCGACGGCGTCGAGGCGCTGGCGCAGGCCCACAAGACGCCGCCGGACGTGCTCGTCCTCGACGTGATGATGCCCGGGATCGACGGGCTCCAGGTCTGCCGGGTGCTGCGCGCCGAGGGCGACCGGACGCCGATCCTCATGCTGACGGCGCTCGTGGAGACCCAGGACCGGATCGCCGGTCTGGACGCGGGCGCCGACGACTATGTGGTCAAGCCGTTCGACGTCGAGGAGGTCTTCGCCCGGCTGCGGGCCCTGCTGCGGCGGACCAGCCCGGACGGGATGGCTCCCGCGGCGGTCGCGGCGACGAGGGCTCCCGCGCCCGAACCGCCCGAGGGGCGGATCGAGGCGGCCGGGCTGCGCATGGACATCCAGGCGCGGCGGGCCTGGCGGGGGACACGCGAGCTGGAGCTGACCCGTACCGAGTTCGAACTGCTGGAGCTGCTCGTGCGGAACGCGGGCATCGTGCTTGATCATTCGACGATCTACGACCGCATCTGGGGCTACGACTTCGGGCCCGGCTCCAAGAACCTCGCCGTCTACGTCGGCTATCTGCGCCGCAAGCTCGACGAGCCCGGCGCCCCGCAGCTGATCCACACGGTGCGCGGCGTGGGTTACGTGCTCCGGGAGGACTGAGTGGGGCGGCTGGCTCGGCTGTGGGCCCGGCCGCGGCCCCGGCTGCTGTCCCTGCGGACCACGTTCGCGGTGTCCTTCGCCGCGGTGACGGCCGCGGTGACCGTGCTGGTCGGTGTGCTGTCCTACAGCGCCGCCGCGCGGCTGGTGCGGGTGGACCAGGAGTCCGTGTTCGACCAGGTCGTGCAGGATCTGCGGGGTGAGGTCCGCCAGCAGCGGATGGCGCCCGAGGACTTCTCGTCCTCGGCGCCGGGGCACGACCTGGTGCGGCCCGCCCGTACGGATGTGCAGGTGCTGGGGCCCACCGGGGCGGTCGCCGATCCCGGGCGGCCCGGGCTGCCGGTGGTCTCCGGGGACCGGCGGGTCGCGGGCGCCGGTGCGGCCGGGCGGATGGTCCTGCACAAGGAGGTCTCGGTCGGCAGCGACGTGTACCGGATCGCCACCGTCTCGCTGGGTGGCGGGCGGGGCGCGGTGCAGGTCGCCCAGGAGTTCAGTGACACCGAGGATCTGTTGCGGGCGCTTCAGCAGCGGACGTTTCTGCTCATGGTGGCGGTCGTGGTGGGCGCCGGGCTGTTCGGGTGGTGGCTGGCCCGGCGGATCACCCGGCGGCTGGTGATCCTCACGTCCGCCGCGGAGGATGTGGCCCGGACCCGGCGGCTGGGGATCGAGGTGCCGGTCACCGGCTACGACGAGGTGGGACGGCTGGGGCGGGCCTTCGACCGGATGCTGGGGCGGCTCGCGCAGTCGGAGGAGGACCAGCGGCGGCTGGTGCAGGATGCGGGGCACGAGCTGCGGACGCCGTTGACTTCGTTGCGTACGAACATCTCTTTGCTGCGGCGGATCGATGAGCTGCCGCCGGCGACGCGGGAGGAACTGGTCGCCGATCTCTCGCAGGAGGCGCGGGAGTTGACCGATCTGGTCAACGAGCTGGTCGACCTTGCGGCGGGGCAGGCGGACAACGAGCCGCCGCAGCGGGTGGATCTCGCCGATGTCGCGGAGGAGGTGGCGTTGCTGGCCCGGCGCCGGACCGGGCGGGAGGTCGTGGTGCACGCCAGTGGGTCGACGGTGACGGACGGGCGGCCGGGGATGCTGCAGCGGGGGCTGTCGAACCTGGTCGAGAACGCGGCGAAGTTCGACCGGGACGGCACTGGGCCGATCGAGATCTCGGTGTCCGGGTTCTCGGAGTCCGGGCCGGTGCGGGTGGAGGTGCTGGACCGGGGGCCGGGGATTGCCGAGGTTGATCTTGTGCGGGTGTTCGATCGGTTCTATCGGGCGGCGGATGCGCGGTCGTTGCCGGGGTCGGGGTTGGGGTTGTCGATCGTGCGGGAGGTTGCGTTGTCGCATGGGGGGGCGCCGTTTGCGTTTCCTCGGGAGGGGGGTGGGACGGTGATTGGGTTCACCGTGGGTGGGGATGCCTCCGGCGGTTGAGCGGTGTTTGTCTGCGGGTTCGGTGGGGGCGGGCGTTTTGCGCAGTTCCCCGCGCCCCTGGGTGCCTGCGGCGGCCCGTTGCGGCTCCGGTGGGGGCTTGTGTAGCGCGTGCGGTTCGGTGGGTGGGGCGGGG
>NZ_JBITGI010000033.1:0-45125 GCF_044456945.1 Streptomyces sp. NPDC050759 | reverse complement strand
GCCCGGTTACATTCCGAACCCGGAAGCTAAGCCTTACAGCGCCGATGGTACTGCAGGGGGGACCCTGTGGGAGAGTAGGACACCGCCGAACAATTCTTCAAAGGGTTGGATCCTGAACTTCGGTTCGGGGTCCAACCCTTTTTTGTTGTGCGTCACTTGAAGTTCACGTTGCGCAACCACCATCCGAGGCATGGGTACTGCTGCAATGCTCAGGGCCGCCGGCGTCGGAGTCGGTGACGAGGTCGTCGTGCCGGCCTTCGGGAACGTCGAGGTCGCCGAGGCGGTGACACTCGCGGGTGCGCTTCCGGTGTTCGCGGACATACATCCGGTCAGCTACTGCCTTGACGCCTCCGCTGTCGAAGCGGCGGTAACTCCGCGGACGGCGGCCGTCGTTGTCGTACACCGATTCGGGCGACCGGCCGACATGGCGCGGCTGCTCGCGCTGGGGCAGCGGCACGGGCTGCTGGTGCTGCAGGAGGGCGAGTCCGAGGCGCCGTACGACGAGATCGCTCAGCGTCGGGAGCGAGCCTGCTACCTCGATGGGAAGTTGCGCGGGGTGCGCACGCCCGATGGTGGGGACGGGCACACCTATCAGCAGTATGTGGTGCGGGTGCCCGGCAACGGACGGCCGGACCGGGACGCTTTCGCTCGGGCCCTGCGGAGCAAGGGGGTTGACTGCCGGGTGCCGGTGAAGACGCCCGTGCACCGGTTGCCCGAATTCCGGCGTTGTGTGTCGCTGCCGGAGACCGAGCGGGCCGCCGACGAGACGCTCGCGCTGCCGGTGGACGCTTCGCTGACCAAGCGGGACATGCAGCGGGTCGTGGCCGCGTGCAATGCGCTCGGAGGACTGCTTCAGCCTGCTTTCTGAGCGAGTTGGGAGCACGGGTCTGTTCGGGGTATGATCTCTTCCGTTGCCGCGAGGGAAACCTCGAAAGCGACAAGCCCCCTTAGCTCAGTCGGCAGAGCGTCTCCATGGTAAGGAGAAGGTCAACGGTTCGATTCCGTTAGGGGGCTCCAGCCAAAAGGCCCCGCCCATTCGGGCGGGGCCTTTTTCGTGCCTTTATCAGTCCGTGTGCAGGCCCGGGACGCGCATCGCCAGGATCGCCATGTCGTCGGACGGGGCATCGGAGGCGAAGCGTTCGACCGCGCGCATGATGCGGGCCGCGACCGCGCCGGCCGTCAGGCCCGTGCAGGTGGTGAGGACGTCGGCGAGACCGTCGTCGCCCAGCATGCGGGTGCCTTCGCGGCGCTCGGTGACGCCGTCCGTGACGCACAGGAGGACATCGCCCGGGTCGAGGGTGACCGTCTGCTCGTAGAGCTCCAGGTCCTCCATGACGCCGAGAAGCGGCTGGGGTTCGGCGGCCGGTTCGACGGTGCCGTTCTGGCGCAGGCGGAGCGGCAGGGGGTGACCGGCGCAGACGACCTTCAGGCGGGCGCTGCCGTCCTCCTGCGGCCACAGCTCGCCGTAGAGGAGGGTCAGGAAGCGACTGCGGGCGCCCTCGTCGAGGATCGCGGAGTTCAGGCGCTCCAGGACCGCCGGGCCGCTGAGGCCCTCGCGAGCGAGCAGCCTGAGGGCATGCCGGGCGAGGCCCGTGACCGCCGCCGCGTTCGGACCCGTACCGCAGACATCGCCGATGGCGAATCCGTAGGCGCCGTCACTGATGGGGAAGACGTCGTAGAAGTCGCCACCGACCTCGTTGCCCTCGCCGGCCGCGCGGTAGATGACCTCGACCTCCACGCCCTCGATGTCGGGGAGCTCGGGCGGCAGGAGGCTGCGCTGGAGGGACTGACTGATGGCGGTGCGCTCGGAGTAGAGGCGGGCGTTGTCCAGGGCGAGGGCGGCCCGGCGGGACAAGTCCTCGGCCAGTTCCAGGATTTCCTGGCGGAAGTGTTCGTCCGCGGGCTTGCCGAGGGTCAGCATGCCGATGACGCGGTTGCGGGCGACCAGCGGGAGGACGACGGTCTCGCCGCCCACCGCAGAGGCTGTGGCGAGCGTGGGACCGATCCCGGAGGCGATCTGGTGGGTGGGGCCGCCGCTGAGTCCGAGGCTGCGCATGGAGCTGCGCAGAGCCGCTTGGTGCGCAGCCTCGCCGGGCGCCGACCAGACGCGGGCACCAGGGGTGGGGACCGGGTCCGGGGGCTGGATCTTCGACAGCAACGACTTGATGCCGTCGATGAGTTCCTCGTCCTCGTGGAGGACGTACGACAGATAGGGATCCGAGGCCTGGTCGGCGATCGTGTAGACGGCGCACCAGGTGGCCAGGGTGGGGACGGTCATCTGGGCCATGAGGGCCAGGGTCTGGTCGCGGTCCAGGGTGCCGGCGAGGAGGTCGGAGGCCTCGACGAGGAAACTCAGGGAGCCGCGGCGCAGGCGTTCGAGTTCGCCCAGGCGGGCCGACTCGACCGCCAACGCGATGCGGTCGGCGGCGAATTGGAGGCGAAGGGCCTCTTCGTTCGAGTATCTGCCGGGGCCTTCGGCGGCCACGCCGAGGGAGCCGGTGAGGCGGCCCTCGACCTTCAGCGGGACCGTGACCACCGAGCGCATGCCGGTGCCGCTCAGGAGCGGAACCGCACCGGGTACGGCCGCGAGGTCGTCGTGGACGGCCGGCATGCGGGCGGAGCCGTAGCGGCCGGGGCCTCCCTCGACGGGCACGCGCGCGAAGCGCTGGCGGGCGGAGGGCAGGCCGGTGGAGGCGCGGACCTCCAGTTCGGTCTCGTCGTCGGTTGCGAGCAGCAGGAAGGCGGAGTCGCCGTCGAGCATGTCGCGCGCGCGTTCGACAGTGCGCTGGAGGAGGCCGTCGAGGTCGTCCGGGGCCGGGGAGCCGATGAACACCTCGAAGGGGTCGGTGCTCTGGCCGTCGGAGGAGGTGCTCGTGTCGGAGGCGGGCATGCGCAACGGGGTCTGCAGGACGGCGCGCTCGTGGTCGCGCACCAGGAGGCAGACCGTGGAGGGTTCTCCGCCGGTGTCGCGGACGCGCAGGTGGGAGGCGTAGACGGAGGTGACGCGACCGTTGGCCGCCCTGATGCCGTAACTGCCCTCCCATCGCGAGAGCTGGAGGGCCTCGGCGATTCCGGTGCTGGTGCCGGGGGTGTGCGGCCAGGCCGCGAGGTCGGTCAGGGGCTTGCCGATGACCTGTTCGGCGGCGTAACCGAAGAGTTCCTCGGCGTCCTCGTTCCACGAGCTGATGGCGCACGCACGGTCGATCTGGATGACGGCGACGCGGACGCGGCCGTCCGCCAGCGGGAGGAGGTCCGCGGGCAGGGACGGGCCTGCCGTGCGGGTGCCCACCGTGCGTTCGGGCAGATCGAGCTGGAACCAGACCTGCTTGTGGGTGGGTGTGTACTCGACGCCCCACCGGCCGGCGAGCGCGGCGCAGAGCTGGAGGCCGCGGCCGCCCTCGCGGTCGAGGTTGCCCATGGTGACGGCCTGCCCCTGGAGGGGGATCTCGCGCTCGGGGTAGCGGTCGCCCACCTCGATCCGTACACCGTCGTCGCTGCGCAGGCACAGAACGTCCGCGGAGGTGCCCGCGTGCACCACGGCGTTGGTGACGAGTTCGCTGGTGAGGACCACCGCGTCGTCGACGATGTCGGCGAAGCCCCATCCTTGGAGGGTGTCGCGGACGAAGGAGCGGGCGGTCGCTACCGATCGACCGACAGGCTCGAAGCTGGCGGCCGCGCGCGCGGTGATCACAGAACTCCTCGGCCGGTTGTCGACGTGCAGGGCTGCCTGGCCGACCGGCTCGTGCCGCTGCTGCGGCAGGCCGCCCGTCGGCCGGGGGTCCGGGGTCTGTCCCCCGGGGACCAGTCCGGTGGTCATGTGTGCGGCCGCCCTCCGATGCCCGCTCGTGCTCGTGCCACCGTCCAGGCCGGACGGACCGGCTCGGCTGGACAGCCGCATGCAAGGTTACTTACCTTCGACGGCCATGCGGATGCCGGTCTGCAGTGTTTCCGTCCGGAGGGTGTGCGGACGATGTGCGAAGCTGCCGAACTGTTATGGCCGGGTTCAACCGGGGTGAAACACTGGGCAGGCTCCTGAAGAAGGTTCGGGCAGGCCGAGTGGCGTGCGTGTACGGCGGGCAGCAGCCCGTGGTGCGGCTTTGTATGCCCGATGGAAATAACGCTGTAGTAAGCAGAAGGACGCGGCAGCCACCGGTGCGCCGCGCAGCAGCACCTGAGCACAGCAGTAACGGTCGACCCCTGCGGGAGGGACACAGTGGAGTCTGGCGCAGCGACGCGGGGCACTAAAACGCGCGCGAAAGGCGGACAGTCCCCGAGCAACCAGCGCAAACCGCGCAATGGGACCACCGCGGTGGACACGGCTGCCCTGAACCGGCTGCTGGCGGCACTGGTGTCGATGCGGGACGGGAACTTCCGCAAGCGGCTCACGGTGTCCGGCGATGGCGTGATGTCGGAGATCGCGGCGGTCTTCAACGAGGTGGCCGACCGCAATCTCCATCTGACGGGTGAGCTGTCACGGGTGCGGCGCATGGTGGGCCGTGAGGGCAAGCTCACGGAAAGGCTGGAAACAGGCGCCTGTGAGGGCTCCTGGGCGTCCGCCATCGATGCCTCCAACGCGCTCGTGGACGATCTCGTACGGCCCGTCTCCGAGGTCGGCCGGGTGCTGTCCGCGGTGGCGGAGGGTGATCTGTCACCCCGTATGGAACTCAGGACGCAGGCGCCGGACGGGACGGGGCATCCGCTGCGCGGAGAGTTCCTGAAGGTCGGGCGGACTGTGAACAACCTTGTCGATCAGTTGTCGACGTTCACCGACGAGGTCACGCGCGTGGCCAGCGAGGTCGGCACCGAGGGCAAGCTCGGCGGACAGGCACGCGTGCGTGGCATGTCGGGTTCCTGGAAGGACCTGACCGAGTCCGTCAACACGATGGCCTACCGGCTGACGGCCCAGGTGCGGGACATCGCGCTGGTGACCACTGCGGTCGCCAAGGGTGATCTGTCCCGCAAGGTCACGGTTCACGTGGCCGGCGAGATGCTGGAGCTGAAGAACACCGTCAACACGATGGTGGACCAGCTCTCCTCCTTCTCCTCCGAGGTGACCCGCGTCGCGCGCGAGGTGGGCGTCGAGGGCGAGCTCGGCGGCCAGGCGCAGGTGCCGGGTGTGGCCGGGGTGTGGAAGGACCTCACCGATTCGGTGAACCTCATGGCCGGCAATCTGACGGCCCAGGTGCGCGGGATCGCCCAGGTGACCACGGCGGTCGCCAGCGGTGACCTGTCGCAGAAGGTGACGGTCTCCGCACGCGGCGAGGTCGCGCAGCTGGCCGACACGATCAACCAGATGACCGAGACGCTGCGGATCTTCGCGGACGAGGTCACCCGCGTGGCCAACGAGGTCGGTGCCGAGGGACAGCTCGGCGGGCAGGCGAACGTGCCGGGTGCGGCAGGAACGTGGAAGGACCTCACCGATTCGGTGAACACGGTCTTCCGGAACCTCACCACGCAGGTGCGGGACATCGCCGCGGTGACGACGGCGGTGGCCAACGGTGACCTGTCGCAGAAGGTCACCGTCGACGTGGCCGGCGAGATGCTGGAGCTCAAGAACACCGTCAACGGGATGGTGGACCAGCTGTCGGCGTTCGGTGCCGAGGTCACGCGCGTGGCGCGCGAGATCGGTGTCGAGGGTGAACTGGGCGGCCAGGCGCAGGTGCCCGGGGCCGCCGGTACCTGGAAGGACCTCACCGACTCCGTCAACACGGCGTTCAGGAATCTCACCGGACAGGTGAGGAACATCGCCCAGGTGACGACGGCGGTGGCCAACGGTGACCTCTCGCAGAAGGTCACCGTGGACGTCTCCGGCGAGATGCTCCAGCTGAAGAACACCGTGAACACGATGGTGGACCAGCTCTCCGCCTTCGCCGACCAGGTGACGCGGATGGCCCGGGACGTGGGCACCGAGGGCCGGCTGGGCGGTCAGGCCGTCGTGCCGGGCGTGTCCGGTACGTGGAAGGAGCTCACCGACTCCGTCAACTTCATGGGCGGCAACCTCACCTCTCAGGTGCGGCAGATCGCCCAGGTGACGACCGCGGTGGCCCGGGGTGACCTGTCGCAGAAGATCGACGTGGACGCGCGCGGCGAGATCCTGGAGCTGAAGAACACCATCAACACGATGGTCGACCAGCTCTCCGCCTTCGCCGACCAGGTGACGCGGGTGGCCCGTGAGGTGGGCACCGAAGGACGCCTCGGCGGCCAGGCGCAGGTGCCCGGCGTAGCCGGTGTGTGGCGTGACCTCACCGACTCCGTGAACGGAATGGCAGGAAACCTTACTGCCCAGGTGCGCAACATCGCCCAGGTGGCCACCGCGGTGGCCCGGGGTGACCTGTCGCAGAAGATCGACGTGGACGCGCGCGGCGAGATCCTGGAGCTGAAGAACACCCTCAACACGATGGTGGACCAGCTGTCCAGCTTCGCCGACCAGGTGACGCGGGTGGCCCGTGAGGTGGGCACCGAGGGCATCCTCGGCGGCCAGGCCGAGGTACAGGGTGTCTCCGGCACCTGGAAGGACCTCACCCAGTCCGTGAACTTCATGGCGAACAACCTGACGATCCAGGTGCGCAACATCGCCGAGGTCACCACCGCGGTCGCCAAGGGTGACCTCTCGAAGAAGATCACCGTCGACGCCAAGGGCGAGATCCTCGAGCTCGTCACCACCGTCAACACGATGGTCGACCAGCTGTCGTCCTTCGCCGAGCAGGTGACCCGGGTGGCCCGTGAGGTGGGCACCGAGGGCCAGCTGGGCGGTCAGGCGCGGGTTCCGGGTGTCACGGGCATCTGGAAGGACCTCAGCGACAACGTGAACCTGATGGCCAACAACCTGACCATGCAGGTGCGCAACATCTCCCAGGTCGCGAACGCGGTCGCCAACGGCGACCTGACGCGGACGGTGACGATCGAGGCGCGCGGCGAGGTCGCGCAGCTCGCCGACACCTTCAACACCATGGTGAAGACGCTGAGTTCGTTTGCCGACCAGGTCACCAAGGTGGCCCGAGAGGTGGGCACGGACGGCATCCTCGGCGGCCAGGCGCGGGTGCCCGGTGTGGCCGGCACCTGGAAGGACCTCACCGAGTCCGTGAACCAGATGGCGTCCAACCTGACCGGTCAGGTGCGGAACATCGCCATGGTGACCACGGCCATCGCCAAGGGCGACCTGACGAAGAAGATCGACATCGACGCCCGCGGTGAGATCCTCGAACTCAAGACCACCATCAACACCATGGTCGACCAGCTGTCCTCCTTCGCCGAGGAGGTCACCCGAGTCGCCCGCGAGGTGGGGACCGAGGGACAGCTCGGCGGCCAGGCACGCGTGCGTGACGTCGACGGCACCTGGCGCGACCTGACCGAGTCCGTGAACGAAATGGCAGGAAACCTTACCCGGCAGGTGCGAGCCATCGCGCGCGTGGCGACCGCGGTGACCCGAGGCGACCTGAACCTGAAGATCGACGTGGACGCGTCCGGCGAGATCCAGGAACTGCAGGACTACATCAACAAGATGATCGCCAACCTGCGCGACACCACGATCGCCAACAAGGAACAGGACTGGCTCAAGGGCAACCTGGCCCGTATCTCGGCGCTCATGCAGGGCCGCCGGGACCTCGAGGACGTGGCCTCGCTGATCATGAGCGAGCTGACGCCGGTGGTGACCGCGCAGCACGGCGCGTTCTTCGTCGCGATGCCGCTCCTGGACGGCAAGGACATGAGTGCCGAGGCCGAGGAGCAGTACGAGCTGCGGATGCTCGGGTCGTACGGCTACTCGATGGGCTCGATGCCGACGTCGTTCCGGCCGGGTGAGGCGCTCATCGGGACGGCCGCCGAGGAGAAGCGCACGATCCTGGTGGAGAACGCGCCCAGCGGCTACCTGAAGATCTCCTCCGGACTCGGAGAGGCGCCGCCCGCGCAAGTGATCGTCCTCCCGGTGCTGTTCGAGGGCAAAGTGCTCGGTGTCATCGAGCTGGCCTCCTTCACACCCTTTACGCAGATCCAGAAGGACTTCCTCAACCAGATCGCCGAGATGATCGCGACCAGCGTCAACACCATCTCCGTCAACACCAAGACGGAGGTACTGCTGAAGCAGTCGCAGGAGCTGACCGAGCAACTCAGGGAGCGGTCGGCCGAGTTGGAGAACCGGCAGAAGGCCCTCCAGGCGTCCAACGCCGAACTGGAGGAGAAGGCCGAGCTGCTGGCCCAGCAGAACCGCGACATCGAGGTGAAGAACACCGAGATCGAGGAGGCGCGGCAGGTCCTGGAGGAGCGTGCCGAGCAGCTCGCCGTATCCATGCGGTACAAGAGCGAGTTCCTGGCCAACATGTCGCACGAGCTGCGTACACCGCTCAACTCGCTGCTGATCCTCGCCAAACTGCTCGCCGACAACGCGGACTCCAACCTCACCCCGAAGCAGGTCGAGTTCGCCGAGACCATCCATGGGGCCGGCTCCGACCTGCTGCAGCTGATCAACGACATCCTCGACCTGTCGAAGGTCGAGGCGGGCAAGATGGACGTCTCCCCGACGCGCATCGCGCTCGTGCAGCTCGTGGACTACGTGGAGGCCACCTTCCGGCCGCTGACCGCGGAGAAGGGCCTGGACCTGTCCGTACGGGTCTCGCCCGAGCTGCCCGCCACGCTGCACACCGATGAACAGCGGCTGCTCCAGGTGTTGCGCAACCTGCTGTCCAACGCGGTGAAGTTCACCGACTCCGGAGCCGTCGAGCTGGTCATCCGGCCCGCCGGGCGGGACGTACCGGTGGCGATCCGGGAGCAACTGCTCGAGGCCGGTTCGCTGCGCGACCCGGGCGCCGACCTGATCGCGTTCTCGGTGACCGACACCGGGATCGGCATCGCGGCCAGCAAGATGCGGGTGATCTTCGAGGCCTTCAAGCAGGCAGACGGCACGACCAGCCGCAAGTACGGCGGCACCGGCCTCGGGCTGTCGATCTCGCGGGAGATCGCGCAGCTGCTCGGCGGCGAGATCTATGCGCAGAGCGAGCCCGGTCGCGGTTCGACATTCACGCTGTATTTGCCGCTGCACCCCAGCGAACTGCCGCCGCAGGGCTACCAGCAGTCCATGCCCGCCCTGGAGGCCGGCGATCTGGTGGCGTCCACGTCGGAGCACGGGCGGACCGGGGCCGAGGTCGAGACGCCGGCCGAGGTGAGGTCGTACCAGGAGACACAGAACGGTGCCGCGGCGCTCTTCCGGCGCCGTCGCAGGACCGCACCCGCCCTCGAACAGCGGATCGGACAGCCGGACCAGTGGTCGGCGGTGGAGCACCAGGCCGCGCCGCAGCCACGCCGGGGCATCCGGTTCGGCGGGGAGAAGGTGCTGATCGTCGACGACGACATCCGCAACGTCTTCGCGCTCACCAGCGTCCTCGAGCAGCACGGACTGTCCGTGCTCTACGCGGAGAACGGCCGTGAGGGTATCGAGGTGCTGGAGCAGCACGAGGACGTGGCGGTCGTCCTGATGGACATCATGATGCCCGAGATGGACGGGTACGCGACGACCAATGCGATCCGCAGGATGCCGCAGTTCGCCGGGCTTCCGATCATCGCGCTGACCGCCAAGGCGATGAAGGGTGACCGCGAGAAGGCGATCGAGTCGGGAGCCTCCGACTACGTGACCAAGCCGGTCGATCCCGATCATCTGCTGTCGGTGATGGAACAGTGGATGCGGGGGGAGTGATGAGAATCAGCGAAGTTGACGCGGAGTTGCTGACGGAGTGTGCCCGACGCCGTGTAGAAGTACGGGATTCGGGGAACCTTCTGGTCTCCCGCTACGTTTCTGCTACGTGCACAGTGACATCACGGTGACAGGGTGTGGCGACAGACAGGGTGCGGCTACGATGACCGGCACAAGGACGGGCGGCGAAAGGGAGTCGTCCCCAGCGGCGGCGCCCGGTGCACATCCGGGGCGAGGAGGGCGGGCCATGGTGCAGAAGGCCAAGATCCTCCTGGTCGATGACCGGCCGGAGAATCTGCTCGCGCTGGAGGCCATCCTCTCCGCGCTCGATCAGACACTGGTGCGGGCATCGTCCGGGGAGGAAGCACTCAAGGCACTGCTCACGGACGACTTCGCGGTGATTCTGCTGGACGTCCAGATGCCGGGCATGGACGGTTTCGAGACCGCGGCGCACATCAAACGGCGGGAGCGGACCCGGGACATCCCGATCATCTTCCTCACCGCGATCAACCACGGGCCGCACCACACCTTCCGGGGGTACGCGGCCGGGGCGGTGGACTACATCTCCAAGCCGTTCGACCCGTGGGTGCTGCGGGCGAAGGTCTCGGTGTTCGTCGAGCTCTATATGAAGAACTGCCAGCTGCGGGAGCAGGCGGCGCTGCTGCGGCTCCAGTTGGAGGGCGGCGGAGGCAAGGCGGCGGCAGGGGACGCGAAGGAGCCGGCGGGTCTGCTCGCCGAGTTGTCCGCGCGTCTGGCCGCGGTCGAGGAGCAGGCCGAGGCGCTCTCCAAGCAACTGGACGACGAGTCCGCGGACGCGGCCGCGGTGGCCACCGCGGCCCATCTCGAACGCAAACTCACGGGGTTGCGGCGGGCGCTGGACGCGCTGGAGCCGGGCACCGGGAGTTCGCCGTCGGTGCCTTCGCAGAACTGACGCTCGCCGCCGGACCCCTTGAGCCCGCGTCAGTTCGGCACCTCTCCAGAAGCGACACGAACGGGTGAAGCAGTGGGCACACGTGTCCGCGGTCGTCTCCACCGGTAACCTCGCACCTATGGCCTCACGTCCCTCCGCAGCCAAGAAGCAGCCCGCCAAGAAGGCTGCCGCTCCCGCGAAGGGTCCGGCGAGGAAGGCTGCGGCGAAGAAAGCACCGGCAAAAAAGGCGCCCGCCAAGAAGCCCGCGGCGAAGAAGGCCCCGCCGCCGAAGCCGGCGCCCAGCCCGACCGGGGGCGTCTACCGTCTCGTCCGGGCCGTCTGGCTCGGCCTGGCCCATGCCGTGGGCGCGGTGTTCCGCGGCATAGGGCAGGGCGCGAAGAACCTCGACCCCGCGCACCGGAAGGACGGCGTGGCGCTCCTGCTGCTCGGCCTCGGCCTGATCGTGGCCGCCGGAACCTGGTCGAACCTGCGCGGCCCGGTGGGCGACCTCGTCGAGATCATCGTGACCGGCGCCTTCGGCCGACTCGACCTGCTCGTGCCGATACTGCTCGCGGTCATCGCCGTGCGCTTCATCCGGCACCCCGAGAAGCCCGAGGCCAACGGCCGCATCGTGATCGGCCTGTCGGCGCTCGTCATCGGCGTGCTCGGACAGGTCCACATCGCCTGCGGCGCGCCCGCCCGCAGCGACGGCATGCAGGCGATAAGGGACGCCGGCGGCCTCATCGGCTGGGGAGCGGCGACCCCGCTGACGTACACCATGGGCGAGGTCCTCGCCGTACCGCTGCTCGTCCTGCTGACGGTCTTCGGGCTGCTCGTCGTCACGGCCACCCCGGTCAACGCCATCCCGCGGCGGCTGCGGGAGCTCGGCGTGCGGCTCGGGATCCTCCCCGACCCGGAGGAGGACGAACTCGGCGAGGACGACGAGCGCTACGACGAGCAGTGGCGCGAGGCGCTGCCCGCGCGCGGTCGCAGGCGTGGTCCCGCGCCCGAGTCGTACGATCCCGACGGAGCGGAGCAGGAGGCCCTCTCGCAGCGCCGTGGGCGCCCCAGGCGCTCCGCGGTGCCGCAGCCCGCGATGGACCGGCGGATGGACGCCGTGGACATCGCCGCGGCCGCCGCCGCGGATCTGGACGGCGTCGTCATGCACGGCCTGCCGCCCTCGGCGCTGGTCGCCGATCTCACCCAGGGCGTCAGCGTGGGCGACCGCGTGGAGACGACCCCGGTACCCACCCCCGTCCCGGCCGCCCGGCCCAAGCAGGACGCGCGGCCGAAGCAGGAGAAGCTCAAGGTCGAGGTCGCCGACCTCACCAAGCCCGCTCCCGAGGCCCCCGGCGAACTGCCCCCGCGCGCGGAGCAGCTCCAGTTGTCCGGCGACATCACCTACGCGCTGCCCTCGCTCGACCTCCTGGAGCGCGGCGGCCCCGGCAAGGCGCGCAGCGCGGCCAACGACGCCATAGTCGCCTCACTGACGAACGTCTTCACGGAGTTCAAGGTCGACGCCGCCGTCACCGGCTTCACGCGCGGGCCGACGGTCACCCGCTACGAGGTCGAGCTCGGCCCCGCCGTGAAGGTCGAGCGGATCACCGCGCTGGCCAAGAACATCGCGTACGCCGTCGCCAGCCCCGATGTGCGGATCATCAGCCCGATCCCCGGCAAGTCGGCGGTCGGCATCGAGATCCCGAACACCGACCGGGAGATGGTCAACCTCGGTGACGTGCTGCGCCTCGCGGCGGCCGCAGAGGACGAGCACCCCATGCTGGTCGCGCTCGGCAAGGACGTCGAGGGCGGCTATGTCATGGCCAACCTGGCCAAGATGCCGCACGTCCTGGTCGCCGGAGCCACCGGTTCCGGTAAGTCGTCGTGCATTAACTGCTTGATCACTTCCGTCATGGTCCGCGCGACCCCGGAGGACGTGCGTATGGTCCTCGTCGACCCCAAGCGCGTGGAGTTGACGGCCTACGAGGGCATCCCGCACCTGATCACGCCGATCATCACCAACCCGAAGCGGGCCGCCGAGGCGCTCCAGTGGGTCGTACGGGAGATGGACCTTCGCTACGACGACCTGGCCGCGTACGGCTTCCGGCACATCGACGACTTCAACGAAGCCATCAGGAACGGCAAGGTCAAGCTGCCCGAGGGCAGTGAGCGCGAGCTCCAGCCCTACCCGTATCTGCTGGTGATCGTCGACGAGCTCGCCGACCTGATGATGGTCGCCCCGCGGGACGTCGAGGATGCGATCGTGCGGATCACGCAGCTCGCGCGCGCGGCCGGCATCCATCTGGTGCTCGCCACGCAGCGGCCGTCGGTGGACGTCGTCACCGGCCTGATCAAGGCGAACGTGCCCTCACGGCTCGCCTTCGCCACCTCCTCGCTCGCCGACTCGCGGGTCATCCTCGACCAGCCCGGCGCCGAGAAGCTGATCGGCAAGGGCGACGGGCTCTTCCTGCCGATGGGGGCCAACAAGCCCACCCGTATGCAGGGCGCGTTCGTGACCGAGGACGAGGTCGCGGCGATCGTCCAGCACTGCAAGGACCAGATGGCGCCCGTCTTCCGGGACGACGTCGTCGTGGGCACGAAGCAGAAGAAGGAGATCGACGAGGAGATCGGCGACGACCTCGACCTGCTGTGCCAGGCTGCCGAGCTGGTCGTCTCCACGCAGTTCGGGTCGACCTCGATGCTCCAGCGCAAGCTGCGGGTCGGGTTCGCGAAAGCGGGGCGTCTGATGGACCTCATGGAGTCCCGGGGCATCGTCGGACCGAGCGAGGGGTCCAAGGCTCGTGACGTTCTTGTGAAGGCTGACGAGCTGGACGGAGTGCTCGCGGTGATCCGCGGGGAGGCTTGAGAAGAGCCCGACACGGGTGCGGCCACCGATGTTCGATCGTGACTCACCCGTAAGGGATCATTGAGCAACCGTTTCCCTTCGGCGTACGTCAAGTTGAGGGAAGCGAAAAGCTGCTGCTCCACCATCGGCGTGCCCGGCCATTCCGATGGCGTACAAAGTCCCACCGCCCGGTTGCCCCACCCTTTCGCACCCCCCCTAGACTGAACCTCCAGCACAGGTGGCTTAAACGCTCGAAAGGCGCCCCCGTGTCCATCGGCAACTCCCCTGAAGACGAGCGTCCGTTCGAAGACGACCGACAGGAAGACCGCCTCTCCGTCGGCCACGCCCTGAAACAGGCGCGGATCGCGGCTGGGTTGACCGTCGACGACGTCAGCAACGCCACCAGGGTCCGCATCGCCATCGTGCATGCCATCGAGGCGGACGACTTCGCCCCCTGTGGGGGTGATGTGTACGCCCGGGGCCACATCCGGACCCTGGCCAAGGCCGTCCACCTGGATCCGGCCCCCCTGCTGGACCAGTTCGCCGCCGATCACGGCGGCGGGCGTCCGGCCCCGACCCCGGCCGCTCCGCTGTTCGAGGCGGAACGCATCCGTCCCGAGCGCCGCGGGCCCAACTGGACCGCGGCCATGGTCGCCGCGATCGTCGCCGTGGTCGGCTTCGTCGGGTTCACCGCCTTCAAGGGCGGAGACGACGGCGGCACGACACAGGTCGCCGACGGCACCACGCCCGCCACCAGCAAGTCTCCGACGCCCAAGTCCGACAAGACCACCAAGGACCCCAAGCCGACGCCCACGCCGACCGACAGCGCCATCGCGGCGGCACCCCAGGACAAGGTGACCGTCCAGGTCAGCGCCGCCGACGGAAAGAGCTGGATCCTCGCCAAGGACCACAACGGCCGGACCCTCTTCGACGGACTGCTCACACAGGGCGACACCAAGACCTTCCAGGACAGCGACAAGATCAACCTGGTCCTCGGTGACGCGGGGGCGATCCAGCTGTACGTGAACGGCAAGAAGATCGACGACGACTGGCAGCCCGGGGCCGTGGAGCGCCTGACGTACACGAAGGGCGACCCGCAGGTCGGATAGGGATCCGTTCGCTGTGCCGTCACGGGGTTGGCCAGGATCGGCCAACCCCGTCGACGTGGGGTGTCAGTGGGACGAAGTAGTCTTGAGCCCATGCCTGAACGCCGTACCGTCGCACTCGTCACTCTTGGCTGCGCCCGCAACGAGGTGGACTCGGAGGAGCTCGCAGGCCGTTTGGAGGCGGACGGCTGGGATCTCGTGAAGGACGCCGCCGACGCGGACGTCGCCGTCGTCAACACCTGTGGCTTCGTGGAAGCCGCCAAGAAGGACTCCGTCGACGCCCTCCTCGAGGCCAACGATCTCAAGGGGCACGGCAGAACCCAGGCCGTCGTGGCCGTGGGCTGCATGGCCGAGCGGTACGGCAAGGACCTCGCCGAGGCGCTGCCGGAGGCGGACGGGGTGCTCGGCTTCGACGACTACGCCGACATCTCCGACCGGCTGCAGACGATCCTCAGCGGCGGCATCCACGCCGCGCACACCCCCCGCGACCGGCGCAAGCTGCTGCCGATCAGCCCGGCCCAGCGGCAGGAGTCGGCGGCCTCCGTCGCACTGCCCGGACACGGGCCGGCCGCCGAAGCCCCCGAGGCGGCTCCCGCCGACCTTCCGGAGGGTCTCGCCCCGGCCTCCGGTCCCCGTGCGCCCCTGCGCCGCCGTCTGGACGGCTCCCCGGTCGCCTCCGTGAAGCTCGCCTCCGGCTGCGACCGGCGCTGCTCCTTCTGCGCCATCCCGTCCTTCCGCGGCTCCTTCATCTCGCGTCGCCCCTCGGACGTCCTCAACGAGACGCGCTGGCTGGCCGAGCAGGGCGTCAAGGAGATCATGCTGGTCTCCGAGAACAACACGTCGTACGGCAAGGACCTCGGCGACATCCGACTCCTCGAGTCCCTCCTGCCCGAGCTCGCCGAGGTCGACGGCCTGGAACGCGTGCGTGTCAGCTACCTCCAGCCCGCCGAGATGCGGCCGGGCCTGATCGACGTGCTGACGTCCACGCCCAAGGTGGTGCCCTACTTCGACCTGTCCTTCCAGCACTCGGCCCCCGACGTGCTGCGCGCGATGCGCCGCTTCGGCGACACCGACCGCTTCCTCGAGCTGCTCGACACCATCCGGGGCAAGGCCCCCGAGGCCGGTGTGCGCTCCAACTTCATCGTGGGCTTCCCCGGCGAGACGGAGGCCGACCTCGCCGAGCTGGAGCGGTTCCTGAACGGCGCGCGACTGGACGCCATCGGCGTCTTCGGGTACTCCGACGAGGAGGGCACCGAAGCGGCGACGTACGAGAACAAGCTGGACGAGGACGTCGTCGCCGAGCGGCTGGCACGTGTCTCCCGGCTCGCCGAAGAACTCGTCTCGCAGCGCGCCGAGGAGCGCGTCGGCGAGACCGTGCAGGTCCTGGTCGAGTCCATCGACGACGAGGGCGTGTACGGCCGAGGCGCGCACCAGGCGCCGGAGACCGACGGCCAGGTGCTGCTCACGAGCGGCGAAGGTCTGAGCGTCGGTCGTATGGTCGAGGCGAAGGTGGTCGGTACGGAAGGTGTCGACCTGGTGGCCGAGCCGCTCGACGGCTCGCTCGGGTGTAGTGAGGAGGCGGGCAGATGACCGGAGTTCCGGCGTCCGCTGCGGGTGGCCCCTCCGCCGCGAAGGGCGGACCGGCGGGCGGCGTCTCGGGTGCCGCCTCCGGTGTGGCCCCCAGCGCTCCGTCGGATCCGGTCCCCGGTACGGCTGCCGAGGTACGCGCGAGTGCCGTCCCCCCGGCCGGTGTCGTTGCCGGCGCGGCTTCCGGGGACGGCAACGACTCCGGTTCGAAGACCGCGCGCGGTGGGAAGATCGCGGCCGCGGCGGTCAACCAGGCCAGCGTCTGGAACGTCGCCAATCTGCTGACCATGCTCCGGCTGGTCCTGGTCCCCGGCTTCGTCGCCCTGATGCTGGCCGACGGCGGGTACGACCCGGCGTGGCGCTCGTTCGCCTGGGCGGCCTTCGCGGTCGCCATGATCACCGACCTGTTCGACGGACACCTGGCGCGCGCCTACAACCTCGTCACGGACTTCGGGAAGATCGCCGACCCCATCGCCGACAAGGCGATCATGGGGGCGGCGCTGATCTGTCTCTCCGGGCTCGGAGACCTGCCGTGGTGGGTCACGATCGTCATCCTCGGCAGGGAACTCGGGATCACCCTGCTGCGTTTCCTCGTCATCAGGTACGGCGTGATCCCGGCGAGCCGTGGCGGCAAGCTCAAGACCCTCAGCCAGGGCATCGCCGTAGGGATGTACATCCTGGCGCTGACGGGGTGGCTGGCCACCGCCAGGTTCTGGGTGATGGCTGTGGCGGTCGTGCTGACCGTCGTGACCGGGCTCGACTATGTGAGACAGGCCATTGTGCTGCGCCGGCAGGGAATCGCCGAGCGCAAGGCGGCGTTGGAGGAGACGGAAGCGTGAATTCCCCGGCCGCCCAAGTGGTGCGACTACTCACCGTGAAGGGTCAGACGCTCGCGGTCGCCGAGTCGCTCACCGGCGGACTGGTTGCGGCGGAAATCACAGCGGCTCCCGGGGCGTCCCAGGCGTTCAGGGGGTCGGTGACCGCCTATGCCACCGAACTGAAGCATGAGCTGTTGGGTGTCGACGCCGCCCTGCTGTCTCAGCGAGGCGCGGTGGATCCGCAGGTCGCGGCCCAGATGGCGGTCGGAGTGCGCAAGGCACTCGGCGCCGACTGGGGCATCGCGACCACCGGAGTCGCGGGCCCGGAACCGCAGGACGGCAAGCCCGTCGGAACGGTTTTCGTGGCTGTCGACGGGCCCACCGTGGGCGCTTCCGACGCAGTGGGTGGCGGGAAAGTGACCGCGCTGCGGTTGAACGGCGACCGCGCGGAAATTCGTATGGAGAGTGTACGGAGCGTACTCGCACTGCTCCTGGAGGAGCTTGCGAGCGAACAGACCGGGAATGAGCGGGCACAGGATACGGAACGGAACGGGGGGTTTTGATGTTTGCAGCCCTGAGTGAACACGACATCGCTCCCCGCACGGCCGCGGCGCAAGGCGGTACGGTGGGGCGTGAAGGATGCGGCTACGCGGTCCGAGGAGGGAGCCACCGATGATTCTGCTCCGTCGCCTACTGGGTGACGTGCTGCGTCGGCAGCGCCAACGCCAGGGCCGTACTCTGCGCGAAGTCTCCTCGTCCGCCCGAGTCTCACTCGGCTATCTCTCCGAGGTGGAGCGGGGGCAGAAGGAGGCTTCCTCCGAGCTGCTGTCCGCGATCTGCGACGCGCTGGACGTACGGATGTCCGAACTCATGCGGGAAGTGAGCGACGAGCTCGCCCTCGCCGAGCTGGCCCAGTCCGCTGCGGCCACGCCCAGCGCGCCGGTACCGGCAGGCGTGCGCCCGATGCTGGGTTCCGTCTCGGTCAAGGGTGTGCCACCGGAACGGGTGACCATCAAGGCGCCCAGCGAAGCGGTGGACGTCGTAGCGGCGTGACGCTCACGCTCGGTGTGCCATGAGCTGACGGCACGCCGAGAGCAAGTCTGCGAGGCCCCGGACGGGCTTCTCCAGCTGGACTGGAGAGGCGCCGGTCGGGGTTTTCGTGCATCTTGGAGCGACGGCCGCTTCGGTGCGTCCGTGTGCCCTTGGTGCGCCCTCCCCGTGGGTGCGGCGGCGGTCTAGCGTCCGGGCTGGAGGTGGCTGCATGGCGGGGCCGACAGTACGCCGGGGGGTGACGCTCGGGCTCGGGGCGCTGTGGTGGTGGGCCGTGGCGCGGCTGGTGCTGACGCCGGACGCCGGGGGGCTCGAAGGAGCGATCGCGGCGGGCGGGTGGGGGCTGAGCCTGCTGCCGGTGCACTGTGTGCCGAAGGGGCGGGCCGCGGGAGCCGTGGGCGCCGGGCGATGGCGTCAGGCGTGGCGGGCGGGGAGGCCCGCGGGGGCCGGGCGCTCCGGTGGGGCGGGTGCGGCTACCACGGCATCGCCACCCCGCCGTTCGGGCGGATGATCTGGCCCGTCATGAAGGACGAGGCGTCGGAGGCCAGGTAGAGCACGGCGTGAGCGATGTCCTCCGGTTCGCCGACGCGCCTGAGCGGTGACATGCGGGACATCAGTGCCTCGGTGTGCGCCTGTGCCTCCTCGTCGTGGCGGTCGGTCATGGGAGTGCGGATCCAGCCGGGCGCGATCGCGTTGACCCGGATGCCGTACCGGCCGACCTCGGTGGCCAGGGTCTTCGTGAGCTGTACCACGGCTGCTTTGGCCGCGCCGTAGCAGAGCAGCCCGGGTCCGCCCGTGTCCACGGCGCCGGAGGCCATCGTGACGATGCTGCCTCCCGTCTCCCGGTCCAGCATCAGGCGGGCCGCCTCCTGGCAGGCGTGGAGCACGCCCTTGAAGTTGACGTTCAGGACGCGGTCGAGGTCTTCGTCCCTCGTCTCCAGGACCGGGCTGCTGTGCATGATTCCGGCGACCGCGGCCAGCACGTCCAGGCGCTCGCAGGAGGCGACGGCCTGGTGGAGCTGTTCGCGGTCGGTGACGTCGAGGGGATGGGTGCGGGCGGTACCGCCCGCGTCCTTGATCAGGGTCGCCGTCTCGTGCAGCCCCGACGCGTCGAGGTCGGCGCAGTGCACGGTGGCGCCCGCCTCGGCGAGCAGGACGGCGGTCGCACGGCCGATGCCACTCGCGGCGCCGGTGACGAATGCGGTGCGTCCGGTGAGGTCGTACGCGCTGACGGCCATGGAGCGACGGTACGAGCGTTTCTGACGGAGCGTCAATTGGTCGTACGGCGTGAGGTTCTGGGGTGTGTTCCGCTCGGTGCCCTGCGGTGGGGGCTCGGGGCGGGGCCGGTTTGGCAGTTCGGGCACCAGTACGTGGGACGTTCGCGGGAGCCGTCGCCCTGGTCGGCGACGCGGAGGGAGGTGTGGCAGCGGAGGCAGGGGCGGGGTGCGCGGCCGTAGACGAACAGGTCCTGGCCGCGGCGGCCGGTCGTGCTGCGGACCGGGCGGTCGCGGTTGACCTCCAGGAGCTTCTTGGCGAGCGCGGGGAGCTGAGCGGCGCGGTCTGCGGGGAGGGCGCCGATGGGGAGCCAGGGGGTGGCGCCGAGCAGGAAGCAGAGTTCACTCTTGTAGACGTTGCCGATGCCGGCGAGATTGCGCTGGTCGAGGAGGGCCTCGCCGAGAGGGCGGGCGGGGTCCTGGAGAAGGTTCGCCAGGGCCGTCTCGGGGTTCCAGTCCGGGCCCAGGAGGTCGGGGCCGAGGTGGCCGACGGCTTTGTGCTCGTCTGTGGTGCGCAGGAGCTCCAGGACGGGGAGACGGTAGCCGACGGCTGTGCGGTCGGTGTTGGCCAGGATCGCGCGGATCTGGTGGGTGGGGCCGCCGGTCCAGCGCTGGTTTTCTGCGTACACCTTCCAGGAGCCGTCCATGCGGAGGTGGGAGTGGAGGGTCAGGCCGCCCTCGATGCGGGTGAGGAGGTGCTTGCCGCGTGGAGTGACGTCGAGGACTCGGCGGCCTGTGAGGTCGGCTGTGGCGTACTTCGGCACCCTCAGGTCGCTGCGGGTCAGCACCTTGTCCGCGAGGGCGCTGTGCAGGCGTCTCGCGGACTGCCAGACCGTGTCTCCTTCGGGCATGGGTCAAGGGTGGCATGGGGGCGGGGTGTGGAGGGGGGAGCGGGCATGGGGAGGGTGCGGGTGGTGGCTTGGGCTTCTGCGGGTTGGGTTCCACTCGTACTACGCGTGCGGGTTTCGTCGTCGGGTGCGGGTGGTTCCTGTGGGGCGTGCTCGCTGTCGGTTGCCGCGGGGTTGTGGCGGGTGGCCTTGGCTGGCGGCCGCCGGGGCGGCGAGGGCCGTCATGCGCGTAGGCGTAAGGCGTGGCAGGGGGAGGGGCGAGCGGGTATGCGGAGGGTGTGGGTGGTGGCTTCCCCGCGTGCGGGCGGTTTGGTGGGGGCGTGCTTGCTGTCGGCTGTTGCGCGGGCGGGGTGGGTGCGGGGTGGGTGGCCTTGGCTTGGCGGCCGCCGGGGGCGGAGAGGGCCGTCAGGCGCGCAGGCGTAGGCCGCGCGGGGTGGCGATGAAGCCCGCTGTTTCCAGGAGGGCGCCCAGGGGGGAGGTCAGGGCCGAGGTGCCGTTGATGCGTTCCACCGTGACCGTGCCGAGGGAACCGGCCTTGGCGGCAGCGGCGAGGGACTCCGCCGCTGTGTGCAGGCGGGGGTCGTCGGTGGGGGTGGTGTCGGGGGCGGAGGGCCAGGCGAGGAGGGTTTTGCCGCCGCGCTCCATATAGAGCGTGAGCTCGCCGTCCACGAGGACCACGAGGGAGCCCGCCTTGCGGCCCGGCTTGTGGCCGGCCTCGGTCGGGGGGTCGGGCCAGGGCAGGGCGGCGCCGTAGGCGTTGGCGGGGTCGGCTGCGGCGAGGACCACGGCTCGGGAGGCGTCGGAGGCGTTGTGCCTGCGACTGCCGAAGCCGGAACCGTATCCGGGGGCGGCTTGCCAGTGCTGGGGGGCGGGCTGGGGTGGGTAGTCGCGCGGGGAGACGTACTCGTCGCGGGAAGCGGGGGACGGCGAACCGGAGGTGAAGTCGGGGCCTGCTTCGGGTCCGGGGACGTCGGGATTGTCGAAGGCGCGGGTCCAGTCCCAGTCCTCGGTCGCCGTGTCGCCTTGTGCGGGGCCGTCGGATGCCTCGGGTACCGAGCCGGAACCCCAGATGTCGGGAGTGCCGCTGTCCGGCACCGGCTCCCCGCGGTCGCGGGCGTTGGACACGGCCCGGAGACGGTCCACCGCGCCGTCCATGGCGAACTGGGCGGCACCGAGGCCCTCCACGACGTAGCCGCGGCGGGCCTGGCCGCTGTCCTCGAAGGCGGAGAGGATGCGGTATGTCGCCGAGAAGCCGCCCTCCACACCTTCCGCCGAGACGGCTCCCCGGGTGACCACTCCATGCCGGTCGAGGAGTGTGCGGGCCAGGGCGTGGGCGCGCACGGTCGGATCGGCCTCCCGTGGCGGGAGCAGGGACCAGCGGCCGGCGACGGTCGGCGGGCCGGTGCGGGAGGCGGGGCGGGCCGCGGCCGTGAGGGAGCCGTAGCGGCCGCGGGGGATCGTGCGTTTGGCGCGGTGCGCGGTGGAGCCGGCGGTGCGGCCGGAGCCCAGGAGGGAGCGCAGGGGGGTGAGGGTGTCGTTGGTGAGCCGCCCGGACCAGGCCAGATCCCATACGGCGTCGGCCAGCTGGGGATCGGCGGCGTCGGGGTGGGTGGTGGCGCGCACCTGGTCGGCGATCTGGCGGAAGAACAGGCCGTAGCCGCCGGTGAGGGCGTCCAGGACGGACTGGTGCAGGGCTGTCAGCTCCAGGGGGTGGGGCGGTGGCAACAGGAGGGGGGCGGCGTCCGCCAGGTAAAGGGAGACCCAGCCGTCCTTTCCGGGCAGGGCGCCCGCTCCGGCCCACACGATCTCTCCGGCGGCGGTGAGCTCGTCGAGCATGGCCGGGGTGTAGTTCGTGACGCGTGACGGCAGGACGAGCTTCTCCAGGGCGGACGCGGGCACGGACGCGCCCTGCAACTGCTCGACGGCGCGCACCAGTCCGTCGATGCCGCGCAGGGAATGACCCCGGCCGATGTGCTGCCACTGCGGCAGGAACTGGGCGAGGGCCGGCGGGGGCACCGGTTCGAGTTCGTGGCGCAGGGCCGCCAGGGAGCGGCGGCGAAGGCGGCGGAGCACCGTGGCGTCGCACCACTCCTGGCCGATGCCCGCCGGGTGGAACTCGCCCTGTACGACCCGTCCGCTCGCGGCCAGGCGCTGCAACGCGCCCTCGGTGCCCGCCGTGCCCAGCCCGAAGCGGGTGGCGACCGTCGCCGAGGTGAAGGGGCCGTGGGTGCGGGCGTAGCGCGCGAGGAGGTCACCGAGGGGGTCCTTGACCGGCTCGGTGAAGGCCTCCGGGACGCCGACCGGCAGCGCGGTGCCGAGGGCGTCGCGCAGGCGGCCCGCGTCCTCGATCGCCGCCCAGTGGTCGGCGCCTGCGACACGGACCTTGATCGCGCGGCGGGCTCCGGCGAGGTCGTGCGCCCACTGCGGCTCGGCACCCCGCTCGGCCAGCTCGGCGTCCGTGAGCGGGCCGAGGACGCGCAGGATGTCCGCGACGCCCTCGGTGTCCTTCACCCGGCGGTCCTCGGCGAGCCACTGGAGCTCCCGCTCCAGTTCGGCCAGCACCTCCGCGTCGAGCAGCTCGCGCAGCTCCGCCTGGCCGAGCAGCTCCGCCAGCAGCCGGGAGTCCAGCGACAGGGCCGCCGCCCGGCGCTCAGCGAGGGGCGAGTCGCCTTCGTAGAGGAACTGGGCGACGTAGCCGAAGAGGAGGGAGCGGGCGAAGGGGGAGGGCTCGGGGGTGGTGACCTCGACCAGGCGGACCTTGCGGGACTCCAGGTCGCCCATCAGCTCGACGAGCCCCGGGACGTCGAAGACGTCCTGGAGGCATTCGCGGACCGCCTCCAGGACGATGGGGAACGAACCGAACTCGCTCGCCACCTGGAGCAGTTGGGAGGCCCGCTGGCGCTGCTGCCACAAGGGGGTGCGCTTTCCGGGGTTGCGGCGCGGCAGCAGAAGCGCCCGGGCGGCGCACTCGCGGAAGCGGGAGGCGAACAGGGCCGATCCGCCGACCTGGTCGGTGACGACCTGGTCGACCTCGCCCTTGTCGAAGACGACGTCCGCGGCGCCCACCGGAGCCTGTTCGGCGTCGTACTCCGTGCCGCTCGTGTTCGGGTCCCGGTCGAGGAGGTCCAGGCTCATCAGGTCGGCGTCGGGCAGCCGGAGGACGATGCCGTCGTCGGCGTGCATGACCTGGGCGTCCATGCCGTAGCGCTCGGAGAGCTTGGCGCCGAGGGCGAGGGCCCAGGGGGCGTGGACCTGGGCCCCGAAGGGGGAGTGGACGACGACCCGCCAGTCACCGAGTTCGTCGCGGAAGCGCTCCACGACGATGGTGCGGTCGTCCGGGACGTGGCCGCAGGCCTCGCGCTGCTCGTCCAGGTACGACAGGACGTTGTCCGCCGCCCATGCGTCCAGGCCCGCGGCGAGGAGGCGCAGGCGGGCGTCCTCCTTGGACAGGGAGCCGACCTCGCGGAGGAACGCGCCCACCGCGCGGCCCAGTTCGAGGGGGCGGCCCAGCTGGTCGCCCTTCCAGAAGGGGAGCCTGCCGGGGACGCCGGGGGCGGGGGAGACCAGGACGCGGTCGCGCGTGATGTCCTCGATGCGCCAGGAGCTGGTGCCGAGCGTGAAGACGTCACCGACGCGCGACTCGTAGACCATCTCCTCGTCGAGTTCGCCGACCCTTCCGCCGCCCTTCTTGGGGTCGGAGCCGGCCAGGAAGACGCCGAAGAGGCCGCGGTCGGGAATGGTGCCGCCGGAGGTGACGGCGAGGCGCTGGGCACCGGGACGGCCGGTGATGGTGCCGGCGATGCGGTCCCAGACCACGCGCGGGCGCAGTTCGGCGAAGGCGTCGGAGGGGTAGCGGCCGGCGAGCATGTCGAGGACCGCGGTGAAGGCGGACTCGGGGAGGGAGGCGAACGGGGCCGCCCTCCGGACGGTAGCGAGGAGGTCGTCGAGCTGCCAGGTGTCCATCGCGGTCATCGCGACGAGTTGCTGGGCGAGGACGTCCAAGGGGTTGGCGGGGACCTTGAGGGACTCGATGGAGCCGGTGCGCATGCGTTCCGTGACGACCGCGGCCTGGACCAGGTCGCCTCGGTACTTCGGGAAGACCACGCCGGTGGAGACCGCGCCGACCTGGTGGCCGGCGCGGCCGACGCGTTGCAGGCCGGAGGCCACGGACGGGGGCGACTCGACTTGGATGACGAGGTCCACCGCGCCCATGTCGATGCCGAGTTCGAGGCTGGAGGTGGCCACCACGGCGGGGAGGCGGCCCGCTTTGAGGTCCTCCTCGACCAGGGCACGCTGTTCCTTGGAGACCGAGCCGTGGTGGGCGCGGGCGATGACCTGGGGTGCGCCCTGGGCCGCGCCTGAACCGCCCATGAGTTCGGCCGGGGCGTGGTGTTCGTCCAGGGGCTCGCCGGTGGCGCGCTCGTAGGCGATCTCGTTGAGGCGGTTGCAGAGGCGTTCCGCGAGGCGGCGGGAGTTCGCGAAGACGATCGTGGAGCGGTGGGACTGGACGAGGTCGGCGATGCGCTCCTCCACGTGGGGCCAGATGGACGGGCGTTCGGCGCCTTCGTTGCCCTCGGCGACCGGGGATCCGCCGAGTTCACCGAGGTCTTCCACCGGGACCACGACCGAGAGGTCGAACTCCTTGCCGGACTTCGGCTGAACGATCTCCACCTTGCGCTGGGGGGAGAGGTAGCGGGCGATCTCGTCCACCGGGCGGACCGTGGCGGAGAGGCCGATGCGGCGGGCCGGCTTCGGGAGGAGTTCGTCCAGGCGCTCCAGGGAGAGGGCCAGGTGTGCCCCACGCTTGGTGCCGGCCACGGCGTGGACCTCGTCGAGGATCACTGTCTCGATGCCGGTGAGCGCGTCACGGGTCGCCGACGTCAGCATCAGGAACAGGGATTCCGGGGTGGTGATCAGGATGTCCGGGGGGCGGGTGGAGAGGGCTCGGCGCTCCGCTGCGGGCGTGTCGCCGGAGCGGATGCCCACCTTGATCTCGGGTTCGGGGAGGCCGAGGCGGACGGATTCCTGGCGGATGCCGGTGAGAGGGCTGCGGAGGTTGCGCTCCA
Organism: Streptomyces sp. NPDC050759; assembly: GCF_044456945.1. Classification (NCBI taxonomy): domain Bacteria; kingdom Bacillati; phylum Actinomycetota; class Actinomycetes; order Kitasatosporales; family Streptomycetaceae; genus Streptomyces; species Streptomyces sp. NPDC050759. Next base: position 19,942 of record NZ_JBITGI010000033.1, on the reverse strand, counting down.
CGTCGACGGCGAGCGCCTTGAGGGGGGAGACGTACAGGACTCGGCAGCGCTTCCTGGGGTCCGCGGGTGGGGGTGTGGAGGCCAGCTGGTCCAGCGCGGCGAGGAAGGCGGCCAGGGTCTTGCCGGAGCCGGTGGGGGCGACCACGAGTACGTCCGAGCCCTCTGCGATGGCCTGCCACGCTCCGGCCTGTGCGGTGGTGGGCGCGTCGAACGCACCCGTGAACCAGTCGCGGGTGGCGGGCGAGAAGCCGTTCAGGGCTCGGTGTGCTGGGCTGACCATGCGTCCATCCTGCACCCGGGGACTGACAATGCCCCTGACCTGCGGGTTGCCTCCGGCGGTTGAGCGGGGGATGCCTGCGGCGGTTGAGCGGGGATTCCCCTGCGGCGCCGGTGAGGGTGTCCCTCCTCGCTGACCTGGCCCACTCAGGGGTGCGGGGAACCGCGTGACAATGGGTGCATGGCGGGTTTCGGGGAGCGGGCGCGGCACTGGCGGTATGCCGAGTTGCCCGGAGTTGATCTGCTGCGGGCCCGGTATGTACGGAAGACGTTTGTGCGGCATACGCATGAGCACTTTGTGATCGCCGCCATCGCGGACGGGGTGGAGGTCTTCCACCATCGGGGGGCCGATCAGTACGCGGGGGCCGGTGCGCTTGCGCTGGTCAATCCCGATACGGCTCATACGGGGCGGGCCGGGGTGCCTGAGGGATGGCGGTACGGGGCCGTGTATCCGTCACCCGAGGTGGTGGCCGGGATCGCGGCTGAGACCACTGCGCTGCGAGGTACGCCCGGCTTCGTGCGGCCGGTGCTCGACGATCCGTACGCGGTGGGATTGGTGCATCAGGTTCTGCGGGCCGCGGATGAAGGGAACGCGCTGGCCGCCGACACGTTGTTGCGGGTCGCCGTGACGCGGTTGCTGCGGGTGAACGGCGGAACGTTGCCGCAACGGGATGTGCGGAGCGCGGGCGCCAGGATCGCCGTACGTGCGCGTGCCGTGCTGGAGGAGAGGATGGCCGCGCCGCCGACTCTGGAGCAGTTGGCCGCTGATCTCGGGGTCGGTCCCTTCGCGTTGCTGCGTGCTTTTCGGGATGTCTACGGGATGCCGCCCCACACATGGCTGACCGATGCGCGGGTGCGGCGGGCTCGGCGGTTGCTGGATGCGGGGGCCGGCCCTGCCGCGGCCGCCGTCGAAGTGGGGTTTACGGACCAGCCTCATCTGAACCGGCATTTCACGCGGATCGTCGGCGTGCCTCCGGGGGCCTATCAGCGGGAGCGCAAGAACGTACAAGACTCGCCCGGGCGGCTGCTCCTAGCGTCCGAGGCGTGGCAGACGAACAGACAGCTCTAGCGGATATGCAAGCCGACGGTGGAGGCAGGCCGGACGCCGCCGTCGTACGAGACGCCCTCGGGGTCGGGGTGGCCGTCGGACTGTCCGGGTTCGCCTTCGGGGTGACCTCGGCCGGCAGCGGGCTCACCCTGACGCAGACCTGTGCGCTCAGCCTCCTGGTGTTCACCGGTGCGTCCCAGTTCGCGCTCGTAGGAGCCCTCGCGGCCGGCGGAAGCGCTCTTGCAGCGGCTGCCGGGGCCTTCTTCCTGGGGGCGCGCAACGCCTTCTACGGGCTGCGGCTGTCGCAGTTGCTCGCCCTCCCGCGCGTGCTGCGTCCCCTTGCCGCCCAGTGGGTCATCGACGAGACGGCGGCCGTCTCGCTGGCTCAGCCCACGCGGCGCAGTGCGCGCATCGCGTTCGCCGTCACGGGGCTGAGTCTGTATGTGTTGTGGAATCTGACGACCTTGCTGGGAGCCCTGGGAGCCGACGCGATCGGGGACACGCGCGCGTGGGGGCTGGACGCGGCCGGGCCCGCCGTCTTTCTGGCGCTTCTGGCGCCCATGGTGGGGAGCGCCACCGAGCGGGTTGTGGCCGGGCTCGCCGTGCTGCTGGGGCTCGGGCTGCTTCCTGTGCTGCCCGCCGGGGTGCCGGTGCTGGCGGCCGCGCTTGCCGCGCCACTTGTTCTGTGGGTGCGAGGACGTCGTGAGCGGGTGCGGAGGGAGGGGCGGTGAACGTCTGGATCGCCATCGGTGCCACCGTTCTCGGTTGTTACGCCGTCAAGCTCCTCGGGCTGCTCGTGCCTGCCGGCGTTCTGGATCGGCCCCTGGTGAAGCGCCTTGCCGCATTGCTGCCGGTGGCACTTCTGGCCGCGCTCACCGCGCAGCAGACCTTCGCCGACGGGCGGGTGCCGGTGATCGACGCGCGGGCCGCGGGGCTCGCCGCAGCCGCCGTGGCGCTGCTCCTGCGAGCGCCGTTCCTCCTCGTGGTCGCGGCCGCGGTGGTCGTGACGGCGGGGGTGCGGGCCGTCGGGGGGTGACGGCGGCGGAGGTTGGGTCATGGAGGGTCCTGGCGACGGAGCTCGGTCCATGGGGCCTGACGGGCGGGGGTCGGCCATGCCGGCGCTGCGGTGGGGGTCCGGACGTGGAACGTGGAGGGTCGTGGTGGCGGGGCGCGGTCCATGGGCCTGACGGGCGGGGGTCGGCCATGGGGGCGCTGCCGCGGGGGATCGGCCATGCGGGCGCTGTGGTGGACGTCCGGACGTGGAGGGTCATGGTGGCGGAGCGCGGTCCGTGCGGCCTGACGGGCGGGGCTCAGCCATGCGGGCGCTGCGGCGGGGGCCGGCCGTGTGGGCGTAGCGGCGGGGTCCGGTCATGGGGGCGTGGCGGCAGGAGCCGGGCCATCGGGGCCGTGGCTGGCGGAGGTTCGGGCGTGCGGGTGTGACGGCGGAGGTTCGGAGCGTAGGGACGTGCGAGGCCGCCGTCACGCGCGTGCTGGTGTGGCCGTCGTACGGCATGGCGGAGCTGGGACGCCTCGACGCGGTCGTCGCCCAGGCCGGAATCTGCCCCCTGGAGCGGCTCAGCCCACCTCGCGGCCGTACGCCCGCAGTGTGCGCAGGGCCTCGATCGTCACCATGGGGCGCGTTTCGAGGGCCGTGGACGGTGCCCACTGGGGCCGGCGGGTCGGCCAGCCGCCGTCCTCCTGCTGCTCGGCCGCGAGGTGGTCCAGCGAACGGGACATCTCGGCGTCCGTGAACCACGCGCGCGCGAGGGAGCCCGGCGTCTTCGCGTAGTCGTGCGGGAAGTGGTGCTCGCCCGGGGCGTAGCCGGGGGAGACGGGGAACGCGGCGAGGTTCGAGGGGTCCAGCGCGGCCAGACGGTGCTCGCGCACCAGTCGGCCGAGGCGGTCGGCGGTCGCCTCCGCGCGCCGGCGGTCGGGGACGGAGTCCAGGAAGGTCACGGCGGCCTGGATCTCGTACGGGTGGGACACCTGGAGGGACTCCACCGCCTGCCAGCAGAAGTCCGTGGCCCGGAACAGCCAGGCGTGCCACACGTCGTTGCGGTGCAGCAGACCGACCACGGGACCGGTGGTGAGCAGATCGCTCGGCGGGCCGTCCACGACCGGCATGAAGGGAGCCGTCGGATAGCCGCGCTGGGCGGGAGTGACCGCCGGGAGGGCGCCGTCCGGGGTGGACACGGAGGTGAGATAACGGCACACGCGCTCCACGCGCTGTCCGCCGCAGCGTCCGACGGCGTCCAGGACCCGCAGGGCGTGACCGGTGTGCAGGGGCTGGCTGACCGGGCCGCGCAGATCGGGCTCCAGCGCGTGACCGTACCCGCCGTCCGCGTTGCGGTAGGCCTCCAGGGCCGTCTCCACCGGGTCGGGGCCGGCGTTCAGGAAGTGGTAGGCGAACAGACGCTGTTCCAGCACGCGCGCGGTGAGCCAGACGAGGTGCTCGGCGCGGAAGAGCGGGGAGTGCGCCGGTGGCGTCTGGGGGAGTGGGGAAGCTCCTGTTTCGGGCATGCGTCAGACCGTAGGGCGGAAAGCGGTCTCGGCAGGCGGTCCCGGCCGAGGCCCACCCTCAGGGGCGGGATACTGGAGTCATGCGGTTGACGGTCTTCTGGCAGCGGATGGCGGAACACTTCGGTCCGGGGTACGCCGACACCTTCGCGCGCGATCACGTGATGACGGAGCTCGGCGGGCGCACGGTGCACGAGGCGCTGAACGCCGGCTGGGACGCCAAGGACGTGTGGCGCGTGGTCTGCACCGTCATGAACGTTCCGGCCGAGAGGCACTGAGACGGCGTGGACGTTCCGAGGAGAAGTGCCGACCGGGCGTGAACATCTCACGAAAGAGGCACTGACCGGTCACGAAGATCGCAGCACGGCGCCGATTGTCAGTCGCGTGGGCGAGACTTGCTCCGTGGCACCCACTGACGAGTCCGGGCAGGCAGCCCAGCACGCATCTCCGCTCGGCACGACGCCGCCCACCCGGCCCCCGGCCGACGGCGCCGGGCCGAACGCCCGCATGCCGCGCTGGCTGCCGCGCGCCATGGTGCTCGCGCTCGCCCTCATCGCCGTGTTCCAGCTCGGCAGTTGGGCCTTCCACCAGCTGATAGGCCTGCTGACCAATATCCTCATCGCCTTCTTCCTGGCCCTGGCCATCGAACCCGCGGTGAGCAAGATGGCGGCGCGCGGCATGCGCAGGGGGCTCGCGACCTTCCTCGTCTTCTTCGCGGTGCTGATCGTGACCGCCGGCTTCGTCACGCTGCTCGGCTCCATGCTGGCGGGACAGATCATCAAGATCGTCGAGGACTTCCCGAACTACCTCGACTCCGTCATCGCCTGGATCAACGGGCACTTCCACACCGATCTGAAGCGGGTGGACGTCCAGGAGGGGCTGCTGCGCTCCGACTGGCTGCGCAACTACGTGCAGAACAGCGCCACCGGCGTCCTGGACGTCTCCGCCCAGGTTCTCGGCGGGCTCTTCCAGTTGCTGACGATCGCGCTGTTCTCGTTCTACTTCGCCGCGGATGGCCCGCGGCTGCGCCGCGCGATCTGCTCCGTCCTGCCGCCCGCCCGCCAGGCCGAGGTGCTGCGCGCCTGGGAGATCGCCGTGGACAAGACCGGCGGTTACATCTACTCGCGCGGTCTGATGGCCCTTGTCTCCGGGGTCGCGCACTTCGTCCTGCTCCAGGCCCTGGACGTGCCGTACGCGCCCGTGCTCGCCGTCTGGGTCGGCCTGGTCTCGCAGTTCATCCCGACCATCGGCACCTATCTCGCGGGCGCCCTGCCCATGCTGATCGCCTTCACGGTCGATCCCTGGTACGCGCTGTGGGTGCTGGTCTTCGTAGTGATCTACCAGCAGTTCGAGAACTACGTGCTGCAGCCCAAGCTGACCTCGAAGACCGTCGACATCCACCCCGCGGTCGCCTTCGGCTCGGTCATCGCGGGCACCGCCCTCCTCGGTGCGGTCGGCGCGCTGATCGCCATCCCGGCGGTCGCCACGCTGCAGGCGTTCCTGGGGGCGTACGTGAAGCGGTACGACGTCACCGACGACCCCCGCGTCCACGGGCACCGGAAGCGGGGCGAGGGGCCCTCGCCGGTCACGCGCGTGCGTGCCCTGTGGGAGCGCCGGCGGCCGAGAACGCAGGCATCCGGCGACGGTGACGGCTCGTCCTGAGGGCGCCGGGTTCAGTACGCGAGGGGGGCCCACACCCCGGCGCCGCGTCCACGGGCACCGGAAGCGGGGCGAGGGGCCCTCGCCGGTCACGCGCGTGCGTGCCCTGTGGGAGCGCCGGCGGCCGGGAACGCAGGCATCCGGCGACGGTGACGGCTCGTCCTGAGGGCGCCGGGTTCAGTACGCGAGGGCGGCCCACACCCCGGCGCCGATGACGGCCATGACGTAGGAGCCGATCGCCGCGTACAGGATCCGCCGCCGTAGCGGTTCGCTCCAGGGCGTGCGGGACAGCAGCCAGGCCAGTGCGGGCAGGACCAGGACAGCGTGCAGGCTCACGCCGTGCAGTGGCTTGAGCGGGGCGGTCGAGTGGTAGGCCGCCTCCTGGTGACCGGTGCGGGTGAGGACGACACCGCGCGCGATCATCGCGGCACCCGAGGCCAGCGCGACGAGCAGGATCGCGAACCCGGACCGCACCGCGAGGTCCATCCCCGCCGGGCCCGAGGGCCGGTGGCGGAAGGAGACGACCGCGAAGACCGTCAGCAGCAGCACCAGGACGCCACCGCCCACCGCGAGCGTCATGGACACCGCCGTGTCGAAGGGCGTCTCCATGTCGAGGTGCGAGGGCACCCCGCGCCACGCCTGGAGGGTGATGCCCCCGACCTCCACCACACAGTCGGCAGCGAACACCGCGAGCAGCAGGGTGCGCAGCCGGGGGCCCACGCGCAGATACGACGTGACCCAGGTGACCGCGATCAGGGTCACCCCGAAGGACACTCCGAACGTCACCGGCTTGCGCCACGAGACCGGCCCGGCCCAGGGGCCGCCGTCCACGGCGAACACCACCAGGTGCCCGAGCCCGGAGAGAACCAGGAGGACACCCGTGGCGTGGCAGAGACGCTCCACGCGGCGTGCGCCACGGGCCCGTGGCGCCGACGTCCGTGTCGGCACCACGGGCGCTTCCGCCGGGACCGGGTCCATCAGCGCCGTGCTCCCTTCCGGGCCAGGGTGGCCGCGGCCCCGGCGATCACCAGGGTGGTGAGGGCGACGAGCTCGGCTGCGGTCGAGGCGATGAGCGCGGTGTCTCCCGAGGAGAGGTGGTCGCCGGTGTTCGGGGTCAGGATCGCGCCCGTGCCGATGAACAGGCCGACGCCGAGGGCGAGTCCGGTCGTCGCGCGGTTCGTGCGCCAGACCAGCAGGGCCGCCGCCACGAGCGGGATGACGAGTCCGGGCGGGACGGTGGGATAGTCCGCTCCGGCGGCGATCTGGCCGACGATGGACGCGGCCAGCAGGAGCAGTGCGGACAGGGTCGCGAGGACGGCGGGGGAACGTGCCGTGCCGTTGTCGTTCCGGGTGGTCTCGGGGGTGTTCGTCGGGGTCTCCATGGCACCAGACTCGCGAGAACGGCCCGCCCGGTCGTCGTACCGCCGAAGACACCTGAAGTACGCCGCGGGAAGTAGCCGGAGTGTGGCGGAGGAAGCCGTCGGAGCGTGCCGCAGGAAGTGACCCGGGTGTCGTGTGGTGCGCTTGACACGAAAATCGAACATCCATTCTTATGGAACTTCCGGCGAAGTCAGCGGCGGGCGTTTCGGCATGGTTTGCATGGAGAAGTGCCCTAGTTATCCACAGGCCGGACGGGCGTCGGGACGCATTGTCAGTGGCAGGCGTTAGCGTCTTTGACGTGAAGCGATCGACTCAAGCAAATCGGGTGGAACCCATGGCAGGAACCGACCGCGAGAAGGCGCTCGACGCCGCGCTCGCACAGATTGAACGGCAGTTCGGCAAGGGTGCCGTGATGCGCCTGGGCGAGCGGCCGAACGAGCCCATCGAGGTCATCCCCACCGGGTCGACCGCACTCGACGTCGCCCTCGGCGTCGGCGGCCTGCCGCGTGGCCGGGTGGTGGAGGTGTACGGACCGGAGTCCTCCGGTAAGACGACCCTGACGCTGCACGCGGTGGCCAACGCCCAGAAGGCCGGTGGCCAGGTCGCCTTCGTGGACGCGGAGCACGCCCTCGACCCCGAGTACGCGAAGAAGCTCGGCGTCGACATCGACAACCTGATCCTCTCCCAGCCGGACAACGGTGAGCAGGCTCTGGAGATCGTGGACATGCTGGTCCGCTCCGGCGCCCTCGACCTCATCGTCATCGACTCCGTCGCCGCGCTCGTCCCTCGCGCGGAGATCGAAGGCGAGATGGGCGACAGCCACGTCGGTCTGCAGGCCCGTCTGATGAGCCAGGCCCTGCGGAAGATCACCAGCGCGCTCAACCAGTCCAAGACCACCGCGATCTTCATCAACCAGCTCCGCGAGAAGATCGGCGTGATGTTCGGCTCCCCGGAGACCACGACCGGTGGCCGGGCGCTGAAGTTCTACGCCTCGGTGCGGCTCGACATCCGTCGCATCGAGACCCTGAAGGACGGTACGGACGCGGTCGGCAACCGCACCCGCGTCAAGGTCGTCAAGAACAAGGTCGCGCCGCCCTTCAAGCAGGCCGAGTTCGACATCCTCTACGGCCACGGCATCAGCCGCGAGGGCGGCCTGATCGACATGGGCGTGGAGCACGGCTTCGTCCGCAAGGCCGGCGCCTGGTACACGTACGAGGGCGACCAGCTCGGCCAGGGCAAGGAGAACGCGCGCAACTTCCTGAAGGACAACCCCGACCTCGCCAACGAGATCGAGAAGAAGATCCTGGAGAAGCTGGGCGTCGGCGTACGTCCGGTGGAGCCGACCGCCCAGCCGGGTGCGGACGCCGCGGTGTCCGCTGCCGCGGACGAGGCCGCGAAGGTGCCGGCTCCGGCGGCCGCGAAGGCGACGAAGGCCAAGGCTCCGGCCGCCAAGAGCTGATCCTGTGACACGGCGAACCGACTGGGCCGAGTACGAGGACGCTCCGCGAGGGTGGAGCGGAAAGGGCGACGGGGGTTCTGCCGGGCCGGGCGGCGACGGGGACGGTACGGACGGGGGACACGGCCGCTCGGTGTCGTACGGCATGGGGCGGATCGGCGATGAGCCGACGGGCGACGCGGACGGGGGATTCGGCCGCGTGACGTCGTACGGCGTCGAGGGGGCCGGCGGCGATGACCTGGCGTACGGCGCCGGCCGGTCCCACCGCGGCAGGACGTACGGCGACGGTGGGCCGAGCGGCGACGAGTCCGGTGACGGGGCGGCGCGCGGTTCCGGGGCGTTCGGTCGGAGCTCGCGTCGAGGCGGCCAAGCCCCGGGCGGTTCCCGGGGGCGTCGGCAGCGTCGGCGCGGCTTCGGGGAGTCGCCCGGCGAGGACGGAGGCGGCCCCTCCTTGTCGAGGGCCGAGAAGGGGGAGCCTCCGGCGGACCCGGTGGAGCGGGCGCGGGCGATCTGTCTGCGCCTGCTCACCGGGACCCCGCGCACGCGGAAGCAGCTCGCCGACGCCCTGCGCAAGCGGGAGATCCCGGACGACGCCGCCGAGGAGGTGCTGTCGCGGTTCGAGGAGGTCGGACTGATCAACGACAGCGCGTTCGCGGATGCCTGGGTGGAGTCCCGGCACCACGGCCGGGGGCTCGCCCGGCGTGCGCTCGCCCAGGAGCTGCGGACCAAGGGCGTCGACTCCACATTGATCGACGCGGCCGTCTCGCAACTCGACTCCGAGCAGGAGGAGGCGACGGCCCGCGAGCTCGTCGACCGCAAGCTGCGCGCGACGCGCGGCCTCGACCGCGACAAGCGTCTGCGCCGCCTCGCCGGCATGCTCGCCCGCAAGGGCTACTCCGAGGGCATGGCCCTGCGGGTGGTCCGGCAGGCGCTGGAGGAGGAGGGCGAGGAGACGGAGTTCCTCGGCGACGAGGGGTTCTGAAAGGGGGAGTTCTAGGCGCCGCGTCGGACACAGGCGATGCCCGGCGCCAGGGGAAGCATCACCGGCCAGGATCAAGCGCCTCCCCGGCTGGCAAGCAGCAGGAAGAGCGCGGGCCGTCACCGGCACCGCCGTGGCCCTGCTGCGCGACGAGGACATCGACACGATCGCGGACAGCCGGGTGCGCCCGGCCACCGAGCGACCGCGGACCCGGCCCCGCTCTACTGCCCGCCCGGCATCGGCTGACGTTCCGGCAGTCCGGGAGCCGCCGTCCCGACGGCCCGGGTCGTGACCGGCAGCCCCGCCGCCCGCCAGGCCTGGAAACCGCCGACCAGATCCGTGGCCCGGCGCAGCCCCAGCCGGTGCAGGGACTCCGCCGCCAGGCTCGAGGCGTACCCCTCGTCGCACACCACCACGACCCGCAGATCATGGCCCGTGGCCTCGGAAAGGCGGTGGCTGCCCCGCGGGTCGAGACGCCACTCCAGCTCGTTGCGCTCGACGACCAGGGCACCCGGGATCAGCCCGTCGTGCTCGCGCAGGGCCGCGTAACGGATATCCACCAGCAGGGCCTCACCGGCCTGGACGGCTTCGTACGCCTCCCGGGCGCCGACCCGCTCGTAGCCCGTGCGCACCCGCTCCAGCAACTCGTCGATGCCGGGCGCCTGTTCGACCGTACGACCAGCAGGCGGGGCGCTCACTGCCAGTCCTCAGGCCGCTCCACGTGCTCAAGGCGGAGGATCTGGCCCGTGCGGCTGTAGCGGCGGATCTGAGGGAGGGGCGGGTAGTAGGCGTGCACGGAGATCGCGTGGGTCTCGGTGGACTCGTTGAGGACCTCGTGGACATGGTGCTGTCCGAACGAGCGGCCCCTGCCGGCCGGCAGTCGTCGCTCGCGGTCCACGTCCTCGGAGAGTTCGAGGGTTTTCCAGCCGTCGGCGGGCAGCCGGGCGGCGAGCGAGTTCTCCTTGAGCTCTCCGGCGGCGATGGTGAAGGCGCCGACCGACTCGGCGTGGTCGTGCCAGCCGGTGCCGGTGCCGGGCGGCCAGCCGATCAGCCAGGCCTCGCTGCCGCCGGGCCCCTCCAGGCGCACCCAGGTGCGGCCCTCCGGGTCGAGGGGGAGCGAGTCGATCAGCTCGGCGTCGGCGGCGGTGCGCCGTACGAAGTCGAGGAGGTCGGCCTGGGTGGGCGGCGCGACGGAGGACACCGAGGGAAAAGCGGGTGAGGCAGACACGGACACCGTCCTGAGAAGAGTTCGCGAGAGCGTGCCGTCGCACGGACACGGCACGCAAGGAAGTGAAGGGGCGAATTCAGCAGGACGGGCGACACACGCAGCCCGCATAGCGGACGAGGTCCATATGGACCCTCCGCCACAGGCGCACACAGGTGTCGGTCACGATCCGGAGTACACCATGAGGGCCCGGAGCGTTTCAACTCACCGTCACTATGTGGACGCACAGTGACGGTGAGCACGTCAACGCGAGCCGGCCCCCGCGTTCGCCTCGGCTTTCGCCGGCGGCCCGCCGAGCGCCGTCTCGGCCGCCGAGTAGAGGTCGGCGGGGCGGACTCCGCTCAGCGCTGTGACGAGGTGACCGTCCGGCCGTACGAGAAGGACCGTGTGCGGGGCCGCACCCGGGTACTCCTCGGCGACCAGGAGTTCGGCGTGGTGCGGCAGCGCGGTCACCGACGCGGCCAGGCGGGGCATGATTCCGGCGGTCACCCAGTGCTTGCGCTCCCACACTCCGGTGCCCGGCGCGACCAGTACGACCAGCAGCGCGCCGCGGCCCAGGCGCTCGCGCAGCCGTACGAACGAGCCGTCCTCGGCGGTGACCCGCACATCCGTGACCATGGCCCCCGGCAAGGTGTCGACGGGTACCTCCCCTTCGAGGTGCCGGGGTGCGAGGGGCGAGTCGGCGTACGCCCCCGGCGCGCCGAGCGGGCCGCGCCCCAGGTGACCGTCCGCGAGCAAGGCGTCGTGGCCGCGAGCCGAGCCGGGGACGACCGAGCGCAGCCCCCCGCCGCCACGCAGCAGCGGCAGCGCCTGGTCGGCGGCGCGCAGCCGTCCGGCGACGACCGCGCGCCGCTCGGTCTGGTAGCTGTCGAGAAGCGCCTCGTGCGATCCGTGGTGCCAGGCCAGGGCGAGCTTCCAGGCGAGGTTGTCGGCGTCCTGGAGGCCCTCGTCGAGGCCCTGAGTGCCGAGCGCTCCGAGGCAGTGCGCCGCGTCCCCGGCGAGAAAGACCCGCCCGGCGCGCCAGCGGCGGGCCAGCCGGTGGTGCACGGTGTGGACCCCGGTGTCGAGGAGTTCGTACGGCGGTGTCGAACCGCCCGTCCAGCCGGCCAGGGTCTCCCGGACGCGGGCCACCAGGAGCTCGGGGGTGACCAGGTCCTTGCCCGGCGGCAGCAGCCAGTCCAGGCGCCACACGCCCTCGGGGAGCGGGCGGGCGGTGATCTCCGCGGCCGACGGTCCTGACGTCCGCCACGGCGGCATCCGGTGCAGCAACGCCCGGTCCTCCCAGGGGAGTTCCGCGCGCAGGGCGGCGACCGCGTGGCGCTCCACCGCCGTACGGCCCGGGAAGCGGATGTCCTCGAGCTTGCGCACGGTGGAACGCGGGCCGTCGCAGCCGACCAGGTAACTGCCGCGCCACCAGGTGCCCTTGGGGCCGCGAGTGTGGACGGTGACGCCCGAGGGCTCCTGCTCGATCGTGTCGAGACGGCTGTCGGTGGTGAGCTTGACCAGTCGCTGCTCGGCCAGGGCGGCGCGCAGGGCGCCGGTCAGGACGTGCTGCGCGAGGTGCAGGGGGGCGTCTCCGGCCTCCTCGAAGTCGACCTCGCGCATCACCTGCTTGCGGCGCATCGACCGCCATCCGGCCCAGTGCACACCGAGCTCGGTGACCGGCACTCCGGTCAGCCGCGACATGAGAGCGGCGGTGTTCTCGTGCAGTACGGCGGTCCGGGCCAGACGGGGTTCGTCCTTGCCCGGACCCTCGTCGAGCACCACGGAGGGCACCTCCTGACGCGCCAGCGCCAGGGCGAGCGTGAGCCCGACGGGCCCCGCTCCGACGATGATCACCGGGTCCACGGCGCGGCGCCCCCCGCCCGCAGCGGCATGCCGGGAGATGTATGTGAACAGGAGGGTGGGGCAGGGTGCACGATCACAGAACGTATGCAACCCATTGCCGGTGCTTGCGTCAAGTGACGGAGGGCAGTGGCGATCATGCCACTGCCCTCCGTGCCTCTCAGACCAATTGACGGGCCATCAGGCCGAGGCGCCCGTCCCGAAGCCGCCGCCCACCTCGGCGGCGTTGAGATCGTCCACGTCCCCCGCGCCGAGCACCGCCCCCGTGCTCCTCTTGCTGCGCCGCAGCCTGCGCTCCAGCCAGCTCGCGAAGCTGGTGAGGGTGAAGTTCAGCGCGATGAAGATCAGCCCCACGACGATGAAGCTGGGGACGACGTTGGCGTAGTTGGCCGCCAGCGTGCTGCGCGAGTTGAGCAGTTCGGTGAAGCCCAGCATCACGCCGCCCAGCGCGGTGTCCTTCACGATGACGACCAGCTGGCTGACGATGGCCGGGAGCATCGCGGTGACGGCCTGGGGGAGCAGGATGCTGGACATCGTCTGGCCCTTGCGCAGACCGACTGCGTAAGCCGCCTCCGTCTGCCCCTTGGGCAGCGAGAGGATGCCGGCCCGGACGATCTCGGCGAGCACCGAGGCGTTGTAGAGCACGAGGCCGGCGACAACGGCGTACAGGGGCCGCTGCTCACTGCTGACGTCCGTGTACTCGACGTAGAACTGGTTGGCGAACAGCATCAGCAGCAGGACCGGAATCGACCGGAAGAACTCGACCACCGTGCCGGCCACGCCCCGCACCCAGACGTGGTCGGACAGACGGGCGATGCCGAAGACCGCGCCCAGCGGCAGGGCGATCACCATGGAGATCGCCGCGGCCTTGAGGGTGTCGCCCAGGCCCGGCAGGAGGTACGTCGTCCAGGCCTCACCGGTGGTGAAGGGCTCCCAGAGGCTCCACGCCAGCTGGTTCTTGTCGTCCATCTTCTGCCACACCCACCACAGCAGGAGGGCGAGGAGCACGCTGAAGACGATCGACAGGAGGACGTTGCGCCGTTTGGCGCGGGGTCCCGGGGTGTCGTAGAGGACCGAGCTCATCGCTTCACCGCCAGTCGCTTGGCGAGCCAGCCGAGGAGGAGGCCGGTCGGCAGGGTCAGTACCACGAAGCCGAGCGCGAAGACCGCGCCGATGGCGAGCGTCTGGGCCTCGTTCTCGATCATTTCCTTCATCAGGAGGGCGGCCTCGGCCACGCCGATCGCGGCCGCCACGGTGGTGTTCTTGGTCAGCGCGATGAGCACGTTGGCCAGTGGGCCGATGACCGAGCGGAAGGCCTGCGGCAGCACCACGAGGCGCAGGGTCTGGCTGAAGTTCAGCCCGATCGCGCGAGCCGCCTCGGCCTGGCCGAGCGGCACCGTGTTGATGCCGGAGCGGATCGCCTCGCAGACGAAGGCCGCGGTGTACGCGATGAATCCGAGCACCGCCAGCCGGAAGCTCAGGGCGTCGAAGTTGTCCGCCGCGCCCAGCGTCATGCCGAAGATGTCGGCGAGGCCGAGCGAGGAGAAGACGATGATGACCGTGAGGGGGATGTTCCGGACGATGTTGACGTACGCGGTGCCGAATGCGCGCATCAACGGGACCGGGCTGACCCGCATCGCGGCCAGCAGGGTGCCCCAGATCAGGGAGCCGACGGCGGACAGGGCGGTGAGTTTCACCGTCATCCAGAACGCCCCGAGGACGTCATAACCTTCTAGAAAGTCGAACACGATCTCCCGCGCTTCCGGGTGTGTGAGGCGTACGTGGACGGGCGCGGCGCGCCGCCGCCCTGATCGCGGCGGGCGGCGGCGCGCCGGTGGTCCCGCGTTACTTGACGATGGCGCCGATCTTCGGGGCGGGCTCGTTCTTGTAGCCGGCCGGGCCGAAGTTGTCGTCGACCGCCTTCTGCCAGGAGCCGTCGCTGACCATCTTCTCCAGGGCGGCGTTGACCTTGTTCAGGGTCGCGGTGTCGCCCTTCTTCACGCCGATGCCGTAGTTCTCGTTGCTCAGCTTGAGGCCGGCGAGCTTGAACTGGCCCTTGTACTTGTCCTGCGCCGCGAAGCCCGCGAGGATCGAGTCGTCCGTGGTCACCGCGTCCACGGCGCCGCTCTGCAGGCCGGCGATGCACTCGGAGTAGCCGCTGTACTGCCTCAGCTGGGCCTTGGGGGCGAAGTCGTCCTTGACGTTCTGCGCCGAGGTCGAGCCGGTCACGGAACACAGCTTCTCGCCGTTGAGGTCCGTGGCCTCGCTGATCTTGGAGTCCTTCTTGACCAGCAGGTCCTGGTGGGCCAGCAGGTACGGGCCGGCAAAATCGACCTTCTGCTTGCGCTCGTCGGTGATCGAGTAGGTGGCCGCGATGATCTTCACGTCGCCACGGGAGAGCGCATTCTCACGGTCGGCGCTCTTGGTCTCGACGAACTCGATCTGGTCGGCCTTGTAGCCCAGCTGCTTGGCCACGTACGTCGCCACGTCCACGTCGAAGCCGGAGAAGGAGCCGTCGGGCTCCTTCAGGCCGAGACCGGGCTGGTCGTACTTGATACCGATCTTGATCTTGCCGCCACCGCCGCTGGAACCCGAGCCGGAGCTGTCGTCCTTGCTGTCACCGCCGCAGGCGGTCGCGGACAGGGCGAGGGCGAGAACGGCGGCCGAGGCGGCGGTGACCTTGCGGAGCTTCATGGTGAACATCCTTTGGTGGTGAAGAGATGAGGGCCGTCGGTGGTCGATCCGGGTGGCACGTCAGTGGTGCAGGATCTTCGACAGGAAGTCCTTGGCACGGTCGCTGCGCGGATTGCTGAAGAACTGGTCGGGCGCAGCCTCCTCGACGATCCGTCCGTCCGCCATGAACACCACGCGATTTGCAGCCGATCGTGCGAACCCCATTTCGTGCGTGACGACGATCATCGTCATGCCGTCGCGGGCGAGCTGCTGCATGACCTCCAGCACCTCGTTGATCATCTCAGGGTCGAGCGCCGACGTGGGCTCGTCGAAGAGCATGACCTTGGGGTCCATCGCCAGGGCACGGGCGATGGCGACTCGCTGCTGCTGACCACCGGACAGCTGGGCGGGGTACTTGTCCGCCTGCGTGGTGACGCCGACCCGGTCGAGGAGGGCGCGCGCCTTCTCCTCGGCCTGCTTCTTGTCGGCCTTGCGGACCTTGATCTGGCCCAGCATCACGTTCTCGAGCACGGTCTTGTGCGCGAAGAGGTTGAAGGACTGGAAGACCATTCCGACGTCGGCGCGCAGCCGGGCCAGTTCCTTGCCCTCCTGGGGCAGCGGCTTGCCGTCGATGGCGATCGAACCCGTGTCGATCGTCTCCAGGCGGTTGATGGTGCGGCACAGGGTGGACTTCCCGGACCCGGAGGGTCCGATGACCACGACGACCTCGCCGCGGGCGATCGTCAGGTCGATGTCCTGGAGTACGTGCAACGCGCCGAAGTGCTTGTTGACGCTCTTCAGGACGACCAGTTCGCCGGTTGGGACCACATCTTCCTTGGCCACCGATACTTCGGTCATCGCTCTCTGGCTCCGTCCTCCTCGGTTTCGGAGGACAGTAGTAACCCCACGCGACCAGCGTCATTAGTCTTGAGGGGAATCTGAGCATCACGATCCGATAGCAATCGGACACGTGTCGTAGCACTTGCGACCAGTGCCCATATCGGCCGGGTAACGGAACCGCGCCGCAACCGGAACGCCCTTGACGCCGTCCTCATCCATCAGCATGACTGCACGATGCGCACGCGCGTGTGCGTCCGCACATTTGTACCTGTTCACTGCACATTCAGATAGTACGTCCGATGGACCAAAGGGGGCCGGGGTGAGACTTCTCCTCGTCGAGGACGACAACCACGTGGCTGCCGCGCTGTCCGCGGTGCTCGCCCGGCACGGCTTCGACGTCACGCACGCCCGCAGCGGCGAGGAGGCCCTCCAGGCGCTCGTCCCGGAGGTCGACGGCTTCGGCGTCGTGCTCCTGGACCTCGGACTGCCCGACCAGGACGGTTACGAGGTGTGCGGCAAGATCCGCAAGCGCACGAGCACTCCGGTGATCATGGTCACCGCTCGCTCCGACGTGCGCTCCCGCATCCACGGGCTCAACCTCGGCGCCGACGACTACGTGGTCAAGCCGTACGACACCGGGGAGTTGCTCGCCCGCATCCACGCCGTCAGCCGGCGCACCGTCCACGAGGACGTGTCGGGCGGCGGGGACACCGCGCTGGTCCTCGGCGCCGTGCGCATCGAACTGCCGACCCGTCAGGTCACCGTCGACGGCACGGTCGTCCAGCTCACCCGCAAGGAGTTCGACCTCCTGGCGCTGCTCGCCCAGCGGCCCGGAGTGGTCTTCCGGCGCGAGCAGATCATCAGCGAGGTCTGGCGCACCAGCTGGGAGGGGACCGGCCGCACGCTGGAGGTACATGTGGCGTCCCTGCGGGCGAAGCTGCGGATGCCGGCACTGATCGAGACGGTGCGGGGCGTGGGGTACCGGTTGGTGGCGCCTGGGGTGTGAAGGCCTGGGCTGGGGGCTGGGTCAAGGGCGGGCACCGTTTGGGGTGACGGGCGGGTCGGGTTGGGGGGTAGGGCCTGGCGTGAGGGACGGCGGTGAAGGTGCGGGACGCGGAGCTGTGCGAGGCTCGGGGTGAGGGATTCCGGGCAGGAGAGGGACGGTGTCTGTGGGCGCGGGTGAGTGCGGCGGCGAGGGTGCCCGCGTGATCGGTGACGGCCCTGGGCGGCTCGGCTCTGGTGCCCGGGGCGGTTCGGGCCAAGGTGTCAAGTGGTGCCGGGGCGCGGTGCGGCAGGGGCTGGGTGCGGGTGGGATCCGGAACCAGTGGGCCGTTCCCGTGTGCGCATGGCGTGTGGCCCTGCTGCGGCAGAGTCCGGGCGTGCATCGCGTCCGGCGGTGTCAGAGCGTGCGCAGTGCGGCCCGCGTGTGTGGGGGCTCGCGGCTTCGGTGCGGGGCGTAGGCGGGGTCGTGCGTACACGTCTTCTTCCGCTGCTCATCGTCCTCATGGCCGCCGTGCTGATGGCCCTGGGCGTGCCGCTCGCCATCGGTGTCGCCTCCGCCCAGCAGCAGAGGGTCGTCGTCGACCGGATCGACGACACCGCGCACTTCGCGGCGCTCGCCCAGTTCGTCACCGACGCCTCCGACGAGCGCCTGGAGACGCTGGAGAGTGAACTCGCCAGCTACTACAAGGTCTACGGCATTCGGGTCGGTGTCTTCTACGACGGTGATGTGCCCATGGCCACCGCGCCCCGCGGATGGTTCCTCCCCCGGGAGGGTGAGGTGCGTGACGCGTTCGGCGAGGCGCTGCTCAGCCGCCGAAGCCAGGACCCCAAGCAGGTCTGGCCCTGGCAGCGGGGGCGGCTGGTCGTCGCCTCGCCGGTGATCCGGGACGGTGACGTCATCGCGGTCGTCGTCACCGACTCGCCCACCGGACCGATGCGTTCGCGGATCCTGCACGGCTGGCTCGTCATCTTCGCGGGCGAACTCGCCGCCATGCTGCTGGCCGTCGGCGCCGCGCTGCGGCTGACCGGCTGGGTGCTCAGGCCCGTGCGGGTCCTCGACGCCACCACGCACTCGATCGCGAGCGGGGCCCTGAAGTCCCGGGTCGCGGTCGCCGGTGGGCCGCCCGAACTCCGGCGGCTGGCCCGCTCGTTCAACGAGATGGCGGACAACGTCGAGGACGTCCTGGAACAGCAGCGGGCCTTTGTCGCCGACGCGTCCCACCAGTTGAGGAATCCGCTCGCGGCCCTGCTGCTGCGTATCGAGCTGCTCGCCTTCGAACTTCCCGAGGGGAACACCGAGATCGCCTCCGTGCAGACCGAGGGCAAGAGGCTGGCCCAGGTTCTCGACGACCTCCTTGACCTCGCGCTCGCCGAGCACACCGAGGCGGACCTCGGGATCACCGACATCGGGGAGCTCACCGCCGAACGGGTCGCCGCCTGGACACCCACCGCCGAGGCCAAGGGAGTGCGGCTGGTGGGGAGTTGTCCGCCCACCACCGCCTGGGCCGACCCCGTCACCCTCTCCAGCGCCCTCGACGCGGTCATCGACAACGCGATCAAGTTCACGCCCGAGGACGAGACCGTCGAGGTCACGGTCGCCGCGGACGGGAACACCTCGACGGTCGTCGTCGCCGACCGCGGACCCGGGCTCACCGATGAGGAACTCGCCCGTGTCGGCGACCGGTTCTGGCGCAGCGGCCGGCATCAGAACATCAAGGGGTCCGGTCTCGGGCTGTCCATCTCGCGGGCACTGCTGGCTGCCGGGGGTGGCGCGATCTCGTACGGCCACCATGAGCCGCACGGGCTGGTCGTGACCGTGTCGGTGCCCCGTAGCCGCCCTACGGTTTGACCGAGCGGTAGTAGCGACGGGCGCCCTCGTGGAGGGGGACCGGGTCGGTGTAGATCGCCGTGCGTACGTCGACCAACTGGGCGGAGTGGACGTCGTGGCCGATGCCGTCCCTGCTCTTGATCACGGTCCGGGTGAGCCACTCCGTGAGCTCGGGGTCCATGTCCTTGCGGGTGATCAGCAGGTTGGAGACGGCCATCGTCGGGACGGTCCTGTTGTTCTGGACGGACGGGTACGCCGACGCCGGCATGTTGGTGGCGCGGTAGTAGCGGGTGGGCTCGCCCTCGGCGTGCAGCTTCGCCACGAGGGAGGGTTCGATCGGGACGAAGCGGAACGCCGAGCGTTCGGCCAGCTGCTTCAGGCCGTCCGTGGGCAGGCCGCCGGACCAGAAGAACGCGTCCAGGCCGTGGCCGAGGAGCTCGGGTCCGGTGTCGATGCCCGCGGCCCTCGGCTGGATGTCCTTGTCCGGGTCGATGCCGGCGGCGTTGAGCACGCGGTCCGCTATCAGTCGTACGCCGGAGTTGGGGACGCCGATGGAGACGCGCTTGCCCTTCAGGTCGGCGATGGTGCGGATGTCCGAGTCCGCGGGGACGACGAGCTGTACGTAGTCGTCGTAGAGGCGGGCCACGCCGCGGAGCTGGTCGGCGCCGGGGTCGCCGTTCTGCTGGTAGGTCTCCACCGCGTCGGCCGCGGCGATGGCGAAGTCGGCCTTTCCGTTCGCCACGAGTCTGACGTTCTCCTGGGATCCTGCGCTGGTCTCCAGTTTCACCTTCAGGTCCGGCATGTCCTTGCGGATCGCGTTGTCGAGGAGCTCGCCGTACTTCTGGTAGACGCCTGCCTTTGTGCCCGTGCTGAAGGTGATCGTGCCGGCCGGGGGGTCCTCCCCCAGCGGGAGCAGCCACCACAGGAGCAGGCCGAGGGCCACGATCGTGACGGCCGCGGTCTGGAGCGCCTGGCGGGGGCTGAGGCGGGGGAACGGCTTGGGCATGCCGGTGATCCTGCCAGGGGGAGGGGGGGCTGGCCAGTGCCGCCGGGGGTGGGGCGGATTCGGGTGCGGGTTCGGTGGGGGCGGGCGTTTTGCGCAGTTCCCCGCGCCCCTTTGTGCCTGCGGCGGCCTGTTTCGGCTCCGGTGGGGGCTTGTGTAGCGCGTGCGGGTGTGTGGTGGGTCGGGGCCGGGGTGGGGGGGGGGGGGGGGG
>NZ_JBITGI010000032.1:0-72649 GCF_044456945.1 Streptomyces sp. NPDC050759 | reverse complement strand
TCGCGAGGCCATCAGAGACGTACTGTTCGCGGCGGCGAGCTTGAGCCGGATGTAGGGGCGGGCGGGGGGCTCGTCGGCCGCTGCGGGCCGGTGGGGGCTGGTCGCGGGGGGGGGGGGGGCGCCCCCCCGGGGGGGGGGGGGGGGCGGCGCCCCCCCCCCCCCCCCCCCCCCCCCCCCCGACCCGGGTGCGGCGCGGGCGGCTGCGCATACAGCGGCGACGGCCTTCGGTGAGGCCGGGAAGCCGCGCTCCACAAGACCTCCTCGGCTCGCGCGCAGGCGCTGTCCAGAGTGATCTGTGACACCGCTGTGACCGGAGGTGTGGGCTCCGCCACAGCCCACGAGGGCGTCCCCCTGGTGTGGTGGGCGGATGTCCACCGCCTCCCGCACAGCCCCCGCCGTCCTCGCCGCTGCTCTGCTGCTCGCCGCCTGCGGCTCCCAGAGCGTCTCGCCGGGCGGAGGTGCCGGCGGCGGCCCGGTCCGGGCCGAGGCACTGTGCCCGTCGGACATCTCCCGGTACGGCAACCCGTCGTCCTCAGCACCGTCCGTTCGTCCCTCCGGCACACCGACCGCGCTGCCCCTGCCCACCGTCGGAGGTACGGCCGAGGACGGCGTCAAAATCACCGCGCTGTACGCCTGGGGCCCGGAGAGCGGATGCGCCGGAGTCGCCTACAGCGCGGACTTCGAGCTGACCAACAGGCAGACGGAGACCGCCACGTACACGCTGACCTTCGGTTTCCTCTCGGCCTCCGGAGGCGCGGTCGACAACGCGGAACACACCGTCGAGGCGGTCGGACAGGGGCGGACCGTCAAGGGCACCGTCGTCATGGGAGAGCCGGTCGGGAACGCACCCGAGGTGACGGGCATAGAGGTGATCAAGACACGTAGCGTCCCAGAAGCCGAGGCGCCGTCCACCTCGGGCACGTGCCCCAAATCGGGCATGCGCGTCTACGCCGACCAAGGGGACGCGGCCATGGGGCTGCGCGTCGTCGGCCTGCACCTGGTCAACTGCGGCACCGAGTCCCTTCAGCTCAACGGCTACCCCAAGCTCACGATCCAGGACGAGGACCACCATGCCGTGGACGGCGTACGGATCCTCCAGGGGACCGATCAGATCAGTACCGGCCTCGGTGGGGACGGCAGACCGCAGCCGGTCGTCCTGCGCCCGGGTGAGGCTGCGTTGGCCCAACTGGCATGGCGGAACACCACCCAGGCCGGCGCACCGGTCAACGCTCCGTACGTCCGTGTATGGGCCACGCCCGCAGCCGATCCCGTGACGGTGACACCGGAACTCGACCTCGGGACGACCGGAAAACTCGGTGTCGGTCCGTGGCGGAAGGACGAGACACACCGGGAACCGGCCGGCACCACCGCGCGTCCGTGATCGCGCTCCTGACCCTGATCGCGTGTGCGCTCGTCGTCTACCTGCTCGCGCATCCCCGTACGGCATCCGGGATCAAGGTCGTCCTCCTCACCGCGCCCCCGGTGGCAGGAGTCATCTGGCTTCTGGAGGAGGTGTACAGGAGGTCGTTCACCGCCGTGGCCGTCGCCGCGGTGTTCGTTGTCGCACTCATCGCGCTGATCGGACTCCTCGGCCACCCCCGCCTGCCGATCTGGACGAAGATGCTCGTGTTCGGCACGGTTCCGGTGGCAGCGGTGGCCTGGCTGCTGGTCGTCACGGCGGACGACACGATCAAGGACCCCGGCGAGGACCCGTGCTCCATGTACTACGGGGGCGTCGGCGTCTCGAAGGCGTTTCCCCCACAGGCGTACTGCCGCTACGAGGACGGCAGCACCCACGATCTCGCGACCGGCACCCAGTTCGTGTTCTGGGTCTGCTTCACCATCAGCCTGGTGCTGCTGTCGATGGGTCTGTGGCAGGCCGTACGGGACCCGAGAACGCTCGTGCGACAGTTCCGCTCCGGGCTGACCCAGTCCCCCTGAGGAACCCGTCGGATGAAGCGACTTGGCCGGTGCTCCGCACAGAGATCATGATGGGGGAATGCCTGACGACCGATCATCCGGGGCACCGCCCGTGGTGCGGCTCCCCCGGTACACAAAGGCGGACCTGGAGGAGATCCTTGGCAACGGCGATGACCCCTTCGGTGTCGACTCGGCCGGCCTGACCTGGCTGCCCAAAGAAGAACACTTCGGAATCAGACACGAAGACCGGCTCGTGGCACACGCCGGCCTCCTACGACTGCCTGTCGCGATCGGTGACGCCGAGACAGAGGTGATGGGAGTCGGCGGGGTGGCCGTCGCGCCCGGCATGCGAGGTCGCGGGCTGGCTCGGCTCGTCGTCACAGCTGCCCTGGAGCACGCCCGCACGACGGGTCCTCAGCATGCACTGCTGTTCTGCCGCCCTCCTCTCGTGCCGCTCTACCGTCGCCTCGGATGGCACCCGCTCGATACGGACGTACGTGTCGAACAACCCGGGGACCGCCTGGTGACCATGCCGCTGCGGACCATGGTGACGCCTCTGCGAGACGGTGCCCACTGGCCCTCAGGGCCAGTACGGCTGTTCTCGCTCCCTATGTGACGCAGGCTGCCCGCCACAGTGGGGGTGCCGGAGCTCACAGCGGCTGCGGGACGGGGGCGGGGAACAACCGGAGCTGGTTGGCCGTTCGTTCATATGTGGCTGGTGGAGGGGACAGTGTCCCCGGGCCTCACCTATAGCCCATGGGGACGATCGTTCGGCTGAAGCCCCATGGAGCCTTTCGCCGAGAGGCGACCGCCCTCCGCCCGTCACCGCACACGGCCCCGGCTGGTCTCCCCCGTCCAGCCGGGGCTTTCGTGTGTCGCAGAGTCAGCGCGGCCACGTCGGAGCACCGTCGGTTTCCCCCACCGCCTTTCACACGAGGTGAAGCGTGCTCAGGGCCGTGGTCCAGTCGGTGACGATCGCCTGCTGTGCGGCGGCGAGGGTGACGGTGCCCTTGCAGACCGCGGTGTGCAGCTTCGTTTCCACCGGGTCCTTCGCGTTGTTGACCCCGGAGCCCTTCCTGTGGCCGGGGTCGGCCGGCTCGACCCACAGGTTGCGGTAGTCGTTGGGGTCGCCGCCCAACTGCAGGCTGATCAGGTGGTCGTACTCGGCATCTCCCATGCGTCCGGTGAAGCCGTAGGAGGCGGCGTTGAGCTTTTTCTCTTTGCCTGTCACGTACGTGGAAGGGCGTATCCCGGAGGTGTAGCCGCCTTTGCGGCATATCGTCGAGGCGAGGTTCTTCTGCGTGACTGCCGGGGATATCGCGCCCGGTGTGCAGGTCGGATCCTCCAGCGGTTCCCCCTTGAGATACCGGTAGTGGCAGGAGCCTGCGGCCGGTTGCTTTTGCACCGTGTAGTGCTTCTGCGGTCCGGCCCCCACCGCGATCGCCCGCCCCGAGCCGGCCGGCGCTCCGGTCATCGGGCTCTGCGTGCCGGACGACGTCGACGTGCCGAGGGAGACGGGTGAACAGCCCGCCAGCAGCAGACTGGTGAGCAGGACGGGTGGCACGGTACGGCGGGCAGAAAGCATGACGGTCCCTCACAGGCAGACGGTGGCACAGTGGCTGAGCAGATGCTCCTCCATGCCGATGTCCTGCCACCGGGCGGGGTCCGGCTTCACCGTCCAGTGCGTCGCCGCGCCCTCGGGTGAGGTCGACGGCCGCTCTTGGAACCACCTGCCGGATCGTGCCTCGGTGGGGCTCTGCCCCCGCTACGGCTGCGTCACCGTCGCCGGTCCCGCCCGGGCACCCCTCCCCCTGTCGACAGGGCCCTTACGGACCGTGTGACCTCGTCGCGGAGGTCGTCGAGGCTGTGGTCGGGGCCGAGGACCATGCGCCGCAGCTGGGGCATGCCGATGCTCCAGCCGGTCAGGGCGAGGGTGAAGAACACACGGGTCCGCGCGTCGCCGTCCGCGCCGCCGGATTCTGCGGCGTCGATCTTGTCCTGGTAGTGACGGGTGCGGGCCTCTTCCGCCGGGACGGGCTGGTCGCCGATCTCCAGGGCCTCCCACATCACCAGCCGCAGGGCCTCGGGGTGGGCGCGGTGGTAGTCGAAGAGGCGCTCGGCATAGCCGGGCAGGTCGTCGCTGGGCGGGACGGCTTCGGCGAGGTCGGCCAGCGTGCGTTCGACGACGACGGCGAAGAGCTTGTTCTTGTCGCCGAAGTAGTCGTAGATCGCGCGCTTGTTGGCCTTGGCCGCGGCGGCGATACGGTCCACCCGGGCGCCGGCGACCCCGTGTGCGGCGAATTCCGTGGTGGCCGCCGCGAGGATGCGTTCTTTGGTCGCCGTGGAGTCGTATGCCATGCGTCCGAGGGTAACGAACTGGTTCGTTTGACTCGTTCAAGGCGTGCGTGTCACGCTCGATGACCGAACCATCCAGTTCGTTCGGTTGGAGCTGAGTCAATGACCCGCAAGCTGCCTCTCCTGATGGCGCTGGCCTGTGGCGTCGGCGTGGCAAACGTCTACTTCCCGCAGGCCCTGACCCCCCTCATCGCCGACGGTCTCGGCGTCACGCCGGCCACGGCGGCGATCGTGGCGACGGTGACCCAGCTCGGTTACGCCGTCGGGATCTTTCTGCTGGTGCCCCTCGGCGACCGACTCCCCCGCCGCCCTCTGATCACCGGCCTGCTCGCGACGACCGGTGCCGCCCTCCTCGTCGCCGGTCTCGCCCCGGCCACCGGCCTCCTGCTGGCAGCGGGTGCCGTGGTGGGCGTGGCGACCGTGGTTCCACAGCTCCTGCTGCCCATGGCCGCGGGACTGGTCGAGTCCGACCGGCGCGGCAGTGTGATCGGCACCCTCCAGGCGGGCCTGATCGGCGGCATCCTGCTGGCCCGCACCTTCGGCGGTGTACTCGGCGAGCACCTGGGCTGGCGCGCCCCCTATCTCGTCGCCGCCGTGCTGACCGGGCTGCTGGCCGTCGTCCTCGGTCTCACCCTGCCGGGCAACGCCCCGGCCGTGCACGACAGCTACCCGACTCTGCTCGCCGACACCGTGCGGATGCTGCGCGGCGAGCGGGAGCTACGGCGATCCGTGCTCTTCCAGGTCACCCTCTTCGGCGGATTCAGCGCGGCCTGGACCGCGCTGGCCCTGCTCATCACCGGACCCCTCTACGGCATGGGCACCCAGGCCGTGGGGCTGCTGGCGCTGATCGGGGCGGGCAGCATGTTCTGCGCCCCCGCGGCCGGACGCTGGGTGGACCGGCTCGGCGCCGACCGGGTGAACCTGTGGTGCATCCTGGCCGCCCTCGCCGCGGCGGCGGTGCTCACCGCCGGCTCGCTGGGCGGAGTGGTGGGGCTGGTGGCGCTCGCGGTCGGACTGCTCCTGCTGGACGTGGCGGTGCAGTGCGGTCAGGTCGCCAACCAGGCCCGTATCTTCGCGCTGCGCCCCGAGGCCCGCAGCCGCCTCAACACCGGCTACATGACCTGTGCGTTCCTCGGCGGCAGCGCCGGGTCATGGCTCGGCACCCGCGCCTACGTCCAACTGGGCTGGGGTGCCGTGTGTGCCCTCATCGCCCTTGCCGCGGTCCTCGCCCTCGCCGCGTACCTGACCGGTCGCCGCGGGCAGCGCAGCGACCGGGAGCCCCGGCCTCAGTTGGCCGACCTGCCGCGGTGAGCAGTCACCGTCAGGCACCGAGGCGGTAGATCGTCCGGTCGAAAGAGGCCGAGGCCGCACCGTGCGGAGAGCGCCGACTCGGCACGGTGCGGCGGTCGGTGCGGCCGGCTCAGCCGGCGTTGAAGCGGTAGGACCCCGCAAAGGCCCGGTAGACCTTGTACGGCGCACCGCCCGAGGTGTCGTCACGTAGGTGGGTGACGCCCCGGGGCGCGGTGACGGGCTTGTTCTGGGTGGGGACCCAGATCTCGGCCTCGGTGTTGTACGGGATGGTCACCGCGAGGTCGATCCGGCCGTCCTGGCGGCGCCGCCACTGCGAGGACACCTTGCCGCGCACGGTGTCGATCGAGGCGCTGACATGGTCGAGGAGCGCCGGCGACAGGTCGGTGTCCTCGGTGTTCTCCGGGACCCGGCTGTTGACCGCGGCCGCGGGGACGTACGGGCGGATGCGCAGCGTCTCGTAGGCGGTCGAGGTCGGTCTGATGCCGGCCAGGCTCTGGTAGAACCAGGTGGCCACGTTGGAGCGGTAGTGGTGGTCGACCGAGAGCCGGTCGGTCCACTGCTCCCACAGCGAGGTGGCGCCCTTGGCGATCTGGTGGACGTAGCCGGGTACGCCGGTCTGGGTGACGGCCTTCAGCGCGATGTCCGTATAGCCGTACTCGCTCAGGATGTTGAACTCGTAGCGCGAGCCGTACATGTCGTTCTGGATGTGCTGTCCGGCGGCCGTGATGCGGTCGGCGAGCAGCTTGGCGAGGGCCTTCTTGTTCTCGGCGAGCGGCTTGGTGCCGGCCAGGTACCGGGGATCGCCGGGGTCGAGGTCGGAGCCGGGGACCAGATCGAAGGCAATGGCCATGGCGTTCTCGCTGGAGATGCTGCCCTGGGCGAAGTACCCCTGTGACGTGTCCCAGTAGTCGGCGATGAACGCCTTGCGCAGGGTGCGCGCCAACTGGGCGTAGTGGTCGGCTCGTTCGGTTCGGCCCAGCCTGCGGCCGACCTCGTCCATGTAGTCGCAGAAGTGGATGTAGAAGGCGAGGCTGATGACGGCGTTGCTGCCGGGCGGTTCGGCGCCGGAGTAGGCGCCGAGCGAGGCCTCGAACTTGTAGCCGTTCTCGGCGGTGAAGAGCGTCTCGTAGTACTTCAGGAGCGTGTCCTGGTGGTCGTACAGCTCGGCGAAGAGGCTGCTGTTGCCGTAGTACGTGTACAGCTCCCTCGGGATGACGAAGTACGCCGAGTCCCAGGCGGGGACCGCCTTCCATGCGGCGTTCCAGCCGGGGGTGCGGTCGTAGCCGTATCCGCCCTTGGCGATCGGGACGAACATGGGCAGCTGGCCGGTGGAGATCTGCGTGTCCGGGAAGTGGCGCAGATAGTTGGTGAGAACGGCGTTGACGTCCCAGGTGAGGGATTCGGACTCGGAGCTGGCCATGGCGTCGCCGGTCCAGCCGTTCTTCTCGCGGGACGGCGTGTCGGTGGGCTTCTGTACGAGGTTGTTCTGCTCGGCCCACTCCAGGTTGCGCTGGAGGCGGTTGAGCAGGGCGTTGTCGGTGGTGAAGGTGCCGGTGCGGGGGAAGCCGGTGCGGGCGACGCCGACGGTCAGGACGTCCGCGTCCCGGGTGAGGTCGGGGGTCCGGCCGAGGACGGTCTCGAGGTTCATGACCTCCAGGTAGCGGAAGCCGAAGTGGCTGAACTGCTGTTCCCAGGTCTGCGTCGGCCGGCGGCCCAGCGTGTAGTAGTGCGTCTGGAGATTGGCGTCGTGCTGGAAGTTCTCCTCCTCCACGGAGAACGGGGAGGCGGCTGTGCCGTCGCCGCCGCTGATGCGGTTGCCACCACGGATACGAAGGGTAAGGCCCTCCTTGTCGGAGCGGACGCCGGTGAGGGACAGCCGGACGAGGCCGGTCATGATCTGGCCGTAGTCCAGGACCCAGACGCCCGAGCCGGGGGCCGTCTCGGTGAGCGATATCGGCCGCAGTGTCTGGTTGACCAGCACGGGTTCCGCCTCGTGGGCGCGTACGGTCGCCGGTCGGAAGCCGTCGGGGATCGTCGTGGCGGGGAGTGCGCCGTGGTACGCGGGGGACGGTCCGGAGCAACTGCCCGGCGGGATCAGCACGGTGGCCGGACGCCAGTCGCGGCCGGTGCGGTGGCCGGCCGAGCGCCACTCCCCCAACGTGTCGGCGCGGCGGGCGTCGTACTTCTCTCCCGAGTAGACCGAGTCGAAGGTCGTGGGGCCGTCCGCGGTGAGCCAGTCGTTGTCGGTGACGAGGGTGGTGGCGGAGCCGTCGGTGTACGTCACGACGAGCTTCGCGCGCAGGCGGGGCGCGCCGCTGTAGGGGGCGAGCTGCCAGTACCACTCCTGAGGGGTCGTCAGCCCGTACCAGCCACGGCCGAGTTCGGCGGCGACGACGTTCTCGCGGCCGTCTCGGAGCAGCGCGGTGACGTCGAAGGTGTCGTAGAGGACGGTGCGGTCGTAGGTGCTCTGGTCGGTCAGGAGGCGGGGCACGTTGGTGTGGTCGCGGGTCGCCCGCTTGCCGTCGACGGTGAGGGGGTCGCCGTTGACGGTGAAGGTGACGTTTCCGGCGGCGCTCAGGTGCAGGCGGGCCCGGGAGACGCGGCGGCCGCGGGGCAGGGTGAAGGCGCGGCGCAGCAGCGGTGCCGGGTTGGCGATGGGGAGAATCGCGTTCTTGGCCGGGATGTAGGGGTTCTTCGGCGGGAAGCTCAGGCCCGAGAGCGTGCCGATGCCGGCCTCGAACGGGTTCGCGCCGGTGGTGAGGTTGACGGCGAAGTCGGGGGCGCCGGTGCCGGTCACCTTGACGTTGCGGATGGTGGCGCTGGTGCCGCCGGCGAAGCCGAAGCTGCCGTGGCGGCGGATCTGGTCGCCGGTGAGGGTGCGGCTGTCGACCGCGACGCCGTTGACCGTGGTGGTGACGGTGAGGCCCACGGCCTTGACCTGGACGGTGTGGTCGCGGGTGGCCCAGGTGTTCGTGGTCAGGCCGGTCGAGGCGGGAAGGGTGGCCGTCGCGACGGGGACGGTGCGGGTGCCTGCGGTGGTGGGGTTGGTCTCGCTCTGGGGGTCGTAGTGGTTCACGCCCCAGTCGGGCTCGGAGGTGCCGTCGTCGATCCAGGTGTTGCCGGCGTAGTGGCGGGTCACCATGACCAGCTGCATGTCTTCGGCGCTCTGCCTGATGGTCCAGTTCAGGCCTTCGCCCCAGGTCTTGCCGATGGGTTCGGCGCGCAACAGCAGGGACAGTCCGGCGGTGGGGTCTGCGCCGCCGCGGAAGACGACGGTCGAGGTGAGGTCCCGCCAGTCGTGGTCCTGGGGTTGGCGCCCTCCGATCCACTGCGCACCCGACCAGCCCTTGTCGCCCTTCGCCAGTCCGGTCTCCCACCTCGCGGGCTCACTCCACGGGCCGGGGGTGCCCTTCTCGTCCCAGGTCCGCACCCGCCAGAAGTACGCCCGCTCCGCCGCCAGAGCCCCGCCGCCGTAGGCGACCGCGGTGCTGTTGGAGCTCGCCACCTTGCCGCTGCGCCAGACGTCCGCGGTGCCGGGGCCGGTGCCGACCCGGATCTCGTACGCGCTCTGCCTGGCGACCGGGGGCGCCCAGCTGAAGGCCGGCTCGGTCTCGGTACCCAGCGGCTCGGTGCGGGAGTTGACCTGCAGCCCGGCCGGTGCGGCAGCCTTTCCGCCGGCCGCCCGGGCATGCGGCGCGGCGGCGAGTGGGAGTGAGGCTCCGGCCGCCGCCGCGGTCATGATGCCGATCATGTGCCGACGGCTCAGGGCACTTCTGTTGTCCTCGTCCACGGACGTTCCTTTCGTGAGCAAAGGAATTGAAACGATTCAATACCTTCCAAGTGGAAAGCTTACGAATGGTGCGGGCGAAGCACAATGGTTGGTGACGACCGGCGGCATCAACGCCGCGGCCTCGGATCCTCCTTGCCCCGGCTCTTGGCTGAACGCGGATACGCCATGGCGACCATCGAGTACCGCTCCTCCGAGGTTGCCGTCTGGCCTTCAACTGCACGACGCCCAGGCTGGCTTGGGCCACCTGCACGGTGGGGCAGCTCGTCCGGCGCACGGTGGCGGACGATGCCCCCGACCGATCTGCTCCGGCTCGATGAGGACGCCCTGTCCGGTGGAATACTGGGCGTAGATCCCTCCGGTGCGGCGTGGGGTCTCGGACCGCTGTCGGACCGGGCCGCCGCGGTCGAGACCGGCCCGGCCCGGCCGAATCACCCACGGGTGCCGCCCTTGCTCCTTCTACACCGTGTCGCCGACCTGCTCATCGCCCCTGCCCCGAGCCGCCGCCTCCACGACAGCCTGGTCCCCGCGGGCGCCGAGCCCATCTGCTGCTGGTGCACGGCGCCGACCACGGCCTTATCACCACCGGCCTGGGAACTGAACCGTTCCTGTGGACTGAGCGGGAGTGAGTCCGTTCGGCCGCGCGCCCCGAACGGTCTTGGGCGAGCTGGTCCCCGGCGTACTCGACCCGGGGCGGCGACACGCCTCCTGTGCGCGGTCCGAGGCCGGGAGGCCCCCCGGCCGGAGGCCGCTGATGGACACACTCCCCGCCTATGTGACGAGGGACAATCCTGGGGACGCGGGTCGATCACCTCGCGGCGGCGGCGCGGCAGCCTCCGGCGGCTCAGGCCGGGTTGCGGCCGATGAAGAACTCGCGGAACGGGTCCGTGGTCGGTTCGAGACCGGCGTCGACGAGTCCCTTGCGCAGGGCGTTCATCTGGGCGTCGTGGATGCGTTGGGTGGGCATGCGCAGCGGGCCGCCGTTGTAGCCCTGGAGCCAGCCCTGGAACTTCCATGCCTGGCGGTTGATGAACGCCCCGCCGTGCAGAGCCGGCGCGAGGCCCCCCTTGATCTTGCGCGCCGGATGGAGCTGCCAGTAGATGTCGGCGGCGTCGTCGTACTTGCCCTCCCGCAGGAGCTGGAAGACGCGCGGGATCATCGGGCCATAGTAATCGTGGTCGCTGGTGGCGGAGAACTGGAGGGGCATGATCTGCGACAGCGGGATCAACTCCCCCTCGATGGGCATCGAGATGACGACCTCGTCACCGAAGTGACGGTGGCACTCGATGACGCTCTGGATGCTGGGGAAGCCGCCCTCGGCCTTGATGGCGACGATGTTGGGGCAGTCGTCGAGCAGGCGCCGGATCAGGCGTACGGGGATGTCGGAGGGGTGGATGCGCGGGCTGAAGCCCCACAGGTACATCGGGAAGAGCATGACGCCGAGGTTCGTCGCGTCGCAGACGGCCTTGGTGTAGTCGTAGATCTCCTGCTCGGACTCGGGGTAGAAGTTCGGCGGGTACGACAGCAGCACCAGCTCGGCGCCCGCCTCCTCCGCGCCCTTCACGGCCTCGATGTTCTGTTCCAGGTTGTTCCAGCTGGCGTGGTGGGTGAGCAGCAGCCGGTCGCCGGCCTCGTCCTTGATGATGCGCAGGAAGTCCAGGTACTCGGGGAGCTGGATGGAGACTTCCGAGACGCCGAGGGTGCCCATGAAGCCGTGCTCGATGGCGAGGCGGGTGTCGTGGCGGATCGCCTTCTCGTTGATCGCCGTCAGGTCGGCCGTGAAGGACGGGATCGTGCAGTTGACGACGCCGACGAGGTTCTCGCGTGCCCAGTCTCGGGCTTCGGCGCGGGTGTAGCGGGCCATGGTGTGCTCCTAGCGGGGTGATCAGCCGGATTCGGGGGCGGAGGCGAGGGTCTTCGCGCCTTCCCAGGCGAGGTACTTGAGCTCCAGGAACTCGTCGAGGCCGTAGACCGAGCCCTCACGGCCGATGCCGGACTGCTTGACTCCTCCGAAGGGGGCGGTCTCGTTGGAGATCAGGCCGGTGTTGATGCCGACCATGCCGGCCTCCAGGGCGGCGGCGACGCGCCAGATGCGCTCGGCGTCCTTGGCGAACAGGTAGGCGGCGAGGCCGAATTCGGTGTCGTTGGCCATGCGGACCGCGTCGCTCTCGTCGGTGAACCGCAGCAACGGGGTCACCGGACCGAAGGTCTCCTCACGGGTGACGGCCATGGCGTCGGTGACGCCGGTCAGCACGGTCGGCTCGTAGAAGAGGCCGCCCCGTGGGTGGCGCCTGCCGCCGTGCAGGACCACGGCCCCGTGGGCGACGGCGTCGGCGACGTGGGACTCCACCTTCGCCACCGCGTCCTCGTCGATGAGCGGGCCCTGCTGGACGCCCTCGTCGAAGCCGTCGCCGACAGCCAGGGCGCCCACCCGCTCGGCGAGTCTCTTCGCGAACGCGTCGTGGATCCCGTCCTGTACGTAGACGCGGTTGGCGCTGATGCACGCCTGGCCGGTGTTGCGGTACTTGGTGGCGATCAGGCCCTCGACCGCCTCGTCGAGGTCGGCGTCGTCGAAGACGAGAAGGGGCGCGTTGCCGCCCAGCTCCATCGACGTCTTTTTCACGGTCTGCGCCGCCTGGGCCAGCAGCAGCCGGCCTACCTCGGTGGAGCCCGTGAAGGTGATCTTGCGGACCAGTGGGTTGCCCGTCAGCTCGGGGCCGATCTCGCGCGGGTCACCGGTGATCACGTTGAACACGCCCGCCGGGATGCCCGCCCGGTCGGCGAGTTCGGCGAGTGCCAGGGCCGTCAGCGGGGTCTGCTCGGCGGGCTTGAGGACCATCGTGCAGCCCGCGGCCAGTGCGGGCCCCGCCTTGCGGGTGATCATCGCTGCGGGGAAGTTCCACGGGGTGATCGCCGCGCACACACCGACCGGCTCCTTCAGGACGACGATCCTGCGCGAGGGCTCCGGCGCCTCCATGACGTCACCGCGGATGCGCTTGGCCTCCTCGGCGAACCACTCCAGGAAAGACGCCGCGTACGCGACCTCGCCGACGGCCTCCGGATAGGGCTTGCCCTCCTCGAGCACGATCAGCCGGGCAAGGTCCTCCGCATGCTCGGTGGCCAGGTCGAACCAGCGCCGCAGCAGCCGGGACCGTTCCTTGGCCGGGCGGGCCCGCCAGCCCGGCAGTGCGCGGTGCGCCGCCTCGATCGCCGCGGTGGTCTGCGCGGCGTCGAGGAACGGCACCTCGGCCAGCAGGTCGCCGGTGGACGGATTGTGTACGGCGAGGGTGGCGTCGGTGGTGATCCAGGTGCCGTCGACGTACGCGGCGCTCTTCAGCAGGGACGGGGCGTCGAGTTCTCTGCGCACGGCGTTGCTCACGGGATCGCTCACTTCGAGACGGGGGAGATGGTGACGGGCAGTTCGGTGCCCAGGGACAGTTCGGCCGCCCGCCGCACGCACATCGCGGCGACGGCGAGGTCCTGTGCCGCCGAACCGACGGACTTGTAGATCACGACCGCGTCCGGGTCGTTTGCCGGCCGGCCGGGCGTGCGACCGGAGACGACGTCGGCGAGCGGGACCACTTTTCCGGCGAGGTCGACGCCCGCCTTCCTCGCCGCGATCAGGTCTCCCGTGTCCTCGGCTACTTCGTCGGCCATGTCGGCGACGATCACCTCTGCGCGGGCGATGACCTCGGTCGCCAGTTCGCGCTGTTCGGGAAGTGTGGACCCGATGGACACGATCGTGACGCCGGCCCGGGCCTCACGAAGGGTCGGCTGCTCGTCGCGGGAGCGGGCCGCGCAGATCACCAGGTCGGCATCGGCGACGGCCGCCCCGGAACTCTCCGCGGTGGCGAGCGGCAACCCGAGATCGGCGAGTTCCCGGGTGAAGCGGGTGCGGCTGGCCGGGTTGGGGCTGAACACCGTGACGGACGACAGCGTGCGCGTCGCCGCCAGGGCACGGACGTGGTTCTGCGCCTCGAAGCCGGATCCGATCACGGCCACGCGAAGGGGACCGGCGGGGGCGAGCAGGTCGGCGGCGAGTGCCGAGGTGGCTGCGGTACGGAAGCCGGTGATGGAGTGGCCGTCCAGGAGCGCCGTCAGCTCCATGCTCTCCTGGTCGAACAACGGGATCAGATACGAGGCGCGCCGGTGCCGCGGTGAGGCGGCGATCAGCTTGGCCCCCATGGGGCCGCCGTCGCCGGGCACACCGCTGAGGGTGCGCAGCCACAGGCCGTCTCCGCGAGCCATCGTGCGGGCCGGGAAGCGGGACTCGTCGGGCGGTGCCGCGTAGGCGCTGTGCAGTGCCGCGATGGCGTCGGCCCAGTCGAAGGCGGCTCGGACGTCGGCGTCGGTGAGGAAGACGGTCAACTCGGGGCTCCGTGCGGGACGAAGGGACAGGGGGCCATGGGGGTCAGCAGGAGGCCGTGACGGCGTCGATGTGCAGAGGCGCGCCGGTGCGGGCGCGGATGGCGTCGGCGGTGATGCCGGGCGCGGTCTCGACCAGCGCGAGCCCTGTGGGCGTGACGTCCAGGACGCCGAGGTCGGTGATGATGCGGTGGACGCATCGCTCGCCGGTCAACGGCAGGGAGCATTCCCCGACGATCTTGGGGGTGCCGTCCTTGGCCGTGTGGTCCATCAGGACGATGACGCGCCGGGCGCCGTGGATGAGGTCCATGGCGCCGCCCATGCCTTTGACCATCTTTCCGGGAATCATCCAGTTGGCGAGGTCGCCCGTGGCCGACACCTGCATGGCGCCCAGGACGGCGGTGTCGATGTGTCCGCCGCGGATCATCCCGAAGGACAGCGCGGAGTCGAAGAAGGACGCGCCGGGCAGCACCGTGACGGTCTCCTTGCCGGCGTTGATCAGGTCGGGGTCGACCTCGTCCTCGTACGGGTAGGGCCCGGTGCCGAGGATGCCGTTCTCGGAGTGCAGTACGACGTGCACGCCGGCCGGCAGATGGCCGGGGATCAGGGTCGGCAGGCCGATGCCGAGGTTGACGTAGGAGCCGTCGGTGAGTTCGGCGGCGGCGCGGGCGGCCATCTGGTCGCGGGTCCAGGCCATCAGGTGCGCACCGTTCCTCGTGTCGGAGACGCGGAGATCGAAAGGCGCTCGACCGGCTTGTCGGCTGCCTCTTCAGCGGTGAGGGCCACGACCCGCTGGACGAAGATGCCGGGCAGGTGCACCTCGTCGGGACGCATCTCCCCCGGTTCCACGAGCTCCTCCACCTCGGCGACGGTGATGCGGCCGACCATGGCGGCGAGCGGGTTGAAGTTGGCGGCAGCCTTACGGAAGACGAGGTTGCCGTGCCGGTCGCCGCGCCAGGCCCGTACGAGGGCGAAGTCGGTGGTGATGCCGTGCTCCAGGATGTGGGTACGGCCGTCGAAGTCGCGGCTCTCCTTGGGCGGCGAGGCAACGACGACCGAGCCGTCGGCCGCGTACCGCCAGGGCAGTCCGCCCCGCTCCACCTGAGTGCCCACCCCGGCCGGGGTGTAGAAGGCGGGGATGCCCGCCCCGCCTGCGCGCAGCCGCTCGGCGAGCGTGCCCTGCGGGACCAGTTCCACCTCCAGTTCGCCCGAGAGGTACTGGCGGGCGAACTCCTTGTTCTCGCCGACGTAGGAGCCGGTCACCCGGGCGATGCGGCCCGCGGCCAGCAGCACTCCCAGACCGCGGCCGTCGACTCCGCAGTTGTTCGAGACGACCTTGAGACCGGTGGCGCCCTGGGCGTGGAGGGCCCGGATGAGCACGGCGGGAACACCGCTGAGGCCGAAACCCCCGACGGCCAGCGAGGCTCCGTCCGGAATGTCGGCGACCGCCTCCGCGGCGCCGGCGCTGACCTTGTTCACTTGCGATGGTCCTTTCTGGTGGCGGCACGGCCCAGGGCGTCGGTCATGGCGTCTCCGGTCGCAGGGCGTCCGAGACGGACTTGACTCCGCCGTGCGCGGTGAGTCCGCCGTCGACGGGGATCTCCGCGCCGGTGATGAACGACGACTCGTCCGACAGCAGGAAGACGATCAGCGGGGCGACCTCGTCGACGGTGCCGGTACGGCCGAGCGGGGTCTCGCGGATGTTGGCCTCGCGGAAGGCGGGGGCGGCGGAGGCGGTCATCTCGGTCTCGATGTAGCCGGGGTGGATCGTGTTGACGCGGATTCCGCGCGGTCCGAGTTCCAGCGCGGCCGCCTGGGACAGCCCGCGCAGGCCCCACTTGCTGGCGGTGTACGCCACCGGGTAGTGGGCGGTGAGCGCGGCGGAGGAGCCGACGTTGACGATCGAGGCGCCGGGCGGCATCAGCGGGGCGAGGCGCTGGATGCCGAGCAGTGGGCCGGTGACGTTGACGGCGTGGACGCGGTCGAAGTCGTCGGGGCGTACGTCGCCGAGCCGGGCCCGCCAGGTGATGCCCGCGTTGTTGACCAGGCCGTGGACCTGCCCGTACGCCTCCTTCAACTCGGCGGCGAGTTCGGCCCAGTCCTGCTCGCTGGTGACGTCGAGACGGCGGCAGCCGGGTGCCTCGGTCACATCGGTGGCGATCACCCGGGCGCCCTCGTAGGTCAGTGCCTCGGCCTCGGCGGCACCCTGGCCGCGCGCCGCGCCGGTGACCACGACCACCTTGCCCAGCAGCCGCTTGGGGCTCAGGTCCGTCATGGCCGCTCCCGGCTGCGGCGCCGACCGGCCGGCAGGGGCACGGGATCGACGCCGGGGACGACGGTGTTGGTGAGCGTGCCGATGCCCTCGACGGTGAGCGAGACGGTGTCACCGGGCCCCAGCGGCGGCGGAGTCCGCTCGCCCCGCAGCCCCCACAGCTCGGCCAGGCAGCCGCCGTTCCCGCAGGTGCCCGAGCCCAGGACGTCACCCGGCACGACCCGGGTGCCCCGGGAGGCGTAGGCGACCATCTCCTCGAAGGTCCAGCTCATGTTGGACAGCAGGTCCTCGCCGACCACCTGTCCGTTGACCTCGGCGGTCAGGGCCAGCCGAAGAAAGCCCTCCGCGTCCCGGTACGGCTCCAGTTCGTCGGCGGTGACCAGGTACGGGCCGAGGGTGGTGGCGGTGTCCTTTCCCTTGCAGGGGCCGAGGCCGACCTTCATCTCGGCGGACTGGAGGTCGCGCGCGGACCAGTCGTTGAAGACCGTGTAGCCGACGATGTGCTCACGTGCCTGCTCGGGGGTGAGGTCACGGCCCTCGCGGCCGATGACGGCGGCGACTTCGAGCTCGAAGTCCAGCACCTGGGACCCCGGGGGCATGGGAATCTCGTCGTACGGCCCGAACACGGCATGGGGGTTGGTGAAGTAGAAGGTCGGCGCCGCGTACCAGGCATCCGGCACGCCACTCGCCCCGTCGACCGAGCGTCGTACGCCCTCGACATGCTCCTCGAAGGTGACGAAGTCCCGTATGGAGGCCGCTCGGAGCGGCGGCAGCAGTCGCACCTGAGAGACATGCGGTCCTGCGGAGGCAT
Source organism: Streptomyces sp. NPDC050759 (assembly GCF_044456945.1). Taxonomy (NCBI): domain Bacteria; kingdom Bacillati; phylum Actinomycetota; class Actinomycetes; order Kitasatosporales; family Streptomycetaceae; genus Streptomyces; species Streptomyces sp. NPDC050759. The sequence continues at coordinate 55,828 of NZ_JBITGI010000032.1, read as the reverse complement.
CGAGGGCCGCGGCCCCCGCCTCCCAGAGGGCGCCGGCTGTGATCAGTTCGGTGAGGGTGCGCCCGCCGGGGACCGGGTGAAGGCGGCCGTCCTCACCGACGACAGCGACCTGGCGCTGGTGTCGGTGCTCGTACGCGGCGAAACGCATGTGGGGCTCCAGGCTCTGTTACTACGGGGTTCTCGGGGGCGGGAAGCCCCGGGGGCGCGGCGGGCAGCCAGGGCAGGACAGGACGTGCCGCGCCCCCGGAGATGAAGGGGGATCAGACCGGCGGGGCGACGAACACGCCGCGGTCGACGTCGTTGAACGACTCCTTGGCGACGAGTTCGTTCATGGGGTTGGCCGTGCCCCACTGGTCGGCGACCTCGGGCTGGGAGAAGTCGTAGACGTGCGGGTGCCAGGTGTCCTCGTCGACGAGCTCCAGCTCGGTCGTGTACTCGACGGTGTTGCCGTGCGGGTCGAGGAAGTAGGTGAAGGTGTTGTCGCCCGCTGTGTGCCGGCCGGGACCCCAGACCTTGTGGACTCCGGCCCGCAGCAGGCGTCCGGTACCACGCAGGTACTCGTCGACGCCGCGCATCTCGAAGGAGACGTGGTGCACGGAGGTGTGCGGGCCCTGCGCGACGGCCATCGAGTGGTGCTGGTTGGAGATCCGCATGAAGTGCATGACCTCGCCCATGTGCGGCGAGCTGAGCGTGTCGGTCAGGCGGAAGCCGAGGTGGCGCTCGTACCACTCGCGGGTGCGGTTGAGATCCGGGGAGTTGAGGACGACGTGGCTCAGCCTGACCGGGATCGACTCCTTCTCCTCGATCCTGCGGTGCTGCCGGGCCTCGACGTCGGCGGAGACCTCGATGGTGCGGCCGTCGACGTCGAAGAAGCGGAAGCCGTAGCCGCCTCCGGGGGTGTCGACCTTGCCCGGCTGGGAGATCAACTGCACACCGTCGGCGAGGAGTTGATCGGCGAGCGTGTCCACGTCGGCCGGACTCGCGGCGCCGTAGGAGACGAGGTCGAGGCGCTTCTCCTCGGCCTTGCGCAGCCGGACGACGTACTGCTCCGGGCTTCCCTCAGCGGCCAGGAAGGAGATGCCGGAGTCCTCGGCGACCTTGGCCAGGCCCCAGACGCCGGCGTAGAAGTCGAGCTGCTTGTCGTAGTCGGGTACGGCGAGGTCGACGTGACGGAGGTGGGTCAGCAGGCGTGCACTCATGATGGGTTTCCTCCTGTGGGGGCAGGTGAGCGTGGGGTCAGGTGAGCCGCAGCAGCGCTGCCGCGTTGCCGCCGCGTACGGCGTGGAAGTCGGCTTCGGACAGGTGGGCGGCGCGTAGTACCCCGACGGGGTCCTCGGTGCCCATGTCGAAGGGGAAGTCGGAGCCGAGCACGACCCGGTCCGCGCCCGCGGCGGCGATGAGCGCACGCAGGACGTGGGGGTCGTGGACGAGGGAGTCGAAATAGAGCCGCTTGAGGTAGCTGCTGGGCAGATGGGCGCAGTCCGTGCCCGCGTCGGAGCGGACGGACCAGGCGTGGTCGGCGCGGCCGATGTGGGTGGGGAGGTAGCCGCCGCCGTGCGCCGCGATCAGTTTCAGTCCCGGATGGCGGTCCAGGACCCCGGAGAAAATGAGGTGGGACAGCGCGACGGCGTTCTCGGTGGGCTGGCCGACGCTGTTGGACAGGTACCACCGGTCGAGCCGCTCGTCGAGGGTGCAGCCGAACGGGTGCAGGAAGAGCACCGCGCCGGTTTCCTCGGCCCGCTTCCAGAAGGGCTCGTAGGCCGGGTCGGACAGCTCGCGGCCCGGCGCGTGGCTGGAGATCTCCACACCCAACAGGCCCTGTTCCAGGGCGTGTTCGAGTGCCGGGACGGTCAGTTCGGGGTGGTGCAACGGGACCAGGCCCAGCCCCTTCAACCGGTCTGGTGCGGCCGAGCAGTGCGCCGCCGTGCCCTCGTTGGCCAGTCGGCACACCTTGTCGGCGGTCGCCTCGTCCGTCCAGTGGTGGTAATGCGACGGGGAGGGGCTGACGAGCTGCACATCGACGCCCTGGGCGTCCATCGCGGCCAGCCGCACGCCGGCGTCGGTGAGCCGGGGAATCCGCTCGCGCACCATGGGCCCGTTGACGCCGAGCGCGGCCGGTCCGTTGCGACGGGCGTCGAGCGCCCTCGCCTCGGCCAGGCCCGGCGAGCCGTCCACCAGTGCCTCGATCGTGGGCAGCAGGACGTGGGCGTGCACGTCGACCGTGGACCAGGGGTGCGCGTCAGCGCTCGTCGAGGGCTGGTGGCCGGGTGGCGGGTGGGAGGTCACGGCAGGTCCCTGAGCATGGTCGACATACGGTTGACCAGGCCGGGCACATCGGCGTCGCGCACCTCGTCGAGCTGCCACTGTCCGATCTGCATGGAGGCGTCCACCACCGGGCGCACCCGCGCGATGCGGCGCTCGTAGTACGTCTGGAACAGCTGGTCGTCCCAGTCGTCGGTGCCGGTGAGCAGTTCGGAGAGGACGAGCGCGTCCTCCAGGGACATCGCGGCGCCCTGAGCCAGGGTGGGCGGGCAGCAGTGGACCGCGTCACCGATCAGCACGACCCGTCCGCGGTGCCAGGAGTCCTCCACCAGCAGCCGGTGGTACCACGTGTAGTTGACCTTCGCCGGATCGTCGATGTGCTTGACGATCTCGGTCCAGTGGCCGCCGTACCCCTGCACGAGGTTGCGCATCTCGTCGGCGTAGCTCTCGGGGGGTATGGACGCGCGATCGCGGTTGGCCTCGACCGCGTAGGCGTAGATGGTGTCCCGGCTGGTGGGGCAGTATCCGGCGATGTAGGCGGGGCCGCCGTAGGCGAGGTCGGTGCGCTCCAGGCCCTCGGGGCGGGGAGCGGCGATGCGCCAGATGGCCATACCGGTCGGCACGGGACGGTCGGTGATGCCGATCGCGGCTCGTGTGCTCGACCCCATGCCGTCCGCGGCGATCACCAGGTCGTAGCGGCCCTCGCTGCCGTCGGTGAAACGCACCCGGACTCCGTCGGCGTCCTGGTCGAAGCTCTCCGCCCGGGTGCCGAGGCGGATCGAGGCGCCGCTCGCCCGGACGGCGTCGATGAGGATGCACTGCAACTGCGGTCGCTGCATGCCGACGGTGGCGGGCAGGTCGTCACCGCCGGTGCGGATGTCCTCGACGACGTGCAGGACGGTGCCGTCCGGGCCGGTGATGCCGAGCGATCCGAAGCCGAACCCGGAGGCCCGCACCTGCTCCCACACGCCCAGTTCGCGCAGGACCCGCAAGGCGTTGCCCTGGACGGTGATGCCGGAACCCGCGGTGGCGTTCCAGTCCTCCCTGGCCTCGATGAGGTCGACGGTCAGTCCGGCCCTGCGCAGCAGGATGGTGACGGCGTTGCCGGCCGATCCGCCGCCGACGACCAGGACGGTGCGGGATGTTCTCATAGGGGAAGTCCTTTGTCCTCAGGCTGCTCTGAGCGAGGGCTACTTGACGGCGATCGGATTGACGGGAGAGCCCACGGCGCCCGTGATCGGGAGAGGGGCGGCGGTGAGCCAGAACTCGTACACCCCGTCGGCCGCGCAGTCCGCGGCGAGCGTGTCGAGATCCCACATCTCGCCGATCAGCAGGCCCATGTTGGGGATGACGACCTGGTGCAACGGCTGGAAGGCGTGCTCGAACTCGTTCGGGCGGACCTCGAAGCCCCATGTATCGGTGGCGATCGCGGCGATCCGAGTGCGGTGCAGCCAGCCGGCCGTGGTGAACGACAGGCCGGGCGCCGGGCCGCCCGCGTAGTCGCCCCAGCCGTCGCGGCGGACCCGGCTGAGCTGCCCGGTGCGTACGACGACGAGGTCCCCGCGGCCGATCCGTACGCCGTGGGCGGCGGCGGCCTGGGTGAGGTGCTCCTCGGTGACGGCGAACCCGTCGGGCAGTTCCCCGCCGTCGCCGACCACACGGCCGACGTCCAGCAGCACACCGCGCCCGGCAATGTACGGCGCCATGTGCTCGATGCCCGTGACCAGGTCGCCGTCGGAGGTGACGACCTCCTCGGCCCGGCGGCCGTTCCACGCCTTGCCGTGGTCGAAGATGTGCCCCAGGCCGTCCCACTGGGTCGAGCACTGCAGCGGCATCGCGATGACGTCGTCGGCACCGCCGATACCGTGGGGGAAACCCTGGTTGCCGAGGGCTGCGTCGGTGCCGGTGTCGAGCATGGTGTGCACGGGGTTCGTCCGCCGGCGCCAGCCCTTCTGCGGGCCGTCCATGTCGAACCGCTGCGACAGCGAGAAACTCGCGCCCCGTCTGACGAGCGCGGCGCCTTCGCGGCGCTTGCCCTCGTCGAGGAAGTTGAGGGTGCCGAGGACATCGTCCTCGCCCCAACGGCCCCAGTTCGAGTACGTCTTGGCGGCCTCGGCTATCGCGCCCTCGGGGTCGTACCGGTTCATGAAGCCGTCTCCCCGATACACCGGGTGCGCTGGGCGCCAAGCCCGGTGATGGAACCCTCCATGACGTCGCCGTCACGCAGCAGCCGCCCCCAGTGGATGCCGTTGCCGGCCGGGCTGCCGGTCAACACGAGGTCACCGGGCAGGAGTTGGCAGGTCCGGGAGATGTACGACACCAGCCTGGCGACTGAGAAGAGCATGTCCTTGGTGGACTCGTCCTGCATGGTGTCGCCGTTGAGTCTGAGCGTGACCCGCAGATCGCCGGGGTCGGCGATCGACTCGGCGGGGACGATCCAGGGGCCGAGCGGGGTGAAACCGGGGGCGTTCTTGCTGCGCAGCCAGTCGGTGCCGATGGCGGGCATGTCCCGGCGGAAGACGGTGGCCCGGTCGGTGAGGTCGTTGGCGATGGTGTAGCCGGCGACGTACTCCAGCGCCTCGTCCGTGGACACCCGGTGGGCGGGTTTGCCGATGACGGCCGCCAACTCCAGTTCCCAGTCCGGCTTTTCGGCCCAGTCGGGAAGGTGTACGTCGTCGTACGGCCCGGTGATCGCACTGGGCAGACCGATGAAGACGTACGGCAGGTCGTCAGCCGCCCGCCGGTCCATGACCGCGGCGATCTCCTCGCGGGCCTCCTCGACCGTGCGGGGGTCGTCAGGGGCGCGATGGGCGACCTCCAGGTCGATCACGTGCTGCCGGTAGTTGGCACCCGACTGGAAGACCTGCCGGGGCTCCACCGGAGCGTGCACCCGCAGGCCCTGCAGAGGCTGCCAGGCGGCCCTGTCGTCCCCGGCGAGGGCGTGCAGGCGGGGCGTGGCCTCGGCCCACCTCTCCAGGAGGGTGCGGGTGGTCAGCTCCAGCTCGCCGAAGGCGGCACGCAGGTCGAGGGCGCGGCCGTCCGGCGTGACGAGAGCGGGAAACACGGCCCCGTCAGGGGCGGAGAGAGTACCGAGGGCGAATGGTCCGGCGAAAGGGACGGACGTGGCTGCGGGTTTCACGAACGTGTCCTCCTGATTGCGATGGGACTAATCTGGCCGCAGCCCTTGGGATAAGGGAAATCGATTATGCGGATGGCAGCCATCCGTCGGACTTATCCCGTCGACGCATCGCACGCTGGAGTGCCGCCGTGAACCTGGCAAGCCTTGATCTCAATCTGGTCGTCGCCCTGCGCGCCCTGCTGGAGGAGCGCAACGTCACCATGGCCGGTCGGCGCGTCGGTCTGAGTCAGCCCGCGATGAGCGGCGCGCTCGCCCGGCTGCGCCGGCACTTCGACGACGACCTGCTCGCCCGCGTCGGCGGGCACTACGAACTGACGGCCCTCGGGCAGGTCCTGCTCGACCGCACCTCCACCGTCTGCGACCAGCTGGAACGCCTCTTCACCAGCCAGGCCGACTTCGATCCGGCGACGGAATCCCGTGAATTCACCCTCGGCGTCAGCGACTATTCGGTGGCCGTCTTCGGGGCCGAGCTCACCCGGATCCTCGACCGCGAGGCGCCCGGCATCCGCGTGCGCTTCGTCCAGATCCCGCCCCGCATCACCGAGGTGGCCGGTGCCGTGCTGAGCACCCTGGACGGCGTGATCATGCCGCACGGCATCATCAGCGACTACCCCGTCACCGACCTGTACGAGGACGGCTGGGTCTTCCTCGTCGCCGAGGACAACCCCGAGGTGGGCGACCGCCTCTCCCGGGACGACCTGGCGCGCCTGCCCTGGGTGACGTACCTGCGCGCCTACGACACCCCGGCGGTCCACCAGCTCGGCATGCTCGGCATCGAACCGCGGGTGAGCGTCTCCGTCGACAGCTTCACCGTGCTGCCCTTCCTGGTCGCCGGCACCCACCGGATCGCCCTTGTCCCGGCACTCCTGGCCGAACGCCTGCGCGGCACCGCACCGGTACGGATCATGGCGCCGCCCTACGAGACGGTCCCCCTGCGCGAGGCCCTCTGGTGGCACCCCGTCCACACCCACGACGCCGGGCACATTTGGCTGCGGGACACGGCCGCCCGCGTGGCGTCGGCCGTGCGGGCAGACCCCATCCGCGGCACGGATGACGAGGATCCGGCAGTGCGATCACGGGAGGGGTAGTCGCCGGGAACGGCCTGGCCCATAGTCGGGGCAGTCCCCGACGCCCGCTGTCCCGGGCGCGTCCCCTCCGGTGCGCCGGTGCCCCGTTGTGTGGCCAAGCCGCAGCGGTTCTGCCCCGCACCCCTGCCACCCCCCGTGGAGTTCGGCATGCCCAGATCCGTTTCCCCGCCCGCGCCCGCCGACAGCCTCCGCCCGAGTACCGAGAACGCGGGGCCGGTGCGCGCCGTGCTCCTGATGGCGGGCAGCTGCCTGCCGGTGCTGGGCGCCGTCCTGCTCGCGCCGGTCCTGCCGAAGATGCAGGAACACTTCGCGGACGTGCCCGGCGCGAAGACCCTCGTCCCCGTCGTCCTGACCGTCCCGGCACTGGCACTGGCACTGCTGGCCCCTTTCGCCGGCGTCATCGTGGACCGCCTCGGCCGGGTACGGCTGCTGGTCTGGGCGACGGTGCTGTACGCACTGCTGGGTACCGCCCCGCTGTGGCTTGACTCGCTCGGCGCCATCGTGATCAGCCGGGTGCTGGTCGGCATTGTCGAGGCGGCCATCATGACCTGCTGCACCACGTTGATCGGCGACTACTACAACGGTCGGACGCGCGAACGCTATCTGGCCCTGCAGACCATGTGCGCCTCCATCTCCGCCACCGCGTTCTTCGTCGTCGGTGGCGCCCTCGGCTCGGCGGGCTGGCGCGCGCCCTTCTGGATCTACGCAGTGGGCCTGCTGTTGGCCCCCGCCATGGCCCTCACCCTGTCCAAGTCCAGGCCGGCCGACGCCGCGGAAACCGAAGAACCCGCGGGCGAGAAAAGGCCGTTCCCCGTGCGCTTGCTGGCGGGCATCTGCGCACTCACCGTGTTCGGCGCGATGGTCTTCTACACCGTGCCCGTCGAGATGTCCTACTTGCTCGACGATCTGGGCGTGAAGTCCACCGGCGTCATCGGCCTGGCCACCGCGGTCGCCAGCGCCGCCACCGTTGTCGGTTCCCTCACCTTCACCAGACTGTCCGGCGGCCCGGCCGGCAGGCTGCCCCTGGTCTTCGCCCTCTGCGCCGCCGGTTTCGTGGTCATCGCCCTGGCGAACAGCCCGGTGATCGTGATCGTCGGCGCGGTGCTCAACTGCCTCGGCACCGGCATGCTGTTGCCCTCACTGCTGACCATCGCGATGTCCAGGCTCAGCTACGCCGACCGGGGCCGCGGCACCGGTCTGTGGACGGCCGCCTTCTTCGCGGGCGAGTTCATCTGCCCGCTCGTCGTGATCGGCCTGGAGTCGGCCACCGGCAGCGTGGCCCACGCCGTCGGCCTCCTTGGTCTCGCCTCGGCCCTGGTCGCCGGCGGGCTGCTGGTCGGCCGTCGCCGGTAACCGTTGTTCGGTCTGCGAGGGGGATCCGGCGAGCCCACGCCACCCGGCCGTCGCCGATCTGCGGAAGGGTCATGGCCGCCAAGCACAGCAGCGAGGTGGGCGCGGCACTGCTGAGGGCAGGGGGACGGCCAGGCCCGAGCTGCGACCGCCGCGCAGGAACAGCACGCTGCGTCAGGGATCAGCTCCCTCAAGCTGAGGCCGTCTCCTCACCGGCTGTGAGGAAGATCCGTACGCCCCGGGCGCCCGGGCGCCGTGCTGTGCCGACGGGTGCCGAGGTGCCGCCGAGCACGTCGGAGAGTGCCAAGGGTGCCGTGACGTGCATGGGGTCCCAGCTCCAGTTGTGGACGACGTGGACGCGGCGGCCGTCGGGCGAGGTCCCGGTGGCGGCGGTCACCGACGGCGGCAGGTTCTGCCGGCCGCTGCCCGGGGCGGGTGCCGGCCAGGCGGCGAGCGCCCTGGCGAGGTCGCGGCCGGGAACCGTGCCGACGCAGGTGACCCGGCCGGCGCCGTGGCGGCGGGTGGTGACGGCGGGCCAGCGGCCGAAGTGCGGGTGGTCGTACGCGGCGAGGACCTCGGCGTCCAGGACGGTGAGTCCGTCGACCCAGCGCGTGGCCGTCGCCTGCTCCGGCAGCTCCAGCGGGCTGCCGGGCACCGCGCGCAGCGTGATGTCCCGCAGCAGGTTGCTGAACTCCTCGTACTGGGCCCCGGCGGCCGTGGTGAGTCGTCGCGGAGCCGGTTCCTGGCGGGCCTTGCCTCGTGGTCGGCGTAGCCGGTCCTCGGTCCTCGGTCCGAGGGCCAGGTGGCCGCCCGCGTGCGCGTAGGCCGCGAGCCAGTCCAGTGTCCCGTCGTCGGCCACGTACAGCGCCGGGACGACGAGGACCGGATGGCGACGCACGGCCGTCAGCGTCGGTTCGACCTACTTCGCCGGTGGCCGTGCCGCCACCACGCATCTGCTCATCGTGACCAGCACGCCGGACAGCACCGCGAGCAGGTGGTGATGACGAACGACTCCGCGTTGGGCCGCAACGTCTGCACCGCACGGTGCCGACCCCTCCAGCGCCAGTTGCCGCATGTCGGAGCGGGCCGCAGGCGGGGGCGGGCAGGTCGGCGCGGACCGGTCGCAGTTGCCGTATCCAGCGGCCTTCGGCAGTCATCTACCTGCCCTGTCTCCCCGGACCGGCGGCACAGCCGACTGGTCCGCCGACCCGAGCGGCTGTCCGTCAACCGGAGATGCCGAGTCGTTCCGCGAGCTCGTGGGCGCCGACGCCGTACGTCTCCCGGATCCGTACGCCGTCCGGGCCGACGTCGAAGACGCCGTGGTCGGTGTAGACGCGGCTGACGCAGCCGACGCCGGTGAGCGGGTAGGTGCAGTGGGGCACGAGCTTCGGTTCGCCGGAGCGGGTGAAGAGGGTCATCATCACGTAGACGTCCTTGGCGCCGATGGCGAGGTCCATGGCGCCGCCTACGGCGGGGATGTCGTCGGGTTTGCCGGTGGTCCAGTTGGCGAGGTCGCCGTCGAAGGCGACCTGGTAGGCGCCGAGGACGCAGACGTCGAGGTGCCCGCCGCGCATCATGGCGAAGGAGTCGGCGTGGTGGAAGTACGCCGCTCCCGGCAGTTCGGTCACCGGGACCTTGCCGGCGTTCGTCAGGTCCGGGTCGATCGCGTCGCCCTCGGCCTTCGGGCCCATGTTGAGCATGCCGTTCTCGGTGTGCAGCACCACCCCGGAGTCGGCCGGCAGATGGTCGGCGATCTTGGTGGGCTGCCCGATGCCGAGGTTGACGAAGGCGCCGGACGGAATGTCGCGTGCGATGACGGCGGCCAGCTCGTCCATCGAGAGCCGGTGGTCGGCGCGCATCTGATCGCTTGGCGTAATGGTCATCGTGCCCCCTGCACCGTGTAGCGGCGGGCCGCCACCTGGACGACCCGGTCGACGTAGATGGACGGCGTGACGACGGACTCGGGGTCGAGCTTGCCGGGCTCGACGACCTCGTCGACCTGGACGATGGTCGTCGTCGCGGCCGTGGCCATGACCGGTCCGAAGTTGCGGGCCGTCTTGCGGTAGACGAGGTTGCCCAGCGCGTCCGCGACGTGCGCGCCGATCAGCGCGTAGTCGCCCTTGATGGGGTACTCCAGCAGGTATCTGCGACCGTCGATCTCCCGCTCCTCCTTGCCCTCGGCGAGCGGTGTGCCGACCGCGGTCGGGCAGTAGAACGCGCCGATGCCGGCACCGGCCGCGCGCATCCGCTCGGCGAGGTTGCCCTGCGGCACCACCTCCAGCTCGATCTTCCCTTCGCGGTAGAGGCCGTCGAAGACCCAGGAGTCGGCCTGGCGCGGGAAGGAGCAGAGCACCTTGCGCACCCGGCCTGCGGCCAGCAGCGCGGCCAGCCCGACGTCACCGTTGCCGGCGTTGTTGGACACGATCGTGAGGTCCTTGGCGCCCTGCCGGATGAGGGCCTCGATCAGATCGAACGGCATGCCCGCCAGACCGAAGCCGCCGACGAGGATCGTGGAGCCGTCCTCGATGCCGGCGACCGCGGCGTCGGTGCTTTCGAGGATCTCCGCCCGGCTCATCGGTCCGACCCCGTGACAGCGCAGTTCTCGAGTACGACGGCCAGCCCCTGGCCGACCCCGATGCAGATCGCGGCGACGCCGTAGCGCTGGTTCGTCTCGCGCAGCACCTTGGCCAGCGTGGCGAGGACGCGACCGCCCGAGGCGCCCAGCGGATGCCCGATCGCGATGGCGCCGCCCTTCTGGTTGACGATGGCGGGGTCGATCTTCCACGCGTCGACGCAGGCGAGCGACTGGACGGCGAAGGCCTCGTTGAGCTCGACCGCGCCCACCTGGTCCCAGCCGATCCCGGCCCGCGCCAGGGCGCGGTTGGCGGCCTCGACCGGGGCGTAGCCGAAGGCCTGCGGCTCCAGTGCCATCACACCGCGGCCCGCGATACGGGCGACCGGCTCGGCACCGATCACGGCCGCGGCCCTCTCGCTGCCCAACAGCACCGCGGAGGCACCGTCGTTGAGCGGGCTGGCGTTGCCCGCGGTGATGGTGCCGCCCTGCTCCGCCGTACGGAAGACCGGCTTGAGCCCGGCCAGGACCTCCGGCGTGGATCCGGCCCGGATGCCCTCGTCACGGGCCAGGTCGACGCCCTCGACCGGCACCACCAGGTCGTCGTAGAAGCCCGACTCCCATGCGGCGTGGGCGAGTTGGTGGGAGCGGGCGGCGAACTCGTCCTGCCGCTCGCGGGAGATCCCGAAGCGTTCCTGGAGCTGTTCGTTGGCCTCGCCGAGGCTGACCGTCCACTCCTTCGGCATCCGCGGGTTGACCAGCCGCCAGCCGAGCGTGGTGGAGACCGCGGTGACATCGCCGGCCGGGAACGGCTTCGCCGACTTCGGCAGCACCCACGGCGCACGTGTCATGGACTCCACGCCGCCGGTCAGCACCACCTCTGCGTCACCGGACTCGATCGTGCGGCTCGCCGTCATCGCCGCGTCGAGGCTGGAACCGCACAGCCGGTTGACCGTGGTGCCGGGCACGCTCACCGGGAGCCCGGCGAGCAGCGCCGCCATGCGGCCGACGTTGCGGTTCTCCTCGCCGGCGCCGTTGGCGTTGCCCCACACCACGTCGCCGATCGCGGCGGGGTCGAGACCCGGCACCCGGGCGAGCGTCGAGGTGATCGCGGCGGCGGCGAGGTCGTCGGGGCGGACGCCGGCCAGCGCGCCGTTGAAGCGGCCGAACGGCGTGCGGGTGGCGGAGTAGAGGAAAGCACTCATGGCCCACACGCTAATCCGGGGCCGCGATATTCTGAAGTACGCATATCCGAGCCGATTGATATGGACGACATATGGATCTGCGCCACCTGCGGTACTTCGTGGCGGTGGCCGAGGAGCGCCACTTCGGTCGTGCCGCCGAGCGGCTCCACATGGCCCAGCCGCCGCTGTCCCAGCAGATCCGCCAGCTCGAGACCGAGCTCGGCGTACAGCTGCTCCACCGCACCACACGCCGCGTCGACCTCACCGAGGCCGGCCGGGCCTACCTGGAGCGGGCCCGCGGGATCCTCGCCGACGTCGACGAAGCCGGCCAGCACGCACGGCTCGTCGCCGCCGGCTCGGTGGGCCACCTCGCGATCGGGTGCGTGGGCTCGGCGACGTACAGCCTCCTGCCCGCGCTCTCACGGCGGCTCACGGAGGAGCTTCCCGGCGTCGACTTCTCCTTCCGCGGTGAGATGCTCGCGCCCGACCAGGTCGAGGCGCTGCGCACCGGCGCGATCGACGTCGCACTGCTGCGCCCCGTGGCGGCCGACCTCTCCCTCACCGTGCACACCCTGCGCCGGGACCGGCTCGTCGTCGCCCTACCGGCCGAGCACCCGCTCGCCCGCCGGAAACGGCTGCGGGCGACGGACCTGGCCGGTGCCGACCTGATCGTGCACTCCGCCGACCGCCGGTCGGTGATGTACGACGTCGTACTGGGCCTGCTGCGCGACGCGGGCGTCGACCCGCACATCCGCCACGAGGTGGGCGAGACGTCGACGCTGGTCACGCTCGTGGCCGGCGGCCTCGGCGTCGCCGTCGTACCCGAACCCGTGACCGCGCTGGCGCTCGACGGCGTCGCCTACCGACCGCTGACCGGGGCCGACGCACGCGTGGAACTGGCCGTCGCCCACCGCGCGGACCGCTCCGAGCCGCACCTGGCACGCACCGTGGGGATCATCCGGGCGATGTTCTGAGACGCACATCGGCGCCGGACAAAGCAGCCCTCCCGGCATGGCGCCACGTGCCTGCCTGGTGACGTCGACCAGCTCGGTGAGCCCCGCGCAGGCGTCGGGACCGGACCGCCGAGGCCATCGGCTCGCGGGGCCACATTCCCAATGGACGCCCTGCACCCCTGAACTCGACCGCAACCTCCTCCTCACCAGGGATCCGGTTCCGATGGGCTCTCGTCGTGTCCGGGTGTCGGGATCGGGGCTGCAGGAAGCGCGCGGGTTGCAGGATTCCTGCACGCACCACGACCGGAACCCATACGCCGGCACATCCTCGATCAGTAAGGAGGCGATGAGTGCGGCGATGGCGAGGCGGGCTCCGGCGAGGAAAGTGAGGTGGGTGGCGTGGGCGACATCGTGGATGTACAGGTCACGCGGCTCGAGTGAGGTGCGCCGAGGCGCCGGTTGAGCCGGTTCCTTGGCCGGAGGTGGCCCGTGCGGGTGCCGGCGAGAGTGATCAAGATCTTCATCGTCGCGTCACCGGTAGGTGAACACAAGGGTGACCCGACCCTGAGAAGACCAGATCCGGGTGGAGGACGGCGTCAGCCCCGCGCGAGAGGCCCGCCGGTCCGGGAGCCCGGTGCTCTCGCGCTTCCCGAGAACGGGCTGGGTGCTGGCTTCGACAAGCGGGAACCTGGCGGTACCGACTCAGTGGTGTGCGGTCAAAAAACCCCGGTGCCAGGAAGGAATCGAGGATGGTGAAGACCGCTGCGGGCTCCTCACGGGTGGGCAGGTGCCCGCCGCCCGGGACAAGTTCGAACCGCACGTGCGGGAACGCTGCCGCATAGGCGCGGCCGAAGTCAGGCGTGACGACCGTGTCGTTGCCGCCCCAGATCACCAGCACCGGGCAGGTGACGGTGAAGAGGCGGGGCAGCAGGCCCGCATCCGCCATGGCCGGCCCGGCATAGGCGCGCAGGGCCGCCATCGACTGCGCAGACGGTCCGCCGCGCGGCGCCGGTGCGCCGGCCAGGAACGCGGGCCCCGGAGCCGGTGGCCCGGCGGGCACAGTGACCTGCCGACCGGGCACCACCGGGCCGATGGCGTCCATGAGGACGAGCCGCGCGATCCGGCCCTCGCGGTCGTCCAGCACCGCCTGGGCGGCGACCCAGCCGCCGAAGGACGTGCCGATCACCGTCACGTCCCTCAGCTCCAGGTGGCCGAGCAGGTCCAGGTAGACGGCGGCGAGTGCCGGCACGCAGTCCAGGTCGTCGGGCCGTACGGTGCCGTCCCAGCCCGGATGGGTGGGCACCACAACCCTGTGATCCGATGCGAGATGGTCGACCATGTGCGCGAGGCTGCCAGGACCGGGGCCGCCGTGAAGAACGAGGACCGGGCTGCCCTGGCCGGCCTCGCGCAGTTCGAGGCCGAGACCGAGCCCGACCTGGACGGTATGCCGGAGAGGCGAAGTCGGCGAGGTCATGGATTCCTCCCTGGGGGCGGCATGTGGGGAAGGTCGGACGGCTGTCAGCTCCGATCTCACTGGGCTGCCGGGCCGGTGGTGAAGAACTCGACCATCTGCTCCAGGCCCCGCTCGCCGAACATCATGTCCAGGCTGGCGGCGGACTCGGCGGCGGATGCCTCGCTACGCGGGAAGAGCACCTCCTCGTAGGCGGCCAGGGCGGCCTCGGCATCGCCGGGGTGGGCGGCGATGGCCAGGGCGAGGTCCGCGCCGTCGAGCATGGCCAGGTTGGCTCCCTCCCCCGCGAACGGGGACATCACATGGGCAGCGTCGCCGAGCAGCGTCACGCCCGGCACACGGTCCCAGCGATGCCCGACCGGCAGGGCGTGGATACGGCGCGGAGTGATCGTCTCCGCGTCGGCGACCAGACCGCGCAGGCCCGCGTCCCAGCCCTCGAAGTGAGCGAGGACCGCGGCCTTGGCTGTGGCGTGGTCGGTGAAGTCGATCGTGTCCAGCCAGCCCTCGTCTGCCTTGAGCGCGGTGTAGACGTGGAGCGAGCCGTCGGTCTCCCGGTGCGCGAGGAAACCGCGCTCGTGCCCCAGAGCGATGAAGAATCCACCGCCGACGATCGCGGCGCTGCGCGGGTGGCGGGTGTCGGCCTCGAACAGATCGGTCTCGACGAGGGAGATGCCGGTGTAGACGGGCTTGGCGTCGGAGACCAGCACCCGTACGCGCGACCAGGCGCCGTCGGCGCCGATGAGGAGGTCGGTGGTGATGACCGAGCCGTCGGCGAACGTCACCTCGTGACGCCCGTCGCCCAGCGGCCGGGCACCGGTGACCTTCCGGTTCCAGTGGAGCGTGCCGTCGGGCAGGGAGTTCAGGAGCAGGTCGCGCAGGTCTCCGCGATCCACCTCCGGCCGGCCGCCGGTGTCGTCGTCCTCCTCGGACATGTGAACCGTGCCGTCAGGGCCCAGCAGGCGCATGGCCTGGCCGCCGTCGTGGACGAGCTTGAGGAAGTCGTCGTGCAGGCCGGCGGCGCGCAGGGCCTTCTGCCCGTTCTCCTCGTGGATATCGAGCATCCCGCCCTGCGTACGAGCCGTCGGCGACGCCTCCAGTTCGAAGATCGCCGACTCGATGCCGTGGACGTGCAGGACCCGGGCGGCGGTCAGACCGCCCAAGCTACCGCCGATGATCGCGAGGGGGAAGTGGTGGGTGCTCACGGCGAACCTCTTCAAGGAAGTGAGGGATACGGATGCGCACCGAGGAATCGGCTGCCGTCACCGGCGCCACCCAGGAGCAGGCAGCACTGCACGGCTGTTCGAGAAGTAATCCCACCGGCCACTATCAAGGTAACGAACATGTTCGTTACGAACAAGTTCGCAGAATCACGTGGATCGTCACGACGGGCCGGGACAGTCCCGGGCCTGGCGGTCGGCGCCCACCCGGCGTGCCGGACGGACCCGCGAGACTCAGTCGGCCAGGGCGGGTACGGGAGTCCCCGTGATGCCGTTGACGAGGACGTCGAAACTCCAGCGCATCCGGTCCCGGCCCGTGCCGCTGATCAGGTCCGGCATGTGCGCGGTGATCGCCGGATGCGTGGTCTCGTCCACGGCGTGCAGCGCGCGGACGGTGGCGTTCCAGTCGTCCTCGGAGGTGGGGTCCTGCTCATGCGTCGCCTGCTCGGCCGCGGTGGCCGTCGCGTCCTGGAGAAGCTTGTCCACCCCCCAGGCGACCTGTTCGCGGCCGGCGCCGCTGCGCGAGAGGAGGTCGAGGATGCGCTCCACCAGCCGCAGGTAATTCTCACCGCTCGGCCGGGCCACGAGCGCGGACCGGGCGAGCTGCGGGTGCTCGAACAGCACCAGGGTGTACGACGTCATGACAGCGCGGAGCCGATCGCGCCAGTCGCCGCCGCCGTCCCGGTCGGCCAGGTCGACCTCGCCGAGCAGGGAATCCAGGACGGCCGCGTGCAGCTCGGCGGTGTTGGCGACGTAGACGTACAGCGAAGCCGGGCCGGTGTCCAGATCCTGCGCCAGGCGGCGCATCGTGACCTTCTCCAGCCCTTCGGACCGCATGATCCGCACCGCCGTGTCCACAATCCAGCGCCGGGACAGGGCGGGCTTCGCCGGACGCTCCCGGCGGCTGATCGGCTCTCTTCCCACATTCATGACACCGATCGTAACGAACATGTTCGCAAAGCGTAGATGCCAGGTGTAGCCGCCGCTCGGCGGGGTGACCTTCACCGTGACCTCGCTTGCCGCCCTGACCACCTACCGAGGCAGCTTCGAGGTGCTCTCCGGATGGGCGGCGCCCACGTAGCGACATGGCGGTCGACTCGGTGCTGCCGAACAGGCGCATCCGTCCGAGAGGATCGGCACTCTCAGCTGCTCATCGGGGATGCGGTCCTGACGCAGGCCGCTGAGCGTCAGCCCTGGGGACAGAGCTCCGCCAAGAAGGCCTGTGCTCATGGGCGCGTAGGCAGGGTCGAATGCGATCTTCTGCCGACCCGGGGCGAGTTGACGGGTGAGCCCCTCCAGGCAGAGGGCGGGGGCGCAGCGGACCGCCTATGCGACGACCTTCGCGACCGCATCGCAAGCCCGCTGGGCGATGCGGTCGTCCGTGGTGTCGTCCGCCCCGCCCACGCCGATGGCGCCGATGACCTCCCCGTCGGCCGTCACGATCGGCACGCCGCCGGCGACCGGCAGAAGGTTGGCATCGATCAGGTGGGGAGGTGCCACCTGCATCTGCGGGGATGCCGCGAAGGCCGCGAACCTGGCCGTCGGGACACCGCTCACGGCCGAGGTGTAAGCCTTGCGTCGCGCGGTCTCCACACCGAGCAGGCCCACGCCGTCGTCACTGAGCAGAACCTTCGTGACACCACTTCGGTTGACCACGACGGCGCACACCTTGTGGCCCTCGGCCCGTCCTGCTTCCAGAGCGGCGAGTGCGGCGCCGTGCGCGATCTCGTAGCTGAGCGGCTCTCGCATGGAGCGGTTCCTTCCCTTGCCGGCCTCTCGTCGACCGAAGGGTCGAGGGGCCGTCTTCCGTGGAGTTCGCTCAGTATGGAGTCGCCGGACGCGAATGTGAAGTGGGGATCACATTCGCATCCAGTACGGCAGATCTCACTGCGCCGGCGCCCCGAGCAGGTACAAACAGGCGACGTTCACCAGCTCATCGGTGAGTTGACGCCACGTCAGAGACCGGTCGGACTCGAACAGTTCGCCGTACAGCACGCGGTTCTGACAGGTCCCGTAGATCAAGCGGTAGACGACATCCACGCGCACCTCCGGCTCCGGCGCGTCGATCATCGGGACGATCGGCTCCAGGAACCGCCGGAAGATATGGGCGGCATCGATGGCGGCCTCTGAGCCGACCCGGGCCACCGCGGGATCGGTGGCGCCCGCGGCCAGGAAGACGCGCATCAGGCGCTCGTGAGCTTGATAGGTCTCGGTGAGTCCGGCGACCGCCGAGGCGACCAGTGCGACCGGGTCCGTGCGCAGCGGAGTGAAGCGGCGAACAATGTCAGCGCCGAACTGATCGATCATGTCGCGCTGCAAGGCCGCGATCAGACGGTCCTTGTCGCCGAACCGCCGATAGACGCTGCCCACCGAGACACCCGCCCGGGCGGCGACGGCCGCGACGGTGAGCGCTTCGGTGCCGCCTTCTTCGAGCAGGGCCGTGCCTGCTTCCAGAATCCGCTGCTGGGTCAGTCGGCTGCGTGCCTGCTGTGCCGGCGGCAGATCGAGGGACGGTTCGGTACTCACCGCACCAGCGTATACGTCCCCAACATCCCCTCCGGCAGCCCCTGTACGCGGCGCCGCCGGACCGCGATCAGCCGTGCGCTTGGCGTTCGTTCCCGCCCCACCGGGCCTTCTGCCGACCGACCTCCCCCCCGGCCGACGAGCACCCGAACGTGACCCTTGACGCACTCGCAGGTTAAATGCGAATGTGAATTAACAATCCTATTAGAGGTCGCGCACGACGGTGCCCTCGCAGTGTTCCCCCACAGCCCTGCATTGCCCCCTCTGCTGTGCACCCGAGCCGCACGGGAGACAGAACGATGACCACCACTTCAGACGTCGACACCGGCACGGCCTACGGCCGCCCGAAGCCCTCCTACAACGCCCGCCTCCGCGAGGTGGGACCCGGTACCCCCATGGGCGAGGCCCTGCGCCGCTACTGGCACCCGGTCGCCAGCTCCGAGACGCTCATCGCCGGTGCCCTGCCGCAGAAGACCCGCGTGCTGGGCGAGGACCTGGTCGTGTTCCGGGACGGGCAGGGCAACCCCGGTGTCGTGATCGAGCGCTGCACCCACCGCGGCGCCAGCCTCTTCTACGGCCGCGTCGAGGACGACGGCATCCGCTGCTGCTACCACGGCTGGAAGTTCGACGTCCAGGGCCGCTGCATCGAGCAGGCCTGCGAGCCGGCCCTCGGGCGCAGGCGCGACGCCGCCCGTCAGCCGTGGTACCCCGTCGAGGAGCGCTACGGCCTGGTCTTCGTCTACATGGGCCCGCCCGAGCTCAAGCCCGAACTCCCGCGCTACGACGTGCTGGAGAACCCCGCGGAGGACGAGAAGTACTTCGCCAGCTGGCCGGTCCCCCACGCCGCGATCACCGGCATGCCGACCGACTTCAGCTGGCTCAACATCTACGAGAACTCCGCCGACCCGACGCACGTCACCTGGCTCCACTCCACGCACAGCGGGTACCAGATGATGGGCACCGGCAAGGCCGGCGGCTATCCCGAGAACTTCTTCGACTCGTCCCTCATCGCCGACCGTGTGACGTACGAGCGCACCGACCACGGGCTGAAGTACACCCAGCGGTTCGAGGTCGAGGGCGAGGACGGCGAGGTCACCGAGTACGGCTTCGCGGTCGAGCAGCACCTTCCCAACGTCTTCGGCCTGCCCGACTTCGTGAAGGTCACCCCCGACAAACGACCCGACCAGTTGCTGTGGGTCGTACCCTCCGACGACACCAGCCACCGCCTCTTCTTCTCGATCCGCACGAACGATCCCCAGCGCATGGTCGGCTTCGTGATCGGCATCACGCAGAACGGCAAGCAGAACCACGAGCTGACCGACGAGGAGCGCCAGAAGTTCCCCGGTGACGCGGAGGCCCAGGGCTCGCAGGGAGCGATCACCCTGGACTCCGAGGAGACCCTGGCCACCTCGGACCGCGGCGTCGTCATGCTGCGCCGCATGCTGCTCGCGATGGCCGACGACGTCGAGGCCGGGCGCGACCCGATCAACATCGTCCGCGACCCGTCGGTGGTCCACCGCACCGAGTCCGGCCTCGTCACCCTCGGCAAGCGCAAGGCGGGCGACGACGCCGATGCCCCGGCCGCCGCCGGCATCTGAGCGGGAACCATGAACAACGAGTGGCTCGACACCATCGTGGTCGCCCGGCACGACGCGACCTCCCGGATCGTGGTGCTCGATCTGGTCAGTCCCGACGGCGTCGAGCTCCCGGAGTTCGCCGCCGGGGCCCATGTCGACGTACTGGTGGACGGTGCCGCCGGGCTGGTCCGGCAGTACTCCCTGTGCGGGCCGCCGCACGACCGCGCCCGCTACCGGCTGGCGGTGCTGGCCGAGGCGGCGTCGCGCGGCGGCTCGCTGGGGATGCACCGGCTCCGCGAGGGCGACAGGCTGCGGATATCCCTGCCTCGGAACAGGTTCGGAGTCTCGGACGAGGCACGTCGCCATGTGCTGGTGGCCGGCGGTATCGGCGTGACTCCCCTGTTGGCCATGGCGCACGAGCTGGAAGCCAGGGGCGCGGAGTACGAGTTGCACTACTGCGCTCGAAGCCGGGCGGAGTCGGCGTTCCTCGACGAGTTGGAGAAGAACCCCCGCGTGCGGCTCCACTTCGACGACGGCCCGGAGGAGCAACGCCTCGGTATCGCCGCCGACTTGGGACCGCCCGACCCCGACACGGCGCTCTACGTCTGTGGTCCCGGGGGCTTCATGGACTTCGTGATCTCCTCCGCCCGCGGCGCGGGATGGCCTGCCGAAGCGATCCACAAGGAGCGCTTCGCACCCGTGGAGGACACCGCCGCCCACACGGCCGGCGGGGCTTTCACGGTGCGTCTCGCCAAGACCGGCGGCGAGTTCGAGATCAAGGACGGCGAGAGCGTCCTCGATGTCCTGCTCGCGGCCGGCGTCGACGCCCCCTACTCCTGCCAGCAGGGAATCTGCGGCGACTGCATCGTCCGCGTTCTCGCCGGCGAGCCCGACCACCGCGACGACGTCCTGACCGACCGTGAACGTGCCGACGGCATGTTCACCACGTGCTCGTCACGAGCACTCTCACCGATTCTGGAGCTGGACCTATGACCACCACGTCCCCCGCACACACCGAGGCCGTCCAGGCGATCGAGCAGGCAGAGGCCGCATGGCTCGTGGCTCTCGTCGAGGGCGAGAAAGCGTTGATCCCCCTCATGCTCGTGGACAGCCGCGTCGTCCATGGCCCGGTCGGGAAGGTCGACGACCGGGAGACCTGGGCCCGCTTCCATGTGACCCGCCGCCGCTCCGTCGCCGCGAAGGCCACGGAACTCGAGATCACTGTGCGCGGCAACACCGCGATCACCACGTGCTTCCACGAGATGTACACCGTCCTCGACGAGAGCATCGCGCCGTTCCCGATGCAAGAGGTGGTGACGAAGGTCTGGGAAGAGACCCCGGAGGGCTGGCGCTTGGCGCACATGGTCATGGGCAGGCGCTTTCCGCCGGTCTGACGTCCCTGAACGGCCGACGGCATGACCCTCACGCCGCTGTTCGATGAACGGACAAGAGGGTTCAGGGCATGCCGCCGGTCATGGAGAGTCCGAGGTACATGGTTCGTGCGGCGATCGCCGCCGTTACAGAGGTGAGGCACCACATGTCAGCCACTGAGACCGAGGCACCCACATCCGGCGCGGTCCGGACCAGCGACCTCCTCATCGCGGGCGAGCACGTCGCGGCCAGGGACGGCCGCTACTTCCATACGACCGAGGCCCTCACCGGCGAACCCATCGCGCGGGTCGCGGCAGCCTCCGTCGAGGACGTCAACCTCGCGGTGGACGCGGCGGCAGCCGCCCTTCCGGAGTGGTCGAGCCTCCCGCCGGCCGCGCGCCGGTCGGTTCTGGAGCGGGCGGCCGTCCTGCTCGGCGAGCGCACCGACGACATCGTCGCCACGATGAGCCGCGAGATGGGTGCCACGCTCCCCTGGTGCGGCTTCAACGTGCACGTCGCGAAGGGCATGCTCGTCGAGGCGGCGGCCCAGGCGTACGCGGCCGTCGGCGAGGTCATCCCGTCGGACGTGCCCGGCCTCACCGCCCTCGGCGTACGTCAGCCGGTCGGCGTCGTAGTCGGCATCGCACCGTGGAACGCGCCGCTGATCCTCGGCGTGCGTTCCATCGTGTGGCCGCTGGTGTGGGGCAACACCGTGGTGCTGAAGTCCTCCGAGCAGACACCCCTCACCCAGGCCGCCATCGTCCAGGTGCTGCATGACGCCGGCGTACCCGCAGGAGCGGTCAACCTCATCAGCAACGCGCCCGAGGACGGCCCGAGCATCGTCGAGGCGCTGATCGCCCACCGCGCCGTGACCCGCGTGAACTTCACCGGCTCCAGCCGTGTCGGCCGCATCATCGGCGAACTCGGCGGCCGCCACCTCACCCGTGTCGTGCTCGAACTCGGCGGCAAGGCGCCCTTCCTGGTCCTCCCCGACGCCGATCTGGAGGAGGCCGCCGCCGCGGCCAGCTTCGGTGCCTTCATGAACCAGGGCGAGATCTGCATGTCGACCGAGCGCGTCATCGTCGACAGGACGGTCGCCGACGAGCTCTCCTCCCGCCTGGCCGAGCGTGCCGCCAAGCTCGTCGTCGGACCCCCGAGCGACCCCGCCTCACAGATCGGTCCGCTAGTCCACGACGCCGCCCGCGACCACGTGGTCGCGCTGATCGAGGACGCCCGCGCCAAGGGCGCGCAGGTCCTGGCGGGCGGCACGGCCGACGGCCTGTTCGTGCACCCCACCGTGCTGCGCGGGGTCACGCCGGACATGCGCATCTACACCGAGGAGACCTTCGGACCGGTGGTCTCGATCATCGAGGTGGACTCGACCGACGAAGCCGTCACGGTGGCCAACGACACCGAGTACGGACTCTCCGCCGCGGTCTTCGGCAAGGACGCGGCCGCCGCGCTCGACGTGGCCCGCCGCATCAAGTCGGGCATCTGCCACATCAACGGTGCCACCGTGCACGACGAACCCCAGATGCCCTTCGGCGGCGTCGGCGCCAGCGGCTGGGGCCGCTTCGGCTCCCGCGCCGCACTGGAGGAGTTCACCGAACTGCGCTGGATCACCATCCAGTCCGGATCCCGCCACTACCCCATCTGAGGATGCGGCGAACTCGTACGGCGCACGTGACACGGCGTGCGTCGCGCCCCCGGCCCCTGCTCCCCTGGCTGTGGGGCCTTGCCGCGGCCTTCAGCCCGGCGTTGGGAGCGGCATGGCTGGCGGACGCCCGAGATACAGAGGCCTCCCAGCGGCTCGACCGCGAGCTCGAGGAGTTCTTCCGGTCCGTCTGACGAGGCCCCTGGTACCAGGGGCCTCCACCTCTCCGAGGAGTCAACAATGTCGCAGGCCGACAACGACCGCCACGAGATACGGCAACTCATCGAGAACTGGGCGCTGTGGCGCGATGCCGGGGACTGGGCCCGCTTCGCCACGGTCTGGCATCCGCGCGACGGCTGGATGAGCGCCACCTGGTTCCAGGGAAGCGCCACCGACTTCATCAAGGCCAGTCGTGAGGGCTTCGAGAACGGCGTCAGCATCCTGCACTTCCTGGGTGGCCACACCGCGGACATCGTCGGCGACCGGGCCGTTGCCCAGACGAAGATGACGATCAATCAGCGCGCAAGCGTCGACGGCGTCGAGGTCGATGTCGTCTGCACCGGCCGCTTCTACGATTTCCTCTCCCGCCACGAGGGTCGCTGGACCCTCGTGCGCCGGCAGCCGATCTACGAGAAGGACCGGATCGACGTCGTGGACCCGGCTGCCTCGCTGACCTTGGACCCCGAACTGCTGAACCGGTTTCCGACCGGCTACCGGCACTTGGGCTACCTGCAGACCAAGGCGGGTTTCACGGTGAAGGACGGGCTTCCCGGTCTCACCGGCACAGCGGTCGAGCAGCTCTACGGCGAGGGCAAGCAATGGCTGGCGGAGGCCCGATGAAGTTCACCCACGCGACCCTTCCCCAGCGGGTGGTGTTCGCGGCCGGAGAGTCACCCGCCGCCGTGGCGGCGGAGGTCGAGGCACTCGGCGGCTCCAAGGTGATGTTGATCGCGTCGGACCGCGAGAAGGAGCTGGCCGATCCGATCGCCAAGGAGATCCCGGTCGTGCTGCGTCACGAGGAGGTCGTGATGCACGTACCGGTCGAGGTCGCGGGGCGAGCCCTGCGGACGGCGGTCGACGCCGACGCGGACATCCTGGTCAGCGTCGGCGGCGGCTCGACCACGGGGCTGGCGAAGGCCGTGGCGCTGACCACAGGGCTGCCGATCGTCGCCGTACCCACCACCTACGCGGGCTCCGAGGCGACCAACGTGTGGGGACTGACCGAAGGTGAGACCAAGACCACCGGCGTGGACGACAAGGTGCTGCCCGCATCGGTCGTCTATGACGCCGCTCTGCTCACCTCCCTGCCCGGCGAGATGACCGTCGCCAGCGGCCTGAACGCGATGGCGCACTGCGTGGACTCGATGTGGGGACCGCGTGCCGACCCGATCGACCGGGCGCTGGCACAGGAGGGCATCCGCGCACTCGCCACCGGGCTGCCGGCGGTGGCCGACGACTCGACCGGCGTCGAGGGCATCGAGCAGACGCTGTACGGCGCCTACCTCGCCGCTGTCGCGTTCGCCTCGGCGGGCTCCGGGATGCATCACAAGATCTGCCATGTCCTCGGCGGCATGTTCAACCTCCCGCACGCACAGACCCACGCGGTCGTACTGCCCTACGTGCTGGCCTTCAACGCCCCGCACGCTCCCGAGGCGGAGGCCCGTATCGCCCAGGCATTCGGCTCCCGGACGGCCGACACCGGACTGGCCGCCCTGCGCGAGGTGCTCGACGCGCCCAGGGCACTGCGCGACTACGGCATGCCCGAGGACGGCATCGCCAAGGCGCTGGGGCCGATCACGAAGGCGATCCCCGACAACAACCCGGCCACCGTCACCGACGAGAACCTGACCGCCCTGCTGACAGCGGCGTGGGCCGGCGACCCGATCAACTGAAGGAGGCCGTCATGGCTACCTACGTCAACCCCGGTTCGGCCCAGGCCGGTGCTCACGGCGCGATCTACCGCGAGGTGTCGCCGGAGCAGCGGGCGGTCGAGCAGCAGCTCGTCGACAACGTCGTGGCCTCCTTCGACGCCTGCCAGGACCCGCGGCTGCAGGATCTGATGACCTCCCTGGTCAAGCACCTGCACTCCTTCATCCGCGAGGTCCGGCTGACCGAGGAGGAGTGGGGGACGGCGATCGACTTCCTCACCAAGGCCGGCCACATCACCGACGAGGTCCGGCAGGAGTTCATCCTGCTCTCCGACACCCTCGGCGCGAGCATGCAGACGATCAACGTCAACAACCAGGCCTACAAGGGCGCCACTGAGGCCACTGTCTTCGGGCCGTTCTTCGTCGAGGACTCCCCCGCCATCGAACTCGGCGACGACCTGGCCTTCGGTGCCCCCGGCGAGCCCTGCTGGGTCGAGGGCACCGTCACCGACACCGACGGCACCCCGCTCGCCGGTGCGCTCATCGAGGTCTGGGAGGCCGACGAGGACGGGCTCTACGACGTGCAGTACGAGGCCGGCAAGCGCGCAGGCCGGGCGCACCTCTTCTCGGCGGCCGACGGCGGCTACCGCTTCTGGGGCCTCACCCCGACGCCGTACCCCATCCCCGACGACGGACCCGTCGGCAAGATGCTCGACGCGGTCGGCCGCTCACCGCTGCGCGCCGCCCACCTGCATTTCATGGTGTCCCACGCAGGGGGGCGCACGCTGGTGACCCACATCTTCCCCGAGGGCGATCCCATCGGCCGCAAGGACACCGTCTTCGGCGTGAAGGACTCACTGATCAAGAGGTTCGAGCGGCAGCCCGCCGGTACGCCGACACCCGACGGCCGCGTCCTCGACGGCACGTGGAGCCGAGTGCGCTTCGACATCGTCCTTGCCCCCGCAGGCGCATGACCTGCCTGCCGCTGTGACCGTCGCGGTCAACCCTGACGATCGTCAAGGGCCGGAGTTGCCGTTCGGCCCGCGTTCCCCATGGCCCCCCGCTTCTACCTTCGGGCCTCATGGAACAAGAACCGCGAAGGAAAGTCCCGGCCGTTCGGCCACTCGGCGCGTTGGCCGTCCTGGGCGTGGGTGCGGGAGTCGTCACTTGGCTGTCCCCCGGCGGGCTGGGCGAGGCCGGTCCGGTCGAGGTCACGGGTGGCGCTTCGGCATCCGTGTACCGGTCGGTGACCAGGGCGGCGGAGGATGCACCGTCGTGGCTGGGCCCCCTCCTGGAAGTGGCCACGGAGGGCACCCTCGTGATCCTCGGCATGTTGCTGGCCTGGATGTGGGCGACGGCAATCCGCCGCAAGGACACACGGGGGATTGCCGGGTCCGTGCTGACCGGCGTCGGCACCTTCGCTGCGTACGCGGTGAGCGAAGCGGTGAAGCTCGTAGTGGACGAGGAGCGTCCTTGCCGTGCGGTACACGCGGGCGCCGAAGCCGTCGCGGAATGCCCAGGGCCAGGAGACTGGTCATTCCCCAGCAACCACGCCACCCTTGCCGCCGGCCTGGCCGTCGGTCTTGCCGTGCTGCGGCCCCGCCTCGCCTGGATCACGCTGCCCGTGGCCGGGGCCGCCGCGCTGCTGCGCGTGCTGGTGGGGGTTCATTACCCGCACGATGTGCTCGCCGGCGCGACGCTCGGCGGCGCTGTCGTGGCGGCGGTGCTGCTCGCGCTCCTGCCCGTTGCCCAGGTGGCGGCATCACGGCTGGGAAGGCTGAGGCGGAATGATCCCGGCCTCGTGGGCCACCACCGCGGCGGCGGCCCGGTTGTCGACGCCCAGCCTGGCCAGGATGGAACTCACATGGGCCTTGACCGTTCCCTCCACCACGTGGAGCCGCCGGGCGATCTGCCCGTTGGACAGGCCGCTTCCGACAAAGGCAAGTACCTCCCTTTCCCGGGTGGTGAGGGCGGCGACCCGATGCCGGGCGGCGGAACGCCGACCGGCCAGGGTGCCCACGCCCGTCGCCGCGAGGTGCGCGATGACCCGGGCCGCGACCTTCGGTGACAGATAGGCGGCGCCTTCGGCCACCGCGCGGACTCCGGTGATCAGTTCCTCCGGCTCGCCCGACTTGATCAGGAAGCCCGCCGCACCACCACCGAGCGCCTTGAGGATGTAGTCGTCCTCACCGAAGGTCGTCAACATGATGACGCTCGTGGTCGGCATTGTGGTGTGGATCTCCGCGGCGGCGTCGATGCCGTTGAGTCCCGGCATACGGATATCGAGAACGGCCACCGCGGGACGATGGCGGCGGACCAGTTCCACGGCGTCGTGCCCGTCGACGGCCTCGGCGACGACTTCGATGTCCGGATCCGTGGCGAGAACGGCGCGTACCCCCGCGCGGATCATCGGCTCGTCGTCGGCGATCAGCACCCGGATCATCGAACGCTCACGGGGTGATCGTGTCCAGGGACACCAGGGTGCCCTGCCGGAAACACAGTTGGTAGGCGTCGCCGGACCGGTCGTCGAACCGGTTGGCCGTCATCGCGTAGTACTCGCACGTTGTGCCGTCTCCCGTCGGCTCGGCAGTCAGCGGTCGGTGGTTCGTCTGCCGATCCGGCAGGAAACGCTCCACCTCGGCACGATCTTGCCCCACATGAAGGCGGGCATAGTCGCGGGGGTCCAGGACCGACTGTGCCGCCGACAGCGTCTCCCAGCCCATGAGAGCCGCGCTCAGCAATGCTCCCGTCACGAGGGGCACCATGACGGCGGCGACCAGGGCCCGGCCGGCCCGGCGCCGAGCGCGGCGATGTTCCTGCGGCAACGCGTCACCACGAGAGGCTGACGGCACGAGCGGCGGCGGTGGCGAGGGTGTGTGCGGGATACGCGCGACGACTGCGTAACCCCCGTCGCGCGGACCGTGGTCGAACGAACCGCCGGTCAACCGCACACGTTCTTCGAGACCGATCAGGCCACGCCCTCCACTGCGAGGCGGACGCCGCTGGTCGGCCGCAGACGAGGGCGGGCCGTTCTCCACGACGACCTTTGTTTCTGTTGCCGTGTGGGTCACATGGACAGTCACGGTCGCACCGGACCCGTGCTTGGCAACGTTGGTGAGAGCCTCCTGCACGACCCGGTGAGCCGCCCGTTCGACCACGGGCGGCAGATCGTCCGCCT
This sequence comes from Streptomyces sp. NPDC050759, assembly GCF_044456945.1. Taxonomy (NCBI): domain Bacteria; kingdom Bacillati; phylum Actinomycetota; class Actinomycetes; order Kitasatosporales; family Streptomycetaceae; genus Streptomyces; species Streptomyces sp. NPDC050759. Next base: position 28,421 of record NZ_JBITGI010000032.1, on the reverse strand, counting down.
CGCCGTCGATGCGCAACTCCACCGCGAGGCCGGCAGCGGAAGCCTCGGAGGTCAGACTTGTGATGCTGGAGTTGCCGGGGGCCATCGCCGTTGTGTCGGTCTCCTCCCGCAGGACACCGATCACCTCCCCGAGACGCTCCACCGCGGCCGCGGCTCTGGCTCGAATGTCCCCTGCGGCCCTCTGGTGGTGTTCCCCAAGGTCCGGCGCGAGTTTGAGTGCGCCGGCCGACAGGGCAATCAGGCTCAGGTCGTGGCCGAGTACGTCATGCATGTCCTGGGCGATACGCGCCCGTTCACGCAACCGGGCTTGATCAACGATCAGTTGCTGCTCGCGTTGCAGCTGATCGGCACGCTCCCACCCGGCCCGGACAAGCTGCCGATACTGGCACCAGAAACGGCCCGCGAACCATGGCAGCATCGTGGCGGCAACCACCACCGCCACAAACCGGCCGGCCAGGGGCAGCCAAGCGGGAACGACGGACAAGGCCACCACACTGGCCGCGAGAATCGCGACCAGCGCGAGCGCTGTCGGCGCCGTCCGCCCAGGCCGTCGTCCTGCCAGGAACGCGGCGACGGCAGCCGGGACAGCCCACCACAGGCTCATCACGCTCAGACCGGCAGCCACCCCGGTGGCCGCTGTGAGAGCGACCCTGGGGTCAAGTGCCCGCCGAGGTAAGGCAGTTCCGGCCACCGTGTCACCGTTGATCGTTGCAATGTCCACGGAGGTGACGGTACGGACATCGGGCACCGTCCGACCACTGCCGAAAGTCCCATCCGCACCGGCGACGCGACACCCGTTGTGGATGCGGGCATCGAGGTCACCGGACGGGCAGCAACTCCGCGAAGTCGCGCACAGGACGCGTGCCGTCCCAGTCGACCGATGCCCGCCAGACGGATGCGAAGATTCCCCGAGTTGTCTCGTTGTCCTCGACGAACTCGATCATGCCCGGGGCGTCTTCACCCGCCTCCAGGATGAAGACCTCACCCCCCGGGACACGATCGTGGAAGAGCACCGACGCTCCGCTCGCCTCACGACGTGCGACCTCGTCTCTGACGTTCGGCACGGCCTTGGCGACGTGATGGAAGCCGTGGCCGTGGCGTTCGTAGGCGTCCTTGTAGATGGACGGTTCGTCGTCCAGGGTCTGGATGAGCTCGACCATCATGTGCCCCGAGAAGGCGAGGGCGAGGGTGAACTCGGCCTTCCCCGGCTCACCGCGGTAGGTGGAGCCCTCGCCGCCGATCCTCTCGTTCACGAACCAGGGGCCGACGCCGAGTTCGGCGGTCCACCAGCGCATCCCGGCGGTGAGGTCGGGGACCGTGTACGCGAACTGGATGATGGCGTCGGTCGGCTGGCCGAAGGGAAACTCCATGGTGGTCGTCCTCGCTCGTCTCTACGCCTGCGGGCGGGTGAAGCCGGTGGCGCCGCCGTCCACCGGGAGGGCCGCGCCCGTGATGTAGCTGGCTTCGGACGAGGCCAGGAAGAGCACGGCGTCGGCGAGTTCGTCCGGTTCTCCTTCTCGGAGCATGGGAGTGCTGAGCCTGACCCGCTCCCGGAAGGCGTCGGCTCCGCCGGGTGGAAGGCCCGTCGTGCGGGCGGCGATGTCGGTGTTCATGCCGCCCGGAATGACGATGTTGACCCGGATTCCGTCGCCGATGACTTCGGCGGCGAGGATGCGTGTCAAGTGCTCGAGGGCGGCCTTGCTGGTCCCGTAGGCGGCGGTTCCCGCGCTGGCCCTCCGCCCGGCCGCCGAGCCGCAGAAGACGACGGCCCCGCCGGGAGCGAGCAAGGGCCTGAGTCCCTGCATGAGGAAGAACGAGCCCTTGACGTTGGTGTCGAACACCATGTCCCAGGTGGCTTCGTCCATGTCGTCGAGGCGCTTGATGCCCGCCTGCCCGGCATTGAGGAAGGCGGCATCGAGGTGGTCGACCTGCGCGGCGACCTCCGTGACGGCGGCCTTTATCCCGGCCACTGAGGAGAGGTCGGCCGCCACGGCGATCGTGCCCTCGCCGATCAGATCGCTCGCGAGCTTCAGCTGTTCCGGGTCCCGCGCGATGATGACCACGCGTGCGCCCTCGCGCGCGAAGGCCTGGGCGGCCGCCAGACCCAGGCCTCTGCTGCCGCCGGTGACGAGGCAGGTCTTTCCGTGGAAACGATGACGCCGGTCATCGACGGCCCCGCCGCTGCTTCCGGCGTCAGTCGTGTCGTTCATGGTTCTCCTTCGTGGGGGATCAGGAGTGGCAATTCAGGAGTGGCGGCTCATGCGTCGATCTCGATGCCGCCGAACGGCGCTCCGCCGTTCAGGACGCGCTCCTCCGGGGGAATGGGCGCGAGGCTCACGCGCACGTCGATGCACGTCGGCCGGCGGGCCGCGAGGGCTGCCTCGATCGCGGGGCGGAGCTGGTCGAGTTCTGTGACATCGATGCCGTCGGCGCCCAGAGCCCTTGCCACGCCGCTGTAGGAGCCGTTCTCCAGGCGGTTGTTGGTGACGCGGTCCTGTCCGAAGAAGAACTGCTGGGTGTGCAGGGTGGCACCCCAGGCTTGGTTGTTGAGGACGATCACGACGACCGGGAGTCCCGCGCGGACGAGAGAGTCGAACTCGGCGAGGCTGTAGCCGACGGCGCCGTCGCCGGTAACGAGGATCGTCGCCTTGTCGGGGGTCGCGTACTGCGCTCCCAGGGCCACACCGAAATTGCTGCCCATCGCGCTGAGGTAGCCGTGCCCGAGGTAGTGGGCCAGCGGCGCGAGTGCGATCGTCTCGGAGAGCCACAGCTCGGTCAGAGCGCCGTCGACGACCACGGTGGCGTTGTCGGGGACGCTCTCCGCGATCGTGCGGGCCGCGAGGTACGGGTGGATCGCGTCGTCCTCGTGCTCCTCGGTTTCGGCGGCGAGAGCGGATCGCCGGGTGGCCGAGATGTCGCGCAGGGTTCCCAGCCAGGCGTCGCGTCCTGGGGGCACGGGGCTGTCGCCCAGGCGCTCGTTCAGCAGGCCGATCGTGCCGATCGGGTCGGCCTGGATGCCGAGTTCGACGTCCTGCAGACGGCCCAGTTCACGGCCGTCGGGGTCGATCTGGAACAGCCGCGCGCTCTTCGGGAGCAGTCGGCCCGTACCGAACTGGGTGGCCATTCCGAAGCGAAGCCCCAGCAGAAGCACCAGGTCTGGCCGCTCGTCCTCGGGGACGGTGGCCAGGGTCTGCAGGAGACCGACGTGCTGCTCGGAGCCGGCGATCGCCCCGAGGCCCTCCCAGTCGGAGAAGAGGGGCACTCCCGTACGGGCGGCGAACTCGTGCAGTTGTGCTCGTGCCTCGGCGGTGACGAAGGATTTGCCGACCAGCGCGATCGGCCGCTGGGCGGCGCCGAGCGCCTCGATGATCCGGTCGACGGCGCCGGCGGGGGCGATGCCGGTGCCGTCGATCGCGATGCGGTAGTCCTCGACATCGTCGACGTCGACCTGCTGGCGCAGGACGTCCCAGGGAATGTCGAGGAGGACCGGGCCCTTGGGCTCCGACTGTGCGATGCGGATCGCCTGGGCGACCAGTCGGGGGATCAGCTCGGTCCGGGTGACGCGGTGCGCGAACTTCGTCACCGGGGCTGCCATGGCGACCTGGTCGAAGCCGGCCTGCTGGTCGTTGACCTGGTCCGTCTCAAGAGGCCCGGAACCCACGACGTAGAGGACCGGGGTTCGGTCCAGATGAGCGTTGGCGACAGAGGTCAGGACGTTGGTGAAACCGCCGCCGGCCGTGACGACGGCGACCCCCAGGTTGCCGGTGACGCGCGCATAGCCCTCGGCCGCATGGCCGGCGTTCATCTCGTGGCGCACGTCGACGACCCGGAGCTTGGCATCCAGGGCGTCCTGGAGGATGCCGTCGATATGTGCTCCGGGCAGGCCGAAGGCGACGTTGACTCCGGCTCGCTGCAGGGTGCGCACGACGAGCCCACTACCGGTTGCGGGTGCCATTGGGTGATCCGCCCTTCGGGACGTACTCAGGGATTGGACAGAAGTCATCGGGAACAGGGCCATGTCACGGGCTGTGCGTACCGGAGTCTCGGGTGTGGTCCGGGGGACGGCAACGGCCGTGTTCGTTGGATGGTCATCCCCTTGTTCGGCAGGGAAGGTCGAGACCTCGTCGGCCTTCGCCGGGCCGGAGCGTCGGGGCTGGTTCACACCGAGGCCGAGACAGCGACCTCGGGGTCGTACTCGTAGATCCAGCCGTTGGCCCTGAGCGGGTCGGCCTGCGAGTACGCCAGGTCGCGGGCCTGCTGCTCGGGGCCGTCCGGAAGGTGGTTGATGTGGGACCGTGCGTGGGAGATCTCCTGCAGGCGTGCCGTGCGGTGTCGACGGAGCCCTTCGTAGCGCCCCAGCGCGGCGATCGGGTCGTCCGGGTCCTCCGCGAGACAGAGGGCCAGGACGGCGCCGTCCTCGATCGCCTGGGCGGCGCCCTGGGCGAAGAACGGGAACATCGGGTGGGCGGCGTCACCCAGCAGGGTCGCGTTTCCGCGGTTCCAGTGATCCAGCGGCTCACGGTCGAGCAACGCCCAGCGTCCCGGCGTGTCTGCGGCGCTGATCAGATCCACCAGACGCGGATCCCAGCCGGCGAACTCGTCGAGCAGTTCCCCGAGCGTCGCGGTGGCCGTCCACGACTCGACGCTGCTCACCCCGGCCGGGGCGAAGGCCACGAGGTTGACGTAGTCGCCGCCGGAGACCGGGTAGTGCACGAGGTGGCGGTCGGGGCCGATCCAGAGGGTCTGGGCGCGCCGTCTGGCGAAGTCGGGGGCCTCCTTCGCCGGCACGAGGGCCCGGAAGGCGCAGATGCCCGACTCCCTGGTCTGAGTCGGCCCGATGATCGCGCTGCGGACCCGTGAGTGGACTCCGTCGGCACCGATGAGGATGTCCGGGCGAACGGTTTCGCCGTCCTCGAACCGGAGCACCGCCTGGTCGCCTTCGAACTCGACCGCGACGCAGCGCCTGCCGAGATGGAGCGAGTCCTCGGGGACGGCCGACCTCAGGGCATTCAGCAGGTCGGCGCGATGGGCGGTGTAGGTGTGCTCGCCGTACAGGCGTTTGCACTCCTTCTGGAGGTTCTCCGCGGAGAGGACGGTGCCGTTCTCCCAGCGCCGGAACTCCCACCCGACCTCCATCTGGACCGCGCGCTCGATGAACCGGTCCAGCACGCCGAGACGCCGGAGCAGGCGGGCGGCGTTGGGGGCGATCACCAGGCCGGCGCCGACCTCGGTGAGGGCTGCGGCCTGCTCGTAGACGTCACTGTGGAAGCCCTTGTCGCGGAGGAAGGCCGCGGCGGCGAGGCCTCCGATGCCGCCGCCGAGGATGGCGATCCTGGGGCCTGCTTCCGTAGTCATCATGCTCTTTCACTCCCGTTGGCCTCTGTCGAGGTGGTGACTGGCTGCCTGCAAGAGTTCGGCAAAGTACGCGCTGAAAGAACAGCTTCATCCATCCAACGAACATTGGAGGTAGAGTCACCGGCGCCACGCAGGATGAAGGAGAGGCCCATGCCTCGTGCGAACGAGCCAGGACGCACTGTCAGCTCCCGGCTCTGGGATCTGCTGTTCGCCTTTGACCCCCACAACACCGAGCTGACCCTCGCCGACCTGGTCCGGCGCACGGGCATGCCGCACGCCACGGCCAGGCGCCTGACGCTCGAACTCGTGGAGGCGGGCGCGCTGGAACGGACCAGCGACAACCGGTTCGCGATCGGCCTGCCGCTGTGGCGCCTCGGGACCCTCGCACCACGTGCCGAGACGCTGCGCAGCGCCGCGCAGCCGTTCGTGGAGGACCTGTACACGGCGCTTCGCCAGCATGTGCAGCTGGCTGTGCTCCAGGGCGACCAGGCCGTGATCATCGAGCGCTTGTCGGCCGTGAACGCCGTCGGTCTGACGTCACAGATCGGCGGCCAGCTGCCCCTGCACTGCTCAGGCGTCGGCAAGGTACTGCTGAGCCACAGCAGCCCGGCGTTCATCGACGAGGTGCTGGCCGGAAGACTGCGACGCTTCACTCCCAGAACGATCGTGGACCCGGCCGAACTCCGTGGCCAGCTCGCGTCCTGTCGCTCGACCGGAACGGTTGTCGTCAAGGAAGAGCTGAGCCAAGGTGCCGAGTCGGTCGCGACGCGCATCGTCGACGGCCACGGCAAAGTCGTCGCGGCGCTGTCCGTCGTGGTGGCCGCGGGCTCGATCAAACTGCAGGCGGCCGTTCCCTCGCTGGTCGCGAGCGGACTGGGGTTGTCCAGGAGTCTCGGCTGGCGGCCGGGCATCCCGATTCGCACCTCGTGACCTCTCGCGGGGCGGGGAAACCGGCACGTCATGCGCGTCATGCCGACGGTTGCCGCCGGGAGAGCTGCATGTGGCCCGGGCGCCGTCCCTCGTCGGTCGAGAACCACACCCGGGTGGCCACGGCCTGGACCAGGAACGGCGGCAGGTCGGGAAGGCGCCGGATGCGCATCCTCTGGAAGCACGTCACGATGGCTCGTCCGCCCCGCTCCCGACAGGTCACCTCGCTGCTCTCGGCCTCGACGGTGGCTCCCATGGACGCGTTGTAGCCGAGGAAGCACCCGCACGCTGTTCCTCGTCGCCTTTCGTGATCGCGACGAACCACGCGTCCTCCGCCTCGGCGACCGTGGCCGGCTTCCGGACGTCGTTCCTGCTCGTCCCCGGGTGTGTCGTGGTCATCGTGCGACTCCCGTCCGAGTGTGTCTGTTGATCGTTGTCTTTCGTACGCCGTGGCCCGCCGCAACCATCGCTTTCGAGGAGTCGCGGCGAGCGCTCCGGCTGTCCCGGCGCCGGCGTGTTCGTAGGGCGGTCAGCCGTCGAGGGTGTGCGGGTCGTCGTCGAGATGCGCCTGGTCCACACCGCCGGGCCCGCCCACGAGGGTGAGCGCCGCCGCCACCAGGGCGGCCACGCCACCGAGGACGAAGGCCAGGGAGTAACTGCTGCTGAGGGCGTGGAAAGCGACGTCCTTGAGCGGGTTGAAGGGGATGACGTGACCGTCCGGCGAAGTGATGCTGCCCGGCACCGAGTTGGCGCCGAGCGGGCCCGAACCCACGGCGTGCACCGCCGCCTCCAACTGCGGTTTCTGATCCGCGGGAGCATGGGCCGGGGCGGCCTGGAATGCCGCGTAAGCCTTGCTCAGGCCGGGATTGTCGGCCAGGTTGCGGGAGATTTCCTTGGCGGCCTGGCTCAGCGCGACAGCGCCCATGATCGCGGGGCCGAGCGCGAACCCGAGGTCCCGGAATGTGCTCGTGGCACCGCTGGCCATGCCGGCGAGGTGGTTGGGCAGCGTGTTGACCGCGACCGCGCTGATGGCGGCGAAGGCGAGTGCCGAACCGACGCCGGCGAGGATCAACGGGCCGACGATGGCGGTAATTGTCCGATCGCTCGTCGGAACGCCCGCGAACCACAGCCCGCTGGAGCCGATGAGGACCAGGCCGGTGAAGAGCACCCACCGGGGGTTGTACCGCTCGAGCAGCTTGGAGGTGAGGGGCAGCTGAACGAGGCCGATGCCGCCGAAGAAGAGGTAGGCGACGGAGGCCTTCAGCGGGCTGATTCCCTGGACGACGGTGAGGCGGATACTGGTGGAGTACATGATCGCGAGGAAGCCGAACATCCCGATCACGGTGACCACCGAGTTCACGGCGAACGCCCGGTTCTTGAACACGCTCAGGAGAAGGAGCGGCGCGTCCGCCCGGTTCTCCACGAAGACGAACAGCACGAGGAGCAGGGCCGCGGCGAGGAACGCGATGACGATCTGCGGGCTTCCCCAGCCGCTCTCGGAGCCCTGGATCACGGCGTAGAGGAGAGCGAACAGGCCGAGTGCGGAGGTGATCTGCCCCGGCCAGTCGAGGGACCGGCCCTCGGGCGCGGAGGAGTTGCGGGCGAAGGCCAGCGACAACAGGGCGCTCACCGCGGCGATCACCAGGACACCGACGTAGGCCCAGCGCCAGTTCGCGTTCCCGGCCCAGCCGCTGTGGATCTTGGTGGAGAGGCCTGCAAGCAGCGGTCCGAGGAAGCCGCCGATCGACAGCGCGGCGGCCCAGACCGCCACGCCCCGCGCGCGGGTGGCGGTGGTGTGCGTGCCGGCCGCCACCATGGCGAGGCTCGTCGGGAAGATGGCCGCGGCCCCGATGCCGCTGAGAACCTGGGCGAGGATCAACAACGACACCCGGGTGTCGGTCGAGTATCCCGAACCCGGCACCAGGACCGCGAGCGTCGAGCCGACCGCGATGAGCGCGGCGCCCCCCACGAGCAGACGCTTACGGCCGAACAGGTCACCGAACACGCCGAAGCCCAGTTCCAGTGCGGCCACGGGAAGCATGAAGGCGTCGGTGACCCATGTCAGTTGGGCCGAGGACGGCGCGAGGTCCTGCTGGATCAGCCCGTTGATGAGCGAGGGGACGGCAAGGGCCATCTGCGCGAGGCACACGGCGAGGACCACCGCGGCCAGGGTGCCCGGGGTCAGGGTGTATCTGCCCCCCTCTCCCTCTGCCGCCTTGGGTGAATCGATCTGGACCATGGACGACTCCTTGGTGCGAAGCGCTGCTGCGGGAACCGGCGTCCGCTGCCGGACCCTGCTGTGGGTGCTTGTTGTCGCGGTCATCCCGGCAACACCGCTGCCGTACCGCCTCTGAGCTCGCGGAGTGTCTCCGCGTCGCCCATCCACCGGACCTGATTCAGAAGGCTGCTCGGCGCGATGGCGACCGGCCGAGCAGCGTCAAGCTAGGAGTGACCCCCGTCACGCTCAACGGTCATGTTCATTGGACGGACAAGCCGCCGCTGATCCGCGGTCCCGAAGCGCACCATCCCTGCAGGACGGCCATGCCGTGGCCGCCCGGAGGGAGTGGTGACACATGGCTGGGAGACTGACGGGCAGGATCGCCGTAGTGACCGGGGGCAGTACGGGCATCGGGCAGGAGATCGCCCGCAGGCTCGCGGCGGAGGGCGCGGACATCGCCGTAGCGGACATCGATCCGGCCGACGAGACGCGGGACCTCGTCACGCGGACCGGTCAGCGGTTCTTCAGCGACAAGGTCGACGTCTCGGACGAGGACGCGGTCCAGGAGTTCGCCGCCCGCGTCCGACGTGAACTCGGCGCGGCCGACATCCTGGTGAACAACGCGGCCGTCGTTCTGCTCGCCGACATCGACCACGTGACCTTCGACGAGTGGCGTCGTACTTTCGCCGTCAACGTGGACGGTCCCTTCCTGGCCTCCAGGGCGTTCCTGCCGGATCTCAAGGAGTCCGGGGCGGGACGGATCATCAACATCACGTCGTCGAGCTACTGGACTCCGCCGCCGCCCTTCGTCTCCTATGTCTCCGCCAAGGGCGCGCTGAACGGACTCACCTCCGTCCTGGCGGCGAACCTCGCCGCTCACCACATCACCGTCAACGGCGTCGCGGCGAGCCTGGTCCGGACGGCCACAGCCGCGGGGAAGACGAACGAGTTCTTCTTCGAGCAGACCGTGCAGATGCAGGACATCAAGCGGGTGCAGATGCCGGCCGACGTCTCGGGTGTCGTGGCATTTCTCGCCTCCGACGATTCCGCGTTCATCACGGGGCAGATCGTCGTCGCGGACGGCGGAAGCACGCGCCGCTGAGAGGTCCCTTCGGAACGAACCGCTGATCCGCACGGGAGAGCGACGAGATCACCCGATCGTGAGTTCTTCCACGGTCGCGTCCTGTGTGCCGCGATGCTCGCAAGGGCGGTGCGCGCCCAGGGCCGCCTGGCCGTACGACGGACGAGGGAGACGGCGTGACGCGAGATGCGGAACTGCACGGAGGCAGGAACAGCGACAGCCAGGCACTCCTGCTGGCTGCCGGACTGGCCGATCTCGCGGTGAGCACAGTGGGTTCGGCCCTGGGGACGGTACGAGGCCTGTTGCGCCGGTCGGACGCCACCGAGCTGGCCGGGGAGGCGGAGCGCGAGCTCGTGGCGCGTGGGCGTCTGGTGCTGGACCGGTATGCGGCAGTGCCCCCGGCCCACTTGGAGATCCTCGCCCAGCGCGCCCTCGCCCGGAAGGCCGCCGGTGGCGTCTGAGCGGTGGGAGCCGACCCTGTTCAAGGCTCGCGTGGACGAGGTGCTGCGGCGGTTCGTCGCCCGGGAGGCCGACGAGTTCGCGGCCGTCGATCCGATGCTCGCCGCCGTGGCCGAGAGGCTGGAGGCGGCGGTGGCGCACGGCAAGCGGCTGCGGGCGGCGTTCTGCTACTGGGGGTGGCGGGCGGTGGGGCAGCCGGACAGCGACGCGCTGGTGCGGGCGGCCGCCTCGATGGAACTGGTGCATGCCGCCGCGGTCGTGCACGACGACCTCATCGACGACAGCCCGCTGCGGCACGGCCGGCCCACGACCCACGTCGCCCTGGGCGAGGCCATAGGGGATCGTCCCGACGCCGATGCCGCCGGGCGGTCCCTGGCGATGCTGGTGGGAGACCTGCTCATGGCGCTGGCCGGGCAGTTGTTCGCGGCCAGCGGTCTGCCCGCCGCGTATCTCGTCCGGGCCCGCCCGTTGTGGGCGGTGATGGCCCGTGAGCTGATCGCGGGTGAGTGTCTGGAGATCCTGCGTACCGGCGCCGGTCCGGACACCGAGGCGTCCCTGAAGGTGATCCGCTACAAGACCGCCAAGTACACGGTCGAACAGCCCCTGTTGATAGGTGGTGCGCTGGCCGGCGCGAGCGTACGGCTGCGCGAGGGCTACTCCGCGTACGGACTGCCGCTGGGCGAGGCGTTCCAGCTGCGGGACGACCTGCTCGGACTGTTCGGAGACCCCGAGCTCACCGGCAAGGCCAACGCCGACGATGTGCGCGGCCGACGGCCCACCGCGCTGCTGGCGGAGACATGGCGTCTCGCCGACGACGCGGAACGGGAGTTGCTGCACGCATTGCTGGGCCGCGACGACCTGGACGGGGAGGGGCTGGACACGGTGCGCGAGGTGATGCGCCGACTGAAGGCGCCCGACCGCATCGAGAGCATGATCGGGGCACGGGTCGAGGAGGCTCTCGGCGTCCTGCACGAACTGGATCTCCCGGCGTACGCCGTCGGCGGACTGACCGCGCTGGCTCATTCCGCGGCGGTACGCCTGTCCTGACCGCCCGTATGCAGACCGCTCGCATCCGGCGCGAGCCCTGCCCCCTCCCCTGACCCCGCCTGTCGTGAACGTTCCAGAGGAAGACGAGGAACCCTGCCTTGGCCTACACCGACGCATCGCTGGACGCCCTGCGGCGAACCGGGGACGAACTCGCCGATGCCACCGTCGCCGAGCTCTTCGCACGCGGGGAGGTAGGCACGTTCAACACGCTGATGCGGTACGTCTCCACGGCCGGGGCTCCCCTGCCGGAGGGTCTGCCGGATGTCGCGCGGGAGTACCTCGAATCCACCCGCACTCCGCCGTCGTGGGTGGACTGGGCGGAGATGGAGAGGGCCCGGCTGTTCTTCATCGACAACAACGTGCACATCTCCACCGCGTTGTCCTTCGCCTCGATGCCGGCCTGCTACGTCGTCCCGCACGTGGCGAAACTGCTGTCGGCCAGTCACGGCCTGAAGTACCCGTCCAAACGGATGGCGGAGACCGGACAGTTCACCGTCCATCTGATGCAGCCCGACGCCTTCGAGGCCGGCAGCCGCTTCATCCCGGCCGCCCAGAAGGTCCGTCTCCTGCACGCCTCCATCCGCCACCACCTCACCCGCGAGAACAGCTGGGACACCGCAGCCCTCGGGACGCCGATCTGTCAGGAGGACATGATCGGCGGGCAGATGTTCTTCTCCCTGCTCGTCCTGGACAGCCTGCACCGCCTCGGCATCCACATGTCGACCGAGGGCGCGGAGGCGTATTACTACGCGTGGCGCGTCGTCGGCGCCATGCTGGGCGTCGACCAGGACGCCGTCCCCCGAACCCTCGACGAGGCCCGCCAGTTCCTCGACCTGTACATGGTCCGGCACATGGGCCCCTCCGAGGAGGGTGCCCATCTGACCAAGCAGCTGATCGACCTCTACGAGGAGGTGGTGCCCGGCACCTTCTTCGACCCCATCGTCTCGGCCCTCATCCGCCACCTCATCGGCGACACCTGCGCCGACTGGCTCCACGTGCCGCGCACCTCGTGGGACACCGTCGTCAAAGCCGTGCCCCACCTCCTCGGCGTCCTGGAGACCATCGAGGACCGCTCCCCGCTGGGCGCCTGGGCCCTGGACCGCCTCGGCCACCTCACCACGGTCCTCGAACTGTCCTCCCTCACCCGTGGACGCGTCATGCACTACGCGATCCCCGAGACGCTCAAGAAGGACTACGGCATCACCGGCGCGGTGCCCCGTACCCGCCGATGGACCCCGCCGACCGCCACCGTCTGACGGTCAGCCGCGATTTAGTATTTTGACATAGGTTTCTTTTCATAGGTAACTTGGAGTCGTGACCGGAATCAGTGAGGCTCCTCCGAGCCAGGGCGTCGACCAGGTGGCCGCGGGCCTCGTGGCGTGCCTGCCCACGCTGAACCGGTACGTCAAACAGAGCATCGACCGGCGACTGCCCCATCTCAGCCTTCCTGAGCGGCAGTTGGCCCTGCTCCAGTACGTCGCCGAGCACGCCGGCGCGACCGTCCACGAAGCGGCGGACGCGCTGCGGATGATGCCGAACAACGTCAGCGCCCTGGTCACCCGCCTCACCGATGCGGGCCTGCTGGAACGCCACCAGGACGATACCGACCGGCGCGTCGCGCACCTGCGTGTCACCGCCAAGGCGCGTCAGCGCATCGCCCAGGCCGAGGACGTCGCGGCGCGACAGCTCGCTGCCGCGCTGCGCACCCTCACGGACGGCGACCGCGACGCCCTCGGCTCGGCGCTCGGCGCCCTCGAGGCTCTCACCCGGCGCCTGCGCGACCACTCCGCCTGACCGTCCGTCCGGTCCGGCTCCCCGTACGCCTCCTGCCCTTGCCGCCGCTGCGGCAGGGCCCGGTGTGCTGCGCCCGTACACAGCTCCCCCACGCAGCCCGCCCCCACATGTCCACGCGCCCCAGACGCGCGCCGTACGTCCCGAGGACAGCTCACACATGCCTGTCACCGCTGTTTCCACAGCGCCCACGCCCGTGTCCGACCCCCACCCCCGCGGTCTTCGCGCCAACCCCTGGCTGACGCTGATCGCCGTCGCGCTCGGCCTGTTCATGGTCGGGCTCGACGGTTCCGTCGTCTCCATCGCCAACGCCGAGATCGCCCGCGACCTGAGCGCCACCACCGCCGAATTGCAGTGGGTCACCAACTCCTACCTGCTCGCCCTCGCCGCCGCCCTCATCCTGGGCGGCAAGCTGGGCGACCGCTTCGGACGCCGCACGGTCTACCTCGTAGGCGTCGTCGGATTCACCCTCGCGTCCGTCGCGATCGGCCTCGCCGGATCGGTCGAGGGTGTCATCGCCTTCAGGGCCCTGCAGGGCCTCTTCGGCGCGATGCTCATGCCCAACACCCTGGCGTTGCTGCGTGCGGTCTTCCCGCCGAAGAAGTTCGGCATGGCGGTCGGCATCTGGGCGATGATCTCGTCCGTCGCCACCGCGCTCGGCCCGATCGTCGGCGGACTGCTCGTCCAGCACGTCAACTGGGAGTCCGTCTTCTACATCAACGCCCCCATCGGCGTGATCGCCCTGGTCTTCGGTCTCGTGGTGCTGCCGCAGTCCAGGAACGAGGCGGCGGCGAGCGAGAAGTTCGACGTGCCCGGTGTCGTGTTGCTCGCGCTCGGACTGATCGCCGTCGTCTTCGGCGTCGTCAAGGGCGAGACGTGGGGCTGGACTTCGGCCGGCACGCTCGGCGCGATCGTCGGCGGTGTCGTCGTCCTGGTCCTCTTCGGCTGGTACGAGACCCGCGTCGCGCACCCTCTCCTGCCGATGCGACTGTTCCGCAACCCGGCCCTGACCATCGGTGTGTTCGTCACCGCGCTGAACTTCTTCGTCCTGCTCGGCGCGATCTTCTTCGTGATGCTGTACCTGCAGAACGTGCACGGTTTCACGCCCGTCGAGTCCGGGGTGCGCACCCTGCCGCTCAGCCTCGCCTCCATGGTGGCCTCGCCGCTCGGCGCGAAGCTCACCGAAAAGTTCGGCCCGCGTCTGACCATGCCGCTCGGGATGGTGCTCCAGGCCGGCGCCGCGTTCACGATGCTGGCGTGGAGCGCCGATTCCTCGTACGCCGCCATGTGGCCGCCGTTCGTCGCGCTCGGTCTCGGCGTCGGCATCGTGATGGCCGCGTCCTCGGATGCGATCGTCGGCAACGCCCCCGTCAAGGACGGCGGTATCGCGGGGGGCCTCCAGGCCACCTCGCTCCAGGTCGGCGGCGCGCTCGGCACGTCGGTGCTCGTCTCCCTGATCAGCAGCCGCGTCGGCTCCACGCTCACGGACTCACTGACCGACGCCGGCGTGCCCCACGCGGCGGCCGTTCGCTTCGAGGAGGCGAAGGACGCGGTCGCGATGGGCGTCGCTCCGGTCTCCGACGCGATGCCCGCACAGCTCAGGGCGGCCGTGGTGGAGGGCAGCCACACCGCCTTCATGAACGGCGTCCACACCGCCGTCCTGGTCACCGGCATCCTCGCCCTCGTGGGCGCTGCCTTGGCTGCGTTCGGCCTCCGGGGCCGGGAGGACGGGCCCCAAGAGAACACCGGGCACGACGTGAACGCGCCGAGCCCAGCCGCCGTCCGGACCTCCGCCGGCGTCCCGGTCAGCGGGCACGTCATCGGCGCCGAGTCGGCACCCGTGCCGCGGGCGGTCATCACCCTGATCTCGCCGGCCGGGCGGCAGGTGGGCCGCATGGTGGCCCACTCGGACGGTGCGTACGCGGTGGACGCGCCAGGCGCGGGAAGCTACGTGCTCATCGCCTCCGCCGAGGGCTACCGGCCGCAGGCGTCCACGATCGTGGTCGGCGGCGAGCCGGTCTCGTACGACATCCTGCTCTCCGGCACCAGCGGTCTGGTCGGCACGGTCAGGTCGGCAGACCTCGGGAAGCCGGTCGCCGGTGCCATGGTGGTCGCGGCCGACGTGCGCGGCGATGTGCTCGCCGCCGGGCCGACGGACACGGACGGCACTTTCGGCTTCGCCGAGCTGGTGCCCGGCCCGTTGACCCTTGCGGTGACCGCGGCCGGCTACCGGCCGATCGCGCTGCCCGTCGAGATCGCCGCGCAGGGCGTCACCAGGACCGAGGTCGAACTCTCCCCCGGCCTGCATGTGCGGGGCCTGGTCCAAGCCGCGGGCCGACCGCTGAACGATGCGCGGGTCACGCTCATCGACACGGCCGGCAACGTGGTGGCCACCGCGACCACCGGCGAGGACGGCGGCTATGCCTTCACCGACCTCGACGGCGGCGAGTACACGGTCACGGCGGCCGGCTACTCGCCGAAGGCCACCCAGGTGACCGTGCACGGCTCCGGTGTGGAAAGCCACGACATCGAGCTGGCTCACCCCGGCGAGTGACACTCGCCGGGTCGGACACGTCCTTCCGTTCAGGCGTGTCCGACCCGGCGGCAAGCTCCCGAGTGCTGCGGCAGGAGTGGCCGTACCGTTGGACGCCGCCGGCTACGTCGCCCCTCCCGCTGTCAGTCCTCGGTGACCCGAATGATCGTGCGGCCCGGGACACGCTGTCGCGACGTGAAGGCGGCGGGTGCGTCGGCGAGCGACCGCACCGCACCGACACGCACCCGCAGTCGGCCGTCCCGCAGACGCCGGGCGAGGTCGGCGAGACGTATGCGGTCGGGTTCCACGACGAAGAAGACAGCCTGTCCGCCGTCGGGGCGCACGGTGGGCTGATGGGCGATGCTGACGAGCGTGCCGCCGGGGCGCACGAGGGCGGCCGAGCGGTCGAGGATGTCGCCGCCGATCACGTCGAACACGACATCGACCTGGCCGGTGTCTTCCCACGGGTCGGCCTCCAGGTCGAGGAACGCGTGCGCGCCCAGGTCAAGGACGGTGTCCCGATCGGCGGAGCGGCCGGTGCCGACCACGCGGGCTCCCGCTTCGTGAGCGAGCTGGACGGCGATCGAGCCGACGCCGCCGGCGGCGCCGTGGACCAGGACGGTCTGGCCGGTGGTGAGACGGGCGTGGTCGAACAGGCCCTGCCAGGCGGTCAGTCCGGAGATCGGCAGTGCGGCGGCCGCCGTGTGGTCGACGTCGGCGGGGAGCGGGGCCAGATTGCGGGCTTCCACTGCGACGTACTCGGCGAGTGAGCCGTTGCGGGTCCAGTCGGTCGGTCCGAAGACTCGCTGGCCGACGGTGAGGCCGGTGGTCCCGTACCCGAGTTCCGTCACCACGCCGGAGACCTCGTGGCCGGGCACGCTCGGCGTACGGTCGCGGCCGGCACGGTCGGTCCAGGTCGCGGGCCAGTCGAGCTCGCCTCGAGTGAAGCCGGCGGCGTGCACCCGGACGATGACATCGTTCTCGGCGGCGTGGGGGTGGGGAAGATCCTCCAGGGTCAGCCCCGTGAGCCCGGCCTTGCGATCCCGGACAGTGGTGGCTCGCATGAGTGTTCCCTTCTCGGTGGGTCTTGTGACTCGATCCCGGCGGCTGCCCGGTCATCGTGGCCAGGGAGCGTCGAGGACGCGCTCCACCATGGACGCACGGCGAAAACCAGGAACGAAGTGTTCGAGAATATCCGCGTTGACGGTTCCGTAGGTGGTGTCGGGGCGGTCTTTGAGGCCGTCGACGAATGCCTGCAGGAATTCCTTCTTGAAATCGCCCCGCGGGTGAACGGCGACGATCTCGTCCATCTGGTCGACTTCCAGCCTGTCCATCCCCCAGCCGATCGCGTCGGTCAGCACGCCGTAGTTCGTCGCGGCGACCTCGGGTTCCATACGGCTTGGAATCCCCGGTGTCGTGTGCAGGGCGATCGCCTTCCAGGCCACCTCGGCGGCGCTGTCGGAAAACCCGTGGTCGAGCAGGAACCTCCGTGCATGATCGGCGCCGTCCAGTTCGAAGCGCTGCTGTGTCTCGGAGAACGGGATCACAAGGCCCGCGTCATGGAACATCGCCGAGATGTAGAGCAACTCGGGATCGGGCCGAAGGTCCCTTTCCCGCGCGTGCAGAGAGCCGAAGAGGAATACCCGCCGCGAGTGGTGGAAGATCAGGGGGTTCGTCCTCTCACGAAGAAATTCCGTTGCCTCCACGACAGCCGATGTCTCGGGTATCTCCACTCCTGCGATGATGTCCGTCATGACGTCCCTGCTTTCCGATGCGATGCACTACGAGGGGACCTTGCGTTCGTTCTCCACAGTGCCCACCACACGGTCCGCGGCGCCGCCTCCGTCCGGCCATGAACCCCTCGAATCCGGTCATCCCAGGGTGGGCCCGTGAGCACCGGCCCGCATCGGGTGGCCGTCCTCGTCTACGACGGCGTCAAGCTGCTGGACGTCGCCGGTCCCGCCGAGGTGTTCGGGGAGGCGAACCTGCTCGGCGCCGACTACCGGATCGCCCTGGTGTCGACGACGGGCACCGACGTCACCTCGTCGATCGGCATGCGGATCGCCGTCGACGGCAGCGCCATCACGCAGCCGGACCCCGACACGTTCCTGATCCCGGGCGGAGACGTCTATCCCAGGACCCCCGTCACGCGCGAACTCGCCGAAGCGGCCAGGGATCTGGCGGCCCGCGCCGGCCGAGTCGCCTCGGTGTGCTCCGGTGCCTTCGTCCTCGGCGCCACGGGCCTTCTCGACGGCAGACAGGCGACCACCCACTGGAAGATCACCGGCGAACTCGCCGCCCGGCACCCGAAGGCCCACGTCGAGCCCGACGCCATCTATGTGCGCGACGGCACCGTCTACACGTCGGCGGGCGTCACAGCGGGCATCGACCTCGCGCTCGCTCTCGTCGAGGAGGACCACGGTCCCGACATCAGCCGGCAGGTGGCCCGCTCGCTGGTCGTCTACCTGCATCGGGCGGGCGGCCAATCGCAGTTCTCCGCTCCCCTGCAGGGCCCACCGGCCCGGTCGCCCGCCCTGCGCAGGGTCGTCGACCTGGTGACGGCGGCCCCCGCCGGTCCCTACTCCCTGGCCGAACTGGCCGGACGGCTCAACGTCAGTACGCGGCACCTCACCAGGCTGTTCCGCGAGGAGCTGGGCACCACGCCGGCCCGGTACGTCGAGTCGATCCGCTTCGACATCGCGAAGTCCCTTCTGGACCAGGGGTACACCGCCACGCAGGCGGCGTCCATGGCCGGTTTCCCGAGCTACGAAAGCCTGCGCCGCGTCTTCGCCCGGGAGTTGTCCATCAGCCCCGCCGCGTACCAACGCCGGTTCGCCACCGCGCGACGCGAACAGGCCGGATAGCATCCGGGCGACGGCGTACCCATGGCGACACCCGTCGGCTCGGGCTGAAGCGCGCGGACTCACCGAACCGCGGTCACGGGGATGGGATTAGGACGCGTTGTCGGTCACAGTGAACGTACTCGTTCAAAGGGGAAAACGTGACGGGGGACGGAAGACCGTCGGCGCAAGCCGATCTGTTCGCACGGGAAGCCGTCGTCGTGGGGCAGCCGAAGCGTTCGCGGTGGCGCAGGTACACGGGACCGGCTCTGGCCGTCTCGACCGTGGAGGGGACCCTGCTCGCCGACGTCACACACACCGACGACACGCACGCCCTCCTCGCGAAGGTGTCCGGCGAGTGCCTCGTCCGTATCGAGCGGTTCGGGCCGGCGGAGTTCCGGTTCACCGACGACACGGGCCGGGAGGTCGGCACCGCGGGTGCCGAACGCTTCATCAAGACCTGGCAGCTGACCCTCGGGACGGAGCAAGGACGCCGGCTCCTCCTCACGCGGCGAGGTCATCTGTCCACCGAATGGCAACTCACGGAGAGCGATCCGCATCGCAGTCCGGCAGCGGAGGTCTTCGGCCGGGTCACTGCGAGTACCCACGACGCGTGGATCGGGTTGCAGCAGTACGTTGTCGAAACAGCCTCCGGCCTGGACGCCTCGGAGCGGCGGACCGTCATCGCCTCGGTCGTCTGTCTGCATCTGCTCCGTCGCCCTCCGGGCAACAGCAGCATCGCTTGACCGCGAGGCCGGGTATCCGGGTATCCGGGTATGCAGACGAGCGGCTGACCATGATTGACCCGGCCGTCGCCAAGCAGGCGTAAGCACCCCCGTCGCCAGCGAAAACCAACCGCATGGTAACTGTTGGCGTAGGGAAGGCACTCGACGATGACCGAACGCGCTCCCGGATTCCTCTGGGGCGCATCCACGGCACCGCACCAGATCGAAGGCAACAACCTCAACAGCGACTTCTGGGCGAACGAAGGACTCATCCCGGGCATGGAGCGCAGCGGCGACGCCTGCGACAGCTACCACCGGTACCGCGAGGACATGCGGCTGCTCGCGGACGCCGGGCTCAACGCCTACCGCTTCGGCATCGAGTGGGCCCGTATCGAGCCCGCCCCCGGCATGGTCTCGGGGCCGAACTCGCCCACTACCGGCGATGATCGACACGGCGTTCGAACTCGGTCTGCCGCCGGTCGTGACCCTGCACCACTTCACGAGCCCGTTCTGGTTCGCCCAGGAGGGCGGCTCGCTCGGCCAGCGCGCGGTCGACCGGTTCCGGACGTACGTCGAGACGGTCGCGCCGATCCTCGAAGGCGTCGAGTGGATCGTCACCATGAACGAGCCGAACATGCTGGCCATCATGGCCGGCATGGCGTGGGCCCTGCAGAACCCGCAGGCCGACGGGGAGTGGCAGAGCCCCACCCTCGACAAACGAGGGCCCGCGTCCGCCGCTGCCTGGCCCCCGACCCGGCCATCGGCGCACGGTTCGTCGAGGCGCACCACGCCGCGCGAGAGGTGCTGCGCGACCACACCGGCGCCAAGGTCGGCTGGATGGTCGCGGGCCGCGCCTTTGTCGCCCGTCCCGGTGGGGAGGAGAAGACGCGGGAGCTCGAGTACATCTGGGAGGACCTCTACCTGGCAGGGGCGCGCGGCGACGACTTCGTGGGCGTGCAGTCGTACTCCAGCCAGTGGGTCGGCCTCCAGCCAGTGCGTCGGCCCGGAGGGTGTCGAGCCCTACCCTCCGCACCCGGACAACACGCTCGTGGGGATGAGTACCCGGAGGGAATGACGAGTCCGGTCGTCTGACCGGCATCAGCGGGGGCCCAGATCGCGGGAACGCCACCGCAGGTCCGGGTCGCTGCCGGTCAACCGCATGGCGCGGGAAGTGGGCCGTTCCCACTGCGGCCGAAGATCCAAGAGGCATCCGCACCCGATCCCGGCGCGGATGCCACCGCGGATCTCAGAACATGGTGTTGTCGTTGTCGCTCTTCTCCGGCACCTCCTGGACCACGTCCCAGTGCTCGACGATCTTCCCGTCGACGACGCGCCAGAAGTCCGCGACGGCCATGCCGCGGTCGCCGGGCTTGAGGTGCAGGTTGCTGTGGGTGACCACCAGGTCGCCTTCGGCGATCGCGCGTTTGATCTCCAGACGCAGCTCGGGGAACTGCCCGCGCAGCCAGTGGACATAGCCCACGAACGCCTGCGGCCCGTCCTGCGCCCCAGGGTTGTGCTGGGTGTAGCTGTCACCGAGGTGGGCTTCGGCGGCCTGTGCCGGCTGGTAGTCGTTGAACGCCTGCTCGTAGAAGGCGATCACGAGCGCCTTGTTGTCGTCAGCGGACATGCTGTTCTCCCGCCATGCGGATGGAACGGAAACGTGTCAGGCGGTCATGGCGTCGCGGACGAGGGCGGTGTCGACGAACTGCTCGAAGCGGACGATGAGTCCGCCGCGTACGACGAAGTGGTGTGCGACGCGTACGTCGATCGCCTTGCCGGTGGCCTTGTTGGTGGCTGTGTAGCGGGCCAGGACGACGACGTTCTCGCCGTCGACGACATAGGTGTCGTCGTGGGCGGTCCAGCCGTCCCAGTCCTTGCCGAGCTGTTCCATGACGTTGGAGGTGACGCCGTCGGGGGTGCGGTAGGTGCCGGCCAGCGGGAAGCCGGCCATCTCGGTCCACTCCACATCCGGGGCGAGGGTGGCGCGCAGGGCCTCCAGGTCCCCGGCGGCGGAGGCCAGGTACTGGCGCCGTACGACGTCGGCGGGTGCGGTGGAGGTGGCGAACTCGCTCATGGTCAGCCCCACTTCATCTCGCCCTTGGCGACCTTCGCGCCGATCTGGGCGGCGATCAGCATGCCGTTGTCCGGGTAGCGCGCGATGAGCGCCTCGGTCAGCGCGGCGCCGTCGGCCGCCTTGCCGAGCTCCTCCTCGAAGGCGAGCAGGTAGTCGCGGGTGGCGGTGATGGCAGAGGCGTCGGCGGCGGTGTCGGGCAGGCGGTGGCCGGGCACGACCAGCTCCGGGTCGAGGGCGGCCATCTCGTCGAGCAGGTCGATCCAGGCAGCACGGGACTCGGGGGTGGCGGTGTCGGCGACCCAGACGTGCTCCTGCTGGAACAGCAGAACGCCGCCGAGCAGGGCGCGGGACTCCGCCTGCCACAGGTAGTGGCGGTCGGGCAGACCCGCCGGGCCGCCCTTGAGCTCGAAGCGGTGGCCCTCCAGGGTGAGGTCGCCGGTCAGCGGGGTGAGGTCCACGAGGCGGGTGGGCAGGTTCGGGCCGAGGGCCGCCCACGCCTTGAGCTTGCCCTCGTAGGAGTGCTTGATGTGCTCGATGACGATCGGGGTGGCGACGAAGACCGCGTCGGGGAAGGCGTCGGCGATCACCTCGGCGCCGAAGTAGAAGTCCGGGTCGGCGTGGGAGACGAAGACGGTGGTGAGGTTCTTGCCGGAGTCGAGGACCGCGGCGGCCAGGCGGTGGCCGTCGGCGCGGGTGAACGCGGCGTCCACCAGCAGGGCATCGGTCTCGCCGGTGACGAGGGTGGCGGTCTTGTTCTTGGATCCGGCGGGGAAGTCGAGGTCGAGGATCTTGAAGTCGAGGGCGCTCATGCTCGGGGCTCCTTGGAGGGGTGGAAGGGTGCGGGGTCAGTTGAGGTTGGTGAGACGCCGGTCCACCTCGTCGGCGGTGGCGTGTCCGAGGGCCAGGGGGACGACGTGCTCGCCGTCGACGGCGAGGAGGGTGGGGAAGCTGGAGACCCCGTGCTGGGCCGCGCGGCGGAAATCGGCGTGGGCCGCAGTCTGGGCCTCGGGCGCTTCGAAGGCGGCGACGACGGCGTCCGCGTCGAGCCCGGCCGCCTGGGCGACCGTCCGGTACGTGGCCGCCTCCGACAGGCTCAGGCCGTCGACGTAGAAGGCGTGCTGCAAGGCCGTGGCCAGCTCCGCCGCCCGGTCGGGGGCCACCTGGCGCACGGCTGCGACGCCACGGGCGGCGGCCTCGGAGTCCATCACGAACGAGCCGTCGGCGATCAGCCGCTCGTAGGCCTCACCGAACTCGGCACCGGTCTGCTCGGCGATCTGGGCGTTGGCCCCCTGGACGTAGCCGAACTCGCGGATCGGGACCCGGCGGCCGCCGGTGAACAGACCGCCGGAGACGACCTCGACCGGCAGGTCTGGGTGGCGCGAGACGATCTCGCGCAGGGTCGCGGTGAATCCGTGCGACCAGCCGCAATAGGCGTCGAAGACGTAGACGAGCTTCATCGAAGACCTCGGCAGAGAGGGACGCCCGCCGGTTGCGAGCGATTCATCTGACCAAACAGTAACTGACGCGTCAGATATTTCTCGACCCGTGTGAACTGGGACACAACAGCGCGGCCCATGCCATTAGACCTGCGCTGTCGCCGGTCCGCAGGTCAGGGAAGCCGAGGCAGCACATCCCTGGCCGTGTGGCTGAGGATCCGCAGATCCTCCGCGAACCGCTCGCGGTCGGCCGCCGGGAGGGGCTCCACGAAGTACCGCTTGATGTTCTCCAGGTGCACCCTGGCAGCGCGTACGGCCGTCTCCTCGCCCAGCGGGGTCAGGCGCACCAGCTTCCCGCGCCGGTCGTCGGGGGACTCCGCGCGCGTCACGAGACCGGCTGTTTCCATGCGGTCCACCAGGCGGGTGGCGCCGCCGGTGGTCAGGACCTGCTCCTGCGCGATGGCCCGCATGGAAAGCCCCGGCTGACCGGCCCGCCCGAGGATCAGCAGCGCCTCGAAGACCAGATGGCTGATGCCGCACTCCACCTCGAGCGCCCGGCCGAGGATGTACTCCAGCCGGTTCGCCGCCCCCTGCAGTCGCCCGAAGGCCAGGATGAGCTCATGGTCGGCGGCCTCCTTCGCCGTCCTGATCTCCGCTGCCTCGTCCACGGCCGCACTGCCCCTCTCGTCGTCCCGGCACCACCGTACCGATCACGTACGTAGGGGACGGTGCCCCAGGGCCTCCTGCCACTCGGTTCGCATCGCGATCCCGAGTCGGCAGGAGGCCCCTCGTCAATCCGTTCAGTTGATGCGCACGATCTTCCAGAACTGGTCGTCGATGTTCAGGTCGTTCCACTGCACAACTGCCGCGCCGTTGCTGGTGGAGGACTGAGCGACGGCGGCGTTGAACCCGCTGCCCGCGTTCTTGAGTTCGTAGTAGCCGTTGCCCGCGTCGGCGAGGGTCCATTTCTGTGAGTTGGCGGTGGACGGCGTGTTCTGGACGACGGCGGCTCCGGCGATGGTGGAGCCGCTACGGATGTCCAGGTTCAGGTTGCTGTTGACGTTCCTGATGGTCCAGGCTCCGCCGCCGGCGGACTGGAAGGTGAACAGCTGGCAGAAGCAGGCCGAGTTCTGCCACTGGTCGGTGGCCGTACCGGTGGCGGTCGAGCCCTGCGGGATGTCCAGGTACTTCCCGCTGTTCTTGTTGACGAGGACGTACTGCCCGGTGCCCAGCGTCGGCAGAGCGGTCTGGGTGACGTTCCAGCGCTGGCAGGCACAGCTGGTTCCGCTCCACTGGCCGGCGGCAGTGCCGGTGACGGTGGAGGCGTTCGGGATCTCCAGGTACTTGCCGGTCACACGGTTGGTAAGGCTGTAACCGCCGGCCGGGTTCGGGGCCACGGCCCACTCGTGGTCCAGCGTGCCGTTGTCGTCCCACTGGAGGATCTTGGCCCCGTCGGCGGTGGACTGGTTCTCCACGCCGAGGACCTTGCCGCTGGCGACGTTGAAGATCTTGAAGTAGCCAGAGCTCTGCTGCACGAAGCGCCACTGCTGGTCGGTGGCGTTGTCGGCGTTCTGCTGGGTGGCGTTCGTGCCGTTGGCGGTGGCCCCGCCCGCGATGCTCAGCATGAGGTTGCTGCCCGCGTTCGACACGGTGTAGGTGGCACCGTCCGAGATGCCGCCACCCAGGTCGATGGTGCTGTAGGTGACGGGGTTGGAGAGGTTGCTGCCTCCGCTGCCGCCACTGAGCACGAGCAGGCTGTGGCCGTCGGACAGGGGCACCATGCCGCGGCTGTAGCCGCCGGCGACGTTGGAGCTGATGCGCGTCCAGGTGTTCGCGGCGCCGTTCTGGGTGTTGAGGAACAGGTCGCTGGTGCTGTAGGCGCTGACGACGAGCGTGCCGTTCGGTCCCCCGGTGGGCAGCCATGTGATGTACGGGGTGCTGGTGGGGATCACGCCGTCCGTCGACCGCAGGGGAATGCCCGTGACGGAGTTGAAGGCCTCCGGGTCGGCGGAGATCTTGTAGTAGACGGCGAAGTTGCCCGAGGGCGAGCCGCCGTACTCGTACGTCATGACGTAGTTGCCGTTGGGCAGCTTCGCGACGGTGGGCATGCCCGGGCGCTGGTTGTAGGTGGGCATCGCCACGTCGTCCACGACCGGGCCCCAGGTGTGGAGGTCCGTGGTGACCTGGTGCACGACCTTCTGGCCGTGGTCGGGGTCGCGCTGGTCGGAGTAGTAGACGATCAGCTTGCCGTTGGCGTAGAGGAAGAACGGCTCCCATACGGGGGTGTTGCCGTTCGTGTCGAACGCCGGGCCGCCGGTGGCGATGTTGCTGACGAAGGTCCAGCTCTGTCCGCGGTCGGTGCTGGCGTAGACATCGATCTTGATGGCCGAGCGGTCGGCGGGGACCGAGGCGCCGGCGGCCAGGATGGTGCCGGCCGGGAAACCGCCCACCGCCGTGGGCAGTTCGAACAGCTCGGGCTCCCAGCGCATACCCCAGCCGTTCTGCGTGTCGGCGACCTCGGAGATCTTCGACCAGGAGTTGCCGTTGTCCGTGCTGCGGTAGATCGGGAGGACCGGCGTGCCGGTGGTGTACTGCTCGAACGTCGCGAGGAGGGTGCCGTTGGCGGAGCCGTTGTGCTGCATCCGCATCGCCCGCGGGTAGAGCGACCCGGGCGAGGGCGCACCCGACGGCGGGGTGTACATCGTCTGCGAGGGACGGGCCAAGGCGTCCGCCCGCCCGGCGGGTATGACCATGGTCATCACCGAGACGAGCAGGACGAAGGCCAGGGACAAGAAGGAGACGGGACGGGAACGCGGAGCGGCGCCGGGTCTGGCGTCTGTCAGCGCAGGGGACATTGCGGCTCCCAGGGGAAGGTGTGTTTCGGTGTCCGCCGGCTCGGAACGGCTCGGAGTGACGCGGCGGGGTTTGTTGGGCGCATGGCCGGGGGCAGCCGGGCGACAACGCCGGGCACGGCTCGCGAGCGCATCGGCGCGGCGCGGCAAGCCGCAGTGGCACGAGGGGGGTGGGGTGGGTCAGAGGGAGGGCGGGGGTGCCGTCGAGCCGCGGACAACGAGTTCGACGGGTGGGTCGTTCGCGGGCGGCAGTTCGGTGTCGGGCTTCTCGATGGCGTGGAGGAGAAGCCGGATTCCTTCGCTCGACGCGGCTTCGAAGGGCTGGCGGACGGTGGTCAGCGGTGGGGTGACGTAGGCGAAGACGGGGTTGCCGTCGAAACCGACGACGCTGACGTCTTCCGGCACCCGACGACCGCTTTCCCGCAGGCCGTGGATCAGTCCGATGGCCATCTCGTCGCCCGCGGCGAACACCGCGGTCACTGAACGGTCCGAGGCCAGCCCGAGGCCCGCGGCATACCCGGAGGCCGCCGACCAGTCACCGTTCAGCACGGGCGGCTCGTGCGCGCCCCGATCCGCCAGCGCCGCCTGCCATCCCTCGATGCGGTCCTTGGTGGCGTACCACCGGCGCGGACCAGCGAGGTGGTGAACAGTCACATGTCCCAGGTCCAGCAGGTGTTCCGTGGCCGCGCGGGCCAGCTGATGGGCGCCCACGCCGACGGTCAGAGTCCGGGCGGCACTGAAGGCGGGCGGCGCTCCGACGAAGAGGACCGGCACGTCGACGCCGAGCGGGACCTCCCCCTCGACGACGGGTACGGAGACGACGATGCCGTCCACGCCCTGCTCCAGGAGTGATTCCAGTGCGCCGGCGATGCTTTGCGGGTTGCCGTCCGGGGTGTTGACCACGCGTAGCGCGTAACCGGCGTCCCGTACGGCCTGTTCGATGCCCACGAGCAGGGAGGCTGTTCCGTACCCGGCTGTCGCCAGAGCGACCACACCGATGGACCGGGTACGGCCGGAGGCCAGTGCCCTTGCGGCGTGGTTCAGCCGGTAGCCGAGTTCCTCGGCGGCCGCCAGGACGCGTCGGCGGGACTCGTCGGAGACGTACGGCTCGTTGTTGAGGACCCGGGAGACCGTCTTGCGTGAGACGCCGGCCAGGCGGGCCACGTCCTCACTGCGCGGCGCGGAGGAGCCCGCACCGCGCTCCAGCCCTGTTGTCATGAAGTCTCCCCATGGCCGTGTGTTCTCCATCGAACGAGGTCAAAATACATGACCGCGCGGTCTGACCGCGCGGTCAATGTGTACGCATCCGGCGAGCGCACGTCAAGAGTTCTCGCAACGCCACCCGCGGTCCGGCGCGATGGACATCGAGGCCCGCGGGCCGGCGGAGCGAGGTGCCGAGACTCACGAGGAAGGCACGCGCGGCATGAATTCCTGCAGCTCACGCGCCAGTTAATGACCCCGGGCCGGTTCGATGGTCGGCCATGTCGGCCCCGTCCGTCCCGTCCAGCTGCCGGCATACGGGGCTCGTGGCCGAAGCTGGTCCGTCATGGATTACCGAACGGAAAGTCTTGACAGTGAGTCCACGGAGCGTCCACGCTTCCTGGCGTCCGACGATCGTGTTTGTTCGATCGTGTTGGATTCCGGTTCTCGACTGACCCTCAAACGGTCCCTCGACGACCCGCTCTCCGTCATACCCCCGTCCGGCTGACGTGCCATGCCTGGGTACCGCCAGCCCTGTAGGAGCCGAAATGCACCGTTCCTCCCCCGGTCAGCCCATGCCTGGAACCAGCCGCCGCACCGTGCTCCGCAGACTCGGCGGAGCCGCGGTACTGGGTGCCGGCATCCCCCTGCTGAGTGCCTGCGCCGGCAGTTCCGCCGCGTCGGACACCAAGACCGTCACCGTCGGCTCCAACGCGTCCGACGCCGTCCCGAAGAAGGCGTACGGCGACGTCTACGCGGCCTTCACGAAGCAGTCCGGGATCAAGGTCGCCATCAACACCAAGGACCACAACACCTTCCAGGAGCAGATCAACTCCTACCTCCAGGGAACGCCGGACGACGTGTTCCAGTGGTTCGCCGGGTACCGGATGCAGTTCTTCGCGGCCAAGGGTCTGGCCACCCCCATCGACGACGTGTGGAAGTCGATCAGCGACAACTTCCCCAGTGCCATGCACGACCTGAGTAAGGGTCAGGACGGCAAGTACTACTTGGTGCCCCTGACCACGTCGCCGTGGGCGGTCTTCTACCGCAAGAGCGTCTTCCAGAAGTACGGCTACGAGGTCCCCACCACGTGGGACGCGTACGTCGCCCTGTGCAAGCAGATGAAGAAGGACGGCCTCGTCCCGATCGCGTACGGCGACAAGGACGCCTGGCCTGCGATGGGCTCCTTCGACCAGATCAACTTCCGCCTCAACGGCTACGACTTCCACGTCGAACTGATGGCGGGCAAGGCTTCGTGGACCGACGCGAGGGTCCGCAAGGTGTTCGACACCTGGGCCGAGACCCTCCCCTACCACCAGGAGGGCGCGGTCGGCCGTACCTGGCAGGACGCCGCCCAGACGCTGGTGGCGAAGAAGGCGGGCATGTACATGCTCGGCATGTTCGTGGCCCAGCAGTTCACCAACAAGGCGGACCTGGACGACCTCGACTTCTTCGCCTTCCCCGAGATCGACCCGGCGCACGGGCAGGACACCGTCGAGGCGCCGACCGACGGCATCATGCTCAGCAAGAAGCCCAAGAACCAGGCCGGTTCCGTCAAACTGCTCGAATTCCTTGGCACGCCGCAGGCCGAGGAAACCTACCTGAAGGCCGACCCGAGCCTCATCGCTGCCTCCTCGAAGGCCGACACCTCCGCCTACAGCGCCCTTCAGAAGAAGGCGTACGAAATGATCGGCGGCGCGAAGCACCTCACGCAGTTCATGGACCGTGACAGCCGACCGGACTTCACCTCGACGGTGATGCAGCCCGCGCTGCAGAAGTTCGTCCGCGACCCCAAGGGGATCGACAGTCTGCTGTCCTCGATCGAGCGCCAGAAGAAGACGATCTTCGCGTCCGGCTGAGCTGAGCGATTACATGACTACCGA
>NZ_JBITGI010000031.1:0-83443 GCF_044456945.1 Streptomyces sp. NPDC050759 | reverse complement strand
GCTACACAAGCCCCCACCGGAGCCGCAACGGGCCGCCGCAGGCACCCAGGGGCGCGGGGAACTGCGCAAAAACGCCCGCCCCCACCGAACCCGCAGCCGAACAACGCTCAACCGCCGGAGGCACCCGCCCCCAACGCCCCCCGCTGCGGCCGAATCCCCGCCGGCACCGCACGCGCGCGTGCCGGGGTTCCCGTCCAGCACGTCCCCCGGCGGGCCAGCAGCCGGCCCAGCCACAGTTCCAGCGAGACCAGGTCCGCCAGCCCGTCCAACGGCAGCGGTTCGCCCTCCGCCGCCGCCCGGAGCGCCTTGCGGACCACCCGTGCCTCCACCAGACCCGCCTGCGCCAGCAACGGCGTGCCGAACAGGGACATCAGGGAGTCCGCCGCCACCCGCAGCCCCGTCCGGGTCGCCGCGGCGGAGGAGGCGTGGGACGGGGCACCCCAGCCGGGCGGAAGGTCGGAGACACCGGCGCCCTCCAGCACCGTACGGAGGATTTCCGCACGGGCCCCCGGCCGGACCCGCAGCGCCTCGGGAAGGGCACGACAGGCACGCACCACCTGGTTGTCCAGGAACGGCGCGTGCAGCCGCTGGGAGCGGATCTCCACGGCCTGCTCCAGCACGCGGAGGTCCGACGCGTGACGCGCGAGTGCCGCACGCGCGCGGAAATCGCCGGGATGCTGCCCGGGCCCTACCCCGGACCGATGCGTGGCCCCCTGCAGGCGAACCGATACTTCAGCCAGCGCCTCCCCCGTCAGCCACCGCGCCGCGGGCCCCGGTCTGGCCCAGGTGAGCGCGGCGAGAGACGCCCCCACCGCACCCCCGGGCTCGTCGAAACGCTGGTGCATGAGCCGGTCGGCCAACATCTCCAGACCGACCCGGTACGGCGTACGGGCCAGCCGCCGCGCGGCGCCGTACACGCGCGCGGGGACGAGCACGGAACCGTCCGCCTTGGCCAGGGCGGCCACCGGCCTGACCAGATGGCGCCGTTTGCGGTCCATCAGCAGGTCCGCGAGGCGCGCCGGATGCGCGTCCAGCACCTGCCGGGCCCCGTACCCCGTGAAGTGGTCGGCGCTGCCCGCGGCCAGCCGAGCGCGGTGCCGCGCGGCCGTCACCAGGCACGGCCCGGGTTCGTCCGTCAGCGGCCCGTCCAGTTCAGCGTAGGGAAGCGTTTCCTCACCGCCGGTCACCACCACATGGTGCAGCCGGGGATTCGCCGCGAGCGTCCCCGCCCGTTCCAGTTCGGCCTCCCGACCGCCCACGGCGAGGTCGTTGAAGGTGACCGCGAGCAGCCGCTCGCCGGCCCCGGTGCCGTGCCCCAGGACCGTCCCCGGCATGCCGGGCAGCCCGGCGGCCAGCAGGGCGAGCGTCCCCGACGCGGGCCCCCCGGACAGGTCGGCGCCGATCCCGGGAACCGGCATCCCGCGCGCGGCACGGCGTTCGGCGGGCCCCATGCCGGGCACGGGGCCGGGGTCGATGTCGGGCACATGCCGGGGCGCGGACAGCCGGGCGCGCACGGCTTCGATGAGCGCGTCCCGCACACCGTCGACCGCGCTGTCCGGGTCGGCGGAGGGCGCGGCGACCGCGAGGGAGGCGACCGGCTCGTAGCCGGCGATCTCGCGCGCGCCGTTGCGCAGGATCAGCGCGTGACCCGGCGGAATGCGCCGCACACCCTCATAGGGCGTGGAGTCGTGGAGCGCGGCCGGTACGTCGGGGGCGGCGAGCAGCGCGGCGAGGTGCCCGAAGTCGAGGTTGGCCTCGATGAGGTCGGCCAGGGGCAGGGCCGCGGTCGCGTAGGCCGTACCGCCGGCCCAGGGCGTGTAGAACACCGGCCGTACGCCCGCCAGATCGCCGCCCACGGTGATCCGGCGGCCCACCTGGACCACCGCCGTGTACGCCCCCGACCAGGCCGTCAGATGCCGAAGTGCCCCTCCGCGCGCGGCGAGCAGTCCGACCCGCAGCTGTTCGTCGGAGGCCCCGCAGGTGCCGAGGACCGCGATCCGGGTCTGCGCGTCGACCGTGACCACGCGCACCTCGTCGGGGCGCCAGTCGCCGACCGCCCACAGCGGATCCGGGTCACCCCACAACAGGTGGGAACCCACCGGGTGCACGGTCTCGCCGTCGCTTCCGGTCGCCCCCGCCGCCCCGATCCCGGAGACGCCCGCGGCGGTGCTGCTCCATCCCACCAACCACCGCATCGACGCCTCCACAGGCTGTGGACAACCAGTGCACCGTACGAACCGGTCACCATGCTGCCATGAAGGAAGCGTGCCGGAGGGCCGGTGGAGTCGCTTGAGATGCGGGGAACGCGCCCCTGTGAACACCCGCGTACGCCTGCGAACACCCACGCGAGGCAAGGGGCGTACGACGCGAATGCGCCCCCGATACGCTCCCCCAAAACGCCTAACGCGCCCTCAACTGCCATGGTAGGAGGGCTGATAGCCCGCGAAGACGAGGGTCTTTTTTCAGCCAAATCGGCGTCATGAGGACAGGCTCGCGCACGCTCCGTACACAGTCCGCGCGCCGCACGACAGGCGCGCAGCCCGGGAGACGCCACTTCGCCCCCCGGGCCCGTCCGCCGCCCGCGGGGATGTAGGCGGCGGTGTCCCCCAGCCCACTGGATCCAGTACAGCGGGCCGACCCACGCATCATCCATGGAAGCGCTCCCCCATTGGCCGGAGAAGAGCGCACGGACAGGCGCACGGCCACACAACGGGAGCACGACACAACTGCGCGTATCGGACCCGTACTTCAGTACGGACCACAATCCCGCCATCCGGAACAATGCCTCTTAACGCTTGGGATGCGGCGAACTACGCTGGGTTTACGAATGCCGCATGGTTATGCCAGCGCGGCAGCCGTCTGTGTCGAGGGGTGGCGCATGTCCAGGGAGCAACGCGGGCCGAACGAAAAACTCGGCACCGTTCTCGCCCTCGCGGGAATCAGCAACGCAGGACTCGCGCGTCGCGTCAACGATCTTGGCGCTCAACGCGGGTTGACTCTTCGCTACGACAAGACGTCGGTGGCGCGCTGGGTGTCGAAGGGAATGGTGCCGCAAGGTGCGGCGCCGCATCTCATCGCCGCCGCCATCGGCCAGAAGCTCGGCCGCCCGGTGCCGCTCCACGAGATCGGCCTGGCGGACGCGGATCCCGCGCCGGAGGTGGGCCTCGCCTTCCCCAGGGACGTCGGACAGGCCGTCAGGTCGGCCACGGAGCTCTACCGTCTCGACCTCGCCGGCCGCCGGTCGGGCGCGGGCGGCATCTGGCAGTCCCTCGCCGGTTCGTTCGCAGTGAGCGCATACGCAACGCCCGCCTCACGGTGGCTGATAACTCCGGCCGACAGCTCGGTCGCGCGCGAGGTGAACCACTCCGAGGACTCCGGCGCACCGCTCAAAGTCGGCCACAGCGACGTGCAGAAGCTGCGGGAGGCCGCCGAGGACGCCAGGCGCTGGGACTCCAAGTACGGAGGCGGCGACTGGCGTTCGTCCATGGTGCCGGAGTGTCTGCGGGTGGAGGCGGCGCCGCTGCTGCTCGGTTCGTACTCCGACGAGGTGGGCCGGGCCCTGTTCGGGGCCTCCGCCGAACTCACCCGTCTCGCGGGCTGGATGGCCTTCGACACGGGCCAGCAGGAGGCGGCGCAGCGGTACTACATCCAGGCACTGCGGCTGGCCCGGGCCGCCGCCGACGTACCGCTCGGCGGGTATGTGCTGGCGTCGATGTCGTTGCAGGCGACCTACCGGGGCTTCGGCGACGAGGGCGTCGATCTCGCGCAGGCCGCGCTGGAGCGCAACCGGGGTCTGGCGACCGCCCGCACCATGAGTTTCTTCCGGCTCGTCGAGGCGCGGGCACACGCGCGTGCGGGTGACGCCGCCGCGGCCGGGGCGGCGCTCAAGGCGGCCGAGGGGTGGCTGGAGCGGTCCCGGGACGGGGACAACGATCCGTCGTGGCTCGGGTTCTACTCGTACGACCGGTTCGCCGCCGACGCGGCCGAGTGCTACCGGGACCTGAAGGCACCGCGTCAGGTGCGACGGTTCACGGAGCAGGCGCTGTCGAAACCGACGGAGGAGTTCGTACGGTCGCACGGGCTCCGCCTCGTCGTCTCGGCGGTCGCCGAGCTCGAGTCGGGCAATCTCGACGCGGCGTGCGAGCAGGGCGTGCGGGCGGTGGAGGTCGCGGGGCGGATCTCCTCGGCCCGTACCACCGAGTACGTGAAGGATCTGCTTCATCGGCTGGAGCCGTACGGTGATGAACCGCGGGTGGTGGAGCTCCGGGAACGAGCCCGGCCGCTGCTGATGGCTCCGGCCTGAGCTGTCTGAGCTCCGGAGACCGTCACCGTCCCCCGCGTTTGAAGTGACTGTCAGTGGTGCAGTGCACTATCGGGTGTGGGAGGTGGTGCAGGTGTCGACGGGGATCGCTTACGACTGTGACGTGCTCGTGGTCGGTGGGGGCATTGTCGGGTTGTCCACGGCGTATGCGATCACGCGCAGCGCGCCCGGTACCCGGGTCGTCGTGCTGGAGAAGGAGGCCGGGCCCGCTCGGCATCAGACCGGGCGCAACAGCGGGGTGATCCACAGCGGGATCTACTACCGGCCCGGGTCGCTCAAGGCGCGGTACGCGGCGCGGGGCGCCGCCGAGATGGTCAAGTTCTGCGCGGAGTACGGCATCGCTCACGCCGTCACCGGCAAGCTGATCGTCGCCACCGAGCGCAGCGAGCTGCCGCGGCTGCACGGACTGGTGCAGCGCGGCCGGGAGAACGGCATTCCGGTGCGCGAGCTGGGCGCCGCCCAGATCGCGGAGTACGAACCCGAGGTCGAGGGGCTCGCCGCCATACACGTCGGGACGACCGGCGTGTGCGACTTCGTCGGGGTCGCGCGGCAGCTGGCCGAGGCGTCGGGCGCGGACATCCGGTACGGCGCCGAGGTACGGCGGATCGACCGGCGGCCGGAGCTCGGGGTCGCCGTGCTGACGGGCGCCGGGGACGTCGTACGGGCGCGGGTGCTGGTGAACTGCGCCGGGCTGCACTGCGACGAGGTGGCCCGGCTGACCGGGGACGAGCCGGGGATGCGGATCGTGCCGTTCCGGGGGGAGTACTACTCGCTGGCGCGGCCCGAGCTGGTGCGGGGACTGGTGTATCCGGTGCCGGATCCGGCGTTTCCCTTCCTCGGGGTGCATCTCACGCGCGGGATCGACGGGGGCGTGCACGTCGGGCCCAACGCGGTGCCGGCGCTGGCCCGGGAGGGGTACGACTGGGGGACCGTACGGCCCCGGGAGCTGGCGGCGACGCTGGCCTGGCCGGGGTCGTGGCAGATAGCTCGGCGGCACTGGCGGTACGGCACGGGGGAGCTGCGGCGCTCGGTGTCGCGGAGGGCGTTCACCGCGGCTGTGCGCAGGCTGCTGCCTGCCGTCACGGCTGATGATCTGGTGCCTTCGGCGGCCGGGGTGCGGGCACAGGCGGTGCTGCGGGACGGCACGCTGGTGGACGACTTCCTGATCCGCGAGGGAGCTCGGGCGGTGCATGTGCTGAACGCGCCCTCGCCCGCGGCGACGGCTTCCCTGCCGATCGGGCGGGAGGTGGCCCGACGGGCGCTGGAAACGCTGCGCTCGGCGTGACGGATGCGGGCGCCGCCACCCGTCCGCGGGTGCCGCCACCGTCCCCGACGACCCGGACGCGGCTGCCCCCCGCACGCGACCGAGGCGGCCCGACCGACGCTGGAAACGCTGCACTCGGCGTGACGGATGCGGGCGCCACCACCCGTCCGCAGGCGCCGCCAACCGTCCGCAGGCGCCGCCACCGTCCCCGACGACCCGGACGCGGCTGCCCCCCCCGTTACCGTTTTCGCGGCTCCGCAATGGGGTCTCCGGCCTTCGGGTCCGGCATGACTTCCCCCCCTTGTTGTTGATGATCCGGGGGGTGGTGTCACCGGGTCCGGA
Source organism: Streptomyces sp. NPDC050759 (assembly GCF_044456945.1). Lineage (NCBI taxonomy): Bacteria > Bacillati > Actinomycetota > Actinomycetes > Kitasatosporales > Streptomycetaceae > Streptomyces > Streptomyces sp. NPDC050759. The sequence goes on along the minus strand of NZ_JBITGI010000031.1, from coordinate 77,516 downwards.
GGCATCGACGGACCGCTGATGAGGGGCTTGAGCACCGGCTTCACCCGGGCCGGAAGAGCTCTCCGTAACGTGGATGTGGCAGCTCGGTGCCCTGGCAAGGCCGGACGAAAAGCGTGACCGGAGGGGCCTGCACGTGATCGACACCGGCGACATCGACGTCTTCCTCGGCCTGGACGTCGGCAAGGGCGAACACCATGCCACCGCCGTCACCCCGGCTGGGAAGAAAGCCTTCGACAAGCGGCTGCCCAACACCGAACCCAAACTCCGCGAGCTCTTCGCGAAACTCCAGGCCAAGCACGGAACGGTGCTGGTCGTGGTTGACCAGCCGGCCTCGATCGGCGCTCTGCCGCTGGCGGTTGCGCGGGACATGGGCTGCCCCATCGCCTACCTGCCCGGGCTGACGATGCGCCGGATCGCCGACCTCTACCCGGGCGAGGCCAAGACGGACGCGCGGGACGCGTTCATCATCGCGGACGCGGCCCGGGCGATGCCTCACACGTTGCGGGCCATCGACGGCGAGGACGAGACGATCGCCGAGCTGGAGATGGTCGTCGGCTTCGACGACGACCTGGCCGGCGAGGCCACCCGCGTCGCGAACCGGCTGCACGGCCTGTTGACCCAGATCCATCCCTCGCTGGAGCGGGTGCTGGGGCCGCGGTTGCAACACCCGGCCGTCCTGGCCCTGCTGGAGCGGTTCGGCTCTCCGTCCCAGATCCGCAAGGCAGGACGACGGCGCCTCGTCACGTTGTTACGGCCGAAGGCGCCGAGGATGGCCGAGCGGCTGGTCGAGGAGATCTTTGCTGCCCTGGACGAGCAGACCGTCACTGTTCCGGGCACCGAGGCGGCCGCTTTGATCGTCCCGAGTCTGGCCGGCTCGCTGACCGCCGTGCTTGACCAGCGCAAGCTGCTGGCCGGGCGGATCGAGGAACTGCTGGAGGCCCACCCTCTTTCGAAGGTCCTGACGTCCATGCCGGGCATCGGCGTCAGGACCGGAGCCCGCATCCTGATCGAGGTCGGCGACGGCAGCACCTTCCCGACCGCCGGCCACCTCGCCGCCTATGCGGGCCTCGCCCCGGCGACCCGGAGCTCAGGCTCCTCGATCCGCGGCGAACAGCCCTCCCGGAGGGGAAACAAACAGCTCAAACGGGCCTTCTTCCTCTCCGCGTTCGCTGCCCTGGGCGACCCGGCATCGCGGACCTACTACGACAAGAAGATCAGCCAGGGCAAGCACCACACCCAGGCCCTGCTCTGCCTCGCCAGACGACGAGCCGACGTCCTCTTCGCGATGCTCCGCGACGGCACCTTCTACGAACCCCAACCCGCCGCAGCCAGCTGAGGAGTTCAGGCCGCTCGATCAGTCCTCCGGCCGAAGCCTCTGACGAGCCGCCTCAAGCCGCTCGTCATAGTTGGATGCGAACAGCTCAGGAAGCGCCTTGTCGAGCGTTCCGGCGATCCTATGGATCGGCGCCCAGACCGCCGGATCGTCGACAACCTGGCTGAGGTCCGTCATCTGGAGCTTCTCCAGCCCGTGCGACAACACCAGCGCCTCGTCACTCGTGAGCTTGATCGTGACCTGGCCATCACTCATGCCCACCCCTACAGCTCAGTCCGCCCTCGACCACACGAACCTACTGGCCTTCGACCTTGACCAAACACATAGGGGCACCCCCCCCGCACGCGACCGAGGCGGCCCGACGGGCACTGGAAACGCTGCGCTCAGCGTGACGGATGCGGGTGCCACCACCCGTCCGCAGGTGCCGCCAGTCCGCAGGCGCCGCCTCCGGCCCTTACGACCCGGACGCAGCTGCCCCGGACCGGCCACCCGGACCGGCTACCCGGACGCGACGGGCCCGGACGCGGCTGCCCCCGACACAGCCCGCCCGGACTGGCTGCCCGGCCGCGGCCACCCGGACGTGACCGGCCCGGACGTAACGACTCAGACGCCCCGCCCCGGACGTGACAGCCCAGAAGCCAAGACGACGGCCCGCCGCATGGCCGCCGGCACCGGCACCGACACCGCCAGCGCGGGCGACTCCACGCAGCCGGTCACCGACGCCCTCGGCGCCGACCGGGTCCTGCCCCGCCCCGGACGTGACGGCCGGAACATCCCAGGGCGGCGTTCATCCCAGAGGTCACCGTAAAATCGACCCCACTGTGTCTGACTCCCTCAACGCCCCCGAAGCCCCCCGGTCCCGGCCCGCCGCCGCCGGCGAGTCCGCTCTGCACGCCCCCGGTGTCCCCGTTCGGCACACCCGGGCCAAAGGGGAGCCGCGGTTTCCCGACGGTCCCAGTGCCGATCCCGCGGGATCGCACTTCGAGCGGCGGATCCGGAGTTTTCAGCCGCGCCGGAGCCGGGTGACGGCGGGGCAGGCGGACGCGTTGCAGCGGCTGTGGCCCACGTGGGGCCTCGACATCGACGGACAGCGCACGATCGACCTCGGTGAGATGTTCGGGAACGACCACCCGGTCGTGCTGGAGATCGGCTTCGGGATGGGTGAGGCCACCGCGCAGATGGCCGCCGCGGAGCCGGGGATCAACATCCTCGCCGTCGATGTGCACACCCCTGGGCAGGGGAACCTGCTCAATCTCGCCGAGCAGCAGAAGCTGTCCAACATCAGGGTCGGCAACGGCGACGCCATCATCCTGCTGCGCGAGATGCTCACCGAGGACTCGCTCGACGGGCTGCGCGTCTACTTCCCGGACCCCTGGCCCAAGAAGCGGCACCACAAGCGGCGCCTGATCCAGCCGGAGTTCCTGGACCTGGCCGCGACGCGGCTGCGGCCGGGGGCGCTGGTGCACTGCGCGACCGACTGGGAACCGTACGCCGAACAGATGCTCGACGTGCTCACCGCGCACCCCGACTTCGAGAACACACAGGCCGACGGCGGTTTCGCGTCACGTCCCGACTTCCGGCCGCTGACTCGTTTCGAGGGGCAGGGACTGGACAAAGGACATGTCGTGAACGACCTGCTGTTCCGCCGCGTACAGCACGGCGACCGACCCGACCGGCCCCCCACCGGCGCCTGATCACCCGCCCCGCCTGCGGGCGGCGCCTCTGTCTCGTTAAGGTCGATGCTGTGGCCACCTGTCCCCCGTATCCGACGCACCCCGGTGACCCCACCGGTGGCGCCGCGCTGCGGCATGCGCACTGGTGGCAGCGGTGGGGACACCTCCTCCGGGGGAGGCTGCGCTACGGCGCCCTGATCACGCTCCTCGCGCTGTCCGGGCTCGTCATCCTCGCCCTGGTCCGTCAACAGACCGGTACCGAGGGGTTCCTGGTCGGCCTGGGGCTCGCCGTCCTGCCCGTACCGCTGCTCATAGCCGCGTTCCGCTGGCTCGACCGGGTCGAACCGGGGCCCTGGCGCAATCTGCTGTTCGCCTTCGCGTGGGGCGCCTGCGCGGCGGCGCTGATAGCGATCATCGCCAACAGCTTCGCGACGAAGTGGATAGCGACGGCGACCGCCGACCCGTCCGGCGCCGACACCCTCGGCGCGACCGTGATAGCGCCGATCGTCGAGGAGTCGGCCAAGGCCGCCGCCGTGCTGCTCGTCTTCCTGTTCCGCAGACGGGACTTCACCGGAATCGTCGACGGTGTGGTGATAGCGGGGGTCACCGCCACCGGCTTCGCCTTCACCGAGAACATCCTCTACCTCGGCACCGCCTTCGGCACCGACCAGCTCAACGGCCACGGCGGCATCGCCTCCGTCACCGCCGCGACCTTCTTCGTGCGCGTCGTGATGTCGCCGTTCGCGCACCCCCTGTTCACCGTCCTGACCGGCATCGGCTTCGGCATCTCCGCGCTCTCGGCCGAACGCCAGCACGTGCGACGGGTGCTCGTCCCACTGTCCGGGCTGCTGCTCGCGATGGGCATGCACGCGACGTGGAACGGCTCGTCGACGTTCGGGGAGTTCGGATTCTTCGCGGTGTACGCGATGTTCATGGTGCCGGCGTTCGCGCTGCTGACCTGGCTGGTCATCTGGACGCGGCAGCGGGAGCTGAAGACCGTGCGCGAGGAACTGCCCGCGTACGCCGTCGCCGGGTGGCTGGCGCCGACCGAGCCGTATGTGCTGGGCTCGATGCGGGCGCGACGGGTGGCGCGGGAGTACGCACGGCGCCAGTTCGGCGGGCGGGCCGCGGCACGGGCCGTCTCGCAGTACGAGGCGTACGCGACGTCCTTGGCGTTCCTCCGGCGCCGGGGGCGGCTCGGGCGGGCGAACGCCGACTTCGTCGTACGGGAGCGGGAGTTGCTGCACGAGCTGTGGCGACGGCGGGACGTCGCGCGGCCGGCGCTGGACCATGCGGCCCGGATGACGGCGCCGCCGGTACCGGTGGCCGCGCCGCCCTGGCCGGTGTACGGGGTGTACGGCCATCCGCCGCACCCGGTCCAGCCGCCCCACCCGGCGGTGCCGTACCCCGCGTACAACCCGTACCGGACGTAGGGCTGCTCAGAGCCCGGTCGGCACCTGCCGCCCGGGAGTCAGGCCGACGCCTCCGTCAGGCGCGCCGCCTCCTCCTCCGTCAGCTCCAGCTCCGCCACCCCCAGCAGCGCCGGCAGCTGTTCCACCGTACGCGCGGAAGCGATCGGGGCCGCGACCGTCGGCCGGGACGCCAGCCAGGCGAGGGCGACCGTGGCGACCGGGACGCCGTGGGACTCGGCGATGTCGTCCAGGGCCGCGAGGACCTTCCGGCCGCGTTCGGTCTCCAGGTGCTTGCCGGCGCCCGCCGCGGCCCGCGGGCTGTCGACGGTCGTGCCGGGGCGGTACTTGCCGGTGAGGAACCCGGAGGCGAGGGCGTAGTACGGGACGGCGGCGAGACCCTCGCGCGCGGCCACCGCCTGCAGCTCGCCCTCGTAGGTGTCACGGGAGACCAGGTTGTAGTGAGGCTGCAGGGCGACATAGCGTGCCAGGCCCTCGCGGTCCGAGAAGGCCAGGGACTCCGCGAGGCGCGCGGCGGAGATGTTGGAGGCACCGATCGCCCGCACCTTGCCCGCCTTCACCAGCTCGTCCAGCGCGCCGATGATCTCCTCGACCGGCACCTCGGTCTTGTCGAAGTGGGTGTAGTACAGGTCGATGTGGTCGGTGCCCAGGCGCTGCAGCGAGGCGTCGGCGGCGGCCTTGATGTTGGTGGCGGTCAGGCCGGGGAAGTCGGGGTGCTGGCTGACCTTCGTAGCGATGACCACGTCGTCGCGGGTGCCCCGGGCCGCCAGCCACTTGCCGATGACGCTCTCGGACTCACCGCCGGAGTTGCCGTCGACCCAGGCCGAGTAGGAGTCGGCCGTGTCGACGAAGTTGCCGCCCGCGGCGACATAGGCGTCGAGGACGGCGAAGGACTGGGCCTCGTCGGCCGTCCAGCCGAACACGTTGCCACCGAGGGAGAGCGGGAAGACCTCGAGGTCGGAGGAGCCGAGCTTGCGAAGCGGAGAAGTAGTCATGTCCTACGTCAACGCAAGCCCCGGACGCCCGTCTTCCACAACGGCCGCAAAATCGCCGTAAACCTCAGGGGTTGAGACCCTTGCCGCGCAGCCACGCCATCGGGTCGATCCCGTCGGCCGAGCCGCCCGGGTGGACCTCCAGGTGGAGGTGCGCGCCGGTCACGTTGCCCGTGGCGCCCACGCGGCCGATGACGTCACCGGTGCCGACCTTCTGGCCGACGCTGACGCTGATCGAGGACTGGTGGCAGAACCACAGCTCGGTGCCGTCGTCGAGGGTCAGGATCGTACGGTAGCCGTAGGAGCCGGACCAGCCGGCCTCCGTGATGGTGCCGCTGTGGATGGCCTTGATCGGCGTGCCCGTGGGCGCGGCGAAGTCGAGGCCCGTGTGATAGCCGGAGGACCACAGGGAGCCGGCCTGACCGAAGGTGCCCGTGATGGTGTACGACGAGGTCGGCAGCGTGTACTGCTTGGCGAGCTCGGCCAGGCGCTCGGCCTCGGCCTTCTTCGCGGCCTCCTCCTCCGCCTTCTTCTTCGCGGCGGCGGCCTTCTCCTGAGCGTCCTTCTCCGCCTTGGCGGCGGCCGCGTCGGCCTCCTTCTCGGCGGCGGCCGCGACGGCCTGGGCGGCCTTGGTGTCGATCTGGCCCTGCTGCACCTCGGCCTGGGCCAGGATGCGCGAGCGCAGCGCCTCACCGGCGTCCGAGGTGCCCTTGGCGGTGTCGGCGGTGGTGGCGCCGACGCTGCTGAAGGCGCTCGTGTCGTCCGCGGCGGAGTCGGAGTCGTCCGAGATGAGCGAACCCACGGAGGGCAGGTCGGGGATGGAGAGGGAGACCGGCGGCTTGCCGGTGTTGGCGCTGGCCATCCCGCCGGCGCTGACGGCGGCTATGACACCGACGCCCAGAACGGTGGAGCTACGGGCGAATCCTCCGCCACGCTGCTTGGCGACGCGGTGCCGGCCTCGTACGGGGGCGAGGGACTCCGCGGTCGGGTTCCACTCGCCGAGCGGGGCCTCGTCGTCGGCGCGGTAGCCGTCGTACACGAGGGTGTCGCTCGGAACGTACGGCGCCTCGGGGGCAGGCGGGTTGGACGCCACGTGGGCGCGCTCCTTTCCTTCCTTCTCGCCTACCGGGTTAGCTGACGGGTTCGGAGCAGGAAGGTCTCCTACGCGCGTATACCGGCCGTGCTGCCACGGCGGACTACGAGCGATTCACCCCAAGTTGGTGGTTCCCCGGTTTCCTTGCGGAATTCGGCGCGTGAGCACGGAGCCGTCTCTTGTGACGGCTGGGACGACCGCGCTGCGTTATCGAACGTTAATAGACCCGGGGGCCCGATTCCAAGCCGTTCCGCTTGATCATTAACGAAATCCCGCAGGACTTACGGCCCATGAACGGTGAAAAACGGGCGAGTTGACCTCGCCTCAGCCAACCCACAGGTTTTGACTGCCTGTCAGTGGTTAAGCGGAGGGCGCTCACCCGCTCACCCCACGTCACGAGCAGCGGCCCGACCCGGGGAAACACTCAGGGCCGGAGTCCAGTAACTGGACTCCGGCCCTGAGCCGTGAGTAGCGGGGACAGGATTTGAACCTGCGACCTCTGGGTTATGAGCCCAGCGAGCTACCGAGCTGCTCCACCCCGCGTCGTTGTGTGACCAGCATACGTCATCCGCGGCGTGGTTCGCGCCAGGGTTGTTTCCGTGCGGATCGACGACGGGAGGCCGTAGTGGTGTAGCGGGCTACACCGTGCTCCCGGGCCCGATCATCTAGCGTGAGCCGCATGGGGAAGTCGGTGCAGCGTGCGGCGATGGCGACCGTGCACCTCGTGGTGGCCGCGGCGATGTGCTTCGGCGTGTACATCTTCATCACCGTGCTGCTGATCGCCGCCATCGGGACGGTCGCCGTGGTCGGCTGCTGGCTGCTGCCCGAGGCCGTGCTGCTGATACGGCGGATCGCCGGCGCCAAGCGCAACCTGACCGCCCTGTGGACGGGCAGGGAGATCCCCGAGGCGTACACGCCGATGACCGGCACGCTCCGCGAGCGGCTGAGGATCTCCGTGCGGGACCCGGGCACGCTCAGGGACCTCCGCTGGATGGTCGCCTACTACCTCTACGGCGCCCTCCTCGCCCTCGCCCTCCCGCTGTGGCCCCTCGGCCTGGTGGTCGACGGTGTGCGGGCCGGGATCCTGCGCCGCGGCCCGGTCGTCCTGCCGCTGATCGTGAAGCTCGCGGACACCGAGGCCCGTTGGTCGACCGCGCTGCTCATGCCCTCCCCGAAGGCCAGGCTGGCCCGGCGGGTCGAGGAGCTGAAGGAGACCCGGGCCGACGCCATCGCCGCACACGAGGCCGAACTGCGCCGCATCGAGCGGGACCTGCACGACGGCGCCCAGGCCAACCTCGTGGCCCTCTCGATGCGGATCGGACTCGCCAAGCGGGCCTACGACCGTGACCCCGCCGCCGCCCGCAGACTGCTGGACGACGCCCAGGACCAGGCCGAACAGGCGCTGACGGAACTGCGGCAGGTGGTGCGCGGCATCCATCCGCCGATCCTCACCGACCGGGGTCTCGTCGGCGCGGTGCGGGCCCTGGCGTCGAGCAGCGGGCTCACGGTCGGCGTCGAGGACGGCGGTCTGGAGGCGGGCACCCGGGCGCCCGCGGCGGTGGAGGCCGCGGCCTACTTCGTGGTCGCCGAGTCCCTCACCAATGTCGCCAAGTACAGCGGGGTCGACCATGCCGAGGTCCGGCTCGCCCGCACCCGGCGCGGCCTGACCGTGCGGGTGCGGGACGAGGGCCGGGGCGGCGCCGACGAGTCCGCGGGTTCGGGGCTGCTCGGGATGCGGCGCAGGGTCGCCGCGCTCGACGGGACCTTCGAAGTGACCAGCCCCGCCGGGGGCCCGACCGTGATCGATGTGGAGCTGCCGTGCGTGTGGTGATCGCCGAGGACAACGCCCTCCTGAGGGAGGGGCTCGTCCTCCTGCTGACGTCCTCCGGGCACGAGGTGGTGGCCGTCGTCGGCACCGGTCCGGAGATCCTGCCCGCTGTGCTGGAGCACCGGCCGGACGTGGCGGTGCTCGACGTGCGCATGCCGCCCGGCTTCCGCGACGAGGGGCTGCGGGCCGCCCTCGAGGCGCGCGAGCGGATCCCCGGGCTCCCGGTGCTGGTGCTCTCGCAGTACGTCGAGGAGTCGTACGCCGCCGAACTGCTGGGCGGTGGCAGCAGCGGGGTCGGCTACCTCCTGAAGGACCGGGTCGGCCGGGTCGACGAGTTCCTCGACGCGCTGGAGCGGGTCGCGGCCGGCGGCACCGCGCTCGACCCCGAGGTCGTCACCGAACTCCTCACCCGCCGCCGCGACACCCCCCTCGACTCCCTCACCCCGCGCGAGCGCGAGGTGCTGAAGCTGATGGCCGAGGGCCACGACAACACCACCATCGCGAAGACCCTCGTCGTCACCGAGCGCTCGGTCAGCAAGCACATCGGCAACGTCTTCCTCAAGCTGGGCCTGCCGCCGAGCGACAGCGGCCATCGGCGGGTGCTGGCGGTACTGGCCTATCTGGCGCACACGCCCAAGTGACGCTCATCCGACGCCGAGCTCGGTCAACTCCCCCAGCGGCAGCGTGTGCTGGGTCTGCAGGACCTTGGCGCGCAGGTACCGGACGTTGTGGGCGGTGGTGAAGACGCCGGTGGGGACGCGGTCGCGGACGTCGATGCCGAGGTCGCGCAACTGGCCCGCCTTGTCCGGGTTGTTGGAGAGCAGGTCGAGCTCTTCGATCCCCAGGGCCCGCAGCATCTGTGCGGCCGCCGTGTAGTCGCGGGCGTCCTCGGGCAGGCCCAGCGCGGTGTTCGCGGCGTAGGTGTCGAGGCCCTGGTCCTGAAGGGCGTACGCGTCGAGCTTGTTGTAGAGGCCGATGCCGCGGCCCTCCTGGCGGAGGTAGAGCAGGACGCCGCCGCGCTCGGCGATGCGCTCGACCGCCTCGCGCAGCTGCGGGCCGCAGTCGCAGCGGGCGGAGCCGAAGACGTCGCCGGTGAGGCACTCGGAGTGCAGGCGCACCAGGGGGGCGGGTCCCGGGTCGCCGAGGACGACGGCGAGGTGCTCCTGGCCGTCGGTCAGGCCGTGGAAGGTGACGAGCTCGGCGTCTACGCGGTAGCCGTCCCCGAAGCGCAGCGGGACGCGGACGCGGGAGCGCTGGGTGGCGGCGGGCAGGTCGGGCATGCGGGTACTCCGGTTCGTAGGCATACCTGCTTCAGTTTTGAAGCAGTTCTACTGATCCGAGACACTACCCCATGCTTTAAATTTGAAGCAATGGATTTATGGCGCTCGTCACGCGGGGCGTTCCTTACGAGCAGGACGGGGACGAGCGTCGGCGCCAGGGGACCTCCTCGGAGCCGCCGCCTTCACCCAGAAGCCCTTCAGTCACGCTCGTGAAGATCTCCTCCAGCTGCCCCACCTGCTCGGGGGTGAGCCGGTCGAAGAGCGCGGCGCGGACCGTCTCCACATGCCCGGGCGCCGCCCGTTCCAGCACCGTCATACCCTCGTCCGTGAGGACCGCGACGCTGCCGCGCTTGTCCCACTCGCAGCTCTCGCGCCGCACCAGCCCGTCCTTCTCCAGCCGGGCGACGGCGTACGTCAGCCGGGGCCGGGTGATCTTCAGCCCCTCGGCGAGCTCGGTCATCCGCAGCCGTCGCTCCGGCGCCTCGGAGAGGGTGGCCAGGATGGAGTAGTACACGTGCGGCATACCGGCCTCCTGTTGGAGCTGCCGGTCGATGGTGTCCTCCAGGAGGAACGCGGCCGCGATGTACGCGCGCCAGGCGCGTTGCTCGTCGGGGCTGAGCCAGCGGGTCGTCATGCCCCCAGTGTAGGTTTGCTTCAAACTTTAACCAAGCCCCGCCATCCGTATGCGAGAGGGACAGCCCCGATGCCCCATCCCTACGTCCTCCTCTCCGCCGCGGTATCCCTCGACGGATACCTCGACGACACCGGCCCCGACCGGCTCCTCCTGTCCAGCCCGGCCGACTTCGACCGCGTCGACGAGGTCCGCGCCTCCGTGGACGCGATCCTCATCGGCGCGGGCACGATCCGCGCCGACAACCCCCGCCTGCTGGTGAACTCCGAGGCACGCCGCGCGGCCCGGGTCGCCGCCGGAAAGCCGCCATTCCCCCTGAAGGTCACGGTCAGCGGCTCGGGCGACCTGGACCCGTCCGCGAACTTCTGGCACACGGGCGGCGAGAAGCTTCTCTGTACGACGGACAAGGGCGCGGAGCGGGCCGGCGCCCTCGGTCTCGCGGCCGACGTGGTCTCTCTCGGTCCCGAACTGGACTGGCACCGTCTGCTGGAACACCTGCACGAGGAGCGCGGGGTGGACCGCCTGATGGTGGAGGGCGGCGGCCGGGTCCACACCCAGCTCCTCCAGCAGGGCCTGGCGGACGAACTGCAGCTGGTCCTCGCCCCCCTCTTCGTGGGCACCCCGGACGCCCCCCGCCTCTTCGGCCCGGGCACCTACCAGGCAGGCCGCCTCCGCCTCGTGGAGTCCCGCCGGATCGAGGACGTGGTCCTCATGCGCTACGAACCCACCGCCCCCGGCACCGGCCTGCACCCGTCCCCCGCGGACCGCCACTGGCTCTCCCTGGCCTGCGAGCTGGCGCCCCTGTGCCCGCCCTCACAGACGGCGTTCAGCGTGGGCGCGGTGGTGGTGGCCGCCGACGGCACGGAGCTGGCCCGCGGCCACTCCAGGGAGGCCGGCGATCCGGTGGTCCACGCCGAGGAGGCGGCCCTGGCGAAGATCGATCCGGCCGACCCCCGCCTGGCCACGGCCACCGTGTACACGAGCCTGGAACCCTGTACCCGGCGGGCGTCCCGCCCCCTCCCCTGCGCCCGGCTGATCCTGGACGCGGGAGTACGCCGGGTGGTGACGGCGTGGCGGGAGCCGGACACGTTCGTGGCGGGGGCCGACGGGACGGGGTTGCTCACGGGGGCGGGCGTGGACGTGGTGGTGCTGGGCGAGTACGAGGGCCGCGCGAAGGCGCCCAACCGCCACCTGCTGTGAACCGGCGTCGACCGAAATTTTGAGTCGCCCCGGACCCCCGGCCGGTCTCAGCCGATGGCGTACGCCCGGTACACCGTCTCCACCGAACGGTCCCCGGCGGCGTCGGTCACCTCGGAGCGCAGGGCGACCGCACCGGACGCCGGGTTGTGGACGGACGCCTGCCAGGCCGAGCCGGAGTGCTTGACGGTCGCGGCCCTCCAGGTCTTGCCGCCGTCGGCGGACGACCAGACCCGCACGGACTTGGCGGTCACCGCGGTGAACCTCAGATCCGGGCCCTGGGAACCGCGTCCGGCACTCACGTCGACCGTGGTGGTGCTGTTCGCCGCGGCCTGGTTGTGGCTGTTGAGCCCGGTGGGCAGAAAGCGGGTCATGAAGACCGGCGCGACCATCGCCTTGTTCGGGTCGGCCTTGAAGTGCCAGTCGAGGGTGACGCGCGACGACAGCATGCCGGCGGGGAAGGTGATGCCGGGACGGTAGCGATGGGCGTCGACGGTCAGGTCGTACCAGCCGACCGAGTGGATGCCGGCGGAGAACTCGGCGTCGCCGGTACCCCAGTTGGTCAGGGTCTGCTTCTTCACGGTGGTGCTTCCCTTGGACAGGACCACCGTCTCCTTCGTCGGGTCGGCCCCGTTGACACCGACGTCGGGGTCGCCGATCAGGGCGTCCGGGATGAAGGTGACGGACTTGTTCCTGATCACCGGCAGGTAGTGCATCGGGCTCCACGCGGCCCGCCCGAACGACTGGGTGAAGCTCTGTCCCGCCGTCAGCGTCCTGATCTTCGGGAAACCGCCGCCGACGTCGTCGCCGTTGCTAGCGATGAGGTCGTCGCGCGGCTGCCAGGTCCCGGGGGTCACATGGACGGTGGCGCTGTACGGCGCGTTGTCCTCGCGGACCTCGGCCATCAGGTCGGTCGTGCAGTCGTCGGTCCTGGGCATCGCCTGGAGCGCGGTGTCGTTCTGCCGGGCCATCTGCGTGCCGCTGCGCACCGAGAAGCGCATCGTGGCCAGGTTCGCCCGCTTGAACGAACCGCCCGGCGCGGCCGGGATGCCCGTGGTGTTCTTCACGGCGACGTAGCTGTCGTTGCCCGACCACTGCGCCAGGTACCCGAACTGCAGCAGCTTGGAGGAGTTCGGGATGGCGTAGAGGGATCCCTGGTAGTTCCAGCCGCCCGAACTGAAGGCGGAGGGCATGTTACTGACGGTGGCCGCGCAGACCTGCGCGCTGATCCGCGGCAGGCCGGTCACGTCGGCGGGCGTGTCGAGGGACACCTTGACGGCCTTGCCCTTGCGCGCGTCGAGCGTCACGGAGGTACTCCCCGACACCTGCACGACCTGCGCGCCGATGGTGTCGGTGCCAAGACCGTCCGTGGCCTGCTCCCAGATGTCGGTCATCGCGAGGTAGCGGCCCACCGGCAGGCTGATCCGCTTGCCCGACGTGACGCGGTACGTCTGTCCGGACGGCACGGCGACGACGGTGACGGTCGTCGAGACCTTGGCGCCGTGCCGCCCCAGCGTGGTGACGGCCAGTGAGCCCGACGCGGCCTGCGCGGACACGGCGGAAGCGAGCAGCGGTACCAGCGCGGCCACCCCGACGAAAGCGAGCGATCTCCGTCGCACCATCTTCAACTCCCCCTCAAAACCCCCAAGGCGGGCCAAGACTAGGCACGCCACGGACATGGCGGATCAAAGCGAGGAGACACGTCTGATCAAGCTGTGGCCAAGAAACGTCAACACAAAACGCCGGGGCCGCACGGCGTGCGCCGCGCGGCCCCGAACGTCACGTGAAAGATCACGCAGTGGTGATGTTCTCCGCCTGCGGGCCCTTCTGGCCCTGGACGACGTCGAACGTCACGGCCTGGCCCTCCTGGAGCTCACGGAAGCCCGAGGAGTTGATCGCGGAGTAGTGCGCGAAGACGTCCGGACCGCCGCCGTCCTGGGCGATGAAGCCGAAGCCCTTCTCCGCGTTGAACCACTTCACAGTTCCCGAAGCCATAGTCATGCCTTCCAGTCGATGAAACGCCCTCCCCCTGTGGGGAAGACGGAGGTGATCGCCCTGGTCCCTGCGGCACAGCACAGCAAAGCGCCCACACCAAAGGCGTGGGCAAGGGGAACTCCGAACCACGACAGCTGGCACAGACGCTACCGGTCCGCACCCGCCGCCACCATAGGAAACGTCAGTCAGACGGAGAACGGGGTGCCGAGCAGTGCGGAAGCCCGCTCCAACGGGCTTTCGCTGGGCGCCGGCGCGGCCGCGGGAAGGGCGCGGCAGGTGAAGCCGAGCTGGGCCATGGCCCGGAGGACCTCACCGGCACTGAAATCGCGGCGGTCCTGACGGGTGATGACCTGGCCGACCTGCTTGAGGGGGTAGTGGCGTCGTCCGATGATCACGGACTCGCCGGTGACCGGTTCGGGTTTGACACCCTTCATCGATTCCAGAACGCCGCTCTTGGTCAGGTCGAACGGGAAGCGGGCGATGACGCAGCGCATGATGCCTCACAGGGAGAAGGGGAGACGGGTCCGGGACAGCCGTGCAGCGGTTCAGCGGCTCAGTGCTCAGTGCTCAGTGAAAGAGGGAGAGGGCGAGGAGCCCGTTGCCGTCGGTGACGTCACGCAGGCGGATTCGGTCCGTGTAGCCGAGGCCGTCGCGAACGGAGGTGAGCTGGGCCCGGGTGACCAGGCCGATGCGCTGGCCGTCCTCGTCACAGACGACCAGACGGCCCGTACGGGCGGCCGCCATCACGGACAGGGCCACCTCGACGGTCATGTCCCCCCAGACCCGTGGGCCGGCCACGTCCCTGGTGTCGGCCGGCGTGCCGTGCCCGGGGTGGGCGTACACGGGGCGGGTCTGCGTCTGGAGCAGCGTCAAAGGGTGCCTCCTGCGAAGATGGGCCGGCTTCCTGATCACTCTTGATCACTTCTGATCACGAAGGGCTATGCCGCCGCTACGACGGCGGACTGCCGTACGGACACGCGGCGGGCCGCCGAGGCGGGACGGCGTCGACCGCGCGAGGTGGCGCCACGCTTCTTGGGGCGTTCGACCACCGGTGCGGTGATGACAACCGGGACACCGGAAGGCGCCTGGGCCCCGGTGATGCGGTGCAGGGCCTCGTCACCGACGCGGACCTGGGTGGTCACCGGGACGATGCCGGCCGCCACCATCAGCCGGGTCATCTCGCGGCGCTGGTTCGGGGTGACCAGCGTGACGACGCTGCCGGACTCGCCGGCCCGGGCCGTACGGCCGCCGCGGTGCAGGTAGTCCTTGTGGTCCGTGGGCGGGTCGACGTTGACGACGAGGTCGAGGTTGTCGACGTGGATGCCACGCGCCGCGACGTTGGTCGCCACCAGCACGTTGACGTGCCCGGACTTGAACTGCGTCAGCGTGCGGGTGCGCTGCGGCTGGGACTTGCCGCCGTGCAGCGCCGCGGCCCGTACCCCGCTGTTCAGGAGGTGCTCGGTGAGGCGGTCGACGGCGTGCTTGGTGTCGAGGAACATGATCACGCGGCCGTCGCGGGCGGCGATCTCGGTGGTGGCCGTGTGCTTGTCGGCGCCGTGGACATGCAGCACGTGGTGCTCCATCGTGGTGACTGCGCCCGCCGAGGGATCGACGGAGTGCACGACGGGGTCACTGAGGTAACGGCGCACGAGCAGGTCGACGTTGCGGTCGAGGGTGGCGGAGAACAGCATGCGCTGGCCCTCGGGGCGTACCTGGTCGAGCAGCGCGGTGACCTGCGGCATGAAGCCCATGTCGGCCATCTGGTCCGCCTCGTCCAGGACGGTGATGGTGACCTGGTCCAGCCTGCAGTCGCCGCGGTCGATGAGGTCCTTGAGGCGTCCCGGGGTGGCCACGACGACCTCGGCGCCCCCACGCAGCGCGCTGACCTGCCGACCGATCGACATCCCGCCCACGACCGTGGCGAGCCGCAGCTTCACGGAACGGGCGTACGGGGTGAGTGCGTCGGTGACCTGCTGCGCCAGCTCACGCGTCGGTACGAGGATCAGCCCGAGCGGCTGCCTGGCCTCGGCGCGCCGACCGGCCGTACGGGCCAGCAGCGCAAGGCCGAAGGCGAGGGTCTTTCCGGAGCCGGTGCGGCCACGGCCGAGGACGTCACGGCCGACCAGGGAGTTCGGCAGGGTCGCCGCCTGGATCGGGAACGGTACGGTCACGCCCTGCGCGCCGAGCGCGGCCAGCAGTTCCCCGGGCATGTCGAGATCGGCGAAGCCCTCCACGGCGGGAAGCGCGGGGGTGACGGACTCGGGGAGGGCGAACTCCCCCTGTACGGCGGCGGGTCGGCGGCCCTGGCCACCGGAACGGCGCGGGGCCGGCGAACCGAACCGGCTGCCACCCCTTCCGGCCCTTCCGGCGTCGGCACTGCCGTTACGGGTGCGGGCGAAGCGGTCGTTCGTACGTGTGCGGTTCATGCGGAACCTTCCTCGATGCGGCACATATCAAGGAATTCCCGCAGCGATGAGCAGCACGGTGAATTGCAAGAAGGGCCGGTGGAACGGGCAGCGAATCTGGCCGACGGAAAATGCGTACGGGCACAGGTGCTGAAAGGAGTGGACGCGGCGCGGACGCGATATTTATCGCTGTCTATCGCTGTTTATCGCTGCGGGAAACGCCGGAAATGCGAGCAGCTGGGGCCCGCACCCCGAAGGATGCGGGCCCCAGCTGCAAGTACGCGTAAGCGTCAGGCGGGAACGATGTTCTCGGCCGTCGGGCCCTTCTGGCCCTGCGCGATGTCGAAGGTCACCTTCTGACCCTCGAGCAGCTCACGGAAGCCTTGGGCGGCGATGTTCGAGTAGTGGGCGAACACGTCAGCGCCGCCACCGTCCTGCTCGATGAAGCCGAAGCCCTTTTCCGCGTTGAACCACTTAACAGTACCGGCAGCCATGTCATATCTCCTTGGGGGAATCGCGGTGATTAACCCGTCGGAAAATGAACCTACCGGCAACCACACCTGCAACTGAGATCGACAGTAGCACGCCGCAGCGGCCTGTGTGCGGTAAGAAGTCCCACTCTGCCTTTTACGTCAAAGAACCTGTCCGCGTGTTCGCTTGAAATCTCACCTCACGGGCACAGCTATTGAATAATTCAGAACGCAACGTCTTGACGGAGACGGGCCCCCGACGGCCGACCCGCTCCCGTACAGCCCCGCGGGGCCGCTTTCGTGTGTCCGGGGTCAGTGCAGGGCATCGATGGCGCGAAGGATCAGGCTGCGGGCGTCGCTGCCGTACACGGCCATGGCCCGCAGTCGGTCGAACGTCTCCAGGTACTGGGTAACTTCGCCGGGGTGGGTCAGGCTCACCTCGGCGGACACGAGTTCGACGGACACAAGCCGGTCGTCGTAGATGTGGAAGGTCTCCTCCGGCCAGTGCGTGCGCCGGATCGTCATGGGGATGATGCCGAGGGACACCGCGGGCAGTGCGCCGGCGGTGAGGAGGTAGCCGAGCTGCGCGGCCATCGCGTCCGGGTCGGCGATCTGGCAGTACAGGACCGGCTCTTCGATGACCACGACGAAGCGGTGGCCCTGCTCATGGACTATGCGGGAGCGCTCGACGCGGGCGCGCGCGGCCTGTGCGCTGTCGTCGACGTCCACGCCGTGGACGCTCGCGGCGATCCCGAGAACGGCGAGCGCGTACCCCTCGGTCTGGAGGAGACCGGGGACGAGGCCGGCGGAGTACATGCGGTGGGACTCCGTCGTGCGGAAGACCTGCACCCGGCTTTCCTGGAGGTGCCGCAGACCGGAACGGACCTGGTCGCGCCATTGCCGGTACATCGACTCGGCGTTGACGGACTGGACGATGAGGTCCTGTGCCTGGTCGTCGGCGTGGGTGGCGGCGCACCATCGGCGGATGTCGGTTGCCGATGGACCGGTGAGGGCGTTCTCGATGCGGGAGGTCTTCGAGTAGTGCCAGCCACAAGCGGCAGCCAGTTGCACGACCGTCAGGCCGGCTTCCTTGCGGAGGTCACGCAGCCGGTGGGCGACGGCTTCACGTGCGGCCTGGGCAGAGGAGGACGGTGAGGAAGGCATGGGCTGGCAGCTGGTGCTTTCTGGTCAGCGGATGTCGTACTGGTCGGGGGGGATCGCGCGGTCCCAGACGGCAGTGAACGCCTCCGAGCACAGCTTGGCGGCGGCGGGGTCGTCTGACGTCTCGTGGCCGACCATGGCGCCGTTGCCGGAGAAGTAGGACACTCCAGCCGTCCGGTCTCGTGCCGGGCGGCTGGCCCTAGGAGCGGAGCAGGCAGTGACAGACGCGGCGGTCGCCTGGGACACCTACGCACGACAGAGGCCCGAGCGCCGGCGAATGAACGCCCGCGGCGAGACGACTTGGTTCAACTGGACCCAGTACGAAGACCACGGCCCTGGCGCCGAACTCCTCGAGCTTCCAGGCGGCGGCCGGGTCTTGGATCTCGGCTGCGGCAAGGGCGGCAACGCCGCGCACTTGGCCGCCCTCGGCATGCGCGCCGTAGGTGTCGACTTCTCGCCCAGGCAGCTGGGCTCGGCGCGCGAGCGGTCGGGGCAGATGTCGGGACTGGAACTGCTCCGCGCGGAGGCGGTCCGTTTCCTGCAGGAGGACCTGGACGGCTTCGATGCCGTGTATTCGGTGTACGGCGCCGCCTGGTTCACCGACCCGGCGCTGCTGCTGCCTGCCGTCCGTGAGCGGCTGCGCCCGGTTGGCCGGTTCGTCTTCTCCCAGCGGCCCCCGGTCGAGGGTTGCTACGGCTGCCAGGCGTCGTACATTCCGCGCGGTCCCGACGAGGACCCGCTCGTCGTGAAGCGCTGGGACTACGAGCCGGAGGTGTGGGAGCAGCTGCTCGACCGGTACGGCTACACGGACGTGCGCACGCAGGTGCTGGCCGCGCCGCCCGGCCCGCGCACGGTGGGCACACTCATCGTCCAGGCCGGCACCTGACAGCTGCAGTGGCCCTGGCCGGCTGATTCCGTCGCCGACCGGGGCCGCTCCATGTGCACGTTTAATGGAGGCGCTCGACCCCGCGCCCTTCTGTTCTCCTAGGGCACATGAATACGTATAAGGCGCGAATCACGCAATTCTGGAATGACCTACCCCTCTCGGCGAAGCAGGCGCTTCGCGGCCTCAACCTCCGAGAGGGCGGCATACTGCCCGAGGAGTTCGTCCCCGGCCTCGAAGCGCACGGGATTCACCCAGTCAAGTGGGCTGGCGGCCTGGGCCACGTCGCGCCCGGAGAACTAGTCGAGCTCCTGGACGAGCAGGACGGCAAGAACCCATGATCGTCTGCACTTCGGGCGAGCAATGGGCGAGCTAACGATCAGCGAGCTCCCCAAAACGCAGCGAGCCCCAGCTCAGAAGTGGTCTGAACTGGGGCTTCGGGGTAGGCCCTGTGGGACTCGAACCCACAACCAATGGATTAAAAGTCCACTGCTCTGCCAATTGAGCTAAGGGCCCAGGCGATGTTGCCTCCCCGAGCATAGCGGGACGTGGCCGTGTCTCCGATCGGGTATCGGGGACACGGCCGTGTCGGGGCGGCGGAACGGGGTGGAAGGTCAGGGATCGACCGGTTCGGGGGCGTTCGCGCGGGCCGCCTCGCGGGCCCTGGTGCGTTCGTGGTCGGGGTTCAGGAACCAGTGGCGGGCCGAGGCCACCCACCAGGTCCAGGCGAAGCCGAGGACGACCAGGACGGCGATCGGGGCGTAGTTGAAGGTCTCCCAGGTGACCGGGGAGACCTGCGGGAGCATGAAGAGGATCGTGATGACGACGACCCACGCCACCGAGACCACGCCGATCGCACGTGACCAGCGGCCCAGGTGCCACGGTCCGCGGTCGAAGGCGTCACCCTTGCGCAGCCGCAGCAACGTCGGGATGACGTAGGCGATGTAGAGGCCGATCACCGCGACGGACGTCACCGCCGCGTAGGCCGTGTAGTTGATCAGGTATGGCAGCCCGAGCAGCAGTGCCCCCGCCGCCGCCAGCCACACCGCCGCCACCGGGGTCCGGGTGCGGGGGCTCACCGTGTGCCACAGATGCGAGAACGGCAGCGCGCCGTCGCGTGAGAAGGCGTAGATCATGCGGCTGTTGGCGGTCACCGAGGCCATCCCGCAGAACAGCTGGGCGCCGATGACGACCAGCAGGAGCAGCTTGCCCGCCGTCGCGCCCAGGGCGTCCAGGAGGATCTGGGCCGGCGGTGCCCCCGTCGGCGACGAAAGTGCGCCGTCGTAGGACTGGATCGCGAACGTGAAGCCCAGGAGCAGGACGAAGCCCGCTATCCACGAGGTCCAGATCGACTGGACGATGCCCTTCGGGCCGGCCGTCGACGCGTCGTGGGTCTCCTCGGTCATGTGGGCCGAGGCGTCGTAGCCGGTGAAGGTGTACTGGGCCATCAGGAGGCCGAGCAGGACGACGTAGAAGCCGCTGCCCCAGCCCGTGTTGTTGACGAACTCGCCGAAGACGAAGGACGCCGACTGGTGGTGGTCCGGGGCGAAGGTGAGGGCTCCGACGATCACCGCCACGCCGACCACGTGCCACCACACGCTCACGCTGTTCAGCAGGGCCACGATCCGTACGCCGAAGGTGTTCAGCAGGCCGTGCAGGATCAGGATCGCGGCGAACAGCAGCACGGTCCGGCCGGGCGTCACCTCGAAGTCGAACTGCAGGTTCAGATAGGCCCCGAGGAAGGACGCGGCGCCGAAGTCGATGCCCGCCGTCACCGCCACCTGGCCGAGCACGTTGAACCAGCCCGTGAACCACGCCCAGGCGGCCGCGGTCCGGGGCGGCGCCAGGCGGTGGGCCCAGAAGTACAGGCCCGCGGACGTCGGGTACGCCGAACAGATCTCGGCCATCGACAGGCCGACGAACAGGGTCATCAGGCCTACAGCGACCCAGCCCCAGGTGATCACGGCCGGACCGCCCGTGTTCATGCCGAAGAGGTAGAGAGTCAGGCAGCCCGACAGGACCGAGATGATCGTGAAGGAGACCGCGTAGTTGGAGAACGCCGACATGCGGCGGGCCAGGACCTGCGTGTAGCCGAGCTGGGCAAGCCGTTCTTCGTCGGAAAGGCCCGATTCGGAAGGGCCTTTCTGCCCGCTCGCTATGGCGTCATCTGTCATGCCCCCAGCGATTCCCTCACCAGGGGCGTGACATGCATCACAACTTGGCTAGAAAATGCCCTTGTAGACCTGCCAGCCGCTCGCGATCTTCACCCGAGCCCCGAACGACCCCTTGCCGTTGCCGTCGTTGCGGTACAGATTGCCGCCGCTGTCCCGGGAGACCAGGTCACTCTTCCCGTCCCCGGTGATGTCCCCGACCCCGACCACGGCGTTGTACGACCCGCCCCAGTTCGCGAACAGTTTGGTCCGCGCCGAGAACGTGCCATTGCCCTTGCCGTAGTACCGGTACAGCGTGTTGGCCTTGTCCTGCGCGAGCAGGTCACCGATGCCGTCGCCGTTGAGGTCCCCGGCGCCCACGACCTTCTTGTACGTCTTCCAGTTGTCGTAGAGCTTCACGCGCGCGGAGAGCTTGCCCGAGCTGGTGCCCTTGTACAGGTAGACCGTCCCGGTGGCGGAATTGCGGGCGATCAGGTCCGGACGGCCGTCCTTGGTGAGGTCACCGGCCGAGGTCAGCACGTCGTACTGGTTCCAGCCGCTGGCCCCCAGCGAGGTGTACGACGTCGACGGCTTCACCGCGGCCCCGCAGCCGGGCTTGTACAGGCGCAGGGCCCCGCTGCTCAGCCGTACGAGCACGTCGTTGCAGCGGTCGCCGCTCAGATCGCCGAACGAGACGAACTTGGCGCTCGTCGGCCAGCCGTTGCCGCTCACCTTCCCCGAGAAGGTGCCCTTGCCCGTGCCCTGCTGGAAGGTCGCCGTGCCCGAGGAGTTGAGGGTGAGCAGGTCGCCGAACCCGTCGTCGCCCGCGTGGTCGTGGCGGACCGGCTCGCCCTTCACCAGCCGGACCGTGCCGCGCACCTGGAGCGGGGCGCCGACGCCGTCCGCCGGGGTGACGGTCAGGGTCCAGTCGTAGGAACCGTTCGGCACGAACGCGTCACCGGTCCTCGTGGGGTCGGGGTCCAGACCGAACCAACCGACGTTCAGCTCGCCGCGCGCCGCCGTGCCCTGCCGGCCATCGGTGTAGACCTTGCCGGTCGCGCGGTTGCGGACGGTCAGGTCCCAGCCGGAGGACGGCTTGGACAGCAGCACGGTGGTCAGGGTGTCGGGGATCGTGTCGAACTCACGTGCCTTGACGGTGGACGCGCTCGTCGCCGGGGCGAGCAGCCGCAGCGGCTGCTGTGCCACGCCGGAGGGCACGAGGTGGACCTGCTCGCCGGCATCCACATAGGCCGCGTTGGCGCCCGCCTCGTCGACGGTCCAGCGCACGTCACGCTGCGAGACCCCGGTGCCCGGCATATCGCCGATCACCCGGCTCGCGGGCGTCCCACCGGCGACCGTGGTGAGCGTCAGCTTCCCGGCCTGCTCGTCGTGCGTGACGACGTACCCGTCACCGAGCTTGGCCTCGCCCGTCGGCACGGACACGGACTGCTTCGCCGTACGGTCGTAGACGCCGGCCTTGCCGTCACACGTCCAGTACAGATAGCGGCCCAGCGCCTGGAGTTCGGTCGGCGTGCATCCCGCGTCGGTCGTCAGGGTCTCGGTCGTCTTCTTCGCCGTCAGGTCGTACGCGGTGACGGCGCCCGGGGTGGTGCCCGGGGTCCACAGCACGTCGCCGGAGAGGGCCGCGGCGCCGGGGGCGCGGGTGACGACCGGAGCGCCGTCGTCGTCGAGCCGGAGGACGTACTGCGTGGTGGGCGACGTGAAGAGGAGGTAACGGCCCGAGACATCGGTGACCCGCCCGCCCGTGGGAAGGCCGGTGCGCTCCCAGACACCGTCGTCGCCGGGGCCGTGGACGCTGATCCGGTCGGAGGTCCCGTCGCGCGAGAGCCAGACGATACGGCCGTCCGCGGTGCCGTTGACCTGGCCGCAGGCCACGTCCGTGTCCGTGCAGACGGGATGGACCACATCGGTGGTGAAGTTGCCGCGCTCACCGAAGGCGGGGGTCCCGGACGCGGCCACGGTCCGCACCCAGTCGGCACGCGTCGGCTCCCGGGGGTAGTCCATACCGACGAGCCGCCCCTGCTCCAGGGACAGCCCCTGGATCGGCCGCGGCGGCTTGGGCAGGGGCTTGACCAGGGTGACGACGGGCGGACCGCCGTCCGCGCCCGGGGTGAGGCGCTGGATGGCCTGCTCACCGGTGCCGCTGCCGATCTTCACGGCGGTGCCGTCGTGGCCGGCCGCGATCCCGTTCTGCGAGGTCCGCAGCAGGGTCACCGGCGCACCGCCGGCCAGGGGCTGCGCGGTAGTCGAATTGACCCCGTTGACCAGCCAGTCACCGACCACGGCGAGGTTGTAGGTGGCGTTCGCCCCGTCGCTGACGCCGGCGAGCCTGAGCTCCACGGGGGCGGCCGACAGGTCCCGCGGCAGCACCAGAACCGTGGCCTTGTCGAGGGCGTGGACGACGACGTGGCCGCCGCCCACGCTCACCCTGCGGTACGAAACGGGGAGCGGGCCGCTCCAGCCCCGCACCTCACCGGTCGCGCGGTCCACCGCGGCCAGCCCTGTCTCCCCGGCCACCGAGGCACGGAAGTACAGCATCCCGGAATCCGCACCGAGGGCCCACCCGAGCACGAGACCGGCCGGTCCACCCGTGACGGTCAGATCGGCGGTGGCCCCGTCCGGTCCCGGCGTCAGGAGGTGCATCTGCCGGGTGGACGTGCCGTCCTCGGCGGTCACGATCCGGAAGCCGATCGTGAGATTGTCGTACGACGTGTCGTAGCCGAGTCCGTCCGGGATCCGCAGGCTGCGGCTGGTGCCGTCCCTCGCGTCCCAGAAGTCGACGCGGTCCGCGGACTGGTACGCCAGGACGTCGGTGCCGGTCGTCCCGAGGGCCGTGCCCGCGGGCGCCTCCGGAACGACCACCGACTCGCCGTCGGTGTAACGCGTCCACAGCAGTCCGCCGCGGCCCTCCATCGTGTGGAAGACACCCTGCGCACCGGCGGCGTCATGACCATTGCCGGTCGACGGCGACTTGAGCGCCGCCGAGAGACCGTAGTCCCGGAGCGCTGCCGGCACCACCGTCTCCTGCGGCACGTCCGCGACGGCCGTCGACGGCAGCAGCGGGCTCAGACCGGCCGCCAGTACGGCGGAAGCGGCGACGAGACGTAGACGTACGGCGGCATGACGAGCCAAGGAAGACCCCCTGAGAAGGAGACGGACGGCCCACCGGCGTGCGGTGTCCCTGGCCCCCCGGCCATCACGCCCGTCTCATAAGTGGGCTGATCTTACCTTCTCCTCACCTTCACGGAGAGCCCTTTCTGTCGGGGCACACGGGGTGACACGACAAACGCCGTGGCCCCCCGTCGGATACGACGGGGGGCCACGGCGTTCACTTCTCAGAGGCGTCAGCCGTTGCGCTTCCAGCGCGGCTTGTCGTCGCGGCGGCCGAAGGAACCGGTGCCGGTGCCGGTGCCGGTGCCGCGGTGGTCGTCACGACGTCCGGAGGGGCGGTCGTGGCCACCGGAGCGGAAGCCGCCGCCGGTGGGGCGGTCGCCCTGACGGTCGCGGTTGAAGGGACGGTCGCTGCCCCGGTGGGTGGACGGACGCTCGTCACGGCGGTCGCGGCTGAAGCCACCCGTGGGACGGTCGTCGCGGCGGAAGCCGCCCGAGGGACGCTCGTCACGACGGTCACGGTTGAACCCACCACCGCTGGGGCGGTCGTCACGACGGTCACGGTTGAAACCGCCCGTGGGACGGTCGTCGCGGCGGAAGCCGCCCGAGGGACGCTCGTCACGACGGTCACGGTTGAACCCACCACCACTGGGGCGGTCGTCACGACGGTCACGGTTGAAACCGCCACCCGAGGGACGGTCGTCACGACGCTCGAAGGAACGGCCACCACGGTCGTCCCGACGGTCGTCACGGCGGAACCCGCCCCGCTCGCCGTCACGGCGGTCGCGGTTGAAGCCACCCGAGGAGCGGTCGTCACGACGCTCGAAGGAACGGCCACCACGGTCGTCACGACGCTCGTAGTTGCCCCGCTCGTCACGGCGCTGACGCGGCTGCTCGTACGCGGGACGCTCGGCGGCCTGCGCGGCGACAGCGGCCTCGGCCACCGCCGCCTCCACGGCCTCGGCCACCACGGCCTGCGCCTCGGCGACCGCCGTCTCCGGGTCCTCACCGCGCTCGCGGGCGGCCCGGGCGACCAGGCGGTCGGCCTCCTCGCGCAGCTCGGTCGCGCGCCGCTGCGCCCGCTCCAGCTGCCTGGTGAGGTCGGCGACCTCGCGCTCGGCCTGCTGAGCCGCGTTGGCCGCGGACTCGGACTGGACCTCGGTCATCGAACGGGCGCCGGTGATCTCGGCGACCTCGGGCTCGAAGGCCGTACCGGAGTTGATGATGTGACGCCCGGCGTCGACGCCCGCGTCCTCCATCTGCCGGAAGATCTGCCGGCGCTGATGCGGCAGGGACAGGGATACGACCGTGCCGGTGCGGCCCGCGCGAGCGGTACGCCCGGCGCGGTGCAGGTAGTCCTTGTGGTCACCGGCGGGGTCGACGTTCAGGACCAGGTCGATGCCGTCGACGTGGATGCCACGGGCGGCGACGTCGGTCGCGACGAGCGCGTTGACGTAGCCCTTCTTGAAGTCCTCCAGCACCCGGGTGCGCGCGCCCTGCGTCATACCGCCGTGCAGCGCGTCGGCCTTCACACCGGAGTCGCACAGCTGCTCGGCGATGCGGTCGGCGCCCAGCTGGGTGCGGACGAAGATGATGGTGCGGCCCTTGCGGGAGGCGATGGCCGCGGTGACCGGCGCCTTGTCCTTGGGCTTCACGATCAGGATGTGGTGCGACATGGTCGTCACGTTGCCCTGGGCGCTGTCGACCTCGTGCGTGACCGGGTTGCTCAGGTAGCGCTTGACCAGCGTGGAGATCTCGTTCTCCATCGTGGCCGAGAACAGCATCCGCTGGCCGCCGGCCGGGACCTGGTCGAGCAGTTCGGTGACCTCGGGCAGGAAGCCCAGGTCGGACATCTGGTCGGCCTCGTCGATGACGGCGACCTCGATGTCCTGCAGGGAGCAGGCGCCGCGGTTGATGAGGTCACGCAGCCGGCCCGGAGTGGCGACGAGCACGTCGACACCGCGCTCCAGGGCGTAGATCTGGTTGCTCATGGACGTACCGCCGCAGACGACCTTCATCTTCAGGCCGAGGACGTCGCCGTAGGGCTGGAGCGCGTCCGCGACCTGCATCGCGAGCTCACGGGTCGGGGTGAGGATGACGGCGCGCGGCTTGTGCTTCTCGGTGCGGCCGCCGGAGAGGCGGGCCAGGGTCGGCAGACCGAAGGAGAGGGTCTTGCCGGAGCCGGTGCGGCCACGGCCGAGGATGTCCTTGCCGGCCAGGGCGTCCGGGATGGTCGCGGCCTGGATCGGGAAGGGGGTGGTCACGCCGTTCTGGGCGAGCTTGCGCACAACGCCCTCGGGGAGACCGAGGCTCGCGAAGGTGACTTCGTCAGTGGTGGCCTCGGTGACGTCCTCGGTGCCCTCGTTCTCGGGCACGACGACGTGATCAGTACTGGAAATGGACATGCGTATGCGAAACCTTCCGGAGTCTCGTCGGCACGCGCCCGTCAACTCCGTGATTCGCAATACGACCGCCTCTATGCGGTCAGCCACGGTAAGGGAGAGAACGCGCCACACGGCGCTCTTCTGCTTTGGCGCCGGGCAAATGATCAAACGATCTATAACCATACGCACCCCCCACCCACGAAGGCAAACCAAGTGCCCTGTATGTATCCGAGGTCACTCGCGGCCCGTCTCCGTCACACCGGCGACCCCGCCGTGGGCGCCGGCTCCCGCTGGCTCAGCTGCGGGCCCGTCTCCGGCTGCGCCGACGACGACGGTTCGGCGGGCGGCGGCGACAGGGTGGGCGACGCGGGCGGCTCGCTGGAGGCCGGCGGCTCCGGATCGGGCGTACGGGTGGGTGCCGGGTCGCTCCTCGTCGCCGACGGCACCGGCTGGGCCGACTTCCCCGGCCTCGCCCCCGCGGAGGCCGACGCACGCGCCGAGGCCGACGCCGACGGGGACGCCGGCTCCTCGCCACCCTTCCCCTTGTGCTTGCCGTGCTTGCCGTCCGGGCCCGCCCCGCCGAGCCCCACGGAACCGCCCGAGCCCGCGGATCCCCCGTCCGGCGCCGCACCGCCCCGCTCACCGGCGGAGTGCGACGGCTTCGCGCCGTCGTCTCCGCCGGTCCCGCCCACGCTCATGCAGCCCGCGGCGGCGGCGACGGCCATGACCGTGGCGGCCAGACGGACGGGTACGTACAAGGGGCGCACGAGCAGCCACCTCCGAGGGCGGTCGTCAAAAAGTCAACCTGCCCAACTCCCGCCGCCCACAAGAGGACACGCGCCCCGTCCGAAACGGACTCAGCCGTAGCCGAGTGCGTGCAGCCGCGCGTCGTCGATCCCGAAGTGATGGGCGATCTCGTGCACGACCGTCACCTCGGTCTCCGCGACGACGTCCTCCCGCGAATCGCACATCCGCAGCGTCGGCCCCCGGTAGATCGTGATGCGGTCCGGCAGCACCCCGGCGTACCACTCGCCCCGGTCGGTCAGCGGAGTGCCCTCGTACAGCCCGAGCAGCTCGGGATCGTCCGTCGGCGGTTCGTCCTCGACGAACACCGCGACGTTGTCCATCAGCCGCGTCAACTCCGGCGGAATCCGGTCCAGGGCCTCGGCGACCAGTTCCTCGAACTCCTCGCGCGTCATCTCCAGCACACGCCCATTCTCCGGTACGACCCATCCGTACGAGAGTCATGAGCACGCCCGCATATCCACGAGCGGACTTGGGCATACGGGACCAATGGCCCGCGTCCCCGCCGCAGTCCTGAACGTCCGGAGCATCCTGAACGCCCTACGCAAGCCCCCGCGAGCCCTCGCCCGCCAGTACGGCAGGCGCCGATCCCACCCGTCCGTCGAGCTCGTCCCCCAGCCGCACCCCTGGACCCGCGCCCTCGGCCTGGTCGCCGTCGTCCTTCTGGGCGCATGGCTCGGTCTGCTAATCGTCGGCAACGTCCGGGTCCCGGTCGGCCCCATGAACACGACGATGACCCTGCGCCCGTCCCTGACCGGCGGCACGAAGATCAACGTGTCCCCGCTCGGCGCGCTCCAGCTGGACAGCCACCAGGCGCCCGTCCGCCTCGACGTCAACGTCGACCAACTCGACCCGGAACGCTCCCAGGCCCTCGTCGACCACCCCGAGCGCCTCTCCGGCCTCCAGGACGAGGTGGCGACGGATGTCGAGCACGGCACCCTCGACCTGGCCGTCCGCTCCGTCGTCGCCGTGGTGTCCGGCGCCACGGCCCTCGGCCTCGCCGTCTACCGCCGCCCGCGCCGGGCCCTCGCGGCCGGCGGCCTCGCCCTGACCCTCCTGGCGGCCTGCGGCGGCACGGCGTACGCCACCTGGAACCCGGAGTCCGTCCTGGAGCCGAAGTTCTCCGGACTGCTCTCCTCCGCCCCGTCCCTGGTCGGCAACGCGCGCAGCATCGTCACCGAATTCGACGTCTACCAGAAGGAGTTGGCCCGCCTGGTGACGAACGTGACGAAGCTCTACGACGTCACGTCCACCCTCCCCGCCTACCAGCCGGACCCCACCACCATCCGGGTCCTGCACGTCTCCGACATCCATCTGAACCCCGCGAGCTGGAAGATCATCGCCTCGCTCGTGGAGCAGTACAAGGTCGACGTGATCGTCGACTCCGGCGACACCATGGACCACGGCACGGCCGCGGAGAACGGCTTCCTGGACCCGATCCCCGACCTCGGCGCGCCCTACGTCTGGGTCCGCGGCAACCACGACTCCCTCACCACCCAGCGCTACATGGAGGGCCTGAAGCGGGTGCACGTCCTGGACAACGGCGAGGCGGAGACGATCGCGGGACTGCGCTTCGCCGGCATGGGGGACCCCCAGTTCACCCCCGACCGCTCCACGAACCCGGGTGCCGACGAGTCCCAGGAGGCCGCGGGCGACCGCCTGGCCGCGGCCCTGCGCGCGCAGCGGGCCGCGGGCACGCCGGTCGACCTCGCGATCGCCCATGAGCCCTCGGCGGCCCGCGAGGTCGACGGCGAGGTCCCGATGATCCTTTCGGGCCACCTCCACCACCAGGAGATGGAGGTCATGAAGAAGGGCACCCGCCTGCGGGTGGAGGGCTCCACCGGCGGCAGCGGGCTACGGGCCGTCGAGGGCAAGTACCCCGACCCCATCGAGGCCTCGATCCTCTACATGGACCGCGACACCCGCCGTCTGCAGGCCTGGGACGAGATCAAACTCGGCGGCCTCGGCCTCACGACGGCGGAGGTCAGCCGCCACCTCCCGGAGGACAACCAGCCGGGAGCGACCCCCTCCCCCACGGGTTCGCGCACGGGTTCCCCGACGGCCTCGCCCACGGGCAGCCCCTAAACGGTTTTGGCGATACCTCCCGGCATCCCATATGCTTCTCACGTCCCCGACGCGCTGCGAAGCGCCCAGGCGGGCCGATAGCCCTCATCGTCTAGCGGCCTAGGACGCCGCCCTTTCAAGGCGGTAGCACGGGTTCGAATCCCGTTGGGGGCACGCATCACCGTGTGCGACACTGTTCGTGCGCAACGCTTGGTCCTGTGGAGCAGTTTGGAGTGCTCGCCACCCTGTCAAGGTGGAGGCCGCGGGTTCAAATCCCGTCAGGACCGCTGAGGTTTCCCCGGAAGCCTCGCGGCTGGGTAGCTCAGTTGGTACGAGCGACCGCCTGAAAAGCGGTAGGTCGCCGGTTCGACCCCGGCCCCAGCCACAGCACAGACCCCGATCCCCGGATCGGGGTCTTGTTGTATGTGCACGTGTCTGTGAACGACCGGGGCCAAAACCGTTCGCCAGTAATTTCCCGGGGATGAGATCCTGGATCGCGTATGTCTACGCACCCTGCCCCCGCCCCCCGTACCCCCGCCTTCGGGGATCTCGCCGCCCGCCTGACCGAGCTGTCCCTGCGCGACGCGCACCGGCTCGGGCGCAGGCTCGAAGGCGCGCGCAGGATCCGCAAGCCGGAGGCGCGGTCCGCCGTGCTGTCCGAGATCGAGGCGGAGGTCGGCAAGGGCGAGGAGCGCGTGCGTGCGCGCAGTGCGCGCGTGCCCGCCGTGTCCTATCCCGAGCAGCTCCCGGTCAGCCAGAAGAAGGACGACATCGCGGCCGCCATCCGCGATCACCAGGTCGTGATCGTCGCCGGTGAGACGGGCTCCGGCAAGACCACCCAGATCCCGAAGATCTGCCTTGAGCTCGGCCGGGGCGTGAAGGGCATGATCGGGCACACCCAGCCCCGTCGTATCGCCGCCCGTACGGTCGCCGAGCGGGTCGCCGAGGAACTGGACACCCCGCTCGGCGAGGCCGTCGGCTGGAAGGTGCGGTTCACCGACCAGGTGAACCAGGACGCGACCTTCGTGAAGCTGATGACGGACGGCATCCTGCTCGCCGAGATCCAGACCGACCGCGAGCTGCGCGCCTACGACACGATCATCATCGACGAGGCCC
Source organism: Streptomyces sp. NPDC050759 (assembly GCF_044456945.1). NCBI lineage: Bacteria > Bacillati > Actinomycetota > Actinomycetes > Kitasatosporales > Streptomycetaceae > Streptomyces > Streptomyces sp. NPDC050759. Next base: position 47,495 of record NZ_JBITGI010000031.1, on the reverse strand, counting down.
ACGAGCGGTCCCTCAACATCGACTTCCTGCTCGGGTATCTGGCCCAGCTGCTGCCGAAGCGCCCCGACCTCAAGGTCGTGATCACCTCGGCGACCATCGACCCCGAGCGGTTCTCGCGGCACTTCGGGGATGCGCCGATCGTAGAGGTGAGCGGGCGGACGTATCCCGTGGAAGTCCGCTACCGCCCCCTCCTGGAAGATGACTCCGACGACTCCGACCGCGACCAGATCACCGCGATCTGCGACGCCGTGGAGGAGCTCCAGGGCGAGGGCAAGGGCGACATCCTCGTCTTCCTCTCGGGCGAGAGGGAGATCCGCGACACCGCGGACGCGCTGACGAAGAAGAACTACCGGTTCACCGAGGTCCTGCCCCTCTACGCCCGGCTCTCGCACGCCGAGCAGCACCGCGTCTTCCAGCAGCACACCGGGCGCAGGATCGTTCTGGCGACCAACGTCGCGGAGACCTCCCTCACCGTCCCGGGCATCAAGTACGTGATCGACCCCGGTTTCGCCCGGATCAGCCGTTACAGCCACCGCACCAAGGTCCAGCGGCTGCCCATCGAGCCGGTCTCGCAGGCCAGCGCCAACCAGCGCAAGGGCCGCTGCGGCCGTACGTCGGACGGCATCTGCATCCGGCTGTACAGCGAAGAGGACTTCAACGGCAGGCCGGAGTTCACGGACGCCGAGATCCTGCGGACGAACCTCGCCTCCGTCATCCTCCAGATGACCGCGGCCGGCCTCGGCGACATCGAGAAGTTCCCGTTCATCGACCCGCCGGACCACCGCAACATCCGCGACGGCGTCCAACTCCTGCAGGAACTGGGCGCGTTGGACCCGGCGCAGAAGGACGCCCGCAAGCGGCTGACCGACACCGGCCGCAAGCTCGCCCAGCTGCCCGTCGACCCGCGCCTGGCCCGTATGGTCCTGGAGGCCGACAAGAACGGCTGTGTCCGCGAGGTCATGGTCATAGCCGCCGCGCTCTCCATCCAGGACCCGCGCGAGCGCCCGGCCGACAAGCAGACCCAGGCCGACCAGCAGCACGCCCGCTTCAAGGACGAGACCAGCGACTTCCTCGCCTACCTCAACCTGTGGCGCTATGTCCGCGAGCAGCAGAAGGAGCGCGGCTCGTCGTCCTTCCGCCGGATGTGCAAGCAGGAGTACCTGAACTTCCTGCGCATCCGCGAGTGGCAGGACATCTACTCCCAGCTGCGCACGGTCGCCAAGCAGATGGGCATCCATCTGAACGAGGACGACGCCCCCGACCAGAGCGTCCACGTCTCCCTCCTCGCCGGTCTGCTCTCGCACATCGGCATGAAGGACGTGAAGGACGGCAACAAGAACGAGTATCTCGGCGCCCGGAGCGCCAAGTTCGCGATCTTCCCGGGCTCGGCGCTCTTCAAGAAGCAGCCGCGGTTCGTCATGTCGGCGGAGCTGGTGGAGACCTCGCGCCTGTGGGCGCGCGTCAACGCGAAGATCGAGCCGGAGTGGGTCGAGCCGCTCGCCGAGCACCTGTTGAAGCGGACGTACTCCGAACCGCACTGGGAGAAGGACCAGGCCGCGGTGATGGCGTACGAGAAGGTCACGCTGTACGGCGTGCCGATCGTGGCCCAGCGGAAGGTGAACTACGGCCGTATCGACCCGGAGTCGAGCCGTGAGCTCTTCATCCGCAACGCCCTCGTGGAGGGTGACTGGCGTACGCATCACAAGTTCTTCGCCGACAACCGCAGACTCCTCAGCGAGGTCGAGGAGTTGGAGCACCGGGCGCGGCGCCGGGACATCGTGGTCGACGACGACACGCTGTTCGACTTCTACGACCAGCGGGTGCCCGAACACGTGGTGTCCGGGGCGCACTTCGACTCGTGGTGGAAGCACAAGCGGCACGAGCAGCCGGAGTTCCTGGACTTCGAGCGGGAGATGCTCATCCGGGAGTCGGCGGAGGCGGTCACGAAGGCCGACTATCCCGACACCTGGCGGCAGGGGCCTCTGAAGTTCCGGGTGACGTACCAGTTCGAGCCGGGCGCGGACGCGGACGGTGTGACGGTCCACATCCCGCTCCAGGTCCTGAACCAGGTGACGGACGACGGCTTCGACTGGCAGATCCCGGGTCTGCGGGAGGAGTTGGTGACGGAGCTGATCCGTTCCCTGCCCAAGCCGATCCGCCGCAACTACGTACCGGCGCCGAACTTCGCGCGGCGCTTCCTGGATACGGCCGTCCCCCTCCAGGAGCCTTTGACGGTCACGATGGCCCGCGAGCTGAAGCGCATGGTCGGCGTGCCGTTCGACGCGGAGGACTTCGACTGGACGCGGGTCCCGGAGCATCTGCGGATCACCTTCCGGATCGTCGACGAGCGGCGCCGGAATCTGGCCGAGGACAAGGACCTGGAGGCGTTGCGGCAAAAGCTCCGGCCGAAGGCGCGCCAGGCCCTGTCGCAGGCGGCGGCCGCGACCGCGTCCCGCGAGGGCGGCGAGTCCCTGGAGCGCAAGGGCCTGACGGACTGGACGATCGGCACGCTCACGCGCGTCTTCGAGACCCGCCGGGCGGGACAGCCGGTGAAGGCGTACCCGGCGCTGGTGGACGACGGTGACACCGTCTCGGTCCGGCTCTTCGACACGGAGGCGGAGCAGGCCGAGGCGATGTGGAAGGGCACGCGGCGGCTGATCGTGCGCAACATCCCGGTCAGCCCGGCGAAGTTCGCGTCCGAGAAGCTGACGAACCCCCAGAAGCTCGCCCTGTCGTCGAATCCGCACGGCTCGATCCAGGCGCTGTTCGACGACTGCGCGACCGCTGCCGCGGACAAGCTGATCGGGGACTTCGGAGGGCCGGCGTGGGACGAGGAGTCGTACCGGAAGCTGTACGACAAGGTGCGCGCCGAGATCGTCGACACCACGGTCCGTACGGTCGGTCAGGTGCAGCAGGTGCTCGCCGCCTGGCAGGCCTGTGAGCGGCGCCTGAAGGCCGTACGGAGCCCGGCGCTGCTGGCGAACCTGGCGGACGTACGGGCGCAGCTGGACGCGCTGGTGAAGCCGGGGTTCGTTACGGCGACGGGGCTGCGCCGGCTGCCCGACCTGATGCGCTACCTGGTCGCGGCGGACCGCCGCCTCCAGCAGATGCCGACGAACGTCCAGCGGGACACGACCCGTATGGAGAAGGTCCACGAGATGCAGGACGAGTACGCCTGGCTCCTGGAGCAGCTTCCGCAGGGCCGGCCCGTGCCCCAGCAGGTTCTGGACGTCCGCTGGATGATCGAGGAGCTGCGGGTCAGCTATTTCGCCCACGCGCTCGGCACGGCGTACCCGATCTCCGACAAGCGGATCGTGAAGACGATCGACACGCTGGCACCGTGACGGCACCCGCACACAGGGTGAGTTCGACCAGGACCTCCCTGCTCCTGTACAGTCCTTCTCGCAGCGCAACGCAGCAGTAAGCGCCGCGAAACCTGGTCCTGTGGAGCAGTTTGGAGTGCTCGCCACCCTGTCAAGGTGGAGGCCGCGGGTTCAAATCCCGTCAGGACCGCAAGTGGAAGTCAGGCCCGCAACCCGGAAACGGGGAGCGGGTCTTCTTCGTGTGTGTACGCCCGGCCCAGGCAATCCCAGACCGTCCGGCGTTTCAGGCCGATACGCCGGTTCAGGCAATCTCAGCCCGTCCGGCGTTTGAGGACGAGGCCTTTCAGGCCGAAGCCGGGGGCTGGGGGCGGCAGCCCCCAGGGCGGTCACTTCGGCGCCCCGTGAGGGCCTGGCGGCGTCCACGCCATCTTGACGGCGCCGCGTCGCACCGGTACCCAGAAACCAGGCCCCCGTTCCCAGCGGAGCCCGGAGGTGGCGTATGGCGGCAACGGCCAGGCACGAGACGCGCGCGCTGCTGCGCGCACACCTGGCGGCCGCGACGTCGTACCGGCATCTGACCCGCCACTGCCCCATCTGCCACCGCCTGTTGCGACTGGCGATGGACTCCGCTCCACGGACCGTCACGGCCCGGGACGACGCCGTCGAGGCCGTCGAGGACGAAAGCCCCTCCCCGGCGTGACCGTCGAGGGAGCCCAACCCCCGCCCCGCCGACGGGAGTCCGGGACGCATGCCTCCTTTAGCGCAGGGGAGCCGGAGGCAACAAGGACTCTGGCATGTGACGGGAGTCACTGCATGAGTTTTTGAAACCGTGGAACTTACCCCTCCCCTACAACAGGTCAATTTAATATGTGCAATTGCACTCCTGTTCGCACGCCTGCCAGGGGCCCCCTCACAGGAGACCCGACACCCCTCCCCAGACTCCGACAAGCCCGCCCACAGGGCTGCCGACCGCGCACCTTCCACACACAAAAAAGATCGCGCTGGACTCGGCGGAGTCCAGCGCGATCGACGACGAGGTGGAGAATGGGCCCTGTTGGGGCAGGACCCGCGTCGCTTGGAGCCAGGGTTCGGGCGGCGCGGCCAACTGGGGGGCCAGCCGGTTTGCCCGGTTATTCAGTTGTTCAGGCCTCGCTGCGCTGCTGCGGGATGCCCGCGAGCAGAGCGCGGACCTCGGCCTCGCGGTAACGGCGGTGCCCGCCGAGCGTACGAATCGAAGTGAGCTTGCCGGCCTTCGCCCACCGCGTGACCGTCTTCGGGTCCACGCGGAACATCGTGGCGACCTCAGCCGGGGTCAGCAGCGGCTCGGCGTCAGGGGTGCGAGCGGTCATGAGCGGCCTCCTCGGGAGAACCGATCGTTCTCGGTTCTTTCCTCTAAATTCTGCACCTTGACCCGCGTTGCCCGAAATGGCGGATGCGGGTCGAGTCGGTTATAGGACGAACGGCTTGTCCTCGGCACTACAACTACACCATCCGTCCAGCCGCGTCGGCCAAACCGATGGAATTGCCCCCCAGGTGTTCATCGGCGACGGAAGCCGATGGACCATGCCATAGCGGACAGTCACGCCACTGTGACGATCAGTCACAGAGCGATCAGGAGTCACCAGACCCCCCAAAGCGGAACCTCCCCCGGGCCCCTTGTCCTATTTTGGCATGAGGAGGGGCAAGAGACGCAAGAGCCGGGTACGTGCCGTCCGTCACGCTTGACACTCCGTGAGGTGTACGCCCGGATCGGGAACCTACGTCCCTTGTCGGTGAGACTTCAGGGGAAGCTGACACCTTGAGCGAGGACGAAACCCCAAAACGGGCGTCAGGTCAAACGCCAGTTCGTGACATGGCGCACATTCAGTTCGCCGAGCGCCGGTCCCTGATGCCCCGCCAGCGCTCCACGAGCCGCCCGTAGGCCTCGCCCGCCGCGGCCCCGTCGCCGTGCCTGAGCGCCTCGATGCCCTCGGCCACGTCCGCCGCCGAGTGGTCGTCCTCCAGCTCGCCGGGCGGCAGCACATGCACCAGACCGCCGTAGTCGAGCTCGACCAGCGAGCGCGGGTGGAACTCCTCCAGCCAGCGCCCCACGTCGATCAGACCGTCGATGAGCGGCCCCTCGTCGATGGCGTCCTTCAAGGCCCTCAGAGCCCGCGCCACGCGCCGCCGGGCCTGCACCATGGGTGTGCGGTAGCGCAGCATCGGCGGGATGTCGCCGGAACCCTTGTCGAAGCGCCGCTCCTCGTCGGAGACGAGCACGAACCAGTTCAGCGGCACCTGCCAGGTCGCGGTGCGGATCCAGGGCCGGGCGTCCGGGTTCCGGGCGAGCCAGCGCTCGTAGTCCTGGGCGGTCTGGCGGCGTACGACCTCGGGCAGCACCGCGTCCAGGACCGGCCCCGGCAGCTCCTCCCCGAGCTCCTCCAGGGCCAGCCAGCCGCGCAGCCGGGTGCGCCACGGGCACACGCACACCACGCCGTCCACGTCGAGCACGAAGGCGTCGCTGCTCTCGTGCACCGGCACCGGGACCGGCGGGGTCGGCAGCAGGTCGGCCAGGGAGCGACGCAGTTCGTCCTGGTACGACGGACGGTCCGGGCGGCGGGCGTACCGGGCCCAGTGACTGCGCTCGGGTTCGGGGAAGGCGGCCAGCGGTTCGTACACGCGCAGATAGGTCGCGTACGGGACGATCACCGAGGACACCTTGGGCACGCCTGCTCTCTCCCCCGCCGCCTGCCGGGAAAACCTGCGAAACCCGCACACAAACGCGCGGGAAAACTATGCAAATCGTCGCACGACCGTCCCCCGGGAGGAGGTGATCCTGAGCACTGCACGGTCACGGGCCGCCACAAGCCCTAATCTCGTGCTCACAGGTCCCGCCACCCTTACGGGCGCCTGTGTCCCATCGCCGCAATGTACCCAGGAGTCACCACAGTGACCGACGTAACCGGCGCCGCTGCCGACGTGCTGCACACCCTGTTCCACTCGGACCAGGGCGGTCATGAGCAGGTCGTGCTCTGCCAGGACCGCAAGAGCGGCCTCAAGGCCGTCATCGCCCTCCACTCCACCGCGCTCGGCCCCGCCCTCGGCGGGACCCGCTTCTACCCGTACGCGAGCGAGCAGGAGGCCGTCGCCGACGCGCTGAACCTCGCGCGCGGGATGTCGTACAAGAACGCCATGGCCGGGCTCGACCACGGCGGCGGCAAGGCCGTGATCATCGGCGACCCGGAGCGCGACAAGAGCGAGGAACTGCTTCTCGCCTACGGCCGCTTCGTGGCCTCCCTCGGCGGGCGCTACGTCACCGCGTGCGACGTCGGCACGTACGTCGCCGACATGGATGTTGTCGCCCGTGAATGCCGCTGGACCACCGGCCGCTCCCCCGAGAACGGCGGCGCCGGCGACTCCTCCGTCCTCACCGCCTACGGCGTCTACCAGGGCATGCGGGCCTCCGCGCAGCACCTGTGGGGCGACCCCTCACTGCGCGCGAAGCGGGTCGGCATCGCCGGCGTCGGCAAGGTCGGCCACCACCTGGTGGAGCACCTCGTGAAGGAGGGCGCCGAGGTCTTCGTCACGGACGTGCGCGAGGACGCCGTACGGCGGATCACCGAGCGGCACCGGGACGTCATGGCCGTGAAGGACACCGACGAGCTGATCCGCATCGACGGTCTGGGCATCTACGCGCCCTGCGCGCTGGGCGGGGCGCTGGACGACGACACCGTGCCGGTGCTGACCGCCGAGGTGGTCTGCGGCGCCGCCAACAACCAGCTCGCCCACCCGGGCGTGGAGAAGGACCTCGCCGACCGCGGAATCCTCTACGCGCCGGACTACGTGGTGAACGCCGGCGGGGTCATCCAGGTCGCCGACGAACTGCACGGGTTCGACTTCGAGCGGTGCCGGGCGAAGGCCGCGAAGATCTTCGACACCACACTGGCGATCTTCGCACGTGCGAAGGAAGACGGGATTCCGCCGGCCGCGGCGGCCGACCGGATCGCCGAGCAGCGGATGCACGAGGCGGCCAGGAAACCGGTGCGCTGACGTTTGACCGGTACCCGTCGGCGCACACTTAGAGAGAACTCTCACGTTCGTCGGCGGGTCGGCCGCGAAGAAGTGGTTAAAATCGCGGTTGACCAGCGGGGACGGGGCTCCCCGAGGGTTCTGGGCCAGGGCACGTGCTGCGGGCGACGTACCGTATGGGCGTGGGCTCAGGTACCGTGGAAGCCCTACGGACCGGTCTCTCCGCGGAGAGCCCGTTCTAGATCATGAACGCGTGTCAAGACTCTGGGGCCACCGAGCCCCGTATTCGAGGGGGTCGAGCCATGGGGCGCGGCCGGGCAAAGGCCAAGCAGACGAAGGTCGCCCGCCAGCTGAAGTACAGCAGCGGCGGGACTGACCTCTCGCGTCTGGCCAATGAGCTGGGCGCTTCGACTTCGAGTCAGCCGCCGAATGGCGAGCCGTTCGAGGACGACGAAGAAGACGACCCGTACGCCCAGTACGCGGATCTCTATAACGACGACGAGGACGAGGACGACGAGTCCGGTCCTGCGTCTCAACGCCGCGGAGCTTGACGACCCAGCTGTGCGTAACCCGGTCCGGGGTGGTCCACACCACCGGACCGGGTTTTGCGCTGCCTGTCAGTTCCTAGGCGTAGTCACCGACGAGCTCGGCACCCGTGGTGTGCTCACCGCGGTCCGTGATCTCGCCCGCGACCCATGACTCGACCCCGCGGTCGGCCAGGGTGGCCAGGGCGACGTCCGCCGACTCCTCGGGCACGATCGCGATCATGCCGACGCCCATGTTCAGGGTCTTCTCCAGCTCCAGGCGCTCGACCTGACCCGTCCTGCCGACGAGGTCGAAGACCGGGCCCGGGGTCCAGGTGGTGCGGTCCACGACGGCGTGCAGGCCGTCGGGGATCACACGGGCCAGGTTGGCCGCCAGACCGCCGCCGGTGACGTGCGAGAAGGCGTGCACCTCGGCCGTGCGGAGCAGGGCCAGGCAGTCCAGTGAGTAGATCTTGGTGGGCTCCAGGAGTTCCTCGCCGAGGGTGCGGCCGAGCTCGCCGATCCGGGCGTCCAGGGCGAGGCCCGCCTCGTTCAGGAGCACATGCCGCACGAGCGAGTACCCGTTCGAGTGAAGACCCGAGGCCGCCATGGCGATGACCGCGTCACCCTTACGGATGCGATCCGCGCCGAGCAGCCGGTCGGCCTCCACGACGCCCGTACCGGCGCCGGCGACGTCGAAGTCGTCCGGGCCCAGCAGACCCGGGTGCTCGGCCGTCTCACCGCCCACCAGGGCGCAGCCGGCGAGCACACAGCCCTCGGCGATGCCCTTGACGATCGCGGCGACCCGCTCGGGGTGGACCTTGCCGACACAGATGTAGTCGGTCATGAAGAGCGGCTCGGCACCGCACACCACGATGTCGTCCATGACCATCGCGACCAGGTCGTGGCCGATGGTGTCGTAGACGCCGAGTTGGCGCGCGATGTCGACCTTGGTGCCGACGCCGTCGGTGGCGGAGGCGAGCAGGGGACGCTCGAAGCGCTTGAGGGCGGAGGCGTCGAAGAGGCCGGCGAACCCGCCGAGGCCGCCGAGGACCTCGGGGCGCTGGGTCTTCTTCACCCACTCCTTCATGAGTTCTACGGCGCGGTCGCCCGCCTCGATATCGACGCCCGCGGCTGCGTAGCTGGCACCAGTTGTCTCAGACATGGCAGTAGAGAACCTTCGTGTCGTACGGCAGGTATGACGGGCTGCCTACGGGCGACGGATCGCGTCGGCCGCGGCCGTGGCGGCGGGCCCTGCGGCCAGCTCGGTCTCCAGGAGCTGCTTGCCGAGCAGCTCGGGGTCCGGGAGCTCCATCGGGTACTCGCCGTCGAAGCAGGCGCGGCAGAGGTTCGGCTTGGCGATGGTGGTCGCCTCGATCATGCCGTCGATGGAGATGTACGCCAGGGAGTCGGCGCCCAGCGAGGTGCCGATCTCGTCGATGGTCATGCCGTTGGCGATGAGCTCGGCGCGGGTGGCGAAGTCGATGCCGAAGAAGCAGGGCCACTTCACGGGGGGCGAGGAGATCCGGATGTGGACCTCGGCGGCGCCCGCCTCGCGGAGCATGCGGACCAGGGCGCGCTGGGTGTTGCCGCGGACGATCGAGTCGTCGACGACGACCAGACGCTTGCCCTTGATGACTTCCTTGAGCGGGTTCAGCTTCAGGCGGATGCCGAGCTGGCGAATGGTCTGGGAGGGCTGGATGAACGTACGGCCGACGTAGGCGTTCTTCACCAGGCCCGCACCGAAGGGGATGCCGGAGGCCTCCGCGTAGCCGATGGCGGCCGGGGTGCCGGATTCCGGGGTCGCTATGACCAGGTCGGCGTCGACGGGCGCTTCCTTGGCGAGCTTGCGGCCCATCTCCACGCGGGAGAGGTACACGTTCCGGCCGGCGATGTCGGTGTCGGGGCGCGCCAGATAGACGTACTCGAAGACACAGCCCTTGGGCTTCGCTTCCGCGAATCGGGAGGTGCGCAGGCCGTTCTCGTCGATGGCGACGAACTCGCCCGGCTCGATCTCGCGGACGTAGCTCGCGCCGCAGATGTCGAGGGCGGCGGACTCGGAGGCGACGACCCAGCCGCGCTCCAGGCGGCCGAGGACCAGCGGGCGGATGCCCTGCGGGTCGCGGGCGGCGTAGAGGGTGTGCTCGTCCATGAAGACGAGGGAGAAGGCGCCGCGCACCTTCGGGAGGACGGAGTGGGCCGCCTCCTCGATGGTCAGGGGCTTGCCGTCCTCGTCGACCTGGGCCGCGAGGAGCGCGGTGAGCAGGTCGGTGTCGTTGGTGGCGGCCACACGCGGGCTACGGCCCTCCTGCTTGGGCAGGTCGGCGACCATCTCGGCGAGCTGCGCCGTGTTGACCAGGTTGCCGTTGTGGCCGAGCGCGATGGAACCGTGCGCGGTGGCACGGAACGTCGGCTGGGCGTTCTCCCAGGTGGAGGCGCCGGTGGTCGAGTAGCGGGCGTGACCGACCGCAAGGTGACCCTGGAGCGAACCGAGAGAGGTCTCGTCGAAGACCTGGGACACGAGGCCCATGTCCTTGAAGACGAGGATCTGGGAGCCGTTGCTGACCGCGATTCCCGCGGATTCCTGGCCCCGATGCTGGAGGGCGTAGAGCCCGAAGTACGTGAGCTTGGCGACCTCTTCGCCCGGAGCCCAGACACCGAAGACGCCGCAAGCGTCCTGGGGGCCCTTCTCACCGGGGAGCAGGTCGTGGTTGAGTCGTCCGTCACCACGTGGCACGGCTCCGAGTGTAGGCGAGATCGACCACTGGTCCGAATTCGCGGAGAGTGGGCTTTCTTACTCCGCGTGGGCCGTGACGCTCTCACCGGAGGCCTTGGTGATCTTCAGGGAACCCTGTTTCTGCTGGTAGGAGACCTTGCCGGAGAGGATTTCGGCGAGCTCGCGCTCCGTCTTCATCACCGGGCCCGAACACATCATGCGCGTGGTCGCGAGGCGCCCGAACTCGATGGTGCCGTCCTTGACGGTGGCCCTGCCCTTGAAGGTGTTGCAGCCGAGGCTGCCGGTGACGGTGTTGTTCCTGGTGAGGGTGAGGTAGGCGTTCTCGCCGAGGGACCAGCGAGTGCCCTTGAGGGCGGGGGCCTTCTTCTCGCGCAGGGTGATGGTGTCGTCCTGCGGGCTGGTCAGCGTGAGGGTCCGGGAGCCGGAAGGCCCGACCAGGCGGGCTTTGAGGTCGTTGTCGAAGACGCCGACGAACTTCTCCTCGAACTCCCCTACGGCACCTGGGCAGCCCATCAGTGTCATGGCGAGGTCGGAGACCCTCACGGTGTCGCCCTCTATGGCCACGTCGACGCCGATGCTGTTGCAGCCCACAGAGCCGCCGGACTCACCACCGTCGCCGTCCGGCTCGGCAGTTCCCGGCTTGAAGTCGATGTGAGCCTTGCGCTGGGCACCCTTCCGGGGCAGGACGTAGTCCTTGCCGTCGACGGTGACCTTCTGGGGCACCCAGGACGTGTCCGCGATGGTGGAGACGTCCTGGGTCCTGGTCCCCACGGTCTCCGTGCCACAGGCGGCCAGGACGGTGGTCCCGGCCAGGGCTGCGGCCGCGTACTTGGCGTATGTCGTCCGCTTCATGGCTCTTTGACGCACGAGCCCCGTAAAGGGTTCAGCTCATCAGCGGGAGCAGTCCGCCCAGGTCCGCCCGTTCCCCGCTCGCGCTTACCTTGGCCGCGTCGAGCGCGTCCTTCCAGGTCAGCCGCCCGGTGGCGAGCCGGATCCAGGTCAGCGGGTCGGTCTCGACGACGTTCGGCGGGGTGCCGCGGGTGTGCTTCGGCCCCTCGACACACTGCACGACGGCGTACGGCGGCACCCGCACCTCGGTCGAACCACCGGGCGCCTTCGCGGCGAGGGCGTCGGCGAGGAGGCGCGTGCAGGCGGCGAGGGCCTGACGGTCGTAGGGGATGTCGAGGCCGGGGACGGCTGCGTTCAGGTCGTCGGTGTGGACGACGAGTTCGACGGTCCGAGTGACGAGGTAGTCGGCGAGAGGCAGAGCGCCGGCGTTGGTCTCCAGGAGCCGGGTGCCGGCGTGGGTGTCCAGCAGCTCGGTCAGGGTCCGGTCGACGTCGGTGAGGTACGCGTCGAGGTCGGGGTGCTGCTGGGCCAGGCCCCGGGTGAAGTCGGCAATGGCCGCGGAGCTCGCGGAGGTGGCGAACGGCCAATCGAGCAGCACGGCGTCCTGCCGCGCGGGCGCGGGCCGGTCCAGGGCCCGGTGGACGGCCGTGACCGCCATCCCGATGTGCGCGACCAGTTCCCGTACGGTCCACTCCCCCAGCCGCGTCCGCAGCGCCAGTTGCTCGGGGGTCAGCGTGCGTACGGCCTCCCGTACGTTCCCGAGCTGGGCCTGGACGGCCGGGCGGATCTTGGCGGGGTCGTAGACGCGGGCGCGCTTCCTGGTCGTGGGCATGGCGGTGAGCCTAATCGGCGGGGAAGTGGGACAAGGAGGGAAGCCACGCGAAGGCCCCGCCCGTCACAACGGCGGGCGGGGCCTTCGGAGTCGTACGGCCATGGCCTACTTGAGCAGGGCCGGGATCGTGTCCTCGTGCGCCCGGCGCAGCTCCTCCAGGGACAGTTCGAACTCGCCCTGGAGCTCGACCGAGTCGCCGTCCACGACACCGATACGGGTGACCGGCAGGCCACGCGCACCGCACATGTCGTTGAAGCGGAGCTCCTCGGAGCGGGGGACCGCCACCACCGCGCGGCCGGCCGACTCCGAGAACAGCAGCGTGAACGCGTCCAGACCGTCCGGTACGACCAGACGCGCACCCTTGCCGCCGAGCAGCGCCGACTCCACGACCGCCTGGATCAGGCCGCCGTCGGAGAGGTCGTGCGCGGAGTCGATCATGCCGTCGCGGGAGGCGGAGATCAGGATCTCGGCGAGCAGGCGCTCGCGCTCCAGGTCGACCTTCGGGGGCAGGCCGCCGAGGTGGTCGTGGACGACCTGGGACCAGGCCGAGCCGCCGAACTCCTCACGCGTGTCGCCGAGGAGGTACAGCAACTGGCCCTCCTCCTGGAAGGCGACCGGCGTACGGCGGGCGACGTCGTCGATGACACCCAGGACCGCGACCACGGGGGTCGGGTGGATGGCGACCTCGCCCGTCTGGTTGTACAAGGAGACGTTGCCGCCCGTGACCGGCGTGCCCAACTGCAGGCAACCGTCGGCCAGTCCACGGATCGCCTCCGCGAACTGCCACATCACGGCCGGGTCCTCGGGGGAGCCGAAGTTCAGGCAGTCCGAGACGGCGAGCGGCTTGGCGCCGGTCGTCGCCACGTTGCGGTACGCCTCCGCCAGCGCCAGCTGCGCGCCGGTGTACGGGTCCAGCTTCGCGTAACGGCCGTTGCCGTCCGTCGCGATCGCCACGCCCAGACCCGTCGACTCGTCGATGCGGATCATGCCGGAGTCCTCCGGCTGGGCCAGCACGGTGTTGCCCTGCACGAAGTGGTCGTACTGCGAGGTGATCCACTTCTTGGAGGCCTGGTTGGGGGAGGACACCAGCTGCAGGACCTGGTCCTTCAGGTCCTCACTCGAAGCAGGCCGCGGCAGCTTGTTCGCGTCGTCCGCCTGGAGCGCGTCCTGCCAGTCCGGACGGGCGTACGGGCGCTCGTAGACCGGGCCGTCGTGTGCGACCGTGCGCGGGTCGACGTCGACGATCTTGCCGCCGTGCCAGTAGATCTCCAGGCGGTCGCCGTCGGTGACCTCACCGATGACGGTGGCGATGACGTCCCACTTGTCGCAGATCTCCAGGAACCGGTCGACCTTCCCCGGCTCGACGACCGCGCACATGCGTTCCTGCGACTCGCTCATGAGGATTTCCTCGGGCGAGAGCGTGGAGTCGCGCAGCGGTACGTCGTCCAGGGTGACGCGCATGCCGCCGGAGCCGTTGGAGGCGAGCTCACTCGTCGCACACGACAGACCGGCCGCACCCAGGTCCTGGATGCCGACGACCAGCTTCTCCTTGAAGGCCTCCAGGGTGCACTCGATGAGGAGCTTCTCCTGGAAGGGGTCGCCGACCTGGACGGCGGGGCGCTTGGAGGGCTTCGCGTCGTCGAAGGTCTCACTCGCCAGGATCGACGCGCCGCCGATGCCGTCGCCGCCGGTGCGGGCGCCGTACAGGATGACCTTGTTGCCCGCGCCGGACGCCTTCGCGAGGTGGATGTCCTCGTGCCGCATCACACCGATGGCACCGGCGTTGACCAGCGGGTTTCCCTGGTAGCAGGCGTCGAAGACGACCTCGCCGCCGATGTTCGGCAGGCCCAGGCAGTTGCCGTAGCCGCCGATGCCGGCGACGACACCGGGGAGCACGCGCTTGGTGTCCGGGTGGTCCGCGGCACCGAAGCGCAGCGGGTCGACCACGGCCACCGGTCGCGCGCCCATCGCGATGATGTCGCGGACGATGCCGCCGACACCCGTGGCCGCGCCCTGGTAGGGCTCGACGTACGAGGGGTGGTTGTGCGACTCGACCTTGAAGGTCACGGCGTAACCCTGGCCGACGTCCACGACGCCCGCGTTCTCGCCGATGCCGACGAGGAGCGCATCGCTCTGCGGGGCCTTCTCGCCGAACTGGCGCAGGTGCACCTTCGACGACTTGTAGCTGCAGTGCTCGGACCACATGACCGAGTACATGGCGAGCTCGGCACCGGTGGGCCGACGCCCGAGGATCTCCACGACCCGCTCGTACTCGTCCTTCTTCAGGCCCAGTTCGGCCCAGGGCAGCTCGACGTCGGGGGTCGCGGTCGCGTGCTCGACCGTGTCCAGAGGCGTCCGGCTCATGCGTTGACCAGCTTCTTGAGGATCGAGGTGAAGAAGGGGAGGCCGTCGGTGCGGCCGGTGCCGATGAGCGGCTCCACGGCGTGCTCCGGGTGCGGCATGAGGCCTACGACGTTGCCCGCCTCGTTGGTGATGCCGGCGATGTCACGGAGGCTGCCGTTGGGGTTGAAGTCCAGGTACCGGAAGGCGACCCGGCCCTCCGCCTCGAGCTTGTCCAGCGTGTACTCGTCGGCGACGTACCGGCCGTCCATGTTCTTCAGCGGGATGTTGATCTCCTGGCCGGCCGCGTAGTCGGTCGTCCAGGCGGTGTCCGCGTTCTCCACCCGCAGCTTCTGGTCGCGGCAGATGAAGTGGAGGTGGTCGTTGCCGAGCATCCCGCCCGGGAGCAGGTGGGCCTCGGTCAAGATCTGGAAGCCGTTGCAGATGCCGAGGACCGGGAGGCCGGCCTTCGCCTGCTCGATGAGGGGCTCCATCACCGGCGAGAAGCGCGCGATGGCGCCGGCGCGCAGATAGTCGCCGTAGGAGAAACCGCCGCACAGCACCACGGCGTCGACCTGGTGGAGGTCCTTGTCCTTGTGCCAGAGAGCGACCGGTTCGGCGCCCGCGAGGCGGATCGCGCGCTGGGTGTCCCGGTCGTCGAGGCTGCCGGGGAAAGTGACGACGCCAATACGAGCGGTCACTTCGCGGCCTCCGCGACTTCCTCCACCTTGACGGTGAAGTCCTCGATCACGGTGTTGGCGAGGAAGGATTCCGCAAGATCGTGGATGCGGGCGAGCGCGGCCTCGTCGACCGGTCCGTCAACTTCCAGTTCGAATCGCTTTCCCTGACGTACGTCCGAGATGCCGTCGAAACCCAGTCGCGGCAGTGCACGCTGCACCGCCTGGCCCTGGGGGTCGAGGATCTCCGGCTTGAGCATGACGTCGACTACGACGCGTGCCACTGGCACTCCCGGTGGTGTGGTGCTGAGCAGGTTCCTTCAGACTACCCGCACAAAATTTCTACGCGCGTTGAGTTGGAGGAATCTACGTGACGGCCATCACGGCCCAGCATCGAGGCGGACGTCCGTGAAAATTTCCCGGAAAGATCTCAGATCGACACCCGATACCTATTGCGCTCAGACACGCGGAAGGATTTAGTCGAGCTCCACCATGCATTGTCGGGCACTGTACAAATGAATTGACAACGTGCCGCACGAAGGGACCGATATTCGTGGCGCAGAAGGTCGTGGTCACTCTCTTTGACGACATCGACGGCTCGGAAGCGGCGGAAACGATCGCCTTCGGACTCGATGGCAAGTCGTACGAGATCGACCTGAATCAAGCCAATGCCAAGAAACTGCGTAAGGCACTCGAGCCCTACGTGGAGGCCGGCCGCAAGCGGTCCAGGTCCGGCAAGGCGTACCGGCAGACCGAGGTCGCTCCCGACCCGGCGGCGGTCAGGGCCTGGGCCCAGGCCAACAAGATGGACGTCCCCGCCCGCGGACGGATCCCCAAGAAGGTCTACGAGGCGTTCGCCGAGGCCCAGTAGGGCCGGTCGACACCGGGTCATCCGCCCCTCGGGTCAACCGACTTGCGTTGCACCCCACCTGGTCAGCTAGAGTCTGGAGCACGCCGAGGGGCGAGGCCGAAAGGCCCAGCTCACGGAGTACACGCGGGTGTAGTTCAGTAGTAGAACATCCCCCTTCCAGGGGGAAGGCGCAGTGTGCAATTCCTGTCACCCGCTCTGCATCGCCGTCCGAACCACTCCGGTGGATCGGGTAGGATGGTGCTCGCGCCGATCGGTGAGAGCCGGTCGGAGGCAATGCGGACGTAGCTCAGTTGGTAGAGCGCAACCTTGCCAAGGTTGAGGTCGCCAGTTCGAACCTGGTCGTCCGCTCGGAATCAAGCCCTCCGGCTTCTGCCGGAGGGCTTTTTCATGTCCGGGGCCTTCTGACATTTGTCACACGGAGTGGTGACAGCGCGCACTGCTGTCGCATCCGGTCCGCCGGGACGCTGGCTTCATGAACACCGACGAACACGAACACGTGATTGAGGTCACCGGCCTGCGACGTGTGTACGGGGGCGGGTTCGAGGCCGTGCGCGGGATCAGCTTCACCGTGGACCGCGGAGAGGTCTTCGCCCTGCTCGGCACCAACGGCGCCGGAAAGACCTCCACCGTCGAACTCCTCGAGGGGCTCGCCCGGCCGACCGACGGACGGATCCGCGTCCTCGGCCATGATCCGTACGCCGAGCGCGCCGCCGTACGCCCGCGTACCGGGGTGATGCTCCAGGAGGGCGGTTTCCCGTCCGAGCTGACCGTCGACGAGACCGCGCGGATGTGGGCGGGCTGCGTCAGCGGGGCCCGGCCGCCGCTGGAGGTGCTGGAACTCGTCGGGCTCGCGCGGCGGACCGGCGTACGGGTCAAGCAGTTGTCCGGAGGCGAGCGGCGGCGCCTCGACCTGGCGCTCGCGCTGCTCGGCGACCCCGAGGTGCTGTTCCTCGACGAGCCGACGACCGGCCTCGACGCCGAAGGGCGCCGGGACACCTGGGAGTTGGTGCGGGCGCTGCGGGACCGTGGCACGACCGTGCTGCTCACCACGCACTACCTGGAGGAGGCCGAGGATCTCGCGGGGCGGCTGGCGATCCTCCACGAGGGGCGGATCGCTGCCACGGGGACACCTGCCGAGGTGACCGCCGCGCAACCGGCGCGGATCTCGTTCGAGCTGCCGGAGGGCTACTTCGTGGGAGATCTGCCACCGCTCGCGGAGCTCGGGGTGAGCGGGCACGAGGTCGACGGGAACGTCGTACGGCTGCGGACGCGGGAGTTGCAGCGGACGGCCACCGGACTGCTGGTGTGGGCCGACAGGGCCGGGGTCGAACTGCGGCGGCTCGATGTGCGGTCGGCCTCACTGGAGGAGGCGTTCCTGGGGATCGCGGCGCGCGAGGAGGTCTCGGTATGAGCACGGTCACCACTCCCGCGAGCAGGCTGGGCGCCCTCGCCCGCGCCGAGTTCACGCTGCTCGGACGCAGCAGGGCCACGCTCGTCGCGGCCGTACTGGTGCCGCTCGCGCTGCCGTTCAGCCTGCGGTCCGTCGTGGACGACATGGACGTCGAGGAGGCCGGGCTGAGTGTCGGCCTGGTCCTGCTGCCGGCCGCGGTCGGCTTCGCCCTGTTGTTCGGTGTGTACGGAGCCCTCGTCGGGATCTACACCGCCCGGCGTGAGGAACTGGTGCTCAAGCGGCTGCGCACCGGGGAGCTGCGGGACGTGGAGATCCTCTGCGGGACCGCGCTGCCGATCGGCGCGACCGGGCTCACCCAGTCCGTGGTGCTGGTGGCCGCGAGCACGGCCCTGCTCGACGTGCCCGCACCGCACGCGCCCCATCTCGTGGTGCTGGGGCTGCTGCTGGGGCTGGTGATGTGCGCGGCGCTCGCGGCCGTGACGGCGGCCGTGACCCGGACCGTGGAGAGCGCTCAGGTCACCACGCTGCCGTTCGTGATGATCTCGATGGTCCTCTCGGGCGTCGCCGTGCCCCTGGAGCTGCTGCCCGACAGGCTCGCGTCGGTGTGCGAGCTGCTGCCGCTGTCGCCCGTGATCACTCTGGTCCGCGGCGGCTGGGCGGGCACGCTCTCGACCTACGAGGCCCTGGGCGCCCTCGGCACGGCGGTGGCCTGGACCGTGCTGGCCGTGTTTGCTGTACAGCGGTGGTTCCGGTGGGAGCCGAGGCGCTGACGTACGGGGAGAGCATGCGCGAGGCAGGGGGCTGGTGGCGGCGGAAGAGCACGCCGGCGAAGGTGGAGACGTACACGCGCTGGTCGTTCCACTTCTTCGCGGTGATCTACGTCGCCTCGATCGGACTGCCGGTCTTCGGGCAGGTGCCGGGGCAGCTCGCGGTCTGGCTGGTGCTGCTGGTGTGCGCGCATGCCGTGGTGTGCGCGGTGACCGCGTCGCGGGCGCTCGACTGGACGCGCGGGCGGCGCGAGCAGCCGGTGCGGACGCTGTGGGTGCTCGGGGCGGTCACCGCCGCCATCTCCGTCGCGGTGATCGGCATCGCCGAGCGGGGGCCGCACGGCGACGGGCTCGACATGGCCACGGGAGCGGTCTTCGCGGGCGTGCTGACCTTCGCGGCCGGCATCGGCGCGCTCGGCGTCCGCAGGCGACGGCGGGTGCTCGCGGTCGTGGTCGGCTTCGCCGCGGGCGCGGTGCTCGGCGGCTTTCCCCTGGGGCACGCCCTCCCGGAGTCCCTGGTCACCGGGGTCGTGGTACTGATCGCCGCCGGGTTCCTCGCCTTCACCTCGGTCTTCTCCGTCTGGCTCCTGAACGCCGTCTACGAACTCGACGCGGCCCGCGAGACCCGCGCCCGGCTCGCCGTCGCCGAGGAACGGCTGCGGTTCGGGCGGGACCTGCACGACGTGATGGGGCGCAACCTGGCCGTGATCGCGCTGAAGAGCGAACTGGCCGTGCAGCTGGCGCGTCGGGGACGCGACGAGGCCGTGGACCAGATGACCGAGGTCCAGCGGATCGCACAGGAGACACAGCGCGAGGTGCGGGACGTCGTACGGGGATACCGGGAGGCCGATCTCGGGATCGAACTCACGGGAGCACAAGGGGTGTTGACCGCCGCCGGCATCACCTGCACGGTCACCGGGGAGCCGAACGGGCTGCCCGCCGAGGTGCAGTCGGCGCTCGGCTGGGTGGTGCGGGAGGCCACCACGAACGTCCTGCGGCACGGGGACCCCAAGCTGTGCGTGGTGGCTCTGCGGAGAGAGGGGGAGCGGGTGGTGCTGACCGTGGAGAACGACGGGGCGTCGCGGTCACCGGGCACCGGGGGGTCGGGGCTCGCCGGACTGCGGGAGCGACTCGCGGCCGTGGCCGGGACGCTGGAGGCGGGACCTGTCCGAGAGGGTGTGTTCCGGCTGGTGGCGGAGGTGCCGGTGGCGGTGACGGAGGGGGTTTCGTGACTGGGCACGTGGTGTGGGAGGGGATGGTCCGTGACTGTGCGCGTGAGGTGCCGGAGGTGGGCTCTGACCGTGCATGTGACGTTGCAGGAGATGGTCCGTGACCGTATGTGTGGTGTCACCGGAGGTGGGCCCGTGACCGTGGACGTGGTGGTGGAGGGGATGGGCTCATGAGCGTGCGGGTGTTGCTCGCCGATGACGAGCATCTGATTCGGGGCGCGCTCGCCGCGCTACTCTCCCTGGAGGACGACCTCGCGATCGTCGCGGAGGCGGCGACCGGTCCCGAGGCGCTGGCGATGGCCCGGGCACACGCACCCGACGTGGCCGTACTCGATCTCCAGATGCCCGGTGCGGACGGTGTGAAGGTCGCCACATCCCTGCGGACCGAACTGCCCTCGTGCAAGGTGCTGATCGTCACCAGTCACGGACGGCCCGGCCATCTCAAGCGGGCGCTGGAGGCCGGTGTGCGGGGGTTCGTTCCGAAGACCGTGAGCGCGCAGCGGCTCGCGGAGATCATCCGCACGGTGCACGGGGGAAACCGTTACGTCGACCCCGAGTTGGCCGCCGACGCGATATCCGCCGGGGACTCCCCCCTGACCGCACGGGAGGCCGAGGTGCTGGAACTCGCCGCCGACGGGGCGCCCGTCGCGGAGATCGCCGAACGGGCCGCGCTGTCGCAGGGCACCGTACGGAACTATCTGTCGTCGGCCGTCTCCAAGCTGGGAGCGGAGAACCGTCACACGGCCGTGCGGCTCGCGCGCGAGCGAGGTTGGGTATAGTGGTTCTCGCGCCACGGCGTATGCGAACGTAGCTCAGTTGGTAGAGCGCAACCTTGCCAAGGTTGAGGTCGCGAGTTCGAACCTCGTCGTTCGCTCCATCGAGAAGCCCCCGGTTTTCACCGGGGGCTTCTCCGTTACGACGTTACGACCAGCTCGTGCCGGTCAGGCGCTCGTACGCCTCGATGTACTTGGCGCGGGTGCGGTCCACGACCTCCTGCGGCAGCGGCGGCGGGGGCCGCTCGCTCTTCCTGTCCCAGCCGGACTCCGCCGAGGTCAGCCAGTCCCGCACGAACTGCTTGTCGTACGACGGCTGCGCGCGACCCGGCTCCCACTGGTCGGCCGGCCAGAAGCGGGAGGAGTCCGGGGTGAGGACCTCGTCCGCGATGACCAGGGTGTCCCCGTCGAAGCCGAACTCGAACTTGGTGTCCGCGAGGATGATCCCGCGGTCCCGGGCGATGGCCCGGCCCCGCGAGTACACCGCGAGGGTCGCCTGGCGCAGCCGGGCGGCGGTGTCGGCGCCGACCTGGCGGGCGACCTCCTCGTAGGAGACGTTCTCGTCGTGCTCGCCGACGGCGGCCTTGGTGGCCGGGGTGAAGATCGGGGCGGGGAGCTCGCTGCCGTCGACCAGGCCCTCGGGGAGAGCGAGGCCGCAGACCGTCCGGGACTCGTTGTACTCCAGCAGTCCTGAGCCGGTGAGGTAGCCGCGGGCTACGGCCTCCACGGGGACCATCTGGAGCGACTTGCAGACCAGGGTGCGGCCCGCCCAGTCGGCGGGGGCGCCTTCCGGCACGTCCGTGCTCAGGACGTGGTTCGGCAGCAGGTCGGCGATCTGGTCGAACCACCACAGGGACAGCTGGGTGAGGACGCGGCCCTTGTCGGGGATCTCGGTCGGCAGCACCCAGTCGAAGGCGGAGATACGGTCACTGGCGACCATCACGAGGTCGCCCGCCTCGTTCTGGTACAGCTCGCGCACCTTGCCGGTGTGCAGGTGCACCAGGCCCGGAACCTGGAGCGGCTCGGGCTTTTCTACGAATCCGGACACGGTTCCTCCCCGTGAGTATGTCCAACAGGTCGATTGTCCCGTACGAGGCGCTGACCTTGGACTTGGGGTGCGCTGAGGGAGCGGTGGGTGTGCTGCGGGAGCGGTGCGTGTGCTGCGGGAGCGGTGCGTGTGCTGCTGGGTGAACTCAGTCACGCTTGCAGATGCGGTCCAGGAGGTTGGCGGTGGCGCGCTGGACGCGGGTGTCCACGTGGCCCGGGCGGTCCAGTGCCGGGGACCAGGCGAAGGTGCCGGCGGCGAAGACCAGGGCGCCGGAGGGCGCGCGGTAGAGGGACGTCTCCTGGTGGCGGAGGGCGCCCTCACTGTCGGCGTACGGCGAGTGGGCGAGCAGGATCCGGTCGTCGTGCTCCGGCAGGGGGGTGCGCGGGAAGTAGCGGTCGGCCTCACCCGCGACCAGGCCGGGGAGTTCGTCGCCCTCCTGGGCACCGGTCGCCTCCCACAGCCAGTGCTCGGCGTTGCGGACGATCAGGGGGTGCGGCTCGGGCACCCTGCCCGCGTACTGGATGCCGACCAACTGCTGTTCGGGGCGGTCGACTTCGCGCCAGAGCGCCGGTTTGCCCGGACCCCTGCGTTTGCGGCAGGTCAGCAGGCGGTCGGGGACACCGGACGGCGAGGGGCCCAACTCGACCTGCCAGTACATGGTGTTGGCGGACAGGAAGACGAGAGAGGTGCCGCTGTCGCGGGCTCGCTCGACCGTACGGCGCATGGCCGTCGACCAGTACTCGTCGTGGCCGGGGAAGACCAGGCCCCGGTACCGGGTGGGGTCGAGGTGTCCGGCGTGCAGGTCGCGGGCGTCGGCGTAGGCGAGGTCGTAGCCGTAGCGCTCGGCGAAGCGGATGAAGTCGTAGGCGTGGCCGACGTGCATCGGCAGGCCCGCGCCCGCGTACGGCCGGTCGAAGGAGACCGTGGTCGCGGCGTCGGCCTCGCCGAGGAGCCGGCCCTGTTCGTCCCACGCGTGGTAGAGGCTGGCGCCGGTGCGACCGTCCTCGGGATAGAGGTTGTACGCCTGCCAGGTGACGTCGGGCAGGAGGAGCAGTAAGTCCGCGGGATGGTTCTCGCGGACCGTGAAGGGGATGTGGGAGCGGTAGCCGTCGGCGGTCGTGAGGACGGCGACGTACGCGCCGACGCTCCAGTAGGACGGGATCTGCAGCCGCCAGGACAGCCACCAGTGGTGGCAGGAGACCGTGCGGTCCGCGGTCAGCGGCGGGGGCTGGACGATGCCGGAGAGGCGGGGGCTGGTGGTGATCTTCGCCGCGCCGTCACCGCCGTAGTGGCCGATGCGGTAGATGTCGACGCCGAACTCCTGCGGCGGGTCGACGGTGATGTGGAAGTCGACGGCCTCGCCGGGGGCGACCGCGCCGGTCGAGGTGAAGCCCTTGATCTGGCGGCGGACGTCGTCGGAGGAGCGGGGGCCGCCGCCGGGGTCGGAGCGCGGGGAGGGAACGCGCGGGGCGCCCTGTTTCGGGGTGTGGGCGGGGTCCGTCTCGACGTACCAGGGGACCACCTGACCGGTGTCGTCGAAGTACGTCTCACTGCCGCGCAGCCAGGGGACCGGGCCCTGGCCGAAGGGGTCCGTCACGGCGTGCGCGAGTGCTCCCGACTCCCAGCGGCGGATGTGCTCCGGTCCTGGGCCCATGGTCGCTCCCCTCCCTCGTGCCCCCGTTGTTCGTCCTGCACGGTGCTTTGTGCGCGTGCCGTGCGTCTGTCCTGTGGCACAAGCCCTTGCCATGTGCGCGCGGCCATGTGCGTGCGGCCATGTGCGCGATCGGTCTCAGCACATCACATTCCGCACCCAGGCTGTCACTATTCGTTGCGAACTGGCCGAAAGTGGAAGCGAGCACTCCGGATCTGTCAGACGAGGCGGACCGGCTTCTCGGGGCGTATCCCCGACTTGACCAGCCAGGCGCGCAGCGGGGCCGGGTCGCCGTCCTCCACGAGGCTGAGGACGCGCGGGGTGAGGTCCGCGGCACGTTCGCCGTTGATGAGGAGGGACGGACCGTCGAGCCAGTCCAGGCCCGGGGCGGCGCCGGCGGTGTCGATCGCGGCGCAGCAGACCATCGCGGTGACGTGGTCGGTGAGGAGTTCTCGGGCGCTGCGGGGTGGCTGGAGCGGGAAGAGGGGGAGGGCCGTGTCGTCCCAGGGGGTGGTGTCGGGCGTGGTGCGGGACTGGGGGGCGGCGGCTTCCTCACGGGCGAGCTCGGCGGTGAGCGCCGCGGCGAGCGTCTCGGCTTCGCCGTCAGCGCTCCCACGCGCCCCGCCCGCGCCGCCCGCGCTACCAACGCCATATTCGTCATCGGCTGCGGGTGGTCCCTGGGGGGCGATCTCGCGGTCGGCTGCTGCGGGATCGTCGGGTGGAGGCGGGGTGTGCGGTGCAGCCGCCGGGACGTCAGCTGGGGGCGGGGTGGGCTGTCCGGTCGCCGGGGCGCCAGCCGAGGCCGGGTCGGGCTGTGCAGCCGCCGGGGCGGCAACCGAGGCCGGGTCGGGCTGTCCGGTCGCCGGGGCGCCAGCCGAGGCCCGGTCGGGCTGTGCAGCCGCCGGGGCGGCAACCGAGGCCGGGTCGGGCTGTCCGGTCGCCGGGGCGCCGGCCGAGGCCCGGTCGGGCTGTGCAGCCGCCGGGGCGGCAACCGAGGCCCGGTCGGGCTGTCCGGTCGCCGGGGCGCCGGCCGAGGCCCGGTCGGACTGTGCAGCCGCCGGGGCGGCAACCGAGGCCCGGTCGGGCTGCCCGGTCGCCGGGGCGCCGGCCGAGGCCCGGTCGGGCTGTGCAGCCGCCGGGGCGGCAACCGAGGCCCGGTCGGGCTGTCCGGTCGCCGGGGCGCCGGCCGAGGCCCGGTCGGACTGTGCAGCCGCCGGGGCGGCAACCGAGGCCCGGTCGGGCTGCCCGGTCGCCGGGGCGCCGGCCGAGGCCCGGTCGGACTGTGCAGCCGCCGGGGCGGCAACCGAGGCCCGGTCGGGCTGCCCGGTCGCCGGGGCACCGGCCGAGGCCCGGTCGGACTGTGCAGCCGCCGGGGCGGCAACCGAGGCCCGGTCAGGCTGCCCGGTCGCCGGGGCGCCAGCCGAGGCCCGGTCGGGCTGCCCGGTCGCCGGGGCGCCGGCCGACGCCCGGTCGGGCTGCGTAACCGCCGGGACGTCGACCGGGGCCCGGTTACCGTCCGGGTCCGCCGCCATGGCGGGGGCCGGTGGAGTCGGTACGGGGGCGGCGGGAGCGCGGTCGTGCCGGATCGGTGCAGGGGCGGCGGGCGCGAGTGCGTCTTCCTGAACCGATTCCTGCTGTGCGGCGTCGGCGCCGGCGCTGTCCGGGGAGGCGGGTCCATCGGTCGCCGCCACGGCATCGGCCGGCGGAGCCGGGGCGAGGCCTGTGGAAGCGGGGTCATGCGGGGGCGCTGGGGCCTCGGCGGGCGCGAACCCCTCCGCGTCCGCCCGAGCGGGCCCCTGCTCGGGCCCCTGCTCAACGGCGCCGGGGTCGTCCGCCGAGGTCAGTTCGCCGGTCGCCGCCACGCCGTTGGCCGGCGGAGGCGGGGCGAGGTCTGTGGTGGGGGCGTACGTGGGGGCTGATGTGGCCGGTCGGTCGGCTGCCGAGGTGGGGTCGGTGTGCCCGGGAGCCGACAGGTGGGCCAGGACTCGGGAGAGGGTGGGGGCGTGGGATTCCGGCGGGGCGGTTCCCGGGGTGCGGCTCACGCCCTGGGCGTCGAGGACTCGGTGGAGGCGGGCCGCGTCCAGGCGCCACTTCCGGTCCACGACCTCTTCCGGGTACTCCTGCCAGTCCACCGGCGACCAGTCCTGTCCGGTCTCCGCGGGCCCGCCGTGGAAGAGGCGAGCGGCGAGGAGCGAGGCGGCCTCGTCGACCGCGCCGGGCTCTTCGAGCAGATCGCAGGCGGGGCGCTCACCCAGGCGGGAGGCGAAACCCTCGGCCAGACGGTCTCGACGGGACAGCTCGGTGAGGGCGGCCACCACCCCCGCGTCCAGACGGGAAGGCCAGCGGCCCATCCGCCAGGCGGGGAGCGCGACCCGGGTCAGCAGTCGGTCCCAGCCCGCGTACGCCAGGCCCACCTGTTCCTGGGCCACGATCCTGAGGCCGTAGTCCACAGCCTGTGCACGCTCCGCGGCCGCGGCCGCGACCCCGCGCTCCATCTGGGTCGCGTGCTCCCGGCAGCTGCGCAGCAGGAGGCGGGCCACCCAGGCGACCCCCGCGCACATCACACGGGTGAGCGGACAGCGGCCCGGAACGGAGCCGACGGCCACGGCCGCGTCCAGACCCCGCACGAAACGGCGGGCCGCCGCTATGTCGGGGTGGGCCGAAGGTCCCGTACCGGCGACGACCGGGGCGAGGACCGCGCGCAGCTCGCCGACGCGCATCCACCACAGGAACGGCGAGCCGATGACCAGCACCGGTGCGGCCGGGACACGGCGGTGGGAGCCGCGGACGCCCGCGATCTCGTCGTCCCGACCCTCCTGCGGGGGTGGGCCGTGGGCGGGGTGGGTGCGGTCCTCCAGCCAGCTGTCGCAGTCCGGGGTGAGCGCTATCGCGGAGGGGGCGGGGACGTCCAGGCGGTCGGCCAGGTCGCGCACCATGCGATACAGATCGGGCGCGGACTCCTCGGCGATCGCGACCGTCGGGCTGACGGCGGGGCGGGCGCGGGCGATGACCAGGGCCACGGCTCCCGCGGCGAGCAGCACCACGGCCCCGAGAACGGTCATGACCAGGCGGGCGGTGTCCCAGACCCCGCCCACGAGATGACTG
The DNA here is from genome assembly GCF_044456945.1 of Streptomyces sp. NPDC050759. NCBI lineage: Bacteria > Bacillati > Actinomycetota > Actinomycetes > Kitasatosporales > Streptomycetaceae > Streptomyces > Streptomyces sp. NPDC050759. The sequence continues at coordinate 21,350 of NZ_JBITGI010000031.1, read as the reverse complement.
GTGGAACCTCCGGCGAGCAGCACCACGGCCACCGCCGCGGGCAGCAGCGCCACGGCCAGCGCACGGCTGCGGATGCGCAGCACGGCGAGGGCCCGGGAGCGCGCGGCCTGCGCGGCCACCTCGACACCGATACCGGTCATGACCGGACCTCACCCCCTCCCTGCCGTCCTGAATGCCCAGCTGTCCTGGCGTTGCTCACTCCCCCACTGTGGCACCCGTCACTGACATCGCAATGCCGGTGGGCCAAGTGCCGGACCGCTTGCGCCGCACCATAGTTGGGCCCCGGTCCCCCGTCAGCCGTATGGGGACCCGGTCACTCGATGGAATGGCTTTGGGGAGAGGTGGATGACGTACAGCAAAGATCAGGCCCCGCATCCTTAGACGGATCCGGGGCCGATCGGGTTGTTCGGGAGCGGGGGTTTCGCCCCGGTTTTTCGAGCTTCTCAGGCTCCGGACGCCGCCTTCGCCGCGATGTCCGTCCGGTGCTGGGAACCGTCCAGCCGGATGCGGGCCACCGCCCGGTACGCGCGCTCGCGGGCCTCGGTGAGGTCCTTGCCGGACGCCGTGACCGACAGGACACGGCCGCCGGCGCTGACGACGGCGTCACCGTCCCGCTTGGTGCCGGCGTGCAGCACGTACGCGTGCGGGGCGTCCTCGGCGGCCACCTCGTCGAGCCCGGTGATCGGGTCGCCGGTGCGCGGGGTGGCGGGGTAGTTGTGCGAGGCGACGACCACGGTGACCGCGGCCTCCTCGCTCCAGCGCAGCGGCTCCAGGTCGGCCAGGTTGCCGGTGGCCGCGGCGAGCAGGATGCCGGCCAGCGGGGTCTCGAGGCGGGCCAGGACGACCTGGGTCTCGGGGTCGCCGAAGCGGGCGTTGAACTCGATGACCCGCACGCCTCGCGAAGTGATCGCGAGACCGGCGTAGAGCAGGCCGGAGAAGGGGGTGCCGCGGCGGCGCATCTCGTCGACCGTCGGCTGCAGGACCGTCTGCATGACCTCGTCGACCAGCTTGGGGTCGGCCCAGGGCAAGGGGGAGTAGGCGCCCATGCCGCCGGTGTTCGGGCCCTCGTCGCCGTCGAGGGCGCGCTTGAAGTCCTGGGCCGGCTGGAGGGGCAGCACGGTGTCGCCGTCGGTGATGGCGAAGAGGGAGACCTCGGGGCCGTCCAGGAACTCCTCGATGACGACCCGGTCGCAGGCGTTGGCGTGCGCTGCCGCGGCCTCGATGTCGCTGGTCACGACGACGCCCTTGCCCGCGGCGAGACCGTCGTCCTTGACGACGTACGGGGCGCCGAAGGCGTCGAGGGCCTCGGCGACCTCCTCGGGGGTCGTGCAGACGTAGGAGCGCCCGGTCGGGACTCCGGCCGCGGCCATGACGTCCTTGGCGAAGGCCTTCGAGCCCTCGAGCTGCGCGGCCTCCCCGGACGGGCCGAAGACCGGGATGCCCACCTCGCGCACGGCGTCGGAGACCCCCGCGACGAGCGGGGCCTCCGGGCCTACGACGACCAGGTCGGCACCGAGCCGCTGCGCGAGCGCGGCCACCGCCGCGCCGTCGAGGGCGTCGACCGGGTGCAGCTCGGCGACCTCGGCGATGCCGGCGTTGCCGGGGGCGCAGTGCAGGGCACTGACGTCGGGGTCGAGGGACAGGGAGCGGCACAGGGCGTGTTCGCGGGCGCCGTTACCGATGACGAGGACCTTCACGGGGGTCAGCCTAACGGGGTTTTTGTGGGGGGTTCCTAAGAGGCGGGGGGAGGGGAGTCGTAGGTTCCTCCGAGATGAGCTCTCGGGCGCGTCCCTCCGTCGTCCCCTTGTTCGTTCTATTCGTTGGTGATCTCCTCCACCACGGTCGCGCCGAGCTCGCGCACGATCAGTTCGCGACCCGAAAGGGCTGCCTCGTTGAGATCGGGGTCGTCGTCCTCGGGGATGTCGTCCTCGATGGAGACCGGCGGGGGCTCCGGCGCGGACCGCTGCGGGGCAGGGGCCGGTGCGGGGGCCGACGTCGACGTCGGCGTGGGCCGGGCCGCCGGGGCGGGCGCCGACTGGGGGGAGGACGGGGACGGGGCCTGGGGGGACTGGGTGCCGTAGCCCGCGGTGCTTCCGGTGCCGTAGCCGCCGGCGCTGCCGCCCCCGCCATAGCCTCCACCACCGCCGCCGTTGAAACCGCCGGATGCCGGGGGCGCTCCTCCGCCGCCCGACGGGTCGACGACCGCCTCGATCTTCCACTGGACGCTGAACTGCTCGCCCAGCGCCTGCCGCAGCACCTCTTCGCTGCCGCTGCTCGCGAAGTTGTCGCGGGCGCCGGCGTTCACGAAGCCGAGCTGGAGGGTGGTGCCGTCGAAGCCGGCCACGTGGGCGTTCTGGCTGAGCAGGATCCATGTGAAGCGGCGGCGGTTCTTGACGGCTTCCAGGATGTTGGGCCAGAGCTGGCGGGGGTCGGGGCCGCCGGTCGGCGGGGCGTAGGCGCCCGGTCCGGGCGCGGGGGCCGCGGGGGCGGGCTGGGCCGGTGCCGGGGCGGCCGCGGGCCGGTGCGATGCGGCGGGCGCCTGGGGTTGGCCGCCACCGCCCGCCGGGGCCGCGGTGGGCCAGCCACCGGGACGCCGGCCACCGCCGACGGGGGCGGCGGCGGGCCAGGCTCCGGGGGCGGGTGCGGAACCCGACGCAGCCGCGGGCGGTGTGGCCGACGGCTGCTGGTGGGGCGGTCGGGACTGGTCCGCGTGGGCGGTGGAGGGTTGGCCTGAGGGAGCACCGGAGGGTGAGTCAAAGGTCCCGGGGGTCCCAGGGGTCCCGGGGGCCCCGGAGGTCCAAGGGGCCTCGCCGGTCGGCGGCGCCGAGTCGGCCGTAGCGCCAGGGAATCCGCCCGTGCCACCTGCTCCGGCCGGAACACCGCCACCCGGAACGCCGACTCCACCCGGGGTGCCGCTGTCGAAGCCTCCGCCACCGGGCGTGCCCGCGCCCGAAGCCCGGACCGCCGCACGCGCCGCGGCCGGGCCGCCGCCGGGCGGGACCGGTGCCGGTGCCGGTGGCGGGACGGCGGCCGTCGAGGCACCTGAGACACCCGAGGCACCAGGGATGCCCTGGACGCCCGGGGTGCCCAGGGCCGCTCCCCCGTGGGCTTCCGGCCCCGGCACGTACCCCATCGCAGGGGCACCGCCGGCCGAGAAGTTCACGCCCCGCTCGATGCGGTCGAGGCGGGCCATCACCGAGCGCTCGTCCCCATAGGCCGCGGGGAGCAGCACGCGCGCGCAGATGAGTTCCAGCTGGAGGCGGGGCGAATTGGCGCCGCGCATCTCGGTCAGGCCTTCGTTCACGAGATCGGCGGCGCGGCTGAGCTCGGCCGCGCCGAAGGTGCCGGCCTGGGCCTGCATACGCTCGATGACATCGGCGGGGGCGTCGATGAGCCCCTTCTCGGCGGCGTCGGGAACGGCGGCGAGGATGACCAGGTCCCGCAGCCGCTCCAGCAGGTCGGTGACGAAGCGGCGCGGGTCGTTGCCACCCTCGATGACGCGGTCGACGACCTCGAAGGCGGCGGCGCCGTCACCTGTGGCGAAGGCCTCGACGACGGAGTCGAGGAGGGAGCCGTCGGTGTAACCGAGGAGGGACGTGGCCATGGCATACGTCACACCCTCCTCCTTGGCTCCGGCGAGCAGCTGGTCCATGACGGACATGGAGTCACGCACGGAACCCTGGCCCGCCCGCACGACGAGGGGCAGGACGCCGTCCTCGACGGGGATGTTCTCCTTGCCGCACACCTCGCCGAGGTAGTCCCGCAGGGTGCCGGGCGGGACGAGCCGGAAGGGGTAGTGATGGGTTCGCGACCGGATCGTCCCGATGACCTTCTCGGGCTCGGTGGTGGCGAAGATGAACTTGAGGTGCTCCGGGGGCTCCTCGACGACCTTCAGCAGCGCGTTGAACCCTGCCGACGTGACCATGTGGGCCTCGTCGATGATGTAGATCTTGTAGCGGCTGCCCGCGGGCCCGAAGAAGGCCTTCTCGCGCAGCTCACGGGCGTCGTCCACACCACCGTGGGAGGCGGCGTCGATCTCGATGACGTCGATGGAACCGGGGCCGTTGCGGGCGAGGTCCTGGCAGGACTGGCACTCACCGCAGGGGGTGGGGGTGGGCCCCTGCACGCAGTTCAGGCACCTGGCGAGGATGCGCGCGCTGGTCGTCTTGCCGCATCCGCGCGGACCGCTGAACAGGTACGCGTGATTGACCCGGTTGTTCCGCAGCGCCTGCTGCAGCGGGTCGGTGACATGCTCCTGCCCGATGACCTCGGCGAAGGACTCCGGGCGATAGCGGCGGTACAACGCGAGAGACGACACGCATACGAGGTTATAGGCGCCCACTGACACCCGGGCCCGCGCGTGCGCTCCGCCGGGAACGCAAGGGCCCCCCACGCACCCGCCAGAGCCGACCTACCCTTGCTGCCTTCCGGCCCTGGGGGAGTTCAGTCAGATAGCGCCGCGTGAGGGGCTGCCCAAACAGTACCCGATGGCAGCGGGTGGGAACGAGTTCGCGAGCACTCCTCAACGTCTTGTATTGTTTGCGGCGGAGGATTCGCCTAGAGGCCTAGGGCGCACGCTTGGAAAGCGTGTTGGGTTCACACCCTCACGAGTTCGAATCTCGTATCCTCCGCCAGTGCCTCACCGGGCACGATGTCGAAGGGCCCCACCGCGAGGTGGGGCCCTTCGTCGTTGTTCTCAGCCCTCGTTGTCCTGGTTTTTGTCCGCAGCGGGTGTCTCGAGGTTCCCCAGGCGGCTGGGAGAATGGTAGCGACAGCGATAGTATCTCTACCGATACTATCTTCTGCGAGGGCGTCCACATGCGTCGTTTCATCGGGCGGGACCGGGAGCTGGGTGTACTTCGAAACGCCTTTCAGGCGGTTCAGGATGCTGTCGGATCGCCCAGGCCAGGGCAGTGCATCCTGCTGCGCGGAAGGCGACGGGTCGGCAAGTCCAGCCTCATCGAGGAGTTCCTCCGGCGTACCGAGGCCCCGAACCTCTTCTTCACCGCGGCGGGCGGTACTGCGGAGGACGAACTGACGGAACTGCTCGACGCCGTCCTCAGATCCACCCTGCCGGAGCGGGAACTGTTCTCGGAGGAGACCCCCGACCAGTGGAATGCGGCGTTCAGGCTGCTGGCTGAGGTCCTGCCCGACGACAGGCCCAGTGTGGTCGTCATTGATGAGGTTCCGTATCTCATGGACCGCATCGACGCCTTCGAGGGCATGCTCCAGCGGGCGTGGGATCGTCTGCTCAGCCGCAAGCCCGTACTCCTCCTCCTGGTCGGCTCCGATCTGTCGATGATGGAGAGGCTGAACAGCTACGACCGCCCCTTCCACCAGCGGGGCCGGGAAATGGTCCTGGGGTCGCTGAACCCTGCCGACATCGGCGAGATGCTCGGGCTTGAGCCGGCAGCCGCCTTCGACGCCGCCCTGGTCACCGGCGGGCTCCCGCTGATCTGTGCGGAATGGCGGCCCGGAGCGGATGTCTGGGAGTTCCTCCGTGACTCGCTGGACAACCCGATCTCGGCGCTCCTGGTCTCCGCGGAGCGCTCGCTGGCCGCGGAGTTCCCACCGCAGGCGATGAGCCGGGAGGTCCTGCGGGCCATCGGATCCGGAGAGCGGACCTTCACCAACATCGCACGCGCGGCCGGCGGCATCGCCCACACCACGCTCACCCGAGCCACGGATGTCCTGACGGAGAAACGGGTGGTGGCCGCTGAGCTGCCCCTTTCGCGGCGACCGTCGAAGGAACGCCGCTACCGAGTGGCCGACCCCTACCTGCGCTTCTGGCTCGCGTTTCTGGACCCCCACATGGCGGAGATCGAGCGCCTGCGGGGAGATCTCACACTGAGCCGGATCAAGGAGCGGTGGACAAGCTGGCGGGGGCGCGCGGTCGAACCCCTCGTCCGGGAATCCCTCGCCCGCCTCCTGCCGGACGCGCTCCTGCCCGCCGCCCCGGCGATCGGCGCGTACTGGACCCGCAGCAACGACGTCGAAATCGACCTGGTGGGTGCCGACCGGCAGCCGGTGGCCAAGCAGTTGCTCTTCCTCGGCTCGGTCAAGTGGCTTGAGAACTCCCCGTTCGACAGCCACGACCTTGCCGCGCTGCAGAAGCACCGGGCGGCGATCACCGACGAACCCGTGCCGCTCGTGGCGGTCTCCCGCAACGGGGTGAGCTGTTCAGGGCTCCAGGCGGCGTACGGTCCCGAGGAACTGCTCAGCGCCTGGCGCAGAGCGTAAGCAGTGGCCGGACTCCTGTGGTTGGGGGCAGCCCCTCACTTGGTTTGTCCACCAACGGGCGCGCAGGCAAGGTAGTAGTTCCTGAACCCGGTGTCGAGGTTCCGGGCCCTATGTGACTCCCTGGTCCGACGAGGTGCATCCCGCGTGAAGTCCCGATCCACACTGGCAGCATGGCTGGGCAGCCTCGACGGCACTCGTCTGGCACGCGTGCTCGACGCGCGAAAGGACGCCATATCGCCTCCGGAGCCGCGCTCGGTGGGGGAACTGGCGGACCGGCTTCAGCGCCCGGGATCGGTGGCACTGGTCCTGCCGCGGCTCGCCCTGCCGCACCTCCAGGTGGCCGAGGCGCTGGCGGCACTGGGTGCGCCCGCGTCGCGCGAAACCCTGGCGGAGTTGCTGGGCGCGTCGGACGACGAAACGAGTCACGCCCTGGACGCCGTGCTGGAAGTGCTGGCCGATCATGCTCTGGTCTGGCCGGACGGCGCGGGCAAGCTCCGGATGACCGGATCGCTGCGCCAGGCATGGGACGCACCCCTGGGACTGGATGCTCCGCTGGAGCAGCTGCTCGCGGGCGCGACCTCCGACGAACTGCGCCGCATGCTGACGGCATTGGACGTCAAGCCGCCGGGCACCAAGCCGCAGCGACTGGCCGCACTGGTGGCACACCACAGCAACCCGGAACACGTTGCCTCGCTGGTCGCGAAAGCCCCTGCGGCCGCCCGCGAGCTGCTCGAACGCCGAGCGGCGGGTGGGCCGGCGGAGCCCGCGCAGTTCGTCATGGTCGGGCATCCGAACCCCGGCCTCGAACCGGGCGACCGGTGGGCACTGGACCGGGGGCTCCTGATCCAGGACCGTCACGGTTATGGTCCGGTGCGTATGCCTGCCGAGGTGGCGCTCGCGCTGCGCGGGCCCGGCTGGCACGCGCCGTTCGAACCCGTCCCGCCTTACCCGCGGTTGGCGTCTGTCACCCCGACAGAGGTGGACCGCGAGGCGTCAGCTGTGGCCTCGGCCTTCGCTGCCCGTGCCGCCTCGGTTCTGTCGGCCTGCTCGGCGGCTGCGCCGGCCCGGCTGAAGTCCGGTGGGGTCGGTGCGCGGGAACTGGCCCGGATCGGCAAGGCCGCCCAGGCCGACGAGGCCGTCGTACGCCTTGCTCTCGAAACGGCGTACGCGGCCGGGCTGCTGGGACGGGACGGCGATCACGTGGCGCCGACCGAGGCGTACGACGCCTGGGCGGAACAGGAACCCCCGGAGCAGTTCGCCGTACTGCTCCAGGCTTGGCGGGACCTGCCGCTCACCCCCACCCGGGCGCGCGACGAGGACAACAAGGCGCTTCCCGCTCTCGTGGCAGCACCGCCCTGCGACGGCTGTGTGCAGGCCCGTCACGGGCTGTTGACCGCGGCTGCGGAGCTCCCGCCGAGGCAGGGCGTGCGGGCGGCCTCGGAGCTGGGGACCCTGATCGCCTGGCACCGGCCGCTCGCCGACGCATCGGCCCAGGACGGAACGCAGTTCGCCGACGTGATCCGTGAGGCCGAACTCCTCGGCGTGCTCGCTCGCGGCGCGCTGTCCGCCCTCGGCATCCACCTGTGGACCGACGACACGGAGCTACTGAGCGCCGAGTGCCGGCGGCTGCTGCACCCGGCCACCGCGGTGGCCCGGATCGGCGCCGACCTCACCGCCGTCGTCACGGGCACACCGTCCGCGAGGCTGGCCGCACTCCTGGACTCCGTCGCCGACCGGGAGACCAGTGGCACGGCAGTGGTGTGGCGGTTCAGCGCCGGCAGCATCCGCCGGGCTCTGGACGCCGGCCGTATCCCCGACGACATCACGGCCGGCCTGACCGCTGTCGCCGGCGGGCCCTTGCCGCAGCCGCTGTCGTACCTGATCGCCGACACCGCGCGCGGACACGGGCGCGTGCGCATCGCCCCTGCTGCCTGCGTCATCCACGGCGACGAACCCGCACTTCTGGCCGAACTCGCCGCGCACCGCGGGCTCGCCGGGCTCGCTCTGCGGCAGCTGGCGCCGACGGTCCTGATCAGCCGCAGCCCGCTCGACACCACTCTCGCCGCGCTCCGGGCCGAGGGATACGCCCCTGTCGCCGAGACGGCCGACGGCACCGTGCGCATCGAGAAAGCCCGGCCCCGGCGGGCCGCCGCTCCCGTGCCGGCTCCGCGCGGCGCCGGCCCGGGGGACACCCGCCGGCTCGCCGCAACGCGCGGGGTGAAGGCATCCGCCCCCATCGACCCGGACACCTTGGCGGCCCGGTTGCTGGCCGCCCCGTTGACGATTCCTGATCCGGCGCCGTTCGACGGAGGAGCGCCCTTCGCCACGGACACCGAGGAGATCGTCGCCGGGTGGGCGAAGCTCCTGCCGTACAGCGACGTCCGCCAGCTCGCCCACGCCATCGATGCCGGCGAGGCCGTCACCGTCGAGTACGTCGCCACCTCGGGCAACCGGACCGTGCGGACCCTGAGCAGTCTCCTGCTGGACCCGCCCTATCTCGAGGCCTGGTGCCACCTGCGGGAAGCCGAGCGCGTTTTCACCCTCTCCCGGATCCACGGCGTCATGAGCGTCCTGCCCGGATGAGAAGAAGGCCCGGCGGCCGACCGGACGGCGAGGTGATCCTGGACGGTGGGAGATCAGTGCACCGACAACCCCCCGTCCACAAAGATCGACTGACCCGTGACATAGCCCGACGCCCCGCTCGCCAGGAAGACCGCGGCGCCCGCGAAGTCCTCGGGGAGGCCGTTGCGGCCGGTCATGGTGCGGGCGGCCAGGGACGCGACCTGCTCCGGGTCGGTGGCGAGGCGGGCGTTGAGGGGGGTCAGGACGAAGCCGGGGACGAGGGTGTTGCAGGTGACGCCGTGCGGGGACCAGGCCTCGGCCTGGGAGCGGGCCAGGGATTCCAGGCCGCCCTTGGAGACGCCGTAGGCACCGCTCTGGACGAAGGCGCGGTGGGCCTGCTGGGAGGTGATGTGGATGATCCGGCCGAAGCCGCGCTCGGCCATGCCGGGGCCGAAGCGCTGGCCCAGGAGGTAGGGGGCCTCCAGGTTGACCGCCAGGGTGGTGTCCCACACGTCGTCGGTGAGCTCGGTCATCGGTGGACGTAGGTTGATCCCCGCGGAGTTGACGAGGATGTCCGGCTCACCGAACACCCCGGCGGCCGCCTCCGCCGCCGTACGCACACCCTCCCTCGTGCTCAAGTCGCCGCTCACCCAGCCCGCCCGGCAGCCGTCGGCCGCCAACTCCTCCACCGCAGCGGCCAGTTCCGGCTCCCTGCGCGCCACGATCACCACGCTCGCCCCCGCCCGCGCCAACGCCCCCGCGATCGCCCTGCCGATGCCCGAACTCCCGCCGGTCACCAGCGCCACCCGGCCGTCCAGCGAGAAGAGTTGGGAGAGATACGCCTGGTAAGTCATGCCCGCACCCTAAGTCGGTACCCGGGCTCCCATGACCCGCACTCTCGTCGGCACGTGCTCCTGGACCGATCCCGCGCTCGTCCGCAGCGGTTGGTACCCGCCCGGCCGGCGGGACGCCGAGGGGCGGTTGCGGTACTACGCCGAGCGGTTCCCGGTGGTGGAGGTGGACGGCACGTTCTACGCCCTGCCCAGCGAGCGCAACAGCCGTCTGTGGGTGGAGCGCACGCCCGTGGGGTTCGTGTTCGACGTGAAGGCGTACGCGCCGCTCACGGGGCATCCGGTGAGGCAGGCAGCCCTCGCGGACGTGGCTCCTGACGAGGTGTGGGCGCGGTTCGCCGCCGGGATCGAGCCGTTGCGGGAGGCCGGGCGGCTCGGTGGGGTGCTGTTCCAGTTCCCGCCGTGGCTGCGGCCCGGGGCACGGGCGGAACGGTTCCTGGAGGAGACCGCGGCGCGGACCGCCGGATGGCCCGTCCATGTGGAGTTCCGGCATCCGTCGTGGTGGGCAGAGGGGCAGCGGGACCTCACCTGCGCGCTCCTACGCACGCACGGCTTCGCCGCCGTGGCCGTGGACATGAGCCAGGACCTGCCCGCCTCCCTGCCGCCGGTCACCCCCGTCACCGCACGCCGGCTGTCCGTCGTGCGCTTCCACGGACGCAGTGCCTCCTGGGGGCGCGGCAGCAAGGAGGAGCGTTTCCGGTACGACTACTCGCGCGCCGAACTCACCGAGTGGTTACCGCGGTTGTACGCCCTGGCCGAGGAGGTCGACGAGGTCCACGTCCTGTTCAACAACTGCTGCGGAGCGGCCGCCGTACAGGCCGCCGAGACCATGGCCGGCCTGCTCAGCCGACGATCCTCACCGTCTTCGTCACGCTGATCTGGTCGACGTCGGAGACCCTGATCGTCGTCTTCATCTTCCAGTCGCCCGCGAGGGGCAGGGTGAGGTCGTTGGTGCCCCAGTAGCCGCCCTTGTTCTTCAGTTCGGCGTCGATCGGGCCGATCTCCTTGGCCGGGAGGGTGAAGGACAGGCGGAGTTCGGGGACGGTGGCGAGGCCTCCGTCGGCCGCGTAGACGATGGCCTGGACCGAGTTGTCGCCGGTGCGGCCCGGGTCGAGGGTGATCTGCACCCTGCCCGTGGCGCCCCCCACGGCGAAGGGGACGTCGGTCAGGGACGCGGCGGGCAGCCCGCCCGTGGCCGGGCCCGCCTCGGCCGCCTCGGCCTGCGCCCGGCCGGGCAGCGTGCCGCTCAGCACGGTGCTGAGCACCAGGACCACGACACCGACGGCCACTTCGGCGAGGACGGAACGGCGCAGGCCACGCCGGTACGCCGGGGAGTCCGCCCCGGGGTCGGCGGGCTCCCGCTCCGCGTCGGAGGCGGCCGGCGGTCCCCCCACCGACTCCGGCACCCGCTCCCGTACGACGGACTCCGACTCGACCTGCGCCCCGACCGTCACGAGCCGTCCCGTCCACTGCCGCGACAGCCTCGCCGCCGCCAGCAGCCCTGTCACCGCGAGCAGCTTGAAGACGAGCAGATGGCCGTACGTCGTGCCGGTGACCGCGCCCCAGGAGCCGAGGCCGCGCCAGGACTGGTAGACGCCGGTGGCGACGAGGACGGTCACGGAGGCGAAGGCCAGCCGGGAGAAACGGGCGACCACGGCGGCCGGGATCTGCGACGACGCCCGGTACAGCGTGGTGAGCAGGGCCGCGAGGCCGCCCAGCCAGACCGCCATCGCCAGGACGTGCAGCACCGCGGACGTCATCGCCACCGGCACCTGGATCCCGGCGGACGCGTGCTCGGCGGCGGCCCAGGTCAGCGCGAGACCCACGGCGAGCGCGCCGCCCGCCGCCTGCCAGGCGCGGGGCAGCCTCGACTCCCCGAGCCGCAGCAGTCGTACGACGAAGAAGTACCCGACGAGCAGCAGCGCGAGCCGGACCAGGAGCGCCTCGCCCGGGCGGGTGGTCAGGGTGCGTTCGAAGGCCTTCAGCGAGAAGGCGGAGGCCGGGCCCGCCCCCGACTCGTACGGTGCCCGCAGCACCAGCAGGAACACGGTCGAGCCGAGCAGGGTGCCCCAGCCCGCCCACAGGAGCCGGCGCAGCCGGGACGGCTCCGGCGGGCGGCAGGCGAGGAGGAAGACAGCCGTGCCGATGAGCAGGGCGGCGGCGAGGTAGGCCAGGTAGCGGCCCATGTTGAAGAGGCTCTCCGTGGCCGGGTCCTCGGTCGGGCCGCTGTCCGTGACCACGGTGGCCGGGGACGGCTTGCCGACCGAGAAGGTGAAGGCGCCGGAGACCGGGTGGCTGTCGGCCGAGACCACCCGCCAGGCCACCGTGTAGGTGCCCTGGGCGAGCTTGGCGGGCAGCGAGACACGGGCCGTGTCCGAGCCGCCCGACCCGTGTCCGGCGTCGGTGACCTTCAGGCGCCGGCCGTCGGGGTCGAGCACCCGGAAGGAGTCGTCGAGCAGGCCGACGGACTCGGTGAAGGTCAGGGTGATGTCCCGGGGGGCGGACTTGAGGACGCTTCCGTCCTCGGGGTCGGTGGCCTTGAGGGCCGCGTGGGCCGACGCCGCTCCCGCACCGCCGAAGAGGAGCAGGACCAGCACGGCGCCCAGCAGCACCAGCCCTTGAAGTCCTCGCCTTCGCCGGCCTGTGCTGCTGCCTGCACGCTCACACCTCACGTCACTACTCCGTACCTGGGCTCGCGGTCTTCCCGATAGGTACGCACGCGAGGCCGCGGGCGCTCACCACGTCGGCCGGGCGGTTACCCCGCCGGATGGCCCGCGTTCCGTACTCCGGGGCCGCCGACCGCGCGTGCGTCACGATCGCCACACCGGCGTTGTTGACCGGCGCGGTCAGTCCGCCACCCCACTGGGCGGCCTCCACGACCAGCCGCCGGCCCTCGTCCTCGTCCCGCAGATCCGCTTCCGGTACGACGGCCCGGGCGCCCGAGGCCTCGATCCGGGACGTCACTTCACGGGCCGCCGCCACCGCCGTACGGCAATCGAGTGCGACCGACGCTCCCTCCTGGGCGAACCGCAGCGCGCTGCCCCGACCGATGTCGCCGCTCGCACCCGTGACCAGGGCGACCTGCCCCCAGGGGTCTCATGGGCGGCACAGTCTCCTGATGCGCGCGGCCTGGGACGGGTAATGCGCCGTCAGTTCGGCCGCGTCCCCGTGCTCGTAGTCCTCGTAGGTGAAGCCGGGCGCCATGGTGCAGCCGAAGAAGGTCCACGCGCCGCGGGTCCTGGCCCCCATCCAGGTGCCCGCGGGCACGGTCAGCTGGGGGTGCTGGCCGGCGCGTATGTCCGGGCCCAGGACGGGGGTGGCCGTCGTGCCGTCCGGGGCGAGGAACAGGAGGTCCAGCGGGTCGCCGAGGTAGTGGTGCCAGATCTCGTCGCTGGGCAGGCGGTGCAGGGCGGAGTAGTCGTCGGCGGTGAGGAGGGCGACGATCGCCGTGCCGTGCGGTCTGCCGTCGCCACGCTCCTCGCCCGCCCAGGTCTGCCGGAACAGTCCGCCCTCGCGGGGGATGGGTATCAGGGTGATGGGGGTCCCCCCGCGCGAGCGAAGTCGAGCGTGGGGGAGGGCGACGAGGTCGTCAGGCGTCACCCGGGAAGGCTACCTCCCTTGCCAGGAACGCCAGTTGGGCATGCTTCTCGGGCAGGTACACGTCCGGGAGGTCGATCTCCGGCAGGACGACCGCGGCACCGGCCACGAAGCCCTGCTTCAGGAAACGGGCGATGGCCTTCTCGTTGCGCACGTCGGGGTCGACCACGACCCGCCGATTGTCCAGGACCAGCAGCACGTACGAGGTCACGGCGGACAGCAGCGCCGACGACCAGCCGGGGTGCTTGCCGTGCGGGCCGGGGGGCGGGAGCAGCAGGTGGATGCCGATGTCACCGGGTTCGACGGGGTAGCACTCGCTGACGCGGTCGGCCTCCGGCTCGTAGGTCTGCAGGAGTCCGGCCGGTTCGCCGTCCTTCTCCAGCAGATAGGCATGGTGGGTGTCGAGGGTGTCCAAGTGGGCGTAGATATCAGCTACTTGTTCCTTCGTGAGGCCGTTCATGCCCCAGAACGCGGCCCGTTCCTCGCTCACCCAGGCGTGGACGGTCGCGGCGTCGGCGTGCGGGTCGAGCCGCAGGACGCGGACGGTGCCGAAACCGTCCACTGTCTGGGTGTGGACCGCTTCACGGATGGAGGTCTCGGACATCGGTTTCCTCAGTCTTCCTTCTTCAACTGCTGCCAGTCGGTGCCGACCGGGACGAGATCTCCCCTGAGCCACAAGGGGAGTTGGTCGCGGTGATGGGGTGAGCCGGGCAGGCCGGAGGCGCCCAGCGGGACGGCCCAGAGACTGTCCTCGCGGCAGGCCAGGTCCCAGACGTAACGGGCGGCCGGGCCACGGGCGGCGAGGTCGGTGAGTCCGGGCACCGCGGAGGTGCACAGGACGCAGTCGTGGTCGCCGGAGAGGGCGGGGGCGTCCCAGTCGTTCTCGGGGAGCGACCGCCAGGGGGCGAGGCGGTGGGTGTCGCCCCAGGTGCCCCGCGGTGGCTCGGCGGCCACTTCCTCCATGGCGGCCCGTACGACCCCGGCGCGGTCGATGCCGTACAACTCCTCGGCGCGCAGGAGGTGTTCGAGCGCGAAGGCGATACGGGGGACGAGGCCGAGCCAGGGGAGCAGGACGTCCGGGTAGGCGGGCGGGGCGGTCAGGGCCGCGAACGCGGGGTGGGCGGCGAGCCGTCGTACGACCGCGCTGCGTACGGCGGCGTAGAGGGCGGCCTCCCGGCTGCTCGCGACCATGCGGCGATCCCAGCGGAGGATCGTCTCCCTCGTGGTCACGGCCTCGGGGCTCAGGCCCTCCAGGGCCTCGACGTGATCCAACAGGGGTTGCGCCGAGGCGAGATGGGTGTCCGTGTGGATCAGGGGCATGTCGGCGGCCGACCACTGCTCCTTCTCCCGCAGCAGGGCGGTGATGCGGTTCGCCCGGTGGGGCGGGGCGAACTCGACGCCGAGCGGGGTGGCGGGGCCGCGCTGGTTGGCCATCACGGCGATGCCGTCGGTGAGACCGGCGCGGGGGGAGTCGTGCCAGCCCTGCCAGTCGTGGCCGGGCTCCCAGGCGGGAACGGGGTGCAGCCGATTGGCCTCCGCCCGCACGGGGACCCTTCCGGCGACCCGGTGCAGCAGCCCGCCCTCGGTGTCGGCGGCCTGGACGACGTTCACGGGCTCGGCCCACAGGTCGAACGCCCGGTCCACGTCGGCGGTACGGCGGGCCCGCAGGAGAGGGAGCAGGGCGCTGAAGCCGAGGTCCTCGGTGACCCGGGGCGGATAGCGGAGGGATAGTGCCACGGGTACACCCGGGAAGTCCGGCCGCCCCTCGGGCACCCCTGGGAAGTCCGGCCGCCCCTCCGGCACCCCCGGGAAGACCGGCCGCTCCTCCGGCACTCCCTCGTCCAGCCCTTCCGGACCCCCCGCGATCACCGGCCCCCGCCCGGTCTCGATCACCTCGATCTCCACCGGGATCTCGCCCGCCACCTCGACCGTCTCGGTGTGCCGGCCGGCGCGGTGCCAGACGCCGTCCGGGCCGAGGGCCTCCACCCCGGCCCCCGTGCGGCGCAGTCGCTCCCGGTACAGGTCCTGGTAGTCGGCCATGGCGTTGGTGATGGACCAGGCGACCGTGCCGGTGTGGCCGAAGTGGGCGATGCCGGGGACGCCGGGGACGGCGAGGCCGACGACGTCGAACTCGGGGCAGGCGAGCCGGATCTGCTGGTAGACGCCGGGTTCCTCGATGTAGCGGTGCGGGTCGCCGGCGAGGACGGCGTGGCCGGTGGTGGTGCGGGTGCCGGCGACCAGCCAGCCGTTGCTGCCGGAGGTGCCCGGGCCGTCGGCGGCGAACAGGCCGACCGCGTCCGGGCCCAGGTGCCGTAGCGCCTCGTCCCGCCAGAGCTTGGCCGGGAAGCCGGCGAACAGGATGTGGGTGGCGAGCCAGACGCCGAGCGGGGTCCAGGGCTCCCAGCGCCCGGGGGCGAGGCCGACGCGGGCGAACTCCGGGGCCCGCGTGCCCGGCAGCTCCTCGTTCACGCCGTCGACGTACGCCCGCACCCAGTCGGCCGTCTCCGGGTCCCGTCTCTCCAGCGCCCGGAAGCAGCGTCTCGCCGTGTCGTCCAGGCGGGCCCGTCTCGCCAGGGTGTCCCAGGACAGGGCCCCGGCACCGAGGAAGGCGGCCGAGGTGCCCTGCGCGCGATGCCGTTCGACCTCCAGCTGCCAGGCACGGTCGCGGGCGGTGACCCGGCCCTGGGCGCGGGCGAGTTCACGCGCGCTGCCCGCGCGGAGATGGGGGATCCCCCAGGCGTCGCGGTAGATCTCGATACTCACCCTCACACCCGCTCCTCTTTAAGTTAGGCTAACCTAAGTTGACTTGGTGGGGGAATCGTACGCGAAGGGTGCAAAGACCATGGGGCAGGGGCGGCACGGCTGGGAGGGAGCGGTCCTGCGGCTGCTGCGCGCGAAGGACTTCGTGTTCACCGTGACGGGCGCCGAGGACGTCACCGGCGCGTACCGGCGGGTGCACCTCACCGACGGCGGGATGCTGGCGGTCACCGGCGTCCACCCGACGATGTGGGTGCGCCTGTGGTTCTCCGCGGCGGGCAAACCGCACCAGCGCGCCTACACCCTGGTCGACCCGGACCCCGCGGCGGGCACCTTCACCCTGGAGTTCGCCCTGCACGACGGCGTGGCCAGCGACTGGGCCCGGACGGCGAAGCCCGGCGACACCGTCGAGGCCACCGTCCACGGAACCGGCTTCGAGCGCCCCGACCCCGAGCCCACCCATGTCTTCGCCATCGGCGACCCGGCCTCCCTGCCCGCCCTCAACTCCCTCCTCGGCGCCCTGGACTCCTCCCCCGCGACCGTCTGGTTCGAGGGCGGCGACGAGGGCCTCCCCTTCCGCACCGACCCGTCCCGCCACGAGGTCCGCCGGGTCCTCCGCCTCGACTCCGGCGCGCATCTGGTCGCCCAGGTGAAGGCGGACCTGCCCGCTCTGCTGAGGAGCCACCCGGACGCGTACGTCTGGATCGCCTGCGACACGGCGACGACGAGGGCGCTGTCGTCGTACGTCCGCAAGGATCTCGGCATCCCCAAGGAGCGGGTTAACGCGCTCGGCTACTGGAGGGAGCAGCCCGCCGGCTCCCGGTAGAGGCGAGCCGTCGGCGCAGGCATGATCGGGGACATGGACGTCACCCTTCACCTCGCCCAGGACCCCGAGGCCGACGAGCTCCTCGGCCGCTCCCCGCTCGCCGCGCTGGTCGGGATGCTGCTGGACCAGCAGGTCCCGATGGAGTGGGCGTTCAAGGGCCCCCGCACCATCGCGGACCGCCTCGGCGCGAACGACCTCGACGCGCACGAGATCGCCGCACAGGAACCGGAGGCCTTCGCCGCGCTTCTCTCCGAGAAGCCGGCCGTGCACCGCTACCCCGGCTCGATGGCCAAGCGGATCCAGCAGTTGTGCCAGTACCTGGTCGAGCACTACGACGGTCAGGCCGAACTGGTGTGGAAGGGCGTGGCCGACGGCCGCGAACTGCTGCGCCGCCTGGAGGAGTTGCCGGGGTTCGGGAAGCAGAAGGCGCAGATCTTCCTGGCGTTGCTGGGCAAGCAGCTCGGCGTTCGGCCGAAGGGCTGGCGCGAGGCCGCGGGCGCGTACGGCGAGCCGAAGTCCTTCCGGTCCGTCGCCGACATCACCGGCCCCGAGTCGCTGACCAAGGTCCGCGCGCACAAGCAGGAGATGAAGGCGGCGGCGAAGGCGGCCAAGAAGTCCTAGTCAGCCGGGTGGCCCGGCCCCGGTGGCAGTGCGCCGCCCAGCGGTCCCAGCATGGACCATGACCGAGTTCGACGACCGCTTCGACGACCGCAGGGTCCACGCGGGCCGCCCGCCGGGCGTCTCGCCACACGCGCCCGAACCGCCCTTCGAGGGACCCCTGCACACCCTCGCCCAGGCCGCCTGGCAGGTCGTCCTGCTCACCGGCGTCGCCTCCCTGATCCTGGGCGTCCTGGTCCTGGTCTGGCCCGACGCCACCCTGCTGGCGGTCGGTGTCCTCTTCGGCGTCTACCTCCTGATCAGCGGGATCTTCCAGCTGGTCGCGGCCTTCGGCACCCACAGGACGACGGCCCTGCGCGTCCTGGCCTTCATCAGCGGCACCCTCTCCATCCTCCTGGGCCTGTTCTGTCTGCGCGGCCCGATGCGATCGATCCTGCTGCTCGCCCTGTGGATCGGCATCGGCTGGCTGATCCGCGGCATCACCCAGACCCTGGCCGCCGCGTCCGACCGGTCGATGCCGGCCCGCGGCTGGCAGATCTTCCTCGGCGCGCTCACCTTCGCCGCCGGGATCGTGCTGATCGACTCCCCCGTCGAATCGGTCACCGTGCTCACCCTGGTCGGCGGCATCTGGCTGGTCGTCGTCGGAGCCGTGGAGATCATCACCGCGCTCAGCATCCGCACCCGGGCGCGGGAGGTACCGCGCACGGTGTGAGCGCGGCGCACGGCTGTCGGCACAGGTGCCCCACGGTCATGGCCCGGCCAGCTGAATCCCACCGCTGAAGAAATGATCACCCCCGCCCGACAGCGACCGTCGATTGGCACCCAGGCCCTCGGCACACCGCCACCGTCGCTCACCGTCGAATCACGAGCCACACCCGCCGCAACCGATGGGTGCCACCCAGCCACCACCGGCATACGCGCTGCCGCGACCGGGTGACCCCCGGGACAGATGACGAGCCACACCCACGGACGGCAACCCGCGGGCGCCACCCCCGACCTCCGCCACGCCCTCGCCACACCACCGCACTCTCGACGATCACCCCCCGCAGGCCGGGAACCGGCGAGCGACGCCCCTCCCAACCGCCCCGCTGCTGCGGCCGGGTGAATCCCGCCGCCGAAGTGATGAATCACGGGCACCGGGCGGGGAGACGACCTGTGTGAGTTCCGTACGACGTGCCCCGTGCAGCCGTGACTGGCTGCGGACGATCGTGCTGCTGCTCGCGCTGCTGGTTCCGGGGGCGCATTTCCAGGCGCATGCGATGCCGCCCGTTCCGGCCGGGGAGCTCGTCGAGTACGACGTCCTCGACACCCCCCTGCGGCCACCGGCCCGGGCCGTCCACCGTATGGCCGTACCTCTGCCTCCCGCTCCGCGGCCGCAGACGGCTCCCGGAGTGCCGGTGGACCGCCCCGTCCCGGCGTCGCCGCGGCCGCCGTACGTGCTGCGCGCCCTGCGTTCCGTGGTCCTGCGCTGCTGACAGAGCCCGCTTCCCGCACGCCTGCTCAGCCCTCACGCAAGGAACACCGTCATGCCCAACGACCCGTACGCGATCCTGCGCGCCCTGCTGCGCGCTGAGGCCGCACGCAGTGCGCCGAAACCGCAGAGCACGAAGAAGAAGCCGCCGTCGGGAGAGAAGAAGCGCGGCTGATCCTCCGGAGGAGGCGGGGCTACCGCCTCCTCCGGGCCGTACCGAAGAGCGAGCGGGTGATCTCACGCCCGATCTGCGTGCCCGGCGACCGCGCGAGCGACTTGAACACGCCACTGCCGACGACCTGTTCGACGACGGAGGTGTCTTTCCGACGAGCCAGGGGGGGGAGGAGCCTTCATCTCGTCCGGACCCTTGGCGCCACGCGAGCTGAGCTTCTCGTACGCCGACTCCCTGTCCACAGCCTGTGCGTAACGCCGGTACAGCGGCGAGGCCCTGACCGCCGAGTCCACCGCACTGGCCTCGACAGGGCCCATCAGAGCGCGCGGGCGAGTCGCGGCGACGGGCGTGGGAGCCCCCTTCTCGCTCAGCACCGTCACCACGGCCTCTTGATGTCGGCGAGGAAGACCGGCACCTCCTGCGCCGACAACTGCTCGGCGATGAGCTGGATCGTCTTGGTCTTTCCGGTGCCGGTGGCACCGGCGACGAGCCCGTGCCGGCTGAGCATCGGCAACGGGATCCTGACCTGCGCGTCCGGCAGACAGACGCCGTCCCACAACAGCGCGCCCAGATCGAGGGCGGGCCCGGTGAAGGCGCACCAGGAGGCGATCTTCAGGGCCTCCCGGGGCAGAGCGGCGGAGCCGGACTGTGCCTCCGGCATGGACCGGTCGGTGGTCCCCGCAGCAGCCCCCGTGACGCCCTCCGGCGGGGTCTTTCGCTCACTCATGCCAAACCCCTGCTCCCGTTACGCGCCGTTTCATCGCTTTTTTCCAGCGTCACACTCGGTCGCCATGGCTGCGCCCGGAAGGTCTTGACCGGTAGGCTTTCCGTGTGATCTTCAAGCGCATCGGAAACGGCCGGCCGTACCCCGACCACGGCCGGGAAAGCACCCGGCAGTGGGCGGACGTCGCACCGCGCCCGGTCCGCCTCGATCAGCTGGTGACGACCAAGGGCCAGCTCGACCTGGAAACCCTGCTCGCCGAGGACTCCACGTTCTACGGCGACCTGTTCGCGCACGTCGTGAAATGGCAGGGCGACCTGTACCTGGAGGACGGGCTGCACCGGGCGGTGCGGGCGGCACTCCAGCAGCGACAGGTGCTGCACGCGCGTGTGCTCGAGCTGGACTGAGTGACCGCGCTGTAAAGGGTTGGCCCTTTCGGGTTCTCCTGCACGGCGGCCAATGATCATCTAGTAGGCATGGCCGTCCTGGCGCACTACGCTGCGCCCATGAGCATGCTGACGCCCCCCGGCATGGGCGGTAAGTACCGGATCACGGGCGACAAGTACCCCCGGATGCGTCGACCCCGGCGGCGCGGCAGGCTCGTGTTCGGCGTGGTGGCCTGCGTCGCCGCGCTGAGCCTGGTCGGCTGGGGCACGCTCCAGCTCATCGACGTGTTCACGGGCGGCGGGGACGAGGCCTCCGCGGTCGGCTCCAAGGGGAACTGCACGACGAAGGCCGGCGCGTCCCCCTCTGCGACCCCGGTCCCCATCCCCAAGCCGGGCCAGATCACCGTCAACGTCCTGAACGCCACGGCTCGCGGCGGGCTCGCCAAGAAGACAGCGGACGAGCTGAAGAAGCGGGGCTTCAAGATCGGCGACGTGGGCAACGCGACGGCGGCCTACGACAAGAAGGTCAAGGGCACGGGGGTACTGCTCGGTCCGTCGTCCGCCCTCAAGACCTCACTGCCGGTCCTCGCGACACAGCTGGCCTCCGCCGAGACCCGTACGGACACCCGCAAGGGCGCCGAGGTCGACCTGATCATCGGCACGGCCTTCAAGAGCCTGACCAGCAAGACGGCCGCGGCCAAGTCCCTGGCCGCCCTGAGCGCACCCGAGCCGACGACTACGGCATCGAAGAAGACCTGCTGAGGCGTCGTAGGGTCGGGCGCCTATGGGGGTGCCGGGTCGGGCTGTCGGGCGGGTGCGGGCCGGTGGGGGCTGGTCGCGCAGTTCCCCGCGCCCCTAGGGAGTTGCAGTCACCCCCGCCACAACGGACCGTCTGCCGCACCGCGCGCCACGACGGGCCGCAAGCCGCGTACGGCGGCAAGGGGACGGGGTGGGGGGTGTCCGCCCGCAGCGGCCGGCGTCCGTTACCCAGTACTGCTCAATCAACAGCAACCGCCGGACCGAGGACGGACACCCCCCACCCCCGCCCCCCCCCCCCCCACCCCCCCCCCCCCCAAAAAACCCCCCCCCCGCCCCCCCACCGGCCCCCCCCGGCCCCCCCGGGCGCCGGGCACAGCGCCAAAACGCCCC
>NZ_JBITGI010000030.1:32974-86939 GCF_044456945.1 Streptomyces sp. NPDC050759 | reverse complement strand
GTGTCACTGATCTGGTCAGCGATCTTGTCGGGGTGGCCCTCGGTCACGGACTCCGAGGTGAACAGACGACGGGACACAACGCTCCCTGGGGTTGCAGCGGCTGCTGGCTGATCATTGGCGGACGGGCTCGGGGGCTGCGCCCGGCATCCGTCCGAGAACAGTTTATCGGTCGTGCTCGGCCACCGGCTCCCCCGTCTCGCCACTCGGGAGTGCCGTGACCTGCGGCACGGGCATTGTGCCCAATGACGAGCGGGCTTGGCCAGGGGCGCCACGCCTCTGTGGCAGAGGTTTGAGGGGACCGAGAAGCGAAGGAAACATTCACGTGAGGCGCTGTGTCACCAGGTCCCACACGGTTTCGGCCAGGAACTCCTTCGGGCCGTGCGGTACCGGGGTCTCGCTGCCGTCGGCGCCCAGCACCACCGCCTCGTTCTCCTCCGACCCGAAGGTCTTGCGCTCCCCCACCTCGTTGACGACGAGGAGGTCGCAGCCCTTGCGCCGCAGTTTCGTACGGCCGTTGGCCAGGACGTCGTCGGTCTCGGCGGCGAAGCCGACTATCACCTGGCCGGGGCGGGCGCGCTCGGCCGAGATCTCGGCGAGGATGTCCGGATTCCGCACCAGGACGATCGGCTCGGGGTCCTGACCGTCCTTCTTCTTGATCTTTCCGGCCGCGTAGGCCTGCGGGCGGAAGTCGGCGACCGCCGCCGCCATGACGACCGCGTCGGCGTCGGCCGCGGCCTTCAGGACCGCCTCGCGCAGCTGCACGGCCGTCCCCACGGGGACCACATCCACGCCCGCCGGGTCCGGCATACCGGTGTTCGCCGCGACCAGGGTGACCCGGGCGCCGCGCGCGGCCGCTGTGCGGGCGAGGGCGTAGCCCTGCTTTCCGGAGGAGCGGTTGCCGAGGAACCGGACGGGGTCGAGGGGCTCGCGGGTGCCGCCGGCGCTCACGACCACGTGCCGGCCCTTGAGGTCGGGCTCGGTGACGCCCCGGGCCAGCACCCGGCGGCAGACCTCGAAGATCTCCGCGGGTTCCGGCAGCCGGCCCTTGCCGGTGTCGACGCCGGTCAGCCGGCCGACGGCCGGCTCGATCACGATCGCACCGCGTCGGCGCAGCGTCTGCACGTTCTCCTGGGTGGCCGGGTGCTCCCACATCTCGGTGTGCATGGCGGGCGCGAAGACGACCGGGCAGCGGGCCGTCAGGAGGGTGTTGGTGAGGAGGTCGTCCGCCAGGCCGTGCGCGGCCCTGGCGAGGGTGTCCGCGGTCGCCGGGGCCACGACCACCAGGTCGGCGTGCTGCCCGATACGGACGTGCGGGACCTCGTGGACGTCGTCCCAGACCTCGGTGGAGACCGGATGACCGGACAGGGCGGACCAGGTCGCGGCGCCCACGAAGTGCAGTGCGGAGGCGGTGGGAACGACGCGGACGTCGTGGCCGGACTCCGTGAGCCTTCTCAGCAGCTCACAGGCCTTGTACGCGGCGATGCCGCCACTGACCCCCAGCACGACCTTCGGCTTGTCCACCGTGTCTCCCCGTCTCTCCCCGGCTCGGCAACGTACGACTGCGACGTACGGGTCCATCACACACCACAGGCCCGACAGTCGCGCTGCCGGGCCTGTGGATAAGTCAGCCAAAAGCTGAAAGTACTACTACTGCGCCGGGCCCTCGACGGCCTCGGACGTCAGCAGACCAGCGTTGATCTCACGCAGGGCGATCGAGAGCGGCTTCTCGTGGACATGGGTGTCCACCAGCGGACCGACGTACTCAAGCAGGCCCTCACCGAGCTGCGAGTAGTACGCGTTGATCTGGCGGGCCCGCTTGGCCGCGTAGATCACGAGGCTGTACTTCGAGTCCGTGGCCTCGAGGAGCTCGTCGATCGGCGGGTTGATGATGCCCTCGGGCGCGGAGATGGAAGAGGACACGCTCTACCTTCCGATGGATGGGAAAGATTCAGTGTGATGGATCAAGCCTCGATGAGCAGGCGGGATCACACCACATCCATCAAGGCTAGCAGCTCGCGCGCCACGTCCTCGACGGAGGTGTTGACCAAGGTCACATCGAACTCGGGTTCAGCCGCGAGTTCGACCGTCGCCGCCTCCAGGCGGCGTTCGATCACCTCGGGCGGCTCGGTGCCCCGTCCGGTGAGTCTGCGCACGAGCTCCTCCCAGGAGGGAGGAGCCAGGAACACCAGCTGGGCGTCCGTCATGGACTCACGGACCTGCCGGGCGCCCTGGAGATCGATCTCCAGCAGGACGGGCTCACCCGCCTCCAGCCGCTCCAGCACGGCCGCACGCGGCGTGCCGTAGCGGTTGCCGGCGAACTCCGCCCACTCCAGCAGTTCGCCGTTGGCGATCAGCTTGTCCATCTCCTCGTCGGTGACGAAGAAGTACTGGACACCGTGCTTCTCGCCGGGGCGGGGCCTGCGGGTCGTCGCCGACACCGAGAGCCAGACCTCGGGGTGTTCCTTGCGCATATGAGCGACGACCGTGCTCTTGCCGACCCCCGAGGGGCCGGAGAGCACGGTCAGCCGCGGACGTACGTCCGGGGGCTCGGGGGTCGTCCCCCGGAATGTTGCAGCCATGCAGCGATTATTCCAGCAATCCCGGAGTGCCCGGGACTCCCTTCCCGGAGTGACCCGGTTCAGGAACCGGTGCTGCCGAACTCACGCTCCAGCGAAGCGATCTGGTTGGAGCCGAGGCCGCGTACACGACGGCTCTCGGAGATGCCGAGTCGCTCCATGATCTGCTTGGCGCGGACCTTGCCCACGCCCGGCAGGGATTCGAGCAGGGCGGAGACCTTCATCTTGCCGATGACGTCGTTCTCCTGGCCCTGCTTGATGACCTCGTGAAGGGAGGCGCCGGAGTGCTTGAGTCGATTCTTGACCTCGGCCCGCTCCCGGCGAGCCGCGGCGGCCTTTTCGAGCGCGGCTGCGCGCTGTTCAGGGGTAAGGGGCGGAAGAGCCACGCCTACGTCACCTCGGATGTCGAACTTGTCGGATACGGACCGGTGAGGAACCTAGTCGCCCCACACCTGGGGAGCCACGAGCAACACGCTTGCCCGTTCACTCTGCGTCGGAGACTAGCGGGCAAGTCCGCCAGAGTCAGCGAGAACAGCGGAAAAGTCCTGGTCAGCCTCCGTCAGGTCGGACATTCCTGACATAATGCCCCGGATTTGAGGATGTATTCAGACTCAAGCGGGCCTCGAACCACGCGTCGGAGGACTCGAACGGGGCTGTCGAACATCCGCGACGACCGTCGCGTACGCCTCGTGCGGTCCTCGACGGACGCCTCAACCCGTCGGCAGCGCGGACCTGATCTCGTCCGCGAACCGTTCGGCGGACGCGCGCAGCGCACTGACGTCGGGACCGTGCCTCAGCAGACCCCGGCTGACGTTCGGGACGACATTGCGGATCGCCGACCCGAAGACACCGGGGAGATCGGCCGGTGTGGCCCCCTGGGCCCCGACCCCGGGCGCGAGGAGCGGACCGTTGATGTCCAGGTCGTACGACGACAGATCGCCGAGCGTGGCCCCGACGACGGCGCCGAAGGACCCCAGAGGCTCCTCCCCCGTGTTCTCGGCGGCCAGATGGGCCAGCATGGTCGCACCGACGTCCCGGCCGTCCGCGCGGACGGCGTGCTGGACCTCGCCGCCCTCCGGGTTGGACGTCAGCGCGAGCACGAACAGGCCCGCACCGCTCTCGCGCGCCAGCACGACGGCCGGTGAGAGCGAGCCGTAACCGAGGTACGGCGACACGGTCAGCGCGTCCGAGAACAGCGGGGAGTCCTTGCGCAGGAAGGCCTCGGCGTACGCGGCCATGGTCGAGCCGATGTCACCGCGCTTGGCGTCCATGAGGACCAGCGCGCCGGCCGCGCGGGCCTCCTGGACGGTCTTCTCCAGCACGGCGACACCGCGCGAGCCGAAGCGCTCGAAGAACGCGCTCTGGGGCTTGAACACGGCGACCCGGTCGGACAGCGCCTCCACAACCGTGCGGCTGAACCGCTCCAGACCGGCCACGTCGTCGTCCAGGCCCCATTCGGAGAGCAGTGAGGCGTGCGGGTCGATCCCCACGCACAGCGGGCCGCGCTCGTCCATGGCTCGGCGCAGGCGTGCGCCGAAGGGCTCGGTCATACCGTGGTCTTCCTCACGTCGGCGCCGACCGCGTCGGCGAGGGTGGCGTACGGACTCGTGCGCAGACGCGCGGCGAGCCCCTTGTGGACGGCGCGGGCCCAGAAGGGACCCTCGTAGATGAACGCGCTGTAGCCCTGGACCAGCGTGGCACCCGCCAGGATGCGCTGCCAGGCGTCCTCGGCGTCCTGGACGCCACCGACGCCCACCAGGGTGATCCGGTCGCCCACGCGGGCGTACAGGCGCCTCAGGACCTCCAGGGAGCGTTCCTTGAGGGGTGCTCCGGACAGGCCGCCGGTCTCGTTCACCAGGGCGGGTGCGGATGTCAGACCGAGTCCCTCGCGCGCGATGGTCGTGTTGGTGGCGATGATGCCGTCCAGACCGAGCTCGACGGCCAGGTCGGCGACCGCGTCGACGTCCTCGTCGGCGAGGTCGGGCGCGATCTTCACGAGGAGCGGGACGCGACGGGAGGCCACCCTGCGGTCGGCGGCCTCGCGGACAGCGGTCAGGAGCGGACGCAGATGGTCGACCGCCTGGAGGTTGCGCAGGCCCGGCGTGTTGGGCGACGACACGTTCACGACCAGGTAGTCGGCGTACGGCGCCAGCCGCTCCGCCGACTTCACGTAGTCACCGATCGCCTCGGTCTCCGGGACGACCTTGGTCTTGCCGATGTTGACGCCCACAACGGTCCTGAACACCGGCTCACGGGAGGCCAGGCGGGCCGCCACGGCCAGCGAGCCCTCGTTGTTGAAGCCCATGCGGTTGATGAGCGCGCGGTCCTGTACCAGGCGGAACAGCCGCTTCTTGGGGTTGCCCGGCTGGGCCTCCCCGGTCACCGTGCCGATCTCTACGTGGTCGAAGCCCAGCATCGTCAAGCCGTCGATGGCGACCGCGTTCTTGTCGAAGCCCGCGGCCAGTCCGAAGGGGCCGTGCATGCGCAGCCCGAAGGCCTCGGTGCGCAGCTCCTTGTAGCGGGGTGCGAGAGCGGCCGCGACGAACGTGCGCAGCACGGGAAGGCGGGCGGCGAGGCGGATCCATCGGAAGGCCAGATGATGGGCCTTCTCAGGGTCCAGGTGTTTGAAGACGAGGTTGAAAAAGATCTTGTACATGGTGTCCTCACCAAAAGGGGGACACCGTTTCCGGTGTCCCCCTCAGGGCTGCTAGTCGCGGGCCGCGGTCAGGTGTTCCGCGTGTTCCTGGAGCGAACGGACGCCCACATCGCCGTGGTTGAGGGCGTCGATGCCCTGGACGGCGGCGGCGAGCGCCTGGACCGTCGTCAGACACGGGACGGACCGCGCCACGGCCGCCGTACGGATCTCGTAGCCGTCGAGGCGGCCGCCGGTGCCGTAGGGGGTGTTGACGATCAGGTCGACCTCGCCGTCGTGGATGAGCTGGACGATGGTCTTCTCGCCGTTCGGGCCGGTGCCCTCGGACTGTTTGCGCACCACGGTGGCGTTGATGCCGTTGCGCTTGAGGACCTCGGCGGTGCCGGAGGTGGCGAGCAGTTCGAAGCCGTGGGCGACCAGCTCGCGCGCCGGGAAGATCATCGAGCGCTTGTCGCGGTTGGCGACGGAGATGAACGCACGCCCCTTGGTCGGCAGCGGACCGTAGGCGCCGGCCTGCGACTTGGCGTACGCCGTGCCGAAGACGGAGTCGATGCCCATGACCTCGCCGGTGGAGCGCATCTCCGGGCCGAGGACCGTGTCGACGCCGCGGCCGTGGATGTCGCGGAAGCGCGACCACGGCATGACGGCCTCCTTCACGGAGATCGGCGCGTCCAGGGGGAGTTCGCCGCCGTCGCCGTTGGCGGGCAGCAGACCCTCGGCGCGCAGTTCGGCGACGGTCGCGCCCAGCGAGATCCGGGCCGCGGCCTTGGCGAGCGGCACCGCGGTCGCCTTCGAGGTGAAGGGGACGGTGCGGGACGCGCGCGGGTTGGCCTCCAGGACGTAGAGGATGTCACCGGCCATCGCGAACTGGATGTTGATCAGGCCCCGGACGCCCACCCCGCGCGCGATGGCCTCCGTGGAGGCCCGCAGGCGCTTGATGTCGAAGCCGCCCAGCGTGATCGGCGGCAGTGCGCACGCCGAGTCGCCGGAGTGGATGCCGGCCTCCTCGATGTGCTCCATCACGCCGCCCAGGTAGAGCTCCTGGCCGTCGTAGAGGGCGTCGACGTCGATCTCGATGGCGTCGTCCAGGAACCGGTCGACGAGGACCGGCCGCGAGGGGCTGATCTCGGTCGACTCGGCGATGTAGGACTCCAGGCGGGTCTCGTCGTAGACGATCTCCATGCCGCGGCCGCCGAGGACGTAGGAGGGCCGTACGAGGACCGGGTAGCCGATCTCGTCGGCGATGGCCTTGGCGCCGGTGAAGGTGGTGGCGGTGCCGTGCTTGGGGGCCGGCAGGCCCGCCTCGGCGAGGACGCGGCCGAACGCGCCGCGGTCCTCGGCGGCGTGGATCGCCTCGGGCGGGGTGCCCACGATGGGCACGCCGTTGTCCTTGAGCGCCTGCGCCAGACCCAGCGGGGTCTGCCCGCCGAGCTGCACGATCACGCCCGCGACCGGACCGGCCTGCTGCTCCGCGTGGACGATCTCCAGGACGTCCTCGAGCGTGAGCGGCTCGAAGTACAGCCGGTCGGAGGTGTCGTAGTCGGTGGAGACGGTCTCCGGGTTGCAGTTGACCATCACCGTCTCGTACCCGGCGTCCGACAGCGCGAAGGACGCGTGCACGCAGGAGTAGTCGAACTCGATGCCCTGGCCGATGCGGTTCGGACCGGAGCCCAGGATGATCACCGCGGGCTTGGTCCGGGGCGCGACCTCGCTCTCCTCGTCGTAGGAGGAGTAGAAGTACGGCGTCTTGGCGGCGAACTCGGCCGCGCAGGTGTCGACGGTCTTGTAGACCGGGCGCACACCCAGTGCGTGCCGCACCTCGCGCACCACGTCCTCGCGCAGGCCCCGGATCTCGCCGATCTGCTGGTCGGAGAAGCCGTGCCGCTTGGCCTCGGCGAGCAGACCGGCGTCGAGGCGGTCGGCGGCGGCCAGCTCGTCCGCGATCTCCTTGATGAGGAAGAGCTGGTCGACGAACCACGGGTCGATCTTCGTGAACTCGAAGACCTCCTCGGGGGTGGCGCCCGCGCGGATGGCCTGCATGACGGTGTTGATGCGGCCGTCGGTGGGGCGCACGGCCTCCGTCAGGAGCGCGTCCTTGTCGCCGGTCTCGCCGACGAAGGTGAACTGCGAGCCCTTCTTCTCCAGCGAGCGCAGTGCCTTCTGGAAGGCCTCGGTGAAGTTGCGGCCGATCGCCATGGCCTCGCCGACCGACTTCATGGTCGTGGTCAGCGTGGAATCGGCAGAGGGGAACTTCTCGAACGCGAACCGCGGGGCCTTGACGACCACATAGTCGAGAGTCGGCTCGAAGGAGGCCGGGGTCTTCTCCGTGATGTCGTTCGGGATCTCGTCGAGCGTGTAGCCGACGGCGAGCTTGGCCGCGATCTTCGCGATCGGGAAGCCGGTCGCCTTGGAGGCGAGCGCCGAGGAACGCGACACGCGCGGGTTCATCTCGATGACGATGATGCGGCCGTCGACGGGGTTCACCGCGAACTGGATGTTGCAGCCGCCGGTGTCGACGCCGACCTCGCGGATGATCGCGATGCCGATGTCACGCAGCCGCTGGTACTCGCGGTCGGTCAGCGTCATCGCGGGCGCCACGGTGATCGAGTCGCCGGTGTGCACGCCCATCGGGTCGAAGTTCTCGATGGAGCAGACGACCACGACGTTGTCGTTCTTGTCGCGCATCAACTCCAGCTCGTACTCCTTCCAGCCGAGGATGGACTCCTCCAGGAGCACCTCGGTGGTGGGAGACAGCGTCAGCCCCTGGCCGGCGATGCGGCGCAGCTCCTCCTCGTCGTGCGCGAAGCCGGAGCCGGCGCCGCCCATGGTGAAGGAGGGGCGGACGACGACCGGGTAGCCGCCGAGCTGCCCGACCCCCTTCAGGACGTCGTCCATCGAGTGGCAGATGTAGGACCGGGCGGACTCGCCATGCCCGATCTTCTGGCGGACGGCCTCGACGACGCCCTTGAAGAGGTCGCGGTCCTCGCCCTTGTTGATCGCCTCGACGTTGGCGCCGATCAGTTCGACGCCGTACTTCTCCAGCACACCCTGCTCATGCATGGAGATGGCGGTGTTGAGGGCTGTCTGGCCGCCCAGAGTCGGCAGCAGCGCGTCCGGCCGCTCCTTGGCGATGATCTTTTCGACGAACTCCGGCGTGATCGGCTCGACGTAGGTGGCGTCGGCGATCTCCGGGTCGGTCATGATCGTCGCAGGGTTGGAGTTCACCAGGATCACCCTGAGGCCCTCGGCCTTCAGGACCCGGCACGCCTGCGTGCCGGAGTAGTCGAACTCGGCGGCCTGGCCGATGACGATCGGGCCGGAGCCGATGACCAGGACGGACTGGATATCGGTGCGCTTAGGCACGCTGGCCCTCCATCGAGACTGTGCTCATCAAAGACGTGAAGCGGTCGAACAGGTAGGCGGCGTCGTGCGGACCCGCTGCCGCTTCGGGGTGGTACTGGACGGAGAAGGCCGGCTGGTCGAGCAGCTGGAGTCCCTCCACGACGTTGTCGTTCAGGCAGACGTGCGAGACCTCGACGCGCCCGAACCTGGTCTCGCTGACCTTGTCGAGCGGCGCGTCCACGGCGAATCCGTGGTTGTGCGCGGTGACCTCGACCTTGCCGGTGGTCCGGTCCTGCACGGGCTGGTTGATGCCCCGGTGGCCGTACTTCAGCTTGTAGGTGCCGAAGCCGAGCGCGCGGCCGAGGATCTGGTTGCCGAAGCAGATGCCGAACAGGGGTGTCCTGCGCTCCAGGACGGCGGTCATCAGCGCGACCGGTCCGTCGGCGGTGGCCGGGTCGCCGGGCCCGTTGGAGAAGAAGACCCCGTCGGGAGCGACGGCGTAGACGTCCTCCGGGGTGGCCGTGGCCGGCAGTACGTGCACCTCGATGCCGCGCTCGGCCATGCGGTGCGGGGTCATGCCCTTGATGCCGAGGTCGATCGCGGCGACCGTGAACTTTTTCTCGCCGACCGCGGGGACGACGTAGGCCTCCTTGGTGGCGACCTCCTCGTAGAGCGAGGCGCCCTTCATGTGCGGCTGGGCCTGCACGCGCGCGACGAGCTCGGGCTCGGCGGCGATCGCCTCGCCGGAGAAGATCCCGGCGCGCATCGAGCCGCGCTCGCGCAGGTGGCGGGTGAGCGCGCGGGTGTCGATGCCGGAGATCCCGACGATGTCCTGCGCGACCAGCTCGTCGTCCAGGGAGCGCCTGGCGCGCCAGTTGGACGGCACACGCGCGGGGTCGCGCACGACGTAGCCGGAGACCCAGATGCGCCGCGACTCGTCGTCCTCGTCGTTCCAGCCGGTGTTGCCGATCTGCGGGGCGGTCGCGACGACGATCTGGTGGGCGTACGACGGGTCGGTCAGGGTCTCCTGGTAGCCGGTCATGCCGGTGGAGAACACGGCCTCGCCGAAGGTCTCCCCCACGGCCCCGTAGGCACGGCCGCGGAAGATCCGGCCGTCCTCCAGGACGAGTACCGCGGGAGACACCTCTTTCCTCTGCGAGGCGTTCCCCTTCGTGGAGGTCGTCATCGTGCGCCTTCCGTTTCCGTCTTGTTGATCATGGAGTTAATGGCGTCGACCCATTCGGTGTGCTCGGCCGCGCGGTCCGAGCGGAACCCGGAGTCGATCAGCCGGTCGCCGTGCGCCCAGGTCACCAGGAGCAGCCCGCCCTCGGTCAGGACCTTGCCGGCGATGCCCTTGCCGAGCACGGCCTCCCGCAGGGCCTCGCGCGGGATGAAGAAGTCGGTCGCTCCGGGGCGCACGACGTCCAGTCCCGCGTCCGTCAGCGTGAGCTCGACCCGGCTGCGGGCGCCCAGGCCGTGGGCCACGATCCGGTCGAGCCACTGCCCCGCGGTGGTGGAGCCGTGGTAGCGGCCGCTCATGCCCAGTCTCACCGGGCCGGGGTCGTCCGGCATTCCGTGCAGCGGCGGCTTGCCGCCTCCGTTGAGGGTGGTGGTGGGCGACGGGCGGGCAGGCAGCTCGGGCAGGTCGCCCTGGAGCGTGCCGCGCCACTTCCAGCCCTCACGCATCAGCCAGTAGACGAGCGCGACGAAGAGAGCGAGGCCGACGAGCCAGCCGGCGCGGGCGGCCCAGTCGGTGACCTCGGCCGACTTCTTCTCGGCGGCAAGGCCGGTGGTGAGTCCGGCGGCGAGCAGAGTTGCAGGTGTCACGTGAGCTTCCCGTCGACGAGCGTGGCCTTGCCCCGGAGCCACGTGTGCGTGACACGGCCCGGCAGCTCACGCCCCTCGTACGGAGTGTTGCGGCTGCGCGAGGCGAAGCCCGCGGGGTCCACGGACCCACGGTATTCCGTGTCGACGAGCATGAGGTTGGCGGGCTCACCAGCCGAGACGGGACGCCCGTGCCCCCTCGCCCCGCCGATCTCGGCGGGCTTGAAGGACATGCGCTCGGCGACCCCGGCCCAGTCGAGGAGCCCGGTGTCCACCATGGTCTCCTGCACCACTGACAACGCGGTCTCCAGGCCGACCATGCCCATGGCGGCCGCGGCCCACTCGCAGTCCTTGTCCTCGTGCGGGTGCGGGGCGTGGTCGGTGGCGACGATGTCGATGGTTCCGTCGGCCAGGGCCTCGCGCAGGGCGAGCACGTCCCGCTGGGTGCGCAGTGGCGGGTTCACCTTGTAGACCGGGTTGTACGACCGGACCAGCTCGTCGGTGAGCAGCAGGTGGTGCGGGGTGACCTCGGCGGTGACGTCGATGCCGCGGGACTTGGCCCAGCGGACGATCTCGACGGACCCGGCGGTCGAGAGGTGGCAGATGTGGACGCGGGAGCCGACATGCTCGGCGAGCAGGACATCCCGGGCGATGATCGATTCCTCGGCCACCGCGGGCCAGCCCCCGAGCCCCAGCTCGGCGGAGACCACGCCCTCGTTCATCTGGGCGCCCTCGGTCAGCCGCGGCTCCTGGGCGTGCTGGGCGACGACCCCGCCGAAGGCCTTCACGTACTCCAGCGCGCGCCGCATGATCACGGCGTCGTCGACGCACTTGCCGTCGTCGGAGAAGACGGTCACACCGGCGGCCGACTCGTGCATGGCACCGAGTTCGGCGAGCTTGCGGCCCTCCAGGCCGACGGTGACCGCGCCGATGGGCTGCACGTCGCAGTAGCCGTGCTGCTGGCCGAGCCGGTAGACCTGCTCGACCACACCGGCAGTGTCGGCGACCGGGAAGGTATTGGCCATGGCGAACACGGCGGTGTAACCGCCGGAGGCCGCCGCGCGCGTGCCCGTCAGCACCGTCTCGGAGTCCTCGCGGCCCGGTTCGCGCAGATGGGTGTGCAGGTCGACGAGGCCCGGCAGGAGCACCTTTCCGCCCGCGTCGACGACCTCGGCGCCCTCGCTGGAAATCCCCGTGCCGACCGCCTCGATGGACGAGCCGTCGATCAGCACGTCCTGCGGCTCGCCGCCGAGGACCTTCGCACCACGGATCAGGATCTTGCTCATGTGACTTACTTCTCCTCGATACGGGTGGGGGAGACGGCGGGCACGTTCCTCGAGTCGAACACAGCGCCACCGAGCAGCAGATACAGGACGGCCATCCGGATGGAGACTCCGTTGGCGACCTGCTCGACGACGGTGCAGCGGTCGGAGTCGGCGACCTCGGCGGTGATCTCCATGCCGCGGACCATCGGGCCGGGGTGCATCACGATGGCGTGCTCCGGCATCCGCGCCATACGGTCGCCGTCCAGGCCGTAGCGCCGCGAGTACTCGCGCTCGGTCGGGAAGAAGGCGGCGTTCATCCGCTCGCGCTGCACACGCAGCATCATCACCGCGTCGGACTTGGCGAGGGTGCCGTCGAGGTCGTACGCGACCTCGCAGGGCCAGGTCTCCACGCCGACCGGCACCAGGGTGGGCGGAGCGACGAGGGTGACCTCGGCGCCGAGGGTGTGCAGCAGGTCGACGTTGGAGCGGGCGACCCGGCTGTGCAGGATGTCACCGACGATCGTGATGCGCTTGCCGGCGAGGTCCTGGCCGATCCCCGCGTCCCGGCCGACGAGCCGGCGCCGCATGGTGAACGCGTCCAGCAGGGCCTGGGTGGGGTGCTGGTGGGTACCGTCACCGGCGTTGATGACGGCCGCGTCGATCCATCCGGAGGTGGCGAGGCGATACGGCGCCCCCGAGGCGCCGTGGCGGATGACCACGGCGTCGACACCCATGGCCTCCAGGGTCTGGGCGGTGTCCTTGAGGGACTCGCCCTTGGACACGCTGGAGCCCTTGGCGGTGAAGTTGATGACGTCCGCCGAGAGACGCTTCTCGGCGGCTTCGAAGGAGATACGCGTGCGCGTGGAGTCCTCGAAGAAGAGATTGACGATCGTGCGGCCGCGCAGGGTCGGCAGCTTCTTGATCGGCCGGTCGGCGACCCGGGCCATCTCCTCGGCGGTGTCGAGGATCAGGACGGCGTCGTCGCGGGTGAGGTCGGCGGCCGAGATGAGATGACGCTGCATCTTTCAGGCTCCGTAAGGCAGTTCAGGATCGGGAGATTCCGGGCAGGCGAGGGCACACCGGAGGGGCGCACCCGGTCCGTCTGCCGCTAGGTCTGCTTCACACCGAGCAGCACGGTGTCGCGACCGTCCTCCTCGGCGAGCTGGACCTTGACCGTCTCCCGCAGCGACGTGGGGAGGTTCTTGCCGACGTAGTCGGCGCGGATGGGCAGTTCGCGGTGGCCTCTGTCGACGAGGACCGCGAGCTGCACCGCGCGGGGGCGCCCGATGTCGTTCAGGGCGTCCAGGGCGGCGCGGATGGTGCGGCCGGAGAAGAGCACGTCGTCGACGAGGACGACCAGACGGCCGTCGATGCCGTCACCGGGAATCTCGGTGCGGGCCAGCGCACGCGGCGGGTGCATGCGCAGATCGTCCCGGTACATGGTGATGTCGAGCGAACCGACCGGAATCCTGCGGTCGGTGATCTCCTCGAGCTTGACGGCGAGCCGCTGGGCGAGGAAGACGCCTCGGGTGGGGATGCCGAGGAGCACCACGTCGTCGGCGCCCTTGGCGCGTTCGACGATCTCGTGGGCGATACGGGTCAGCACGCGCGCGATGTCGGGGCCTTCGAGAACGGGCCGGGCATCGGACGCCTGGTGGTCGGAAGTGTCCTGCTTGTCCATACGAAACGGACCTCCTTCTCCGCCTCACGGGACGGACCTTAAAGGACGTCGGATTTGCGCCATCCACGGTACCAGGCCGGAACGACGTCCCTGATCACCCCCTTGGCCCAATCAGCCACCACTCTCACGGAAGAGTCGGTGTGGACCATTCGGCTTGACGCAGAAGAGTCACGCTGCGTAACCTCACAGTGAGTTACCAGACGCGCGGCTCGAAACCACTGCGGCCGCGTCGATCCAGTGTCCGGGGAGCTATATGTCCAGCGAATACGCCAAACAGCTCGGGGCCAAGCTCCGGGCCATCCGCACCCAGCAGGGCCTTTCCCTCCACGGTGTCGAGGAGAAGTCCCAGGGACGCTGGAAGGCGGTCGTGGTCGGTTCGTACGAGCGCGGCGACCGCGCGGTGACCGTGCAGCGTCTTGCCGAGTTGGCGGATTTCTACGGCGTTCCGGTGCAGGAGCTGCTGCCCGGCACCACTCCGGGCGGGGCCGCCGAGCCGCCGCCGAAGCTGGTCCTGGACCTGGAGCGGCTGGCCCACGTCCCGGCCGAGAAGGCCGGCCCCCTCCAGCGGTATGCGGCGACCATCCAGTCCCAGCGTGGTGACTACAACGGCAAGGTGCTCTCGATCCGCCAGGACGACCTGCGCACACTCGCCGTCATCTACGACCAGTCGCCCTCGGTCCTCACCGAGCAGCTGATCAGCTGGGGCGTGCTGGACGCGGACGCGCGTCGCGCGGTGTCCCACGAGGAGAGCTGAGCCGCTCCCAGCCTCAGCAGAAACGTGCCGCCGGGGTGGCCGGAACTTCACGGTTCCGGCCACCCCGACGGCTTTCTGCGCGCCTTGTGGGGCCTCCGCGTACACGGACGCCTGAGGGCCCGCAGCGGTCTCGCTGCGGGCCCTCAGGCGTTTTCGCGCCTCTTACGCGTCGTCTCGACGCGGTCCTGCCGCCTCGTCTCGACGCGGTCCTACCGCCTCGTCCCGACGCGGTCCCACCGCCTCGTCCCGACGCAGCCCTGCCGCCTCGTCCCGACGCAGCCCTGCCGCCTCGTCCCGACGCAGCCCTACCGCCTCGTCCCGACGCGGTCCTACGCCTCGTCCCGGCGCAGCGACGGCTTCAGGTCCTTGAGCCGGCCCAGCAGGCCGTTCACGAACGAGGGCGACTCGTCCGTGGAGAACTCCTTCGCCAGCTGCACCATCTCGTCGAGCACCACCGCGTCCGGGGTCTCGTCGGCCCAGATCAGCTCATGGGCGCCCAGACGCAGGATGTTGCGGTCGACGACCGGCATCCGGTCCAGCGTCCAGCCGACCGAGTACTGCGCGATCAGCTCGTCGATGCGCTTCGCGTGCTCCGCGTAGCCCTCGACCAGCTGCATCGTGTACTCGCTCACCGGCGGCTGCCGGGTGTCTTCCCGGGAAAGCCGGATCCAGTCCGCCAGGACCGTCAGGACGTCGACTCCGCGCTGGTCGCCCTCGAAGAGGATCTGGAAGGCGCGCTTGCGGGCCGTGTTGCGGGCAGCCACGGTTAGCTGTTCACCCGGCCGAGGTAGTCGCTCGTGCGGGTGTCGACCTTGATCTTCTCACCGGTGGTGATGAAGAGCGGGACCTGGATCTGGTGACCGGTCTCCAGGGTGGCGGGCTTGGTGCCGCCGGTGGAGCGGTCGCCCTGCAGGCCCGGCTCGGTCTCCTGGACGACGAGCTCGACGGCGGCCGGCAGCTCGACGAAGAGCACCTCGCCCTCGTGCTGCGCCACGGTGGCGGTGAAGCCCTCGATCAGGAAGTTGGCGGCGTCGCCGACCGCCTTGCGGTCGATCATCAGCTGGTCGTAGGTCTCCATGTCCATGAAGACGAAGTACTCGCCGTCCATGTACGAGAACTGCATGTCGCGCTTGTCGACAGTGGCCGTCTCGACCTTGACGCCGGCGTTGAACGTCTTGTCGACGACCTTGCCGGACAGCACGTTCTTGAGCTTGGTGCGCACGAATGCGGGGCCCTTGCCGGGCTTGACGTGCTGGAACTCGACGACGGACCAGAGCTGGCCGCCTTCGAGCTTGAGCACCAGGCCATTCTTGAGGTCGTTCGTGGAAGCCACGGTTGCGGAATCTCCTGGACTGACGTGGACGACCCCGGCGCACGCACCTTGCCTATAGTGCGAGCAGCTCCTTGGTCGTGATGGTGAGTAGCTCGGGTCCGCCGTCCGCCTCGGGGCGTACGACGAGCGTGTCATCGATCCGGACGCCGCCCCGTCCCGGGAGGTGGACCCCCGGTTCGACGGTGACCGGCACGCAAGCGTCCAGTTTACCCATGGCCGCGGGGGCCAACTGCGGGTCCTCGTCGATTTCCAGTCCCACACCGTGTCCGGTGAGGGTCGTGAGGCCCTCGTGGTGGCCCGCCGACTCCAGTACCTGACGGGCCGCACGGTCCACGTCGCGGTAGGCCGCACCGGGCGTCAGCGACTCGCGTCCGGCCCGCTGAGCGGCGAAGACGAGGTCGTACAGCTCGATCTGCCAGTCGGCGGGGGACGTACCGATGACGAAGGTACGGCCGATCTCGCAGCGGTATCCGCGATAGCTCGCGCCCAGGCAGACGGAGAGGAAATCGCCCTCCTCGACACGGCGGTCGGTGGGACGGTGGCCAGGGCGGCCGGCGTTCGGACCGGTACCCACGGACGTGGCGAAGGCCGGACCGTCGGCGCCGTGATCGACGAGACGGCGCTCCAGTTCGAGGGCGAGATGTCGCTCGGTGCGGCCGACGAGGATGGACTCCAGGAGTTCTCCCAGTGCCTGGTCGGCGATCTCTGCGCCGATACGCAGGCAGGAGATCTCCTCCTCGTCCTTGATGACGCGGAGCTGTTCGACCGCGCCTCCGAGGTCTGCGAGACGCAGCCGTGGGACGACCGAGCGGATGGCTCGGTGGCGGCCGACGGTGAGGTGGTGTTCCTCGACGGCGAGGGAGTCGGCGTCCTGCCCCGCCGCGAGGTCGGCCGCAGCGACGGCCGGGTCGCCGGCGGCGCCGGGGAGGGCGTGGATCCGAAGGGCCTCGTCGGGACGGCCGTCCATGCGGTCGTCCAGCGGACCGGGACAGAGCAGGACGTCCTCACTCGCGCCGAGCAGGAGGACGGCGCCGCGGGGGGCGGTGCCCGCGAGGTAGCGGACGTTGGCGGGGCGGGAGATCAGCGCGGTGGCGCTGCCGCTGGCCTGACAGCGGGCCCTGAGCTTCGTTCGGCGGGTGACGTACACCTCTGACATGACACGAGCGTAGGAGTCATGCGAGTGCGGCGCCGTTCGGGAGAGGCCGAGTGGGGGTTCGTTGTCGGCTGCGGGTCGGTGGGGGCTTGTCGCGCCCCACGGCGGAGCCGCTGATGGATGCGGCCCCGCGCCCCTGGGTGGGTCCAGATCCCCCCGCGACTACCAGCTCGGTGGGCTCGCGATCGACCGCGCCAGCACGTCGTCCAGGACCCTCGCCGTCTGGGCCACGTCCATCTGACTGTTGTCGATGATCGGCAGGCCCGAGCCGTACCACCCGGCCATCCGGCCGTGGATCCGGGCGACCTCTTCGTCGGTCAGGCGGCGGTTGCCCGAGCGTTCGGCGTTGCGCTCCAGGACGATCTCCAGGCCCGGCAGCAGCACCACCGGCAGCAGTCCCGGACCGACGTGCCGCTTCCAGCCGCCGAGGCCGACCACCGGACGGTCGGGGAAGACGGCGTCGTCGAGGATGCAGGAGATGCCGTTGGCCAGGAAGTTGCGCGCGGCGAAGCCGCAGGTGCGGCGGGCCAGGCGGTACTGGGCCTCGGAGTGGTCGTTCCAGCCGGACTGGGGGTCGGCGAAGCCCGAGCGGACCCACTCCCGCACGTCGTCGAGGCTGATGTGGGCGGTGGGGACCCTGCGGTGGTCGGCCCAGTACTTGGCGACGCTCGTCTTCCCGGCGCCCGCCGGGCCGATGAGCAGCACGGCGAGGGTGGTGCCCGTGGGATCGGGCACGGCGGCGGGCGGGGTGCTGGGGGCGCCCACGGGGGCACCGGGCGGCAGCGGCACATGGCCGGTGGTGTCCGGCACCGGCGCGGGTGAGTGCTGCGGTGCGGGCGGCACCGGAGAGTGCTGCGGCGTCGGCGGAACCGGGGCCGGGGTGAAACCGGGTGCCGGAGGCGGTGGGGGCACCGGGGCGGACCCCTGGTGCGCGCCCGGGTGATGCGGTCCCGGGTGGTGTGCGGCCGGCGACCAGCCGGCGGCGGGTCCGTGCCCCGGCTGATGGGGCGGCGGCAGCGGAGAACCCACTGCGTGCTGCATCCGGTGCCACTCCGTCTCGTCTTTTCGGCTTGCTCGCCCCCGGGGCGCTCGCGTCGGTGCCGGGAGCCCGACCGTGCTCGGCCCGGAGGCCTGTGCTCGCTCGTCCTCTCGTCTCCGACGCGCCCCTCCGGCTCACTCGCGGCAGGCTGATCGGCGCTGGTTACGGGGTGGTACATACCCCGCTCGTCACCGAACGGTACCGCCCCCGGCCCTCGTTTGGTGAAACGGCCGGGGGCGCCCCGAAGTGCCCCTGTGGCAAGGCGAATCAGGCGGAACGCCCGTCGCGGGACTTACTGGCCGACCTCGCCGTACGCGGCGAGCAGGACCGCCGGGTCCGGGCCCTCCAGGACCGTGGGCTTGCCCAGTCCGTCGAGGACGATGAACCGCAACAGGTTGCCGCGGGACTTCTTGTCGACCTTCATGGTCTCCAGCAACTTCGGCCACTGGTCGTAGCGGTAGTGCAGCGGCAGGCCGACCGATTCGAGGACGGTGCGGTGGCGGTCGGCCGTCACGTCGTCCAACCGGCCCGCCAGACGGCCCAGTTCGGCGGCGAAGTGCATGCCCACGGCGACCGCGGCGCCGTGCCGCCACTTGTACCGCTCGTTCTTCTCGATGGCGTGGGCGAGCGTGTGGCCGTAGTTGAGGATCTCCCTGAGGCCCGACTCCTTGAGGTCGGAGGAGACGACTTCGGCCTTGACCCGGATCGAGCGCTCGATGAGCTCGGCGGTGTGCGGGCCCGCCGGGGTGCGCGCGGCCTCGGGGTCGGACTCGATGAGCTCCAGGATCACCGGATCGGCGATGAAGCCCGCCTTGATGATCTCGGCGAGTCCGGAGACGTAGTCGTTGACCGGCAGGGAGTCCAGCGCGGCCAGGTCGCACAGGACGCCGGCGGGCGGGTGGAAGGCGCCGACGAGGTTCTTGCCCTCTGCGGTGTTGATGCCGGTCTTGCCGCCGACGGCCGCGTCGACCATGGCGAGCACGGTGGTCGGGATGGCGATCCAGCGCACTCCGCGCAGCCAGGTCGCGGCCACGAAACCGGCGAGGTCGGTGGTGGCGCCGCCGCCGACGCCGACCACGACGTCGGTGCGGGTGAAGCCGGACTGTCCGAGCGCCTTCCAGCAGTAGGCGGCGACCTCGGCGGTCTTGGCCTCCTCCGCGTTCGGGACCTGGATGGCGACGGCCTCGAACCCCTGTCCGGCGAGGTCGGCGCGCAGCGCGTCACCGGTGTCGGCGAGCGCCTCGGGGTGGATGATCGCCACCCGCTGCGCCTTCTCCCCGATCAACGCGCCGAGTTCACCCAGGAGTTGACGTCCCACCAGGACCTCGTACGGCTCGCTGCCCGCGGTGCCGCCGACCTGGATGCGCGTCACTGCCTCGCTCATGCTTCCTTCAACTCCAGTGCGTCCAGCGCGATTCGGGTGACTTCTTCGGGTGTACGGCCGTCCGTGGCGACCACCGTCGTGGCGATCGACTCGTACAGGTGGCGCCGGGCCTCCATCAGCTCCCGCCACTGCTTGCGCGGGTTGACCGCGAGCAGCGGACGCGCGGCGTTCAGGCCGGTGCGCTTGACCGCCTCCTCGACGTCCATCGAGAGGTACACCACCTGCTGTCCGGCCAGCAGCGCGCGGGTGTCCGCGTCCAGCACCGAGCCGCCACCGAGGGCGAGGACCCCGTCGTGCTCGGCGAGCGCCCGCCGCACGGCGGCCTTCTCGATCGCCCGGAAGGCCGGCTCGCCCTCGTCGACGAAGATCTCCGCGATCGTGCGGCCCTGCTCGGCGACAATGTCGTCGTCGGTGTCCCGGTAGCCGACACCGAGCCGCTCGGCCAGCAGCTGCCCGACGGTGGACTTGCCCACGCCCATCGGACCCACCAGCACCACCTGGGGACCGGTCATCGGATGGCCAGGTTCTCGAGGTAGGACCGCACGTTGCGGCGGGTCTCGGGCACGCTGTCGCCGCCGAACTTCTCCGCCACCGCGTCCGCCAGGACCAGGGCGACCATGGCCTCGGCGACGATGCCGGCGGCCGGGACCGCGGACACGTCGGAGCGCTGGTGGTGGGCCTGCGCGGCCTCGCCGGTGGTCACGTCGACGGTCTGCAGGGCGCGCGGCACGGTCGCGATCGGCTTCATCGCGGCCCGCACGCGCAGCAGCTCACCCGTGCTCAGTCCGCCCTCGGTGCCGCCCGAGCGACCGGAGACGCGCCGGATGCCCTCGGGCGAGTTCACGATCT
Organism: Streptomyces sp. NPDC050759; assembly: GCF_044456945.1. Classification (NCBI taxonomy): domain Bacteria; kingdom Bacillati; phylum Actinomycetota; class Actinomycetes; order Kitasatosporales; family Streptomycetaceae; genus Streptomyces; species Streptomyces sp. NPDC050759. Next base: position 67,086 of record NZ_JBITGI010000030.1, on the reverse strand, counting down.
CGTCGTGCGCCTTCGAGCCCGGCACCCGCGCCAGCTCGAAGCCGTCGCCGAGCTCGACACCCTTGATCGCCTGGATGCCCATCAGCGCACCCGCCAGGCGGGCGTCCAGCTTGCGGTCCCAGTGCACGTGCGAGCCGAGGCCCACCGGGACGCCGTACGCCAGGATCTCGACCACTCCGCCGAGGGTGTCGCCGTCCTTGTGGGCCTGGTCCACCTCGGCCACCATCGCCTTCGAGGTGTCAGCGTCCAGGCAGCGCAGCGGGTCGGCGTCCAGCTTCTCGACGTCGGCCGGGGTCGGGTAGACGCCCTGCGGGGCCTTCACGGAACACAGCTCCACGACATGGCTGACGATCTCGATGCCGGCCGTCTCCTTCAGGTACGACCGGGCCACCGCACCCAGCGCCACCCGGGCCGCCGTCTCCCGGGCCGAGGCCCGCTCCAGGATCGGCCGAGCCTCGTCGAAGCCGTACTTCTGCATACCCGCGAGGTCGGCGTGACCGGGCCGCGGCCGGGTCAGCGGGGCGTTGCGCGCGAGGCCCGCCAGGATCTCCGGGTCGATGGGGTCGGCCGACATGACCTGCTCCCACTTCGGCCACTCGGTGTTGCCCACCATGATCGCGACCGGGGAACCAAGGCTGAGGCCGTGCCGGACACCGCCGAGGAAGGTGACCTCGTCACGCTCGAACTTCATCCGGGCCCCGCGGCCATAGCCCAGCCGACGCCTCGCCAGGTGGTCCGCCACCATCTCCGTGGTGATCGGCACGCCGGCCGGAAGGCCCTCCAGCGTCGCGACGAGTGCGGGACCGTGGGACTCCCCCGCGGTCAGCCAGCGCAACCTGCTCAACGGTGCTCCTCAGTGCTCGCGCCCTGGTACTGCCCTGCTTACGCGCGTCCTCGCGTACGGCAACGGCGCGACCAGGTGCGCGGCCCCGGCCCGCCACCTCCGATCCTCCCACGTTCGGCGCCGGGAGCCGGTCACAGGTCCAGCAGACGGACGTGGACACACGTACCGCCCTCAGGCCAGGAGTACGGCACTCTCACAGGACCACCCATGCCGCACCTCACCGAAGAGCTCAGCGAGCCGCCACCGCATGCTCGCCCGCCTTGCGCATGGCCTCCACCGGCGCGGGCCCGATACCCGTCATCTGCTCGACCTGGAGCACCGCCTGGTGCACCAGCAGGTCGAGGCCGCTGACCACGGCCCCGCCGATCATCGACCAGCGGGCCGCCAGCTCGGTCGGCCACGGGTCGTAGAGCACGTCGAAGAGGGCCGCGGGGCGCTCCGGTACGGCGTGGGCGAGGGCGTCCGTCGCCCCGGCGGGGGTGGTCGCGATCACCAGAGGAGCGTCCAGGGCCTCGGCCGCGTCCGCCCAGTCCGCCGTGCGCATCTCGACGTCGAGACGCTCGGCCCACTGCCGCATCTCGGCGGCCCGGGCCTCGCTGCGCACATAGGCGACGACCTCACCGGTGCAGATCCGGGCCAGCGCGGCGAGCGCGGAGGAGGCGGTGGCGCCGGCGCCGAGGATCGCTGCCGAGTCGACCTGCTCGATGCCCCGCTCGCGCAGGGCGGCGACCATCCCCGGGATGTCGGTGTTGTCGCCGAGGCGGCGGCCGTCCTCGGTGAACACGACGGTGTTGACCGCCTCCACCGAGGCTGCCGTCTCACTGATCTCGTCGAGCAGCGGGATGACCGCCCGCTTGAGCGGCATGGTCACCGACAGCCCGGCCCACTCCGGCCCGAGCCGCCCGACGAACCCGGGCAGTGCGGCCTCGTCGAGCTCGAACCGGTCGTACGACCAGCCCGTGAGCCCCAGCTCCTCGTAGGCGGCCCGGTGCAGCACCGGCGAGAGGGAGTGGGCGATGGGCTTTCCGAGGACGGCGGCCCGGCGGGCGTCAGCTGCCCGTGCTTGCATCGAACTTGTCCTTGAGCCTCAGGAATTCAGCGTGGGTCTTGGCGAATTCGGTGGTCTTCAAGCCGTCGGTCGCGACGAAGTAGTACCACCCGTCGTCGGTCGGATTCAGCGCTGCCTTCAGTGCGACATCGCCCGGATTGTCGATCGGGCCGGGCGGCAGACCCTTGTTCGTGTACGTGTTGTACGGGTCCTTGTTGCTCTTGATCTCCGACTCGGAGATGCGGATGTCGCTCTCGTTCTTCAGGTAATTGAAGGTCGAGTCGAACTGGAGCAGGCCGTAGGTCTCGGGGTTGGCGAGGTTGAGCCGGTTGTAGACCACTTCCGCCATCTTGCGGTAGTCGTCCTCGGTCTTTCCCTCGGCCTGGACGAGGCTCGCGACCGTGATGACCTGCAGGGGGTTGTCCAGCTTGAGCGCCTTGGCCTTCGCCTCCAGGTCGTACTTGCCGTATACCTCGGCGGCCTGGGTGACCATGTCCTTCAGCACCGTCTCGGGCTTCATGCCCTTCGCCGCGGGATAGGTGCCCGGATAGAGGAAGCCCTCCAGCGGGTCCTTGATGTCCTCGTTGTCGTTCGCCCAGCTCGGCAGCCCGAGGCTCTTGTATTTCTTTTCGGCGATCTTCTTCGTGGTGCCGGAAGCAAGATCGAGTTTATCGTCGATCCTCTTGTAGACGGTGATGTTCCGCAGTCCCGGAGCGACCTGCACGTTGTTCTGGCTCTTCGGGTCGAGCATCATCACGACGGCGCTCTCGGCGGACATCTCCTTCTTCAGGAGATAGGCGCCGGCCTGGATCGTCTTCCCCTTGGGGTTCTGCTCCTGGGCGGACACGAAGGCGTCGACGCTCTTCACGACACCCGCGTCCTTCAGCAGCCGGCCGATCGCGTACCCGCCCGCGCCCTTGGGGACCTGGACGGTGACCATCTGGCTCGTCCCGTCCCCGGCATAGTCCGGGGCGGCGCCGAAACGATTTTGGTAGAACTGGTACCCGAAGTAGCCGATGGTTGCCGTGCCGCCGCCGAGGACGAGCAGGACCACCAGACAGGCGCATCCGCTCCTGCGCTTCTTGCCGCCCTTGCCGCCGCGCCGGTCGCCGCGGCCGCCTTTCGGGTCGTCGGAGTCGTCCTCGCTGTCGTCGTCGCCCGCGAAGAAGGCGTGTTCTCCTTGGTCCGGGCCCGGATCCCAGTCGATCTGCGGCTCCGGCTCGGCCCGTCGACGGCTCGGCGGCTCCGGCGGCGGGTACGCGTCCGGGCTGCCGTAGTAGTCCTGCTGCTCAGCGCCGTACGCGGCCGCCCGCTGTCCGTACGGGTCCGACGGATCGGCGGGGTACGGCACCTGCGCCTGTGTGCCGGTCGCCCAGCCGTTGCCGTTCTGGTCGTACGACTGCTGCGGCTGACCGTGGTACGCCTGCTGGTCGTACTGCTGCTGGTGTTGGTCGTACTGCTGCTGGTCGTACTGCTGCTGGTTGTACTGCTGGTGCTGGTCGTACTGGCCGTCGTGCTGCGGGTACTGCTGCGGCGCCTGACCATAGGCGGCCTGTTGGCCGTCGCCCCAGCCACCGTCGTCGTACTGCGGCTGCTGCTGCGGATAGTGCTGCGGCTGGCCGCCGTAAGGGGACTGCTGACCCGCGTGGGCCTGCTGCCCTTCCCATCCGCCGTCCCCGTACAACGGGTCCTCGGGATGCCACGGTTCGGAGCCTTCGCCCCGGCCATACTCAGTCATCGATCCCCTAGAGCCGCGAGGCGGCGGTCTCCTTCTCTCACCATCCGGCTACCGTTTCGCCTCTTTCTGTGCGGTGACTGTTCGAATGTCGCCGCATCGCGCGGAACGTTACCGTACCGCGATCAGATGACCACTTCGACGCCCTCGCCGGGTGCTTTACCTGACACCCGTTCGGATTCCAGCGCCTGCTGAAGAATGATCACGGCGGCTGCCTGGTCGATGACCGATCTGCCCTTTTTGGATTTCACTCCGGATGCGCGCAGTCCCTGACTGGCCGTCACGGTGGTCATCCGCTCGTCGACGAGCCTGACCGGGACGGGCGCGATCCCCCGGGCGAGCTCCTGGACGAAGCCGCGGACCTTGACCGCGGCCGGACCCTCACCCCCCTTGAGGGAGCGAGGGAGGCCGACGACGACCTCGATCGGTTCGTACTCCTCGACCAGCTGCTTCAGCCGACGATGAGCCGCCGGGACGTCCCGGCCCGGGACCGTCTCCACCGGAGTGGCGAGGATCCCGTCGGGGTCGCACGAGGCGACCCCGATGCGGGCGTCCCCGACGTCGATCGCGAGCCTGCGGCCTCGGCGCATTACTTGGCCGTCTCCCCGACCATGCGCTCCACGGCGTCCACGGCGTCACCGATCGCGGCCGGGTTCTGGCCACCGCCCTGGGCGACGTCCGGCTTGCCGCCACCGCCGCCGCCGAGGGTCTTGGCGGCGGTCCGGACCAGGTCACCGGCCTTGAGCCCGCGCTCACGGGCGGCCTCGTTGGTGGCGATGACGGTGAGCGGCTTGCCGTTGTTCACGGTGAAGAGGGCGACCACGGCGGCCCGGCCGCCCTGGATGCGCCCGCGCACGTCGAGGACCAGCTTGCGCAGGTCGTCGGGGGTCGTACCGTCCGGGACCTGACCGGTGACGACCGCGATCCCGCGGATGTCCTTGGCGGACTCGGCGAGCCCGGCGGCGGCCTGCAGGACCTTCTCCGCGCGGAACTTCTCGATCTCCTTCTCGGCGTCCTTCAGCTTGCCGAGCATGGCGGAGACCTTCTCCGGGAGTTCCTCCGGACGTCCCTTGATCAGCTCCTGGAGCTGGGCGACGACGGTGTGCTCGCGGGCGAGGAAGTTGTACGCGTCGACACCGACCAGCGCCTCGATACGGCGGACCCCGGAGCCGATGGACGACTCGCCGAGCAGCTTCACCAGGCCCAGCTGGGCGGTGTTGTGCACGTGGGTGCCGCCACACAGCTCCTTGGAGAAGTCGCCGATGGTGACCACGCGGACGCGCTCGCCGTACTTCTCGCCGAACTCGGCGATGGCGCCCTGCTTCTTGGCCTCGTCGATGCCCATGACGTCGGCACGGACGTCGAGCTCGCGGGCAAGCACTTCGTTGATCTTCTGCTCGACATCGGTCATCACGGCCGTCGGAACGGCGGACGGGGACCCGAAGTCGAAGCGGAAGCGGCCGGGCTGGTTCTCGGAACCGGCCTGGGCGGCCGTCGGTCCGAGCGCGTCCCGCAGGGCCTGGTGGGTGAGGTGGGTGGCCGAGTGGGCGCGCGCGATGGCCGTACGGCGGCGGCTGTCGATCGAGGCGTGGGCCTTGGCGCCGACGGTCACCTCACCGAACTGCACGACGCCCTTGTGGACGTAGACGCCCGGAACCGGCTTCTGGCAGTCGCGGACCTCGATGACGGCACCGGAGTCGACCTTGATCCTGCCGGTGTCGCCGATCTGGCCGCCGCCCTCGGCGTAGAACGGGGTGCGGTCCAGGACGATCTCGACCTCGTCGCCCTCGGTGGCGGCCGGCGAGGAGGCGCCGTCGACGAGGATGCCGACGATCGTGGACTCGCTCTCGGTGTCCGAGTAGCCGAGGAACTCGGTCTCGCCGGCCTGGTCGGCGATCGCACGGTAGGCGCCCGCGCCGACGTGACCGGTCTTCTTGCCCTGGGCGTCGGCCTTGGCGCGCTCCCGCTGCTCCTTCATCAGGCGGCGGAAGCCGTCCTCGTCCACGGACAGGCCCTGCTCGGCGGCCATCTCCAGGGTGAGGTCGATCGGGAAGCCCCAGGTGTCGTGGAGCAGGAACGCCTTGTCGCCGGCGAGGACCGTGCCGCCGGACTGCTTGGTCTCGGTGACGGCGGTGTCGAGGATGTTGGTGCCGGCCTTCAGCGTCTTGAGGAAGGCGTTCTCCTCGGCGACGGCGACCTTCTCGATGCGCTCGCGGTCGGTGACAAGCTCCGGGTACTGCTGGCCCATCATGGCGATCACGGTGTCGATCAGGTCGAGCACGACCGGGCCGGTGGCACCGAGCAGGCGCATGTTGCGGATGGCGCGGCGCATGATGCGGCGCAGCACGTAACCGCGGCCCTCGTTGCCGGGGGTGACACCGTCGCCGATGAGCATCACGGACGTGCGCATGTGGTCGGTGACCACGCGCAGCGAGACGTCCGAGTCGTGGGCGTCGCCGTAGGCCACGCCGGTCAGCTCGGTGGCCTTCTTGATGACGGCCATGGAGGTGTCGATCTCGTACATGTTCTGCACGCCCTGCAGGATCATCGCCAGGCGCTCGAGTCCGAGGCCGGTGTCGATGTTCTTGCTGGGGAGCTCGCCGAGGATCTCGAAATTGTCCTTGCCGATGCCCTCGCCGCGCTCGTACTGCATGAAGACGAGGTTCCAGATCTCCACGTACCGCTCGTCGTTGACGGCGGGGCCGCCCTCGACGCCGAACTCGGGGCCGCGGTCGTAGTTGATCTCGGAACAGGGGCCACAGGGTCCGGGGACGCCCATGGACCAGTAGTTGTCCTTCATGCCGAGGCGCTGGATGCGCTCCTTGGGCACGCCGATGATCTCGTGCCAGATGCGCTCGGCCTCGTCGTCGTCCTTGTAGACGGTGATCCAGAGCTTCTCCGGCTCCAGGCCGTAACCACCCTTGTCCTGGGGGCTGGTGAGCAGCTCCCAGGCGTACTTGATGGCGCCTTCCTTGAAGTAGTCGCCGAAGGAGAAGTTGCCGCACATCTGGAAGAACGTGCCGTGCCGGGTGGTCTTGCCGACCTCTTCGATGTCGGGCGTGCGCACGCACTTCTGCACGCTGGTGGCGCGCGACCACGGGGGCTTGACCTCACCGAGGAAGTACGGCTTGAAGGGCACCATGCCGGCGGGGACCAGGAGCAGAGTCGGGTCGTCCGCGATGAGCGACGCCGAAGGCACGACGGTGTGCCCGCGCTCCTCGTAGAAGCTCAGCCAGCGGCGGCGGATCTCGGCCGACTCCATCAGTGGTCCTCATTCCGGTTGTACGAATGCGTGGGGTACGTCGTGTTCTCGATGGCGGCGACGCGCCTGGGTGCGGGGAGTTCGGGGCTGTCGCGGATACCGAGGGCATCCGTCAGCTCGGCCTCCCGCTGGGCCATGTTGTACCGGACGTCGAGCGCGAAGCCGACCGCGCGGTCCCTGAGACGGGCACCCGTCTCGATCGCCTTGTTGGCCGCGGTCACGGCGAGGTTCTCGGGGGTCAGCTGCTTCAGCTTGCGATTCACCTTGGTGGTGGCCCAGACACCCGTGGCCACGCCCGTGGAGAACCAGAAAGTACGGCGGAACATCTCTTGAGCCTCAGTCCTTCTTCCCGCGGCCCCGGGAAACCGCCCGGCCCACGATCACGGTACGCCGGGGCGTCTTGGCGGGCACGTCGTCCTTGCGGCCGCTGATCGCGCGGCGCACGCCGTAGCCGAAGGCCGCGACCTTGACCAGGGGGCCGCCGAAGGTGGAGGCGACGGTGGTGGACAGCGCGGAGGCGTTCGACGTGACCTCCTGGACATCCGAGGCGATCGCGTCGACCCGCTCGATCTGGGTCTGCGCGGAACGCACCGCGGTGGAGGCGTCGGCCAGCAACGGGACGGCCTGGTCGGTCACGTCCGCCACGAGCTTGGTGGTCGCCTTGAGCGTCTGGGCCAGCCTCGCCAGCGCGACGGCGAGGAAGGAGACCAGGATCGCCCAGAAGACGGCCACCAGGATCCCGGCAACCTCTCCACCGGACACTGTGTGCACCCGCTCCCTGAAACGTGCTGTCTATGAAAAAAGTCTCCGCCGAGCCTATCGCGCCGGGGACGGCGCTCCGCACCGGATAACCCCTCACCCGCGCGCGGGCCGCCCATCGCGATTGCACGGAGCGAACACGCTTCAGTACGCTCCGTGTTCCATGCGTAGTCATCAGCCCGACGGCACCGAGGTGAACGGCAATCTCCCCCTGGAGCTCGACGGCTTCGTCGGCCGGCGCGCGGAACTCTCGGGGCTGGCACGGGCGCTCGACACCTCGCGGCTGGTGACGGTGACGGGCCCCGGCGGGATCGGCAAGTCCCGGCTCGCGTCGCGGGTGGCGGGCGGGCGGTGTGCGCCGCCCGACGGCGTGTGGCACGTCGAACTGGCCGCCGTACGCGATCCCGAGTTCATCGACTACGCCGTCGTGGAGACGCTGGGTCTGACGGACCACACCACGCGGCTGCCGCGTGAGACGCTCCTCGCACACCTCGCCGGGCGTCGGCTCCTGCTGGTCCTCGACGGTTTCGAGCATCTGGTGGACGCGTGCGCCGCTCTGGTGGCCGACCTGCTGGGACAGGTGCCGGGCCTGGCCGTCCTCGCTGTGGGACGCCGACCGCTGGCCGTGGCCGGCGAGCAGGTGTTCGCGCTGGGCCCGCTGAGCGAGGACGAGTCCGTGGAGCTGTTCCGCGAGCGGGCCGGACGGCAGGGGGTGACGACCGGCGACGATCCGCACGTACGGGAGTTGTGCCGGCGTCTGGACGGCATCCCGCTGGCGATCGAGCTGGCCGCGGGCCGGCTGGGAACGCTGTCCCCCGGGCAGTTGCTGGAGCGGCTCGACGACCGGTTCCGGCTGCTGACGGGCGGCGGCCGGGACGCCCTCCCCCGCCATCGGACACTGCGCACGGCGATCGGCTGGAGCCATGAACTGTGCACGCCCGAGGAGCGGTTGCTGTGGTCGCGGCTCTCGGTGTTCGCCGGGCAGTTCGATCTGGAGGCCGCCGAGTACGTGTGCAGCGGCGACGGTCTGCACTCCGACGACGTCCTCGACGTCCTGTCCGCGCTGCTCGCCCAGTCGGTGGTGGCCCGTGAGGAGACCGCGACCGGCGTGCGCTACCGCATGCTCGACACGGTTCGCGCGTACGGCGCCGAGTGGCTGGAGGCGACGGGCGACGCGGTCCGGATGCGCAGGCGACACCGCGACTGGTACGTGGGCCTGGCGACCTGGTGCGAGCTGGAGTGGTTCTCCCCGCGGCAGAACGAGGTGGCCGCACGGATCGAGGCCGAGCTGCCGAACCTGCGCAGCGCCCTGGAGTACTGCCTGACCGAGCCGGACGGGGCGGAGCTGGGCCGGCATCTCGCGGGCTCCCTCTGGTTCTGCTGGGTCGGCTGCGGCCGGCTGTCGGAGGGCCGGCACTGGCTGCAGCGCAGCGTCGAACTCGAGCCCGGCCATGAGCCCGCCCGACTGAAGGCCCTGTGGGTCCTCGGATATGTGGCGATCCTCCAGGGCGACACCCTGTCGGCGCTGGCGGCGCTCCAGGAGTGCCGGGAGGAGGCGGAGCGCTCCGCGAATCCGACGGCGGTGGCGTACGCCGAGCATCGCACCGGCTGTCTGGCGCTCGTCTCGGACGACATGCCCCGCGCGGAGCGGCTGCTGCGCTCGTCGCTTCAGCGCTACCAGGAGATCGGCGAACTCAACAGCAACGTGCTGATGGCGCAGGTCGAGCTGGCGATGGCCCGCGCCTTCCTGGGCGATCTGCCGGACGCGGTGCGGCTGTGCGAGGACGTGCGCCAGGTGTGCGAGGACCACGGAGAGCGGTGGGCCCGGTCGTACGCGCTGTACGTCCTGGCGTACGCGGCCTGGAGCGAGGGGGACGCGGCACGCGCGCGTGGGCTGCTCACCGACTGCCTGGCCTGCGCGCACGGCTTCCACGACCTGCTCGGCTCGGTCCTGTCCCTCGAGCTGCTCGCCCTGGTCACCGTGACCGAGGGCGATCCGGCCGAGGCCGCCGTGCTGCAGGGCGCGGCGGGCTCGCTGTGGCCGTCGGTGGGCCTGCCCCTGTTCGGTTCGGCCTACTACAACGCCCCGCACGAGCTGTGCGAGGCGACGGCCCGGGAGCGGCTGGGCGACGAACGGTACGAGGAGTGCGTACGACAGGGCCGGGCGCTCGGGCGGGACGCCGCGGTGTCCCGGGCGCTGGGCCGTGCCCGCCCGCTCGAGGGGCTGCCGGCGCCGCGGGGTTCCGTGCGGCACGCGCGAGTGACCCTCGACATGCAGCAGCCCGCCGCCTCGCCCACCCGGAAGGGCGGGGAGACGGCGGGCTGAAGTGGTGCGGGTGCTACGGCCTGCCGGTGATCAGCGGGCGTAGTACTCGACGACGAGCTGCTCGTCGCAGATCACCGGGATCTCCTTGCGGTTCGGCTCACGGTCCAGGCGGAAGGCCAGGGCGCGGAGGTTCACCTGGAGGTAGCGCGGGGTCTCGCCGTCGGGGGCGAAGCCGCCCTCACGGGCGATCGAGAAGAGGGTCTTCTCGCGGCTGCGCTCGCGGACCATCACGACGTCGTCGGGACGGACGCGGAAGGACGGCTTGTCGACCTTCTGACCGTTGACCTCGATGTGGCCGTGGACGACCATCTGGCGGGCCTGGTAGATGGTGCGGGCGATGCCCGAACGCAGGACCAGGGCGTCGAGACGGCGCTCGAGCTCGATGACCAGGGCCTCACCGGTCTTGCCCTGGGTCTTGGCGGCACGCTCGTAGGCGCGGACGAGCTGACGCTCGGACACGTCGTACTGCGCGCGCAGACGCTGCTTCTCGAGCAGACGGACCTTGTAGTCCGAGTTCTGCTTGCGGCCACGGCCGTGCTCACCCGGCGGGTAGGGACGGGCCTCGAAGTACTTCACGGCCTTCGGGGTCAGCGCGATGCCGAGGGCACGCGACTTCTTGACCTTGGGGCGGGGCTGGTTCGCCACTGTCTCTCATTTCCTGGTTTTCGGCTTGTCAGGGTTGAGGGAGGTCGCATCCGCAGCCGGGGAAACCCGCCGGGTCCTCGAGGAACCTGGTGGGCAGCCGCTCCCCTGGTCTGGGCACATACGTGCAGCACGCGAGTGGCCCACCTACCGCTGACGGTGGTGGGCTGCCCGCGACACCATTCGAACGGTGCGCGACGCTCCTGGAACCCGCTGGGGGTTCCGGCTGACCGTCCCGTTCTGACTGCACGGGACACAGCGCTTCGAGGATTCTACAGGGTGCTCAGGACCGCTTGCGACCGAGGTGCTTGCGGGTCCACTCCACGGCGTCCGCGTACCGTGCCTCGGCGCCGTGCCGGGTGGGTTCGTAGTACGCGCGGTCCTTGACGGCGTCCGGGGCGTACTGCTGCTCGGCGATCCCCTCGGGCAGGTCGTGCGGGTAGACGTACCCCTGCGCGTGCCCGAGTTTGGCGGCGCCCTTGTAGTGCCCGTCGCGCAGATGCGGCGGCACCGGCCCGGCCAGCCCCTTGCGTACGTCCTCCATCGCGGCGCCGATGGCCGTCGTCGCGGCGTTGGACTTCGGGGCCAGGGCGAGGGCGATGGTGGCGTGGCTCAGTGTCAGCGCGGCCTCGGGGAAGCCGATCATGGCGACGGCCTGGGCGGCGGCGACCGCGATGGGCAGGGCGTTCGGGTCGGCGAGGCCGATGTCCTCGCTGGCGGAGATCATCAGCCGACGGGCGATGAAGCGGGGGTCCTCACCGGCCTCGATCATGCGGGCCAGGTAGTGCAGGGCCGCGTCCACGTCGGAGCCCCTGATGGACTTGATGAGGGCGCTGGCCACGTCGTAGTGCTGGTCGCCGTCGCGGTCGTACGTGACGGCCGCGCGGTCGACCGTCTCCTCCAGCGTGGTGAGGGTGATCTCCGGCTCGCCCTTGTCGAGGGCGGCCCCGGCGGCGGCCTCCAGGGCGGTCAGGGCACGGCGGGCGTCGCCACCGGCGATCCGCAGGAGGTGGGCCTCGGTGTCCTCGGGGAGGGCGACGGCGTCCTTCAGGCCCCGCTCGTCGCTCAGCGCCCGCTTCAGAAGTGCTTTGACGTCGTCGTCGGTGAGGGGTTCGAGGGTCAGCAGCAGGGACCGGGACAGCAGCGGGGAGATGATCGAGAAGTACGGGTTCTCGGTGGTCGCCGCGATGAGGGTCACCCAGCGGTTCTCGACCGCGGGGAGCAGGGAGTCCTGCTGGGCCTTGCTGAAGCGGTGGATCTCGTCGAGGAAGAGGACGGTCTCCTTGCCGAAGCCGCCGGTGGCGCGGCGGGCGCCCTCGATGACCGCGCGGACCTCCTTGACGCCGGCGGTGATCGCGGAGAGCTCCACGAAGCGCTTGTTGGTGGCCTTGGAGACGACGTACGCCAGGGTCGTCTTGCCGGTGCCGGGCGGGCCCCAGAGGATCACCGAGGAGGGTCCGGCAGGACCGCCGCTGCCCTCGCCGACCAGTCGCCGCAGCGGCGAACCCGGCTTGAGCAGGTGCTGCTGGCCCACCACCTCGTCGAGGGTGCGCGGGCGCATCCGGACCGCCAGGGGACTGCCGGCCGGGTCCTTCTCCTGGCGCTCTTCCGCCGCGGCGGTGAACAGATCGGGCTCCACGTTCAAAACCCTATGTCACGCCACTGACAACGCCGTCGGCCGTGGGTCAGGCCCAGAGCTTGTCGCCCCAGCGGGTCAGGATCAGCATGGCGATGATGCCGCAGTGGGTGACCGGCAGGACCCAGGTGAACTCGGAGAGGAAACGCTTGAGCCAGCCCGGGGACGGCAGCAGGTCGTTGCGGATGTTGAACGAGGTCACGTACCAGAACATCGTGATCGTCGCGACCCAGGCCAGCGAGCACCACAGGCACAGCGCGTTGATGCGGTACAGCGACTGGAACTGCAGCCAGGTGCAGAAGGCCACGCCGAAGAGCGTGCCGAAGTTGAAGGTGAGCCAGTACCAGCGCGGGAAGGTGGCGCGGGCCAGCAGGGTCATGCCGACGCAGATGACGATGCCGTAGCAGACGAGGCCGAGCATCGGGTTGGGGAACCCGAAGGCGGCGGCCTGCTTGCTCTCCATCACGCTGCCGCAGGAGACGATCGGGTTGAGGGAGCAGCTCGGCGTGAACGTCTTGCCGCTGACCTTGCCCTCGAGGATCTTGAACTTGTCGATCGTGATGACCCACGCGGCGAGCAGTCCGGCGGCGCCGGTGATCACCAGCAGCAACGCGAAGACACGGCTGCCGCCCACCGTCCGGGGCGCGGCGTCGGCGCTCGCCGACGAGGGCTCGGGCTCCGTGGAGACGTCTTTCACTGTGGTCTTGCTCATCACGCCGATCCGTCTGCTGGAGAGTGGGACCTTCTTCGGGCAGGGGCCATTCTGCCGCACCCGGAGGCTTGTCCACCGTTCGGTGGACATAAGGAAGTACGCACGGTCGTCCCTGAGCGTTCGGTTCCGGCCGATGCTCACAGGCATGACCACACACGCGAACGAACTCGCGGTGGACGTTCGGGGGCTGCGCAAGCAGTACGGCGACGTGACCGCGGTCGACGGGATCGATCTCGGCATCCGCAGGGGCGAGGTGTTCGGCCTGCTCGGGCCCAATGGCGCGGGCAAGAGCACCACGGTGGAGATCCTCCAGGGCAACCGGGACCGGGACGCGGGGGAGGTGTCCGTGCTCGGCGCGGACCCGGCGCACGGCACGCGCGCGTGGCGTTCAAAAGTCGGAATCGTCTGGCAGGACGAATCCGCGCCCGCCGAGTTGACGGTCGCGGAGACCGTCCGCCATTTCGCCCACTACTACCCACGGCCGCGGGATCCGGAGGAGGTCATCGGACTGGTGGGTCTTGAGGCCAAGGCGGGCAGCCGGATCAAGGCCCTGTCCGGCGGGCAGCGGCGGCGGCTCGACGTGGCGCTCGGTGTGATCGGCGGCCCCGAGTTGCTGCTCCTGGACGAGCCGACGACCGGTTTCGACCCGGCGGCCCGGCGCCAGTTCTGGGACCTGATCCGCAAACTGTCCGACGAGGGCACCACAATCCTGCTCACCACGCACTACCTGGAGGAGGCCGAGGCGCTCGCCGACCGGCTGGCCGTGATCTCCCGGGGAAAGGTCGTCGCCGAGGACGAGCCCGCCGCGCTGCGGGAGCGGTACGGCACCGGCGCCACCGTCGAGTGGACCGAGCCGGACGGCGCCCCGCGCGCGGAGCACACCGACACCCCGACCAGGACGGTCGCCGCGCTGATGCGCCGCTTCGACGGCGAGATCCCGGGGCTCCAGGTCAGCCGCCCCACGCTGGAGGACGTCTACCTCCGGCTCACCGGACAGGAGGACGCGCGATGACCACGACCGCCGTACGGTCCCGGACCGATGCTCGTGCCGGAAGGCTGCCCGGAGTCTGGGGGCTCGGACTGCGGCGGGGGGCTCTGGAGATCAGGCAGTTCTTCCGCCAGCGCGACCAGGTGGTGTTCACCTTCGCCTTCCCGGTGGTCTTCCTGTTCCTGTTCGCGTCGATCTTCCGTGACGACGTGGAGGGGGCGGGTATCAAGGCCTCGCAGCTGTATGTCCCGGCGATGATGGCCGCCGGCATCATGTCGACGAGTTTCCAGTCGCTCGGCATCTCGATCGCCGTCGAGCGGGACGAGAAGGTGCTGCGCAGGCTGCGCGGGACCCCGATGCCGCCGGCGGCGTACTTCCTCGGCAAGATCTGGCTGGTTCTGGTTACCGGCATCCTGGAGACGGCGATCCTGCTGCTCGTCGGCACGACGCTGTACGACGTCGATCTGCCGTCGGACGCCGACCGGTGGTTCGCCTTCGCGTGGATCTTCGTGCTCGGCCTGACGGCGTGCGCGCTGCTCGGCATCGCGATCAGCTCGGTGCCCGACTCCAGCAAGAGCGCGAGCTCGGTGGTCGTCCTGCCCTTCCTGGTCCTCCAGTTCATCTCCGGGGTGTACATCGCGATCGACACGATCCCCGACTGGATGCTGAACATCGGCGCGCTGTTCCCCCTGAAGTGGATGTGCCAGGGGCTGCGTGGGGTGTTCCTGCCGGACTCGGCGCAGGTCCTGGAGCAGGCCGGCGGCTGGGAGTTCGGGCGCATCGCCCTGGTGCTGGGGGCGTGGTGCGTCGGAGGATTGCTGCTGTGTCTGCTGACCTTCCGGTGGAAGAACCGGCGCGACGGATGACCGGTCCGGCGGACGCCGTGGGCGCGTACTCGTGGGACCGTTCCTTCCGGCTCTGGGACACCTACTTCGCGCTGATCTGGCTGGCCACCCTGGTGTTCGTGCTGGGTGCGGGACACCCCGGGTGGCCGGTCCGCGTCACGGCGGCGGCGCTGCTGGTCCCCCTGGTCCCGCTCTTCGTACGGGTCGGGCGTCCCCTGCTCCGGCAGGATCCGCCCGACGCGCGCAAGGCCCTCGCCTACCTCGGCGCGATGATGGCGCTGTTCCTTCCCTCGGCGATCCTGGTCGGCGAGACCCGGCTGATGACCTTCGCTCTCGTCCCCCAGTGCTTCATGACGCTGCGGATGCGGTGGGCTCCGACCGCCGTGGCGGTGATCAATCTCGCCCCCGTGGCGGGCTGGGCGCTGCTGTGGCGGCCGAGCGAGCAGGACGTCTTCTTCAACGGCCTGTTCGCCGTCGTCACCCTGGTCTTCTCGGTGGCCGTCGGCAGCTATGTCATCCGGATCATCGAGCAGAGCCAGGAACGGGCGGCTCTGATCGCCGAGTTGGACTCGAGCCGGCACGAGGTCTCGCGGCTGTCCGCGGCGCACGGGGCACTGACCGAGCGACAGCGGATGGCCCGGGAGATCCACGACACCCTCGCACAGGGTTTCACCAGCCTGCTGATGCTGATCCAGGCCGTCGAGGCCGAGCTCGACCACGACATGCCGCAGGCCCGCCGTCATCTGGCCCTGATGGACGAGACGGCCCGGCTGAACCTCGCCGAGGCACGGGCTCTGGTCGCCGACGGCACCCCCGCCGACCTGGGCGGTGCCACGCTGCCGGACGCCCTGGGCCGGCTGGCGGCCCGGCACTCCGCGAAGCTCGCCGTGACCGGCCGGGTCCGTCCGCTGCCCGCGGGCGCCGAGGTCGTCGCCCTGCGCTCCTGCCAGGAGGCGCTCACGAACTGCCGTAGACACGCGGGGAGTTCGGCGACCGTGACCATCGACCTCGACTACGCCGACGAGCGCCTCACCCTGTCCGTACGGGACGACGGTCACGGCTTCGACCCGGGGGCCGCCCGTGACGGCTACGGTCTGGCGGGGCTTCGTGCCCGCGCCACCGAGGTCGGCGGGACGGTCCGGGTGCACAGTGCGCCCGGCGGCGGCACCACGGTCACCGTCCGTCTGCCCGTACCGCCCGCGAGGAGCTGTCCATGATCCGGATCATCCTGGCCGACGACCACCCGGTCGTACGGGAGGGCCTGCGGGCGATGCTGAGCGCGGAACCGGACCTGGAGGTGATCGCGGACGCGTCCAGCGGGCCGCAGGCGGAGGCGCTGGCGGCCGAACTCCGGCCCGACATCGTGCTGATGGACCTGCGGATGCCGGGCGGCTCGGGCGTCGAGTCGATCGTACGGATGACGGAGGCGGGGCTGCCCAGCCGGGTGATCGTCCTGACGACGTACGAGACGGACCGGGACATCCTGCGGGCCGTGGAGGCGGGCGCGGCCGGCTATCTCCTCAAGGACCTGCCCCGCGCCGAACTGGCCGAGTCCGTACGGGCCGCAGCCCGCGGCGAGACGGTCCTGGCGCCGACCGTCGCCGCCCGCCTGGTCGACCAGCTGCGCACCAGGCCGGAACGGCCGCGACTCTCGGAGCGCGAGACGGCCGTACTGCGCCTCGTCGCCGAGGGCTGCACGAACGCGGAGATCGGGCGCAGGCTGTTCATCGGCGAGTCGACGGTGAAGACCCATCTCCTGCGCGTCTTCGGCAAGTTGGGCGTGGACGACCGGACGGCGGCGGTGACGAGCGCCATGCGGTTCGGGCTGTTGGAGTGAGGGGGCTCGTCCCCCTCACTCCGTCGCGCTCAGCCCAGGCGTGACTCCAGTTCCGCCACGATCTCGTTGACCCCGATCGCCGACTGCTCCCCGGACTCCATGTCCTTCAGCTGTACGACGCCCTCGGCGAGGTCGCGTTCGCCGGCCACGATCGTGTAGCGCGCGCCGCTGCGGTTGGCGTTCTTCATGGCGCCCTTGAGGCCCTTGGCGCCGTAGGAGAAGTCGGCCGCGATGCCCACCTTGCGGAGCTCGGTGACCTTGGCGAACAGGATCCGGCGGGCCTCCTCGCCCAGCGGCACCGCGAACACGCTGGTGGCGGAGGGGAGTTCGAGCTCCACGCCCTCCGCCTCCAGGGCGAGGACCGTGCGGTCGACGCCGAGGGCCCAGCCGACGGACGGGAGCGCGGGGCCGCCGATCATCTCCGACAGACCGTCGTAGCGTCCGCCGCCGCCCACCGCGGACTGGGAGCCCAGACCGTCGTGGACGAACTCGAAGGTCGTGCGGGTGTAGTAGTCGAGGCCGCGCACCAGCTTCGGGTCGTCCTCGAAGGCCACGCCCGCCGCGGTGATCAGCTCGCGGACCTCTTCGTGGTACGCCTTGCAGGCGTCGCAGAGGTAGTCGCGCAGCAGCGGGGCGTCCCCGAGCTGCTTCTGCACGGACTCGCGCTTGTCGTCGAGGACGCGCAGCGGGTTGATGTCCGCCCGGCGCAGGGTGTCCTCGTCGAGGTCCAGGCCGCGCAGGAAGTCCTGGAGCGCGGCCCGGTAGACCGGCCGGCACTCCTTGTCGCCCAGGCTGTTGAGCAGGATGCGGAAGTTCCTGAGGCCCAGCGAACGGTACGCCTGGTCGGCCAGGATGATCAGCTCGGCGTCGAGCGCCGGGTCCTCCGCGCCGATCGCCTCGGCGCCGACCTGCGAGAAGTGCCGGTAACGGCCCTTCTGCGGACGCTCGTAGCGGTAGTACGAGCCGGAGTACCAGAGCTTGACCGGCAGGTTGCCCGTCTTGTGCAGGTTGGCCTCCAGCGCCGCGCGCAGCACGGAGGCCGTGCCCTCGGGGCGCAGGGCCAGCTTGTCGCCGCCCTTGGTCTCGAAGGCGTACATCTCCTTGGTCACGATGTCGGTGGACTCACCGACCCCGCGCGCGAACAGCTCGACGCTCTCGAAGCCGGGCGTCTCGATGTAGCCGTAGCCGGAGGTGCGCAGCGGAGCGGCGATCGCCTCCCGGACGGCCAGGAACTTGGCGCTGTCCGGCGGGATCAGGTCGTACGTGCCCTTGGGGGCCTGAAAGGTGCTCACGAAGTCTCTTGTCACATTCCTCGTCGGGGAGCCTCGGTGGCTCCCTGGCCGTCGGCCACCTCCCGCAGATACGGGTTGGTGGCGCGCTCCTGGCCGATGGTCGTCTGGGGGCCGTGGCCGGACAGCACCACGGTCGAGTCGTCGAGCGGCAGGCACACGCGGGCCAGCGAGTCGAGCATCTCGGCCATGTCACCGCCGGGCAGGTCGGTGCGTCCGATGGAGCCGGCGAAGAGCAGATCACCCGAGAAGAAGACCGAGGGAATCTCGGCCGTCTCGGGCATCCGGAAGGTCACCGACCCCTTGGTATGGCCCGGCGCGTGCGCGACGGACAGCTCCAGCCCCGCGAGCTCCAGCTTCGCGCCGTCGGTCAGCTCCTTGACGTCGTCCGGCTCCCCCACGGTGATCTCGCCCATGAGCGGCATCCCGATGGAACGCCCGAGACCCATCGACGGGTCCTTCATCATGTAGCGGTCCTCGGGGTGGATCCAGGCAGGTACTCCGTGCGCGCCGCACACGGGGACGACCGAGGCCACGTGGTCGATGTGGCCGTGGGTGAGGACGACGGCGACGGGCTTGAGCCGATGCTTCTTCAGCGCTTCCTCGACTCCCTCGGCGGCCTGGTGGCCCGGGTCGATGATCACGCACTCCTCACCGGCGGCGGGGGCGACGAGATAACAGTTCGTCCCCCAGGCCCCGGCGGGGAACCCGGCAATGAGCACGATCGTCCTCGGTTTGTCTAGGTACGGGCGGTCTTCCGGGCGGCTGCCCCAGTGGTCAGAGCCTACCGGCGCTGCCGATTCCTCAGCGAACCCATATACGGTACGGGGCACACGCAGGCGGTCGGTTCATAGGACGCATGCGTACCGGTCGGCGTACGAGACGCATGAGGAGAGAACCCCGTGGTCACCCAGGAACAGCGGAAGCGGCAGCTCGCGCGGGAGAAGTTCTTGCGGCAGCAGCAGCGGCGCACGGCCGCGCGCCGCAAGGCCCGTGTACGCAACTCTGTGATCGCGTCGGTGCTCGGCGTGGTCCTGGTGGGCAGCCTGGCGCTCTACACGTCCGGGGTCATGAAAGACGACGACAAGGCCAGCGCGAGCGCTCAGACCACTCCCAGCGCGACGCCGAGCAAGGCGCCGGACCCGTGTGAGAAGGCGGCCCCCGGCAAGGTCGAGACGCAGACCTGGAAGAAGGAGCCGGCGATGTCCATCGACAAGTCGGCGAAATACACCCTTGACCTCGCGACGACCTGCGGGAAGATCGACATCGCGCTGAAGGCGTCGGCGGCCCCGCACACCGTGAACTCGTTCGACTTCCTGGCGAACAAGGGCTTCTTCGACCACACCAAGTGCCACCGGCTCACCACCAACGGCATCTACGTCCTGCAGTGCGGCGACCCGACGGGCTCCGGCAGCGGCGGACCGGGCTACACCATCCCGGACGAGAACCTGAAGGACAAGAGCCTCAAGTCCAACGTCTACCCGGCGGGCACCGTCGCGATGGCGAACACCGGGCAGGCGCACACCGGCGGGAGCCAGTTCTTCCTCGTCTACGAGGACAGCCAGCTGCCCCCGAGCTACACCCCGTTCGGCACGATCTCGGAATCCGGTATGAAGGTGCTGAAGAAGATCGCCGCGGCCGGTGAGAGCACCGGCGCGGGCGACGGCGCGCCGAACGCGACCGTCGTGATCAACAAGGCGACGGTCAGCAAATCCTGACCGCCAAGTGCGAAATTTCGGTCGCGCGGGATGCGGACAGGCAACCCGCCGGTCGCCTATGTTGGCCGTGACGAAACTGTGGACGATGCCCGGGGGCGCTGAAGCCTCTCGGCATCATGTGGAGGAGGCGCTGTGAGCAGCGACCCGTGGGGCCGCGTCGACGAGACGGGGACCGTGTACGTGCGTACGGCCGACGGCGAGCAGGTCGTCGGTTCCTGGCAGGCCGGCTCCCCCGAGGAAGCCCTGGCCTACTTCGAGCGCAAGTACGAGGGCCTGGTTGTCGAGATCGGCCTCCTCGAGAAGCGGGTGAAGACCACCGACCTGTCGGCGAAGGACGCTCAGGCGGCCATCGACCACATCCGCGAGCAGGTCGACGCGCATCACGCGGTCGGCGACCTGGACGCGCTCAAGGTGCGGTTGGACAAGCTCGTGGAGACCGTCGACAAGCGCCGCGAGGAGCGCAAGCAGCAGCGCGCGAAGCAGTCCGACGAGGCCCGGCACGCCAAGGAGGCGCTGGTCGTCGAGGCGGAGGAGCTGGCCCAGTCCGACCAGTGGCGGGCCGCCGGTGAGCGGCTGCGCGCGCTGGTGGACACCTGGAAGGGTCTGCCCCGCCTGGACCGCAAGTCGGACGACGAGCTGTGGCACCGCTTCTCGCACGCGCGCTCGGCGTTCTCCAAGCGCCGCAAGGCCCACTTCGCGTCGCTGGACGCGCAGCGCGAGGACGCCCGCAGGACCAAGGAGCGCCTGGTCGGCGAGGCCGAGGCGCTGTCCGGGTCGACGGACTGGGGTCCGACGGCCGCGCGCTACCGCGAGCTGATGGCCGAGTGGAAGGCGGCCGGCCGCGCCCAGCGCGAGCACGAGGACGACCTGTGGAACCGCTTCCGCGGCGCCCAGGACGTGTTCTTCGCCGCCCGCAGCTCGGTCTTCGCCGAGCGGGACGCCGAGCAGACCGAGAACCTCAAGCTGAAGGAGGAGCTGGCCGAGGAGGCCGAGAAGCTCCTGCCGATCGGTGACCTGAAGAGCGCCCGCGCCGCCTTCCGCGCGATCAACGAGCGCTGGGAGGCCATCGGTCACGTCCCGCGGGACGCCCGGCCGAAGGTCGAGGGCCGGATGCACGCCGTCGAGCGCGCCCTCCAGGAGGCCGAGGAGACCGAGTGGCGCCGGACCAACCCGGAGGCACGCGCGCGTGCCGCGGGTCTGACCGGCCAGCTCCAGGCCGCCGTGGACAAGCTCAGGGGCCAGATCGACCAGGCACGCGCCCAGGGCAACAACGCCAGGGCCGACAAGCTGGAGCGTGAGCTGGAGGGCCGCCAGGCGCTCCTGGACCAGGCCCTCAAGGGTCTCCAGGAGTTCGGCGGCTGAGGCCGTATGGGAAAGGGCCCCGCACCTTGGGTGCGGGGCCCTTTCCCGTGTCTGCTACGACCGGTTCCGCGCCGAGGTCACGCGGTAGACGTCGTACACGCCCTCGACTCCCCTGACCGCCTTCAGGACGTGACCGAGGTGCTTCGGGTCGCCCATCTCGAAGGTGAAGCGGGAGGTGGCGACGCGGTCGCGGGAGGTCTGTACGGCCGCGGAGAGGATGTTGACGTGCTGGTCGGACAGGACGCGGGTGACGTCGGAGAGGAGCCGGGAGCGGTCCAGGGCCTCGACCTGGATGGCGACCAGGAAGACCGAGGACTGCGTGGGCGCCCACTCGACCTCGAGGATGCGCTCGGGCTCGCGGGACAGTGAGTCCACGTTGACGCAGTCGCTGCGGTGAACCGATACGCCACTACCGCGGGTGACGAAACCGATGATCGGGTCGCCGGGGACGGGTGTGCAACAGCGGGCCAGCTTGACCCACACGTCCTCGACACCCTTGACGACGACGCCCGGGTCGGTGTTGGAGCGCCGCTTGCGACGGCCGCGGCTCGGAACCGACTCGTCGATCTCCTCGGTGGCCGCTTCCTCGCCGCCGAGCGCGGAGACGAGTTTCTGCACGATGTTCTGCGCGGAGACATGTCCCTCGCCGATCGCCGCGTACAGGGCGGAGATGTCGGAGTACCGCATCTCGTGCGCGAGCGTGACGAGCGAGTCACCGGTGAGGATGCGCTGGATCGGCAGGTTCTGTTTGCGCATCGCGCGGACGATGGCGTCCTTGCCCTGCTCGATCGCCTCGTCGCGGCGCTCCTTGGAGAACCAGGCGCGGATCTTGTTGCGCGCCCGCGGCGACTTCACGAAGTTCAGCCAGTCCCGGGACGGCCCTGCCCCGGGTGCCTTGGAGGTGAAGACCTCGACGAGGTCGCCGTTGTCCAGGGTCGATTCGAGCGGTACGAGACGGCCGTTGACGCGGGCTCCTATGGTGCGGTGGCCCACCTCGGTGTGCACCGCGTAGGAGAAGTCGACCGGTGTGGCACCGGCCGGCAGCGCTATGACGTCGCCCTTGGGGGTGAAGACGAAGACCTCGTTGCGGGAGAGGTCGAAGCGCAGGGACTCCAGGAACTCGCCGGGGTCCTCGGTCTCCTTCTGCCAGTCCAGGAGTTGGCGCAGCCACGCCATGTCGTTGAGGTGGTCGTCCTTGCCGGTGGTCCGCGGCTGGTCCGAGCGCACCTTGGAGGTACCGGCGACGGC
Organism: Streptomyces sp. NPDC050759; assembly: GCF_044456945.1. Classification (NCBI taxonomy): domain Bacteria; kingdom Bacillati; phylum Actinomycetota; class Actinomycetes; order Kitasatosporales; family Streptomycetaceae; genus Streptomyces; species Streptomyces sp. NPDC050759. The sequence continues at coordinate 44,835 of NZ_JBITGI010000030.1, read as the reverse complement.
CTCCTGCTTGTACTTCCAGTGCGCGGCGATGCCGTACTCGGCGCGGCGGTGCATGTCGAACGTACGGATCTGGAGTTCGACCGGCTTGCCGTTCGGCCCGATGACCGTGGTGTGCAGCGACTGGTACATGTTGAACTTGGGCATCGCGATGTAGTCCTTGAACCGGCCGGGGACCGGGTTCCATCGCGCGTGCACGGTGCCGAGGGCGGCGTAGCAGTCGCGGACGGTGTCGACGAGGACTCGGATGCCGACCAGGTCGTAGATCTCCGCGAAGTCGCGGCCGCGGACGATCATCTTCTGGTAGACGCTGTAGTAGTGCTTCGGCCGCCCGGTGACGGTGGCCTTGATCCGGGCCGCGCGCAGGTCGGACTGCACCTCGTCGGTCACTATGGCCAGGTACTCGTCGCGCTTGGGCGCCCGCTCTGCCACCAGCCGTACGATCTCGTCGTACATCTTCGGGTAGAGGATCGCGAAGGCGAGGTCCTCCAGCTCCCACTTGATGGTGTTCATGCCGAGGCGGTGGGCGAGCGGGGCGTAGATCTCCAGCGTCTCGCGCGCCTTCTTCTCCTGCTTCTCGCGCTTGAGATAGCGCATGGTGCGCATGTTGTGCAGGCGGTCGGCGAGCTTGATGACCAGGACGCGGGGGTCCTTGGCCATCGCCACGACCATCTTGCGCACGGTCTCCGCCTGCGCGGCCTCGCCGAACTTGACCTTGTCGAGCTTGGTGACGCCGTCGACGAGCAGGGCCACGGAGTCGCCGAAGTCGCGGCGGAGCTGGTCGAGGCCGTACTCGGTGTCCTCGACGGTGTCGTGCAGCAGGCCCGCCATGAGGGTGGCCGGGTCCATGCCGAGCTCGGCAAGGATCGTGGTCACCGCGAGGGGGTGGGTGATGTACGGGTCGCCGCTCTTGCGCTTCTGGCCGCGGTGCCAGCGCTCGGCGACCTGGTAGGCCTTCTCGATCTGGCGGAGCGTGGCGGTCTCGATCTTCGGGTCGTTGCTGCGCACTATCCGCAGCAAGGGCTCCAGGACCGGGTTGTACGGGTTGGAGCGCTGGACGCCGAGGCGGGCGAGACGGGCACGGACGCGGTTGGAGGAGCCGGTACGGGCGGGCTGGCCCGCGCTGGGACGGGCCGCTGGGGTAGCCGACGTGGAGCCCTCGGGCGTCGCGGGCTTGGGCCGGGGCGGTTCGGCCGGCTTGTCGACGGGCGCCGACTGGGCGTGCTCGACCGGCCCGCGGGCGTCGTTCGTCGCGCTCTTCGCGTCCGGCGCGGGCTTGGCCGCGGGCGCCGAGTCGGGCTCGGGCTTGGCGGCGGTAAGGGGCTGGGCCTCGTCTGGCAAGAGGACTCCTCGTGCGCGATCCGGGTCCCCCGGTCAGGCTCCGGAGACCCCATGGTAGCGATCCTGCGCCCGGGGATCGCCTTCAGCCCGATGTGGGGGACGTCTACACGTGCAACAAGAGGCGCTCCCGCATGATTCCTGAGGGTGGCCCGGGCCGCGGCGGACAGCGCCCGGCTCACATGCGAACGGCCGCCCCGAAGAGGGACGGCCGTTCGTGCGGGGCTTGCTGTGGGTCAGACCTTGAGGAGTGACTCCAGCGGGGCTCCGGCCAGCGCCGGCTCCAGGCGGGCCCGGCCGCCCAGGAAGCCCAGTTCCATCAGGACCGCGAGGCCTGCGACCTCGGCGCCCGCTCGGCGGATCAGCTCGATCGAGGCCTCGGCGGTGCCGCCGGTGGCCAGGACGTCGTCGACGATCAGGATGCGGTCGTCGGCGGACAGGTCCTCCGCGTGCACCTCGATCTCCGCCGAGCCGTACTCCAGGTCGTACGCCTGGCTGAGGGTCGCCCCGGGGAGCTTGCCCGCCTTCCGTACGGGGATGAAGCCGAGGCCCGCGCGGATCGCGACCGGGGCGCCGAGGATGAAGCCCCGGGCCTCCAGGCCGACGACCTTCGTGGCGCCGGTGTTCGCCGCGACCGCCGCCAGCGCGTCGGTGAGCGCCGAGAACGCCGCAGGGTCCGCCAGGAGCGGGGTGATGTCCTTGAACATCACTCCTGGCTCCGGATAGTCGGCCACATCACGGATACGGCTGAGCAGCAGCGCCGTGACGTCGGTGAGCTCGGTCATCGGCGCTTCCCCGAGGGACGGCCACGGCCCCGGCCCCGGGACGCGGGCTGGGTGCGCGGACCGACGACCGCGGGGGCGGCGTCGTCGTCCGGCTCGTCGGAGACGGGACGCGCGTCGGCCGTCTCCTCCTCGGCGGACGCCTGGGCACGCTTGGCCAGGACCCGCTTCCTGAGGGCCTTGATCGCCGGCTCGCGTTCCTTGAGGTCGGCGACGAGCGGGGTGGCGATGAAGATCGAGGAGTAGGCACCGGCGGCGAGACCGACGAACAGCGACAGCGAGATGTCGTTGAGCGTGCCCGCGCCGAGGAAGCCGCCACCGATGAACAGCAGGCCCGCCACCGGGAGCAGCGCGACCACCGTGGTGTTGATCGAACGGACCAGGGTGCCGTTGATCGAACGGTTGGCGATGTCGCTGTACGTCCACCGGTTCTGCTTGGTGATGTCCTTGGTCTGCTCCTTGAGGGAGTCGAAGACGACCACCGTGTCGTAGAGCGAGTAACCGAGGATGGTCAGCAGACCGATCACCGTGCCCGGCGTGACCTCGAAGCCGACGAGGGCGTAGATGCCTACGGTGATGGTGATGTCGTGGATCAGGGCGACGAGCGCCGCGATGGCCATGCGCCATTCGAAGGCGATCGCCAGATAGATCACGACGAGGACCATGAAGATCGCCAGGCCCTGCCAGGCCTTGTTGGCGATCTGGTCGCCCCAGCTGGGTCCGACCAGGTCGGCGGCGATGGTCTCCGGGTCGACCTTGAAGTCCTTGGCCAGGTCGGTCTTGATCTGGTCGGACTGCTGGGTGTCCATACCGGCGATCTGGATGCGCAGCGTGCCGTTGCCGAGCTTCTGCACGACGGCGTCGTGGCCGGATGCTTCCTTCGCGTAGTCCTCGGCCTGGGAGACCGAGACACTGGTCTTCTGGGTGGTGAAGACCGCGCCGCCCTGGAAGTCGATGCCCATGTTGAGGCCGCGTACCGCGAGGCCCACGATCGCCGTGATGGTGATCAGGATCGAGATGCCGTACCAGAGCTTGCGGTGACCGATGAAGTCGTAGCTGATCTCGCCACGGTGCAGTCGGGCGCCGAGGTTGCCGAGTTTCGACATGCTCACGCCTCCTTCGTCTCAACGGGGGCGGGACGGCGGGTGCGGCGCAGCGGGGGCTTGGCACCCAGACTCTTCGGGTCGAGGCCGGACCACTTGCTGCCGCTCGCGAAGAACTTCCGACGGGCCAGCAGCGTCATCAGCGGCTTGGTGAAGAAGAAGACCACGACGACGTCGAGCACGGTGGTCAGGCCGAGCGTGAACGCGAAGCCCTGGACCTTGCCGACCGTCACGATGAACAGCACCGCGGCGGCGAGGAACGACACGAAGTCGGAGACCAGGATGGTGCGCCGGGCACGCGGCCAGGCCCGCTCGACGGCGGGACGCAGCGAGCGGCCCTCCCGGATCTCGTCCCTTATGCGTTCGAAGTACACGATGAACGAGTCCGCGGTGATACCGATGGCGACGATGGCACCGCACACGGCCGGCAGGTTCAGCGCGAAGCCGATGGCCGGGCCGAGCAGCGCCATGAGCACGTAGGTGAGGATGCCGGAGACCAGCAGCGAGGCCATCGCGACGAGCGACAGGCCCCGGTAGTACGCCACCAGGTAGATCACGACCAGGAGGAGGCCGATGGCACCGGCGAGGAGACCGGCGTGCAGCTGGTCACCGCCGAGCGCCGCGGTCACCGTGGTCACGCTCTGCTCCTTGAAGGAGAGCGGAAGGGCGCCGTACGACAGCATGTTGGCGAGGTTCTGGGCCTCCTCCTGCGTGAAGCTGCCGGAGATCTGGGCGCTGCCGCCGGTGATCGAGGAGCTGACGTAGGGGCTGGAGACGACCTCGCCGTCGAGGACGATGCCGAACTCGTTCTGCGGCTGGGTGTTCTTCGCGAGCTGGCCCGTGATGTCCGCGAACTTCTTGGAGCCCTTGCCGTTGAAGGTCATGGTGACCTGCCAGCCGGCGGCGGTCTGGGTGTCGAAGACCGCCTGGGCCTTCTTGACCTCGGTGCCGTCGACGGCGGCCGGGCCGAGCAGGTACTTGTACCAGACGCCGGAGCTCTCGCCGCAGCCCACCGTGGTGTCGGTCGGCTTGGCGCCGTCGCCGGCGGTGTTGCGCTGCGCCTTCTTGGAGCAGTCCAGGGCGGTGTACTGGGCCTGGAGCTTGGCCTGGGCGGAGGAGGTGTCGGTGCCGCCGCTCGCGGGGGCCGACGGGGACGCGGAGCTCGACGCGCTCGCGGACGCCGACGGCGTGGAGTCCGCCTTCAGCGCGTCGGTGACGGCGCGGCCCTGCGAGGTGGCGGAGGCCGACGGGGAGGACGACGAGGTCGCCTTCTCACCCGTGGAACCGGACTTGCTCGCGGAGGGGCTCGGCGACGCGGTCGAGGAGCCGCTCGCTGACGGGCTCGGCGAGGTGGCCGCGGCGCCGCCGGTGGCCTCCTGGGCCAGGACCGGGCGGAAGTACAGCTTGGCGGTGGTGCCGACCTGGTCGCGGGCCTCTTGGGAGTTGGTGCCCTTCGGGATGTTCACGATGATGTTGCGATCACCCTGGGTCTGCACCTCCGCCTCGGAGACGCCCAGGCCGTTGACACGGCGGTTCATGATGTCGACCGCGGTGTCCATGTTGGCCTTGTTGATCGCGGACCCCTGGTCGGCCTTGGCCTCCAGCGTGATGCTGGTGCCTCCGGCAAGGTCGATGCCGAGGCGCGGGGTGGTGTGCCCGGAGAGGAACATTCCACCGGTGAGCGCCACGATGGCGATCAGGATCAGGGCCAGCGCGCGCCCTGGCTTGCTCTGGGCACTCGCGCTCCGGCCCCTTTTAGGTGCTGCCACCTTCTCGTACTCCCTCTCGGGCCGCTCTCGCGCCGGATCGGCGGGCGGGCGGCCATGACTGGTGTCGGGATCCCGTGCGAGCCGCGCAGGTCCGGGGCGCGCGGAGTTGGTCCGCGCGCCCCGGAGTGCGACTACTTCGCGCCGGAGTCGCCGTCGGTCTTCTTCGGCTCGTCGTCCGACTTCGCCTCGGTTGCCTCGCTCTCGGCGTCGGCCTTGGCGGGCGCCTCGTCGGCGGGCTCCTCGGCCGTGTCCTTCTTACCGAGGTCGACGGACTTCTCGTCGGAGGCGGCGGCAGCTTCGTCGGCGGACTCGTCGGTCTCGGTGTCGGAGAGGGAGGAGGCGTCGTCCGGGACGACGTCGGAGTCGGACTTCAGGTCGTGCTCGATGCCGTGGACGATGCGGTTGTACTCGTCGTCGGTCAGGACGGCACCGATGGCGTTCTTCGCGAAGAGAAGTTCGACGCCGGGAGCGGCGTCGAGGAGGACCGTGTCCTCGTTGACCTCCTTGACCGTGGCGTACATGCCCCCGATGGTGCGGACGCCACTGCCGGGCTGCATGTCGTTCCGCATGCTGGCGGCCTGCTGCTGCTTCTTCTTGGCCGAGCGGGTCATCAGGAACATGGCCCCGATGAGCACGATGAACGGGAGGAGGGTCACGAGACTCACGGGTCGGTACTTCCTTCACGCGACCGCGAGGTGAGCGGCCTGATGGTTGGGGGTATGTCTGCCGCCGACAAAGGCGGCATCGGCGGAGTCTAAGCGAGTCCGCGCGCAGTGAACAACGCTCAGCATGGCACCAGGGTTCCTGACCGGGCCAATGCCCGCGCCGTCACGATCGCGTCACGTCCCGAACAGGTCCTGTTGTCCGTTTCCTGTGGACGCCGAGCGGGGCGGGGTGAGGCCGAGGTGCGCCCATGCGGCGGGAGTGGCGACCCGTCCGCGGGGCGTGCGGGCGAGCAGGCCCTCGCGCACGAGGAAGGGTTCGGCGACCTCCTCGACGGTCTCGCGCTCCTCCCCCACCGCGACCGCGAGGGTGGACAGGCCGACCGGGCCGCCGCCGAAGAGCTTGAGCAGGGCCTCCAGGACTCCGCGGTCGAGGCGGTCGAGGCCGCGGGCGTCGACCTCGTAGACCTTGAGCGCTGCCGCGGCGATGTCGCGCGTGATGACTCCGTCGGCCCTGACCTGGGCGTAGTCCCGGACCCGGCGCAGCAGACGGTTGGCGATACGGGGCGTGCCGCGGGAGCGGCCCGCGATCTCGGCGGCGCCGTCGGCACCGATCTCGACGTCGAGCAGGTTGGCCGAGCGGTGGATGACGCGTTCAAGCTCGGCGGGTTCGTAGAACTCCATGTGCGCGGTGAAGCCGAAGCGGTCGCGCAGCGGAGGCGGCAGCAGGCCCGCGCGCGTGGTGGCGCCGACCAGCGTGAACGGGGGCAGCTCCAGCGGGATGGCGGTGGCGCCGGGGCCCTTGCCGACGATGACGTCGACGCGGAAGTCCTCCATCGCCATGTAGAGCATCTCCTCGGCGGGCCGCGACATGCGGTGGATCTCGTCGAGGAAGAGAACCTCGCCCTCCTGGAGGGAGGAGAGGATCGCCGCGAGGTCGCCGGCGTGCTGGATGGCGGGGCCGCTGGTGATCCGGATCGGGGCGTTCATCTCGGCCGCGATGATCATCGACAGGGTGGTCTTGCCGAGGCCGGGGGCGCCGGAGAGCAGCACATGGTCGGCGGTGGCACCCCGCGCGCGTGCCGCCCGGAGCACCAGGTCGAGCTGTTCGCGCACCTTCTCCTGGCCGATGAACTCGTCCAGGTCCTTGGGGCGCAGGGCGGCCTCCACCGCCTGGTCCTCACGGTCGGCGGACGCACCGACGAGCCGCTCGGAGGCGCTCGCGTCGGTGGTGTCGTCCCAGTTCATGTGGTGTGCCTCTGTGTCGGGTGGGTCAGCGGGCGCGGTTCAGGGTCTGGAGGGCCGCCTTCAGCAGTTGGCCGACCTGGGGTGTGCCCCCGGCTGCCTCTGCCTGCGGGGCGACGGCGGTGACGGCCTCGTCGGCCTCACGCGTGGCGTATCCGAGGCCGATCAGGGCCGCGTGCAGCTGGTCGCGCCAGCCCTGGGTGACCGGAGCGCCGATCGCGGGCGCGCCGATCGGCTCGCCCAGCCGGTCCTTCAGCTCCAGGAGCAGCTTCTGGGCGCCTTTCTTGCCGATGCCGGGCACGGCGATGAGCGCCTTCTCGTCGCCCGTGGCCACCGCTCGGCGCAGCGCGTCGGGCGCGTGCACCGCCAGCATGGACTGGGCCAGCCGCGGGCCGACTCCGCTCGCGGTCTGCAGCAGTTCGAAGACCTGGCGCTCGTCGTCGTCGACGAAGCCGTAGAGGGTGAGGGAGTCCTCCCGTACGACGAGGGAGGTGGCGAGCTTGGCGGGTTTGCCGAGGCGGAGCGTCGAGAGCGTGTTCGGCGTGCATTGCACCGCCATGCCGATACCGCCGACCTCGACCACGGCGGCGTCGGGAGCGAGTGCGGCGACCGTGCCGCTCACAAAGGCGATCATGCCGTACGGCCTTTCCGTGCTGTGGCTGCGTGCAGGGCGACGGCCTGCTGGAGTCGGTTCTGGGCGGGCGCGCGCCAGATGTGGCAGATGGCGAGCGCGAGGGCGTCGGCGGCGTCGGCCGGCTTGGGCGGGGCGTCGAGCCGCAGCAGGCGGGTGACCATGGCGCCGACCTGGGCCTTGTCGGCGCGTCCGCTGCCGGTGACGGCGGCCTTGACCTCGCTCGGGGTGTGCAGGGCGACGGGCATGCCACGGCGGGCGGCGCACAGCATCGCGACGGCGCTGGCCTGAGCGGTGCCCATCACCGTACGGACGTTGTGCTGGCTGAACACCCGCTCCACGGCGAGGCATTCGGGCCGGTACTCGTCCAGCCACTGCTCGATGCCCTGCTCGACGGCGACGAGCCGCTGCCCCAACTCGGCGTCCGCGGGCGTGCGTACGACCCCGACGCCGATCATCGTGAGCGGCCGGCCGGCGACGCCTTCGACCACGCCGACACCGCACCGCGTCAGTCCGGGGTCCACCCCGAGTACGCGCACGCTCACCCCGCCCTTCGATCTCCTGTTTGTGCAGGCTATCGGGTGCCACCGACAACGGGCGCCAACAACCCCCGGCAACGCGACGGGCCGACGGGGGTGTCCCGTCGGCCCGTTCGAAGGTGAGCGTCGGCTCAGGCGTCGACCTTCTCCATGACCTCGTCGCTCACGTCGAAGTTGGCGAAGACGTTCTGGACGTCGTCGCTGTCCTCGAGGGCGTCGATCAACTTGAAGATCTTCTTGGCCCCTTCCTCGTCCAGCTCGACCTGCATGGTCGGAACGAAGTTGGCGTCGGCGGAGTCGTAGTCGATGCCGGCGTCCTGGAGGGCGGTGCGGACCGCGACCAGGTCGGTGGCCTCGCTGATGACCTCGAAGGACTCCCCGAGGTCGTTGACCTCCTCGGCGCCCGCGTCCAGGACGGCACCGAGGACGTCGTCCTCGGTGAGCTCGCCCTTGGGGACGATGACGACGCCCTTGCGGTTGAAGAGGTACGACACCGAGCCCGGGTCGGCCATGGAGCCGCCGTTGCGGGTCATGGCGACACGGACGTCGGAGGCGGCGCGGTTGCGGTTGTCGGTCAGGCACTCGATGAGCACCGCGACGCCGTTCGGGCCGTAGCCCTCGTACATGATCGTCTCGTAGTCGGCGCCACCGGCCTCGAGACCGCCGCCGCGCTTGACCGCGGAGTCGATGTTCTTGTTCGGGACCGACTGCTTCTTCGCCTTCTGGATGGCGTCGTACAGCGTCGGGTTGCCCTCGATGTCGACTCCGCCCATCCGGGCCGCGACCTCGATGTTCTTGATCAACTTCGCGAAGAGCTTGCCGCGCTTGGCATCGATCACGGCCTTCTTGTGCTTCGTCGTAGCCCATTTAGAGTGGCCGGACATCTGCCTGTCTCCTTCGCGTAACCCATACACACAACGAACGCCAGAGATCCTACAAGGACTCGGCCGTCCGGTTGGCGCGCACCATGTCGACGAACAGGGAGTGCACGCGGTGGTCGCCGGTCAGTTCCGGGTGGAACGACGTGGCGAGCGCGTTGCCCTGACGCACGGCGACGATGTGGCCCTCGTGCTCGGCGAGCACCTCGGCCTCGACGCCGACGGACTCGACCCAGGGGGCGCGGATGAAAACGCCCTCTACAGGATCGCCCTCGACGCCCTTCACGTCGACCGCCGCTTCGAAGGACTCGTTCTGACGTCCGAAGGCGTTGCGGCGCACGATCATGTCGATGCCGCCGATCGTCTCCTGGCCCGAGCGCGGGTCGAGGATCTTGTCGGCCAGCATGATCAGGCCCGCGCAGGTGCCGTAGACAGGCATTCCGGCACGCACACGCGCGCGGAGCGGCTCCATCACGCCGAACAGGACGGCCAGCTTGGAGATGGTGGTGGACTCGCCGCCGGGAATGACGAGGCCGTCCACCTCGGCGAGTTCGTCGGGGCGCCGCACCGGCCTGGCCACGGCGTCGGCCGCGGCCAGGGCCACGAGGTGCTCCCGGACGTCGCCCTGGAGGGCCAGGACGCCTATGACAGGAGTGCTCATGAGTGGTTACCAGCCGCGGTTGGCGTAGCGCTCGGTCTCGGGGAGGGTGTCGCAGTTGATGCCGACCATGGCCTCGCCGAGGTTGCGGGACGCGTCCGCGATGATCTTGGGGTCGTCGTAGAAGGTGGTGGCCTTCACGATGGCGGCGGCGCGCTTGGCCGGGTCGCCGGACTTGAAGATGCCGGAGCCGACGAAGACGCCCTCGGCGCCGAGCTGGCGCATCAGGGCGGCGTCGGCCGGGGTGGCGACGCCGCCGGCGGAGAACAGCACGACCGGGAGCTTGCCGAGTTCGGCGACCTCCTTGACGAGCTCGTACGGGGCGCGCAGCTCCTTGGCGGCGGCGTACAGCTCGTGGTTGTCGTAGCCGCGCAGCCTGGCGATCTCGTTCTTGATCTGGCGCAGGTGGCGGACGGCCTCGACGACGTTGCCGGTGCCGGCCTCGCCCTTGGAGCGGATCATGGCCGCGCCCTCGGCGATGCGGCGCAGGGCCTCGCCCAGGTTGGTGGCGCCGCAGACGAAGGGCGTGGTGAAGGCGAACTTGTCGCTGTGATTGACCTCGTCGGCCGGGGTGAGGACCTCGGACTCGTCGATGTAGTCGACGCCGAGGGACTGCAGGACCTGGGCCTCGACGAAGTGGCCGATGCGGGACTTGGCCATGACCGGGATCGAGACGGCCTCGATGATGCCCTCGATCATGTCCGGGTCGGACATCCGGGCCACGCCGCCGTCCTTGCGGATGTCGGCGGGGACCCGCTCCAGGGCCATGACGGCGACGGCGCCCGCGTCCTCCGCGATCTTCGCCTGCTCCGGCGTGACGACGTCCATGATCACGCCGCCCTTGAGCTGCTCCGCCATACCGCGCTTCACGCGCGCGGTGCCGGTCTCGGGAGCCTGGTTCTCGGTGCTGGACACGGGTTGACCTCGCTGAAGTGAAAGGGACTGCTGCAGCACCGAGGAAACGTCACCGGACCAGGCCACAGCAAGGGCCAATGGAGAGGCGGTGGATCGTTTTGGTGCGGCCCTGGCCCTACGCTGCCCGGTCGACCAGGGCCGCGGGGGGCTCGTCGTCCATCTCGAAGGCCATCGGGAAGGGGGCGTGACCGGCCAGGCGGAACCAGCGGACCTTGCGGTGCTGGCGAAGGCGGCGGGCGGCGCCGACCGCGTCGTTGTGGAAGCGGCGAGCCATCGGGACCCGTCGTACGGCCTCGGTGAGTTCGTGAGCGGCCGCCTCTCCCCCGGGCGCCTCGCGGACCGCCTCCACCTGGGCCGGCTCCGCGAACACGGCCCGCAATGCCTGACTCAGCTCGCTCTCGGCGACCTCCCGCTGCTCCTCCTCGGCCTGCCGGGCAGCGTGCGCGGCCTCGTACAGGACGATCGACGCGGCCGGGTCGAGCACGCCCGCGGTGGCCAGCTCCTGGGCCACGGAGGCACGGCGGAGCAACTGCGCGTCCAGGCCCGCGCGCGTGGCGTCGATCCTGGCGTGCAGCCGGTCGAGACGGCCCGCGGTCCAGCTCAGATAAAGGCCGATCGCGACGAGCGCGACGAGAATCCAGATGAGGGTGGGAGTCACGGGCAGCAAGGCTATCGGGGCGGGTTCGGGCAGGGCGGACCAGGCACGGGACGGACGCACGCGGGCTGCATGAGGGTCCGCCGGGTATGCCTCCTCGGCGCGAGATCGGTCGGCGGGTGAGTGGGGCCGCCCGGCGCGACAAGAGCTCGAGGTGAGCCCGACACGGGGGCGGACCCGATCGCCCGCGAGCCCGGACGCGGCACGAGGTCGTGGCCGTGGCCGTGGCCGTGGCCGTGGCTGTGGCTGTGGCCGTGGCTGTGGCTGTGGCTGTGGCCGACGAGAGGAGACCCAGCACGCCACGAGGTCATCCGCAGCGGGAGGAGACCCGCCACGGGGAGGGTCGGTCTCGGCGGAATGGGCCCCGACGTTGCCCGACCGCCCCGACGTGGCCGAGCCGGCCCCAGCCCTTATCCGGTCAACGGCGTTCCGGTCCCGCACGCCGGCCCCAGTCGAGCCCGCAACCCCGTACCCGGTCATCGGTGAATCGTTGAATTGGGCAGCCCACACGCCGGCCTTGCCCACGCCGGCGGCTTTGCCGGTCGACCGTGGGCGAATCCGCGAACCCCTGCCCCGCCGGTCCACCGCGGGCGAACCCGCAGCCTCATGCCCCACCAGCCCACCGCAGGCCAACCCGCAGCCTCATGCCCCACCAGCCCACCGCAGGCCAACCCGCAGCCTCATGCCCC
>NZ_JBITGI010000030.1:7432-32876 GCF_044456945.1 Streptomyces sp. NPDC050759 | reverse complement strand
CAACCCGCAGCCTCATGCCCCACCAGCCCACCGCAGGCCAACCCGCAGCCTCATGCCCCACCAGCCCACCGCAGGCCAACCCGCAGCCTCATGCCCGACCCGCCCACCGCAGGCGAACCGGCGACCCCCGCCCCGCCGGTCCCCCTCAGGCGAGTCGCCGGTCTCGGGTGGCCGCGCCGCGTCCGTCGTACCGTCGCCCATGCGTCCCCCGCCCACCGCAGCGGCGCCCGCGCGGCGGTCAGTCGCGGGCGAGTCCGAGGCGGGCGCGCAATCCCGGGCCCCGGTCGACATCCGCCGCGGCCACCGCCGCGGCGCCCGCCGTCACCGTCTCGTAGACCGACAGGATGTCCGCCCCGACGGTCGACCAGTCGAACCGCCGGACGTGCGCGCTGCCGCGCTCTCGGAGTTCGGTCAGCCTCGCCGGGTCCCCGAGGAGCCGTAGCGCCGCCGCGGCCAGCGCGTCCGCGTCCTCGTTGGCGAAGAGTTCGCCCGCCGCGCCGTGGTCGAGGACCTGGGCGAAGGCGTCGAGGTCTGAGGCGAGCACCGGGGCGCCCGCCGACATGGCCTCGACGAGGATGATCCCGAAGCTCTCGCCGCCGGTGTTGGGGGCGACGTACAGGTCGACGCTGCGCAGGAAGCGGGCCTTGTCCACGTCGCTGACCATGCCGAGGAACTCCACGCGCGCGCGTAGCTCCTCGGGGAGCGACTCCACCGCCTCCTCCTCGTCGCCGCGCCCGGCGACCAGCAGCCGGGTCCGCGGGCGCTCGGCGAGGATCTTCGGCAGGGCCTTCATCAGCACCGGCAGGCCCTTGCGTGGCTCGTCGATGCGCCCCATGAAGCCGATCGTGTCACCCTGCCACTCGGGCTTCGGCTCGGCCTTGGCGAAGAAGCCGACGTCCACGCCGTTCGGGATCACCACCGCGTCCCCGCCGAGGTGCTCGACGAGCGTGCGGCGGGCGTACTCGCTCACGGCGATCCGGGCGCTGATCTTCTCCAGGGCGGCCTGGAGGATCGAGTACGCGGCGACCATGACCCGGGAGCGCGGGTTCGAGGTGTGGAAGGTGGCGACGATCGGCCCCTGCGCGATCCAGCAGGTCAGCAGGCCGAGCGACGGCGAGGACGGCTCATGGATGTGGACCACGTCGAACTCGCCGTCGTGCAACCAGCGGCGCACCCGTGCCGCCGACAGGAAGCCGAAGCTGAGGCGGGCCACCGAGCCGTTGTACGGCACCGGCACCGCACGGCCGGCCGAGACGACGTACGGCGGCAGCGGAGTGTCGTCGTCGGCCGGGGCGAGGACGGACACCTCGTGGCCGAGGCGGATGAAGTACTCGGCGAGATCGCGGATGTGGAACTGGACGCCACCCGGCACATCCCAGGAGTACGGGCAGACGATGCCGATTCTCACGGGCGGGCCCCGTCCGACGGGCGGGTCTCGAGGTCCTTCAGCCACAAGCGCTGCAGCATGTGCCAGTCCTCCGGGTGCTCGGCGATCCCTGTGGCGAAGGCATCGGCCAGCGCCTGTGCCATGACAGACGTCTTTTCGGCCCGCGTACCTGTCTCGGGCACCTCGACCGGGGGATGCACCCTTCCCTGCATGACGGGCGAGTCGTCGTACCAGAGTGTCACCGGCAGCAACAGCGCGCCCGTCTGCTGGGCGAGCAGGGCCGGGCCCGCGGGGATGCGGGTCACCTCGCCGAAGAACCGCACCTCGACCCCGGACGACGACAGGTCGCGCTCGGCGACCAGGCAGACCAGGCCGCCGTCACGCAGCCGCCGGGCCAGCGTGCCGAAGGCGGTGCCGCCGCTGTGCGGGAGCACCTCCATCCCGAGGCCCTCGCGGTAGGCGACGAAACGGTCGTACAGCGTCTCGGGCTTGAGCCGCTCGGCGACCGTCGTGAACGGTGTCTTCAGGCTGGTGGTGACCCAGGCGCCGGCGAGGTCCCAGTTGGCCATGTGCGGGAGCGCGAGAATGACGCCCTTGCCGGCCGCGAGCCCCTCGGTCAGGTAATGGAGGTCCTTCGGGTCGAAGCCGCCCTTTATGCGTTCCTTGCTCCAGGCGGGCAGCCGGAAGGATTCCATCCAGTAGCGCAGATACGAGCGCATGCCCGCGCGCGAGAGCTCGGCGAGGCGCTCGGGGCTCGCGTCGGGTACCACGCGCGCGTAGTTGCTCTCCAGTCGGAGCACACCCTTGCCCCGCTGTTTCCAGGCCAGATCGGCGATGCTCCGGCCGAGGCGCACGGCGACCGGCTCGGGGAGTTTCTTGACCACGCCCCAGCCGAGGCCGTACAGCGAGTCCGTCAGCCGGTCCTGGGCGCTCACTTCGCGGCCTCGCTCCCCTGTTCCCGCGACTTCTGCTTCTCCTCCACGGCGGCCGGCGCGGAGGTCGCCGATTCGGCGGCGTCCGGCTCCGCCGCTCCCGCCTCGACAGCACCCGGCTCTGCGGCGCCGGCGTCGGCCTCCGCCGACTCCCGGCGGACCGTGACGACCCGCTGGATCAGCGTGATCAGGCTGCCGACGGCGACGATCCACAGAGCGATCGGCAGCAGGTACTGGATGCCGGGCACGCCGAACTTGTGCAGGCCCGAGAGGCCCGCCAGGGTCAGGGCGATCACCAGCCGCTCGGCGCGCTCGACGAGGCCGTTGACGGCGACCGGCAGCCCGATCGACTCGCCACGGGCCTTCGTGTACGACACCACCTGGCCGCTGGCCAGGCAGAAGATGGAGACCGCGCACAGCGCGATGTCGTCGCCGCCCCCGGCGTACCAGAGGGCGAAGCCGCCGAAGATCGCGCCGTCGGCGACGCGGTCGAGAGTGGAGTCGAGGAAGGCGCCCCAGCGGCTGGAGCGGCCGAGCTGGCGGGCCATGTTGCCGTCGACGAGGTCGGAGAACACGAAGAGCGTGATCACGACCGTGCCCCAGAAGAACTCGCCCATGGGGTAGAAGACCAGCGCGCCCGCGACCACTCCGGCGGTACCGAGGAGCGTGACCGTGTCGGGGCTGACGCCCCTTCTGATCAGAAATGTGGCGAACGGCGTGAGAACACGCGTGAAGAATGCACGCGCGTACTTGTTCAGCATGGCCTTCCCGACGGTCGGTGTGGCCGGCTCGGCCCCTGCTGGCCACCGGCTGGCCCATCGTAGCCACGCGCGCGCGTGGGCGACGGCCGGGCACCCGGAGCCCGTGTCACGGGCCCGCGACATCCGGGTCACGGCGCGATCGCGTCCGTCGTATGGACGCACCGTGACGGGAGTGGAAAGCTCGAAGGACCGCGGGCGTCACCGGAGCCGCACCGCACGCGGGTCCGCATGTCCGCGCCCACAGAGACCTCACCGTGCACGGGAGGCAAGGCCATGGGCGACAAGGCGAACACACACCCCGGAGCCGCCGGCAGGGCAACAGCGGCCGACCACCCCGCGTCCGTACGGAATGTGGTGCTGGTCGGCCACTCCGGTTCGGGCAAGACGACATTGGTGGAAGCTCTCGCGCTGACAGCGGGAGCGGTGAACCGGGCGGGCCGCGTGGAGGACGGCGGCACCGTCTCCGACTACGACGAGATCGAGCACCGGCAGCAACGCTCGGTGCAGCTCTCCCTGGTGCCCGTCGAATGGGACGGGTACAAGATCAATCTTCTGGACACCCCCGGATACGCCGACTTCGTCGGGGAACTCAGGGCCGGCCTGCGAGCGGCGGACGCGGCCCTTTTCGTCGTCTCGGCCTCGGACGGGGTGGACGGCTCCACACGCATGGTGTGGGAGGAGTGCGCGGCCGTCGGCATGCCCCGGGCGATCGTCGTCACGCACCTGGAGGCCGCCCGGGCGGACTTCGAGGAGATGACGCGGATCTGCGCGGAGGCCTTCGGCGGTGACGACCCGGACGCCGTACTCCCGCTCTATCTGCCACTGCACGGCCCGCAGGGGCCCGACGGGCACGCGCCCGTGACCGGGCTGACCGGTCTGCTGTCGCAGAAGCTGTTCGACTACTCGTCCGGGGAGCGCAAGGAGTCCGAGCCGGGCGAGGACCTGCTGCCGGGCATCGAGGAGGCCCGCAACCGGCTGATCGAGGGGATCATCTCGGAGAGCGAGGACGAGACCCTCATGGACCGCTATCTGGGCGGCGAGGAGATCGACTTCAAGACGCTCGTGCAGGACCTGGAGCGGGCCGTCGCGCGCGGGGTGTTCCATCCGGTCCTGGCCGCCGCCCCCGCGGCCGAGGGCGCCAAGCAGGGGCTCGGCACGGTCGAGCTGCTGGAGCTGATCACGGGCGGATTCCCGACACCGTTCGAGCACCCCACCCCGGGCGTCACGACGATCGACGGCAAGCCGCGCGAGATCAAGGCGTGCGACACCGAGGGGCCGCTGGTCGCGGAGGTCGTGAAGACCGCGTCCGATCCGTACGTCGGCCGGATCTCGCTGGTGCGGGTCTTCTCCGGCACCCTGCGCCCGGACGCGACGGTCCATGTCTCCGGTCACGGGCTCGGCGACCGCGGGCACGAGGACCACGACGTCGACGAACGCATCGGCGCGCTGTCCGCCCCCTTCGGCAAACAGCAGCGCTCCCTCACGCACTGCATCGCGGGCGACCTCGCGTGCGTGGCGAAGCTGAGCCGCGCGGAGACCGGCGACACCCTCTCGGCCAAGGACGACCCGCTGCTCATGGAGCCGTGGGAGATGCCCGACCCGCTGTTGCCGCTCGCCATCCAGGCGCACAGCAAGGCGGACGAGGACAAGCTCTCGCAGGGCCTCGCCCGACTGGTCGCCGAGGACCCGACCATGCGCCTCGAACAGAACCAGGACACCCACCAGGTCGTCCTGTGGTGCCTGGGCGAGGCGCACGCAGACGTGGCCCTGGAGCGACTGCGCAGCCGCTACGGCGTGCAGGTGGACGTCGTACCCCACCGGGTCTCCCTGCGCGAGACCTTCGCCGACAAGTCGACCGGGCGCGGGCGCCATGTCAAGCAGTCCGGCGGGCACGGGCAGTTCGCCATCTGCGAGATCGAGGTGGAGCCGCTGCCCGGCGGCTCGGGCATCGAGTTCGTGGACAAGGTCGTCGGTGGCGCGGTGCCACGGCAGTTCATCCCGTCCGTGGAGAAGGGCGTACGGGCGCAGGCGGCCAAGGGGGTCGCCACCGCTCATCAGCTCATCGACGTCCGGGTGACGCTGCTGGACGGCAAGGCGCACTCCGTGGACTCCTCGGACGCCGCGTTCCAGACGGCCGGGGCACTGGCCCTCAGGGAGGCCGCGGCCGACGCGAGGATCCATCTGCTGGAGCCGGTCGCCGAGGTGTCCGTGCTGGTCGGCGACGACTACGTGGGTGCCGTGATGAGCGACCTGTCCGGGCGGCGCGGCCGGGTGCTCGGCACCGAGCAGACCAACGGCGGGCGCACGCTGATCAAGGCCGAGGTGCCCGAGATCGAGATCGGGCGGTACGCGGTGGACCTCAGGTCCCTGTCGCACGGCACCGCGCGCTTCAGTCGGTCCTACGCGCGGCACGAGCCGATGCCGCCGCAGATCGCAGAGAGGATCCGTGAAGAGGCGCGCGAAGCCTCCTAGTTGGCACCGGGCCACCGACAAGTGGCCGTCCACGCCGCACGCGTGGTCGTCGCTGCCGCACACGCGGTCGTCGGCGCCGCACAAGTGGCCTCCGGGGCCGCGCACATGGCGCTCCGCGCCCCACAAGTGACGTTTGTGGAACGCTCCCCTCCGAATCGGCGGGCGGCTTCGGCCGTCCGCCGACGAATGTCAGCACCTGCAGATACGCTGATGACCTGATCAACAGGTGTGCGAAGCACGGAAGTCGGGAAGGCCGCAGTGGGTGACACCAGCGGCGATCGGGGGCGGGAATGACCGTTGACAGCGGTTACGCGGACTTCTTCGGTCCGCAGGTGCCGCGCACGGGCGACGAGGCGCAGACGGCGACGTTCGCCCTGGCCTCGGCGGCCTATCGGGACAATCCGGTGGAGGAGATCCTCAAGACCAACAACGAATGGCACCAGTCGGCCGTCAAGGGCGGCCGCAGCTGGGCGAAGATCTTCCGCCCCAACCTGGGCGAGGCCTTCTCCACAGCGGTGATCACCCGCATGCTCGGCAAGGGCCGCAAGCCCCTCATCCAGTCCTTCGGCGCCGAGCCGCAGGTCGTGGTCGAGCACTGCCTCGCGGCGAACAACATCCGCCGGGACCGGGACAACTGGCTGACCGCCGTGATGGTGCTGTGCGGTGTGCTCTTCCTGCCGGGGCTGCTCGTCTGGCTGCTGGTCTTCACGCTGCGCACCACCATCGCCAGGCGCGAGGACAAGCAGGCCGGAGCGCTCGGCACCGCGCTGCTCGTCGCGATGGGCGCCCTCGCCGTGCTCTTCCTGATCAAGATGCCGTTCGGCGGGTTCTGGGGCTGGTACGCACGCGCGTGCGTGGCCCTCCCCGTCGTCGGCTGGTTCTGGGCCAAGCAGATCTGCGAGCGCACGGCGCAGGATCTGCGGGGCCGCTGGGACAGTCTGCTGTCGGGCGGCAGCGTCGGCGCCAAGGTGCCGGAGGCGGTGCCGAGCAGCCCCGGCGAGACCGCGGCCGAGCAACTGCGCCACTCCCTGGCGATGCTCAGCGCCGAGCAGCAGTCCAACTCGGTCTTCTACGCCGGTCCCAAGGGGATACTCGGCATGGGCACCCGCTGGGGCAGCTGGCAGCTGGCCGAGAACCTGGTGTCCGCCGACCCCACCCGGGAGATCCACCCCTTCCGCAGCTGGGACGTCATCCGCGCCATCCACGACCAGCTGCGCATGCTGGAACGCAACACCATCAACACCGGCGGCTTCCCGAAGGCGTCCGTACGCCACTGGGTCGTCACCCCGATCGCGGAGGGCGCGAAGGAGGTGTCCCGGCCCCAGGGCACGGACGTGGACGCGTACCAGGTCAAGACCCACGCGATACAGGACATCTGCAACAAGCAGCAGTTCGGCGGCGGCGACCGGCACTACCTGGGCGTCCAGTGGACGCTCTGGGAGGGGCAGCTGGTCCTCACCATGCTGATCACGGTGACCGTGCTGCACGAGACGCTGCGCATCGAGGTCACCGGACACGCCCTGGGGCCCGTGCACGGGCTGTTCACCTCCAAGCCGGCGGCCAAGGAGAAGGAAGTCGCCAAGCAGCTCAAGTTCTGGGAGACCAAGAAGATCAAGCTCCCGCTGGTCGACGCGGACGAGGTGGTCCGCCTCACCGCCCGGGCGCCCCTGACCCGCTACCCCCCGCTGCTCAACTGGCTCGGCGGCTCGCTCACCCTTCCCGAGCCCTTCGGTCTGCGGCACGCCTGGGCGGACCGGCCGTGGCGGCACCGCTTCATGGCCGACGACGCGCTGCGCGCCGCGACTCCGGTACTGCGGGTCGTGCACTCCGCGGCGATCCGGGTCCTGGCGGACAACGGCGTGGACACGGAGCAGTTCGGCACGCGGGCGGGCTTCCTCAGCACCCAGGTCCAGGACGTGTCACCGAAAAAGGCGGACGTGTACGACGCGTAGGTGCGGGGAGGGGGCCGCGCGTTCGCCGGCCCCCTTGCATCACTCGCCGGGCCAGGCCTCCGCCAGCATCTTGCGGGTGTCGCCCAGCAGCTGGGGCAGCACCTTCGTGTGGCCGACGACCGGCATGAAGTTCGTGTCGCCACCCCAGCGCGGGACGATGTGCTGGTGGAGGTGGGCGGCGATGCCGGCTCCGGCGACCGTCCCCTGGTTCATGCCGATGTTGAAGCCGTGTGCCCCGGAGGCCGTCCGCAGGGCCGTCATCGCCTGCTTGGTCAGCGCGGCCAGCTCAGCGGTCTCCGGCTCGGTGAGGTCGGTGTAATCGGCCACATGACGGTAGGGCACGACCATCAGATGGCCGCCGGTGTAGGGGTAGAGGTTGAGCACCGCGTACACCAGTCGGCCGCGCCGGACGATCAGGCCGTCCTCATCGGATTTGGCCGGAATCGAGCAGAAGGGACAGCCGTCGTCGGCACCCGGGCCGGTCGGCTTGTTCTCGCCCTGGATGTAGGCCATCCGGTGGGGGGTCCACAGACGCTGGAACGCGTCCTGCGTCCCCACTCCCAACTGCTGCTCCGGCTCACTCGTCATGCAGTGCAGCATATGGCTTCGCCCGTTCGCGCCGTGTCGGCGGGTTGCGGGAAAAGCGGTCCGGGCGAAGCTGGACGGGTGGACGACGAAAGCCGCGGAGCCGACACCGGCGGGACCGACGGCACCGAGGCTCACGACACGGACGGCACCGACATCCGCGAGCCTCACGCGACCGACGCTCACAAGGCCCCCCGCGAGCCTCACGACGCCCACCAGGCCGATGCCGACGCCCACAGGGCCGGCACCGACCCCCACAGCGCCGACGGTGTCCACACCCACGCGCCGCACACCACCGAGCGCCGCACGGCTCACCGCACCGCCCACGCCTCCGACCCCCGCGGCCCCCACCCGCCCGACTCCCCTGTCCCCCACGACCCCGACAGCCGCCAAGCCCGCTGGGAAGCCCGCGCGGAGGTCCCCCTCGCCGTCGCCTCCCTGGCCTTTCTCGCGGCGTACGCGCTCCGGGTCCTGGCCCCTCTCCAGAAAACCGCGCTCGATCTCTGCCTGGCGGTGACGCTGGCCGCCTGGGCGCTGTTCGCCGTCGACTACGCGGTGCGCTGGCGCCTGAGCGGGCAGCGCCTGCGCTTCGTACGGAAGCACGTGCTGGACACCGTGGTCCTGTTTCTGCCTTTGCTGCGCCCGCTCAGGGTCGTGAAGCTGTACGAGACCGTGCAGCGCCGACACGGACGGCCCCGGCTCGCCCTGCACGCGCGCGTGATCGTGTACGCCGGCCTCTCGGCCCTTCTGCTGGGCTTCACCGGTGCCCTCGCCGTCTACCAGCAGGAGCACGACGCGCCCGGTGCGAGCATCCGCACCTTCGGGGACTCCATCTGGTGGACCTGCGCCACCCTCGCCACCGTCGGCTACGGCGACGTGGTCCCGGTCACCCCGCTCGGACGGCTGATCGCGGTCGGTGTGATGGTTATCGGGCTGGCCCTGCTCGGCGCGGTGACGGGGACCTTCGCCTCCTGGCTGCTCCAGGTGTTCGCACGGGAGGACGACGAGAAGCCCCCGGGAAGCTGAGCCTCCCGGGGGCCTCGCGCGCAACAGGGATCAGACCTGCGCCCGCTCCTCCACGACCTTGACGATCTTCGCGATGGCCTCGTCGAACGGGATGCCGTTCTCCTGCGAGCCGTCGCGGTAGCGGAAGGACACCGAGCCGCCCGACATGTCCTCGTCGCCCGCGATGACCATGAAGGGCACCTTCTGCTTCTGGGCGTTGCGGATCTTCTTCTGCATCCGGTCCGAGGAGGAGTCGACCTCGACCCGCAGCCCCTGCTTCTTGGCGGCCGCGGCGAACTTCTCCAGGTACTCGACGTGCGCGTCACCGATCGGGATCCCGACCGCCTGGACCGGGGCCAGCCACGCCGGGAAGGCGCCCGCGTAGTGCTCCAGGAGCACGGCGAAGAACCGCTCGATGGAGCCGAACAGTGCGCGGTGGATCATGACCGGACGCTGCTTGGAGCCGTCCGGCGAGGTGTACTCCAGCTCGAAGCGCTCCGGCAGGTTGAAGTCCAGCTGGATCGTCGACATCTGCCAGGTACGCCCGATGGCGTCCTTGGTCTGAACGGAGATCTTCGGGCCGTAGAAGGCGGCGCCGCCCGGGTCCGGGACCAGGGGCAGCCCCTGCTTCTCGGCGACCTGGCGCAGCGTCTCGGTGGCCTCGTCCCAGGCCTCGTCCGAGCCGACGAACTTCTCCGGGTCCTTGGTGGACAGCTCCAGGTAGAAGTCGGTCAGGCCGTAGTCGCGCAGCAGGCCGAGGACGAAGGTGAGCGTCTTGTCGAGCTCCTCCGACATCTGCTCACGGGTGCAGTAGATGTGCGCGTCGTCCTGCGTGAAGCCACGCGCGCGGGTGAGGCCGTGCACGACGCCCGACTTCTCGTACCGGTACACGGTCCCGAACTCGAAGAGGCGGAGCGGCAGTTCGCGGTAGGAGCGGCCGCGCGCGTCGAAGATCAGGTTGTGCATCGGGCAGTTCATGGGCTTGAGGTAGTAGTCCACGCCCTCGTCGAGCTGCATGGGCGGGTACATGCCGTCGGCGTACCAGTCCAGGTGCCCGGACTGCTCGAAGAGCTTCCCCTTCGTGGCGTGCGGGGTGTAGACGAACTCGTAGCCCTCCTCCTCGTGGCGGCGGCGCGAGTAGTCCTCCATCACGCGGCGGATGATGCCGCCCTTGGGGTGGAACACGGCGAGGCCGGATCCGATCTGCTCCGGGATGGAGAACAGGTCGAGCTCGGAGCCCAGCTTGCGGTGGTCGCGCTTCTCGGCCTCGGCGAGGAAGTCGAGGTGCGCCTTCAGCTCGTCCTTGGTGGGCCACGCGGTGCCGTAGATGCGCTGGAGCATCGGGTTCTTCTCGCTGCCGCGCCAGTAGGCGGCCGCGTTGCGCATCAGCTTGAACGCCGGGATGTTCCGGGTGCTGGGCAGGTGCGGACCGCGGCAGAGGTCCTTCCAGCACAGCTCGCCGGTCTTGGCGTCCAGGTTGTCGTAGATCGTCAGCTCACCGGCGCCGACCTCGACGTCGGCGCCGTCGTCGGAGGACGCGGAGCCCTTGAGGCCGATCAGCTCCAGCTTGTAGGGCTCGTCGGCCAGTTCCTCGCGAGCGGACTCGTCGGTCACCACCCGGCGGGAGAACTTCTGCCCCCGCTTCTGGATCTCCTGCATCTTCTTCTCGATGGCCTTGAGATCCTCGGGCGTGAACGGCTTCTCGACGTCGAAGTCGTAGTAGAAGCCGTCCTTGACCGGCGGGCCGATGCCCAGCTTGGCCTCGGGGAAGAGCTCCTGCACGGCCTGCGCCATGACGTGCGCGGTGGAGTGGCGCAGGATGTTGAGGCCGTCCTCGGAGGAGATCTCGACGCCCTCGACCTCCTCGCCCTCGGACAGGACGTATGCGAGGTCCTTGAGCTCGCCTCCCACGCGCGCGGCGACGATCGAGCGCTCGCCGGCGAAGAGCTCGGCGGCCGTAGTGCCCGTCGTCACCACGCGCTCTTCCCGCTCGGAATCGCGTTGGATGATCACACGGACGTCTGACACCGGTCTCTCCTGACTGAAGGTGGGTGCGGCGCCATACCGTGAGCGCGCGCAATAGGGGATCGTACCGACCCCGCCCCCACCTCCGCGAAATCGTCCCGGTCTCAGTCCCCTCCGCAGGCCTCCTCGAAGAAGTCGAGATTCTCCTGGAGGGACTTCATCAGCCGGTCCCGCTCGGCCTCGTCCACCTGCACGGGCACGACCCCGGTGGCCCCGGTGAGCCTGCGGAAGCCACCGCGGCTCTCCAGTCTGCCGTGCACCCGGACCGGCAGCCCGACGAGGTGGGCGTGCCCGGCGATCCGGTACGCCTCCTCGTCCAGGGTCAGCCGGAGGTGCGGGATCTCGGCGCCGGCGATCACCCGCAGCCGTACCGACCCGTCCCCGCGCGGCCCCGACCTGCGCATCCGCTCCACCGTGCCGGTGATCCGCACCGGGACGGAGGGCTCCTCGCGCAGGAAGCGGGCCCCGGCCTCGCGCAGCACGGGCAGGTCGCCGGGCGAGAACTCCACGGCCTCGGAGGACGCCGCGCATCCTTCGGGGACCCCGGCCGCGGGCGCCCACTCGACGGCGATCCGCGCGCCCTCCGTGCCACGTACGAGGGCGATCAGCGCTTCGGTGAGCTCACGGCTGACGCCCGCCTCGACGGCGCCGTCGAAGGCGTCCATGCCGCCGGTGGCCCGCTGGTAGTCGATGGCCTCGCGGGTGGCGTAGAGGGCCTGGTGGAGGCGGACGGCGAGGGGGCGGGTGGTGCCGACGGGCACGAAGGCGGTGAGTCGGCGGCCACCGGCGGCCGAGCCGACCAGGACGTTTTCCAGGGACGCGGCTGCCGTACGGCGATAACGGGCGCCGTAGTAGCCGGCACGCGCGCGTGTGGCGAGCGCGCCGGCCAGCAGGGTCTGGCGGGCGGCGGCGCGCAGTTGCTCCTCGACGGTCCAGGGCGTGGCGTCGGCGGGGCCGGTCGGGACGTCCCGCCACCAGCGGATCTCGTCGCTGGGCACGGCGAGGCCGACGAGCACCTCGCGCGCGGACGGCGTGCCGCTGCGGGAGAGGGCGACCAGGGCCTCGCCGAGGAGGTCCTCGCTGTCGGGGAAGGCGCGGCTCTCGGGCACGAGCAGGCTGGTCCCGCTCGCGCCCGGCCCTGGAGGCGTCCACCGGCCGTACCGCCCGGGGGCGCCGCCGCGCCGCTGCCAGCCGTGCCGGTGCAGCAGGGCGCTCAGGACGGCCGGGTCGACCTCTTCCGGGGTCGGCGAACGGTCCCAGTGGGCCTCCGGGTGGGGCCGTACCGCACGCAGTGGCTCCTCCAGCGGGCGGTGGGTCATGGTCTGCCTCCCGTCCCGACGCGCGTCATGATCTCGCACAGCGCCCGGTCGTCGAAGATGCGGTTGGTGGGGATCCGCACGGTGGTCCGGGTCCGGCCGGTGATCGGGTGGCCGGCCAGGTTGACCCAGTAGCAGCAGTGTCTGAGGTCCAGGCGGTCATGGCTGGCGCGCAGCCAGTCGTCCTGGGTTCGCGGCACGAGCATGACCACCAGGATCTTGTGGACCGACACCGGGGTGCGGGCGAGTTTGCGCAGGTGGTCGTTGTCGAGCGTGAAGGAGAAGAAGCGGCCTGGTGGGTTGGGCGCGACCTGGTAGGTGCACTTGAGCTGCACCTTGATGGTGACCTCGTCGTCGACGGTGTGTCCGGGCGAGCCGTGGCTGACGTGCCAGTCGATGCCGTTGTCCGGAAAGGGTTGCGACAACGAGCAGCCGGCCGCCGCCGCGACGGCGTGCAGATAGCCCACCTGCAATGTCTCCATGCAGGCGGTGGTGGCGAGCGTGCCGCGAAGAGGGCCCGTGCGTTCGGGCAGCAGCCCGCCCCGCTCGGGCTGCGCTATCGCCATGACCAACAGCCTTCCAAGCCAAGTGACATGCCCACACATGGGCCACATGAATCCCGCACCGAGCCGCTGAACTGCAAAGACCCGTACTCCTGTTGTGTCCTTCCGGCGTACGGCGCAAACAGCCCGGGTATCACCAAACAGGCAGAAGACGGGGCGTCAGCTGCCGTGGGTGAACGAGGGGTTGTGAGCTATGACGTGCTGGTACGAAGGGCCCCTGGCCGCTTTCGACACCGAGACCACGGGCGTGGACGTCGAGACCGACCGGATCGTGTCGGCCGCCGTCGTCGTCCAGGACGCGGCGGGCACCCGGCCACGGGTGAGCCGGTGGCTGGTCAATCCGGGTGTGCCGGTGCCCGCCGGGGCGACGGCGGTGCACGGGCTGACGGACGAACATCTCCAGCTCAACGGCCGCTGGCCGGCGCCGGTGATGCTCGAGATAGCCGAGACGCTGGCCGAGCAGGCGGCGGCGAACCGTCCGCTGGTGGTGATGAACGCTCCGTTCGATCTGACGCTGCTGGACCGGGAGTTGCGCCGCCACCGCGCCTCGTCGCTGGACCGCTGGCTGGACTCCTCACCGCTGCTGGTGCTGGATCCGCGGGTCCTGGACAAGCACCTGGACCGCTACCGCAAGGGCCGCCGCACCCTCACCGACCTGTGTGCGCACTACGGAGTCGAACTGGACGGCGCGCACGACGCGGCGGCCGACGCGCAGGCCTCACTGGATGTCGTACGGGCGCTGGGGCGCCGTTTCGCCGCCCGGCTGGAGCGGCTGGCACCGCCGGAGCTGCACAACCTGCAGGCCGTGTGGCACGCGGCCCAGGCGCGGGGCCTGCAGGCGTGGTTCGCGCGCAGCGGGTCGGAGGAGTCGGTGGACCCGGCGTGGCCGCTGCGTCCGGATCTGCCGGCGGCGGCGTGAGGGGGCATGAAGAAAGCCGGCCCGTCTGAGACGGACCGGCCTTTCCCGGTGGGCGATACTGGGTTCGAACCAGTGACCTCTTCGGTGTGAACGAAGCGCTCTCCCACTGAGCTAATCGCCCGGGAACGCACTGAACAATACAGGTCCCCGCGGGTTTCCTTCAAACCGCTTTCAGGTAGGAGACGAGCCCCCGCCGTCCGGCGCGCATCATCCAACGGTGGTTGGCCAGGAAGACCGGCCGTCCGGGCACGGCGAAGCGCCGGAGCAGCGGTTTGTTCACCTCGGTGACCTGGTCGTAGCGGGCGAGGGTGCCGTCCCCGTCCGCGGTGATCGTCCAGCGGGCCCAGCCGTCGAGATCGCCGTCCATCGCGATCTCCAGCACCCCGGCCTCCGGATCGCGCCGCACCTCGCGCGCGGTGAAGACCAGGTCGTACGGCAGCACGGCGCGGATCGTGATCACGCCGCTGGTGTCGTCGAGCCGTCGCACCTCGCGCACCTGGGGCCACCAGCGCGGATACTCCTCGGCGCGCTCCAGCACGTCGTAGACGACGGCGGGCTTCGCGGGCAGGGACCACTGGCTGCGGAAGCGGTATCGGGTCCAGTCCATGGTCAGAGTCTGGCATCGGATCCGAGGAGGTTTTGAGTACGCGTACTCATGTCGCGCCAGCGTGACCCAGCCCACACTTCAGGGCATGACGCACATCCCGCCCCCTGCCGAGGAGCTCCGCCTCCTCGACGCCGAGCTGTGGCAACTGGACGCTCGCCGGGCTCAGTTGCTGGCCCGTCGGGCCTGGCTGGTCGCGGCGCTCCAGCCGAAGTGGCAGGCGCCGCAGCCGACCGGGCCGAGGCCCGCCGCATCCCCGCGCCCCGAGGCGAGCGCACCGAGCGCGCAGAACGTGCTCCTGGTGCTCGGCGGTGTCCTGCTCACGATCGCGGCGATGGTGTTCACCCTGGTCAGCTGGGGTCACCTCGGCATCACCGGCCGGACCCTGGTGCTCGGCGCGGTCACGGTGGCCACTCTCGCGGCACCGCTCCCGCTGCTGAAGCGCGGGCTGCGCTCGACGGCCGAGTCCGTGGCGGGACTGGGGCTGGCCCTGACGGTCCTGGACGCGGTCGCGCTGCACGGGGCCGTCTTCCTCGAGACACCCGGGGCGCCGTACACGGCCATCGCCTCGGCCCTCCTCGCGGCGCTCTGGACGGCGTACGGCCTCCTGCCGGGCGTCACCGACCTGCGTCTGCCCCGTCCGGCCGCCCTGGTCGCGGCCCAACTCCCGCTGTTCTTCTGGGCGATCGCGGCCGACGCGGGCTCCTACGGCGTCACCGCCGCGCTCCTGGTGACGGCCGGTTTCGACACGGTTGTGGCGCTCCGGACGACGCCCGGGTCCGTACGCGTGGTCGCCGCGATCGGCGCGTACGGAGTGGGCGCCTGGGGCGCACTGGCGGCCGGCGTGCTGACCTGGACAGCCTCCGGCCCGAGCGCCGCCGCCCGTGCGGCGGCGCTCGTTCTCCTCGCGAGCGCGATCGCGCTGGCAGCGGCGTGGCAGGGCGACGGCACTGGCGGGTCCACACCTGCCGGCGGCCGGTCCGTCGGCCTCGCCGTCGCCTCCGGGCTCCTCGCGGTGGCCGCGTTCGGCGGCACGGCACGGTCCCTGTTGCCCGAGCTGTGGACCGTTCCGGCCCATCTGGCCTTCGGGATCGCCCTGTTGGCGGTCCTCAGGCTCGACCGACTGCCGGACACGGTACGGCGGGGTCTGGCCTGGGCCTCCGCAGCCGTACAGGCGCTGTCCCTGCTGTGGGCCCTGCCGGTCGTCGGTGTCGTCGTGCTGGGCCCGCTCGCCTGGGCCTCGCGGGCGTGGACCGGCGCCCCGTCGGACGCCCGCGGTGCGGTGACCGTCGACGTGACCTGGCCGCCGCACGCGGAGGCGGCACCGCTCGTCCTGGCAGCCGTCGCGGCCGTGCTCGCCCTGGCGGTACGGGACACGACCTGGCGGCCCAGGGCGACGGCAGGCGCGCTGGGCCTGGCCTGGGCCACCGCAATCACCCTCCCTGCCGTGCTCGAACTCCCTTACGTCGCGGGCCTGTTGATCCAAGGCGCCGCAACAGCCGGAATCCTCACGGCAGCCGTGTTCCCATGGCAGCGCCTCACCGCCCTGATCCTGGCCCTGGGCACTTCCGCGAGCCTCGCCTGCCTCGCCCTCGCCTCCCAGACCGCGACACTCACCGTGCTCAGTGGCCTGGTCGCGCTGTTCACGGCGGCCTCATGGCGCCTGGCCCCCTTCACCGCCCCCACCGCTCTCGCCTACGGTGCCGCGCTGGCCGTCGCGACCGGCGCCGCCGCGCACTGGTCACCGGCGCACACCGCCCTGCTGGTCCTGGTGGTCCCCGCGACCGCGGCTCTGCTCGCCGGGCGGCTCGGCGACCCGAGGGCCACCGTGCCGGTGGAGGCGGCCGGAGCGGCGGCCGGGCTGCTCGCCATCGCGCTGGCAGCGACCGACCTGCCCCTGCTCGCCACGGTCCTGGCCCTGTGCGGAGTGATCACCGCGGGCACGGCGATCCGTACGGACCGCCGCCCCGCCGGCTACGCGGCCGCGGCCCTGTTCCTCGCCGCCACCTGGGTCCGCCTGGCGGGCTGGGAGGTGGAAACCCCGGAGGCCTACACGCTCCCGGTCACGATCCCCGCGCTGCTGGTCGGTGCCCTGCGCCACCGCCGCGACCCGCAGACCTCGTCCTGGACGGCGTACGCCCCCGGCCTGGCCGCCACTCTTGTACCGAGCCTCTTCGCGGCCTGGGGCGACCCTCACTGGACGCGTCCCCTGCTGCTCGGTGTGGCGGCCCTGCTGGTCACGCTCGCAGGCGCCCGCCACCACCTCCAGGCACCGCTCCTGCTGGGCGGTTCGGTACTGCTCCTGGACGCCCTGCACGAACTGGCCCCGTACCTCGTCCAGGTGACCGACGCCCTCCCCCGCTGGGTACCCCCGGCCCTGGCCGGCCTCCTGCTCCTGGCCCTGGGAGCGACGTACGAACAACGCCTGAGGGATGCCCGACGAGTGCGGAGCATCCTGACCAAGATGCACTGAAGCGCCCCTTCAGGGGCGCGGAAAACTGCGCGACCAGCCACAACGGACGCGCAGTTCCCCACGACACAAGCCCCTACGGCATCTTGTCCCCAAGCAACGCCAGGTTCTCGATAGCGGCCAGCCCGTACAACGCGGTGTCATTCGTCGACACCCAGGCCGCCTCACTACCCGCCACCAGCGCAACCGGCCCGCTCAACGCCTCCGTCTTCCAGGGCGCCGACTCCTTGTACCCGTCGGAGTTGTAGAACTTCTCCCACGCGCGCGTGGCGAGCTTCGCGTCCCCGGTCTTCACGGCCGCGTAGGCGTCCAGCCGCGAGTGCCCCTGGAACAGCAGGAGTGACCCGAAGTTGGACCCGTAACGCGCCGCCTGCTCGGCCTTGGTCGCGTTGAAGTAGCGGCAGTAGTCGAAGTACGCCTCGTTGAACTTCGGCATGTCGACGAGGTCGATGAGCTCGGCGCACAGCTCGTTGAGGCCGAACACGGCGGACAGGTGCGAGACCCCGACGACCGGGGTGGAGGCAACCGCGAACTTGCCCGTGTCGAGGTCGTACAGCCCGCTGCCCTGCACAAAGCCGTTGGGCTGAGCGGCGATGCCCTCCATCGTCGACAGCACGCGGGCCTTGGCCTTCTCCCACTTCGGACCCTTGCGCTCCCACTCGGTCAGCCACGCCGAGACCAGCCCGCTCCAGTCGGTGCCGAAGCCGACCGACAGGGCGTGCCGGTCGGGTGTGTAGGGGTCGGTGCGGACCTTGCGCAGCGGGTCGAGCACGAGGAACGTCTCGTCGGAGTCGACGTTGGCGTGCATGAGGTCGCCGACGCGCTCGTCCGCGGTGAGGAAGTAGTAGTAGCGGCGGTACGTCGTGTTGGCGATGCGCTGCTGCTTGGCGCTGTCGGCGTAGTGCTGCACACCGTGCCGGGTGCCGAGTCCGGCCCACTGCCCCAGGTGGTACACGTCCACTTCACCGGTGTGCCGCGTCATGGCCTCGGCGAACCGGAAGATGTCCGCGCGACCCGACCTGATGTACGCGAACCACAGCCACAGGTCCGGCGACAGCTCGGAGTTGTCCCAGGCGTAGCCGCCGATGTCGTACCGCCACTGGTGCCTGACGGTGTCATAGGTGTGCATGATGTCGCCGTAGTCCCAGAAGCCGTACCAACGGCGCTGGTCCACCTGGTCCTTGTAGTAGGTGAAGAGGAAGTCGAGGTGGTCCTCGATCTTCGCCTTGGCCGGCGTGGACCGGTCGGGCTCGGAGTAGAGGCCCGGCCCGAAGACCTTCGCCTTGATGAGCTGCTTGGGCGGGGCGGCGAGTTGCGGCAACACCCGTACGGCCTCGACCTGTTGGGCGAGGGTCTCCGGGGACGGCGTCGACTCGTTGGCCCAGAACAGCAGTTCCGAGGTGCGGGCGATGCCGTAGGGCGTGCCGAACTCCGGCTCGTAGTCCTCGTAGGTGATGTTGAGGCCCTCGAGCTGCTCGGCGAAGGTGTCCTGTCCCATGCCGTCGTGGTAGAAGCGCAGGTCCATGGGCTGTGCCTCGGGTGACCAGAGCCAGAGGGTGACCTCGGCCTCGTCGGTCTGGGCGTCGCGGATGTCGAGCTGGGCGGGGTGCTTCTCCCAGAAGTCCCTGAGGCCGAAGGAGAATCCGCCGCTCGCGCCACCGACGTAACCGAATCCGGAGGCCCGCCTGCCGCCGCCGGCGCCGACCCAGCCGTGTCCCTTCTTCGTCCGCTTGCGCAGGGTGAAGCCGTCGGCGGAGAGCTGGGAGAGGGTGTAGTCGCCCCACTCGGGGATGTACTGGAGCCGGGTGGTGACCCGCTGGTCCCAGGCGGCCGGGTCGGGCAGCTTCTTGCCCGCGTACTGGGCCTCCTGCACGGCGATGCCGGGGTCGCGGCGCAGACCGGTGATGCCCTTGACGGCCTCGCGCAGCAGACCGGTGCCCTCGCCGCCGATGCGGATGTGCCGGTCGTAGGACTGGTCGCGCATCGGCACGGTGAAGCGGACGCCGAGGCCGCGGATGAAGTCGCCGCTCGCCTTGCCGGGTTCCTGGGTGCCGTCGTAGGTGATCGTGTGCACCATGCGGAAGGAGTCGGCGCCCGCGTAGAAGTAGAGCCGGATCGAGAACGGCAGCCAGCTCCGGCTGCCCTTGCGGTGCTTGCCGTCGATCTTCACGACCGCGCGGACCGGGCCCGACTGCTCGACGGTGACCCCGGAGATGGCACCCTCGAAGCGCTCGGTCTTGACCGTGCCCTGGTCCTCGTCCTCGATCTCGGGCTGGCGGATCAGCACGAGCCGCCCGTTCTTGGCGATCTCCGTCGACCCGCGGGTGACCGACTTGATGAGCGTGGCACCAGACTTGCCGATCTTGGCGGTGATGACGCCGGTGGAGACCGTAATCGTGCCGCCGCTCTGGTCTACGGTGACCTTCTTGTCGGGTACGGCGGCGTCACCGGCGCTCAGCGACAGCTTGCCGTTGCCCGAACTGACGGCGTGGGCGGTCCACTTGAGCGAGCCGTCGGGCCAGTAGGCGATCGGCCAGGACTGCACCGGCACGGCCTTGCCGTCGGCGTCCTGGACCGCGAACTTCTGGCCCTCCTGGTAGACGCCCTTGGGCCAGGGGACACCGACGGTGGAGCCGGGCGCGGCACCGAGGCCGCCGTCCTCCAGCCAGTCCAGGGTCACGGGAGAGTCGTCGGCCTCGGCGGCTCTCGGCGCGGCCTGCGCGTCCTTGGCTCCCAGCGCCCAGCTGAACTGCGCGGCGGCACCGGCGACGGCGGCGGCTTTGAGGATGGACCTGCGGGGGATGGGGGACATTGCCATTCCTTCCATGTGCGGCTGGTCAGGGGCATGACAGAGAGAGGTGCGGCACCCAGGGGGCACCGACCTGGATCGGGGGCACCGCGCGTCAGCGGCGCCGGTAGCGTTCCTCCACGGCTACGGCCGCCGCCGCGACGGCCCCGAGGACCGGGACCGCCAGCGGCGCGACGAACCCCGCGGACAGGGCCACGACGGCCAGGCCGGCGACGATCAGGAAGGACCCGGCGGGGTCGCGCAGGGTCCGGCGTACGGCGTCCGCGAGCAGCGCCCGCCAGGAGGCGCCCGGAGCCCAGACCGCCGCGGCGCGCAGCCCGGCCACCGCGAGGCCGATCAGCGCGAACAGTCCGACCGCCCCGACGAGGGGGCCACCGGGGAGACCGGCCCGTGCGGCCTGGACGTCCACCCAGACCGCGGCCGCCGCGACCCACCCGGCGACCCCGACGAGCCACCCGCGGCGCACGGCCGTACGGAAGTCCGCGACGAACTCCCGCCAGCCGCCGCCCTCGTGGCTCGTACGACGCCGCAGGTGCCGTGCCCCGGCGGCGAAGGCCGCCGGGTAGGTGACGAGTCCGAGACAGGCCACGGCGATCCACACGCCGGTGAGCAGAGACTCGGCGAAGAGAGCGAAGCGCTCGCCGCCGAACACGGAGGCCCTGCGACGCGCCTTCACACGCGCTTGCGCCATGCTGACCGCCTCACTTCAGTCCTGACGTCGCCATGCCGTCGATGAGGTACCGCTGGAAGGCCATGAAGAAGGCGATGACCGGCACCAGCGCCACCAGCGACATCGCGATCATGCTGCCGTAGTTGGAGATGCCCTCCTGGTCGCGGAACATCATCAGGCCGAGCGAGACGGTGTACTTGGAGGGGGTGTTGAGGTAGATCAACGGCCCCATGAAGTCGTTCCACGCGTTGATGAAGGTGAAGATGGCGCTGGTGATGAGGGCCGGGCGGCACAACGGCAGCACGATCGACCAGTAGGTCCTCAGATGCCCGCAGCCGTCGAGCTTGGCGGCCTCGTCCAACTCGCGCGGCAGTCCGCGCATGAACTGCACCATCAGGAAGACGAAGAACGCCTCCGTCGCCAGGAACTTGCCGGCCACGAGCGGCACCAGCGTGTCGACGAGTTCCAGCTTGCGGAACATCACGTACTGCGGGATCAGCAGCACGTGATACGGCAGCAGCAGTGTGCCGATCATCAGGGTGAACAGCAGATTCCGCCCGGCGAACCGGATCTTGGCGAAGGCGTACGCGGTCAGCGAGCTGGAGATCACGACACCGGCCACGGCGAGTCCCGCGTACATCAGCGAGTTCGTGAAGAAGCTGCCGATGGAGATGCCGGAGATGCCGTCGGAGAGGCCGGAGAAGTTCGCCCAGACCGGCTTGGACGGCAGCAGGTCGATGCTGGCGATGATGTCCTTGCTCGGCTTGAACGAGGCGCCGAGCACCCAGATCACGGGATACAGGACGACCGCGAGGACGGCGAGCGCGCCCACGTGCCAGGCGATCGATCCGGTGCGCCGCCGCTCGCTCGCGGTGCGCACCACAGGGGTGCTGACAGTGGTCACTTGGCGGCCTCCTCGTAGTGCACCCACTTCTTCTGCGACCAGAACAGGACCGCCGTCACCAGCGCCACCGCGACCACCAGCGACCAGGCCATCGCGGCGGCAAAGCCCATCTGGGCCTCCTTGAAGCCCTTCTGGTAGAGGTAACAGGTGTAGACGAGGGTGGCGTCGGCGGGCCCGCACCGGGTGTCGGAGACGACATAGGCGGAGCCGAACACCTGGAACGCGTGGATGGACTCCAGCAGCACGTTGAAGAACAGCACCGGGGAGATCATCGGCAGCGTGATGTTCCAGAACCTGCGGAAGGGGCCGGCCCCGTCCACCTCGGCGGCCTCGTACAGCTCCCGGGGGACCTGCTTGAGACCGGCCAGGAAGATGACCATCGGCGCACCGAACTGCCAGATGCTCAGGGCCACCAGGGAGTAGAGGACGTAGTCCGGATTGCCGATCCAGCCGCCCACGTCGACGCCGAAGATCTTCTGGGTACGGTCCACGATCGCGTCGTCGGAGAACAGCGCCCGCCACACGAAGCCGACGGAGACGCTGGCGCCGATGAGGGAGGGCATGTAGAACGCGGCCCGGTACAGGCCCTGCCCGCGCCGGCTCTGCGCGAGCAGCAGCGCGACGCCGAGCGCGAGCAGCAGCTTGAGCGGAGTGGCCACGACGACGTACTTGAGTGTGACCTCCACCGACTTCTGCCAGCGCGGGTCGTGGAACATCGTCGTGAAGTTGTCGAAGCCCACCCACTCGGGCGGGGTGAACAGGTTGTACCGGGTGAACGCGTAGTACAGCGACGCGATCATCGGCCCCGCCGTGAGCAGCAGGAATCCCGCGATCCACGGCGACATGAAGAGGTAGCCGGCGAGGTTCTCGCGGCGCCGCCCGCGCCGCCCGGCGGCGGGAGCGGCGGGCCGCTTCCCGGCCGGGCGCACGGGCGCTTCCTTGACGAGCGTCATGGTGGTACGTCCCCTCAGCCCGCGAACGCGGCCTTGGCCTCACTGAACAGCGACTTGGCGGCATCGGCCGGCTTGGACTTGCCCTGGGCCACCTCACCGCCCAGACGCAGGAACGCCGCCTCGATGACGTCGGCGCCGGACGGGTGCGGGGTGATCTTCCCGAGCACACCGGCCTTGGCGACCTCGTCCTCGTACGCCGCGACACCCTTGTTCTGGGCGTCGGTGGGCTTGAACGCGTCGTACTGCTCGGTCGTGGCGAGGATGCCGCGGTCGTAGCCCATGATCTTGCCGACCTCGGGGTCGTGGACCATGAAGCTGATGAACTGTGCGACTTCCTTGGGGTGCTTGGTCCCGGAGAAACCGCTGAGCATCAGCGAGCCGAGGTACTGGCCGGTCTGCTTGCCATCAGTGGTCGGGATCGGCGCGAGCCCGTAGTCCGAGGTGCCCTCGCCCTCGTAGCGGATGGAGAAGTTGTCCCAGGTGAACTCGGACGCGGCGAGGCCCGCCGAGAGCCCGGACTTGGGCTTGACCTGCTCGATCTTCTTCGGGTCGGCGACCAGACCGGACTTCACGCGCTTGTAGCCGTCCGTCCACCACTGCGTCAGGTCGTCCTCGGTGAAGCCGAGATCGGAGTCGGTGAAGAAGGCCTTTCCGTTCTGGCGCAGGTACAGGTCGTAGAGGTACATGATGGCGAAATAGCCGGTGTCGCCGGCGACCTTCAGCTTGTCCTGGATCGTCTGGAGCGCGGCGAAGTACTCGTCCCAGGTCCAGCCGAACTTCGCCTCGACGCCCGCCTTCTTGAAGGCGTTGAGGTCGATGACGAGCGACATGGTGTTGGCGCCGACCGGAACGGCGATCTGCTTGCCGTCGACCTGACCGTTCGCCAGAACGCCGTTGCGGAAGTTGTCCAGGCTCAGATTCCCGGCGTCCGCCTGCGACTTGAGATCCAGCAGAACACCGCGCTTGTCGTACTTGCGCAGGAAACCGACCGCGTTCTGGAAAACGTCCGGCGGATTTCCACCGGAGGCCTGGGTCTGGAACTTCTCCCAGAACGCTTCATAGTCGGTGAATTCAGGCTTGATCTTGATCTTCGGATACTTCTTCTCGAAGAGCGCGATGGTCTTCTTGATGGCGATGGTGCGCGGCTCGCCACCCCACCACGCGTAACGGAGTGTCACCGTCCCGTCTCCGGAACTGCCGCTGTCACCTCCGCACCCGGTCGTCGCGGCCAGCCCCAGCGTCGCCGCTGTAGCCCCGGCCGCCTTCAGGATCGTTCGCCTCTCAACATTCCTGCTGGTTCCCACAGTCGAGCCCCTCCCCGCAGCGTCGCCGCCTGCATGAATCGTTTCAAGTAAGCGCTTGCTGGCACAAGCTACGGAGGGCCCGGGGGTGCGTCAATGATTCGGACAGGAATTTCTTCTGAATGTGGTGAGAGGTCGGCGCGCCTCCAACGGCCGTTCGTCTTCCGGGAACTGACGACGGCCCAGGTGAGAGACGCGGGTCCGACCCGTCGAACGGGGCGCAGGCCGGTGTACAGGACCGGCGGGCGGCCGAAAAAGAACGGGCTGCGGAGAGGCGTCGCTGCGGAGGGTCACTCGGGCGGAGCCGACAGCCCCGGGCCTTCACATCGGCCCCCGCACACGCCGACGGCCCGTCTGCGCTCTCGCAGACGGGCCGTCGGTCCGGGTGGGCGATACTGGGTTCGAACCAGTGACCTCTTCGGTGTGAACGAAGCGCTCTCCCACTGAGCTAATCGCCCGGACGCAGGAAGAAGATTACCCCATGTCAGGGGGTGCCCGTGACCAGCGGTGACAGCCTGGGCACCCCCGCGCGGCTCACTGGTTCTTGATGTTCCAGGGCATCTCGAAGCCGAACTTCCAGAGGTAGACCCCGAGGATTGCGGCCACGATCACCAGGCCGATCGACGTCAGGATGATGTTGCGCCGCCGCACCTTGGGATCGAGGGCGCGCTGGGCCGCCTCGGTCACCTTGCGCTTGGTCCAGCGGAGCACGAGCTGGGCCCAGACGAACTCGGTCGCCCAGATCGCCATGCCGCCGAAGATCACGACCCACCCGGGTCCGGGCAGCGGCAGCATGATGATGCCGGCCACCACGACCGCCAGGCCGATGACAAAGATGAGGACCTGCCAGCTCAGATGCAACAGGCGGCGGGCCTTCACGAACTCAGGCGCCCGCGAGCCGAGCCCCTGCCCGTCCTTCGTCCCGTCCGTCTTCTCGCCGGTCTCGTCGTCCGCCGACACGGCAACCTCGCCCGGCTCGTCACTCCCCGTATTCATACAGCCAAACCCTACCCGAGAGAAACCAGTCACCGGAATGGTCGTACCTCTCGAAGAGGTGCTCGGCCGGAAGAGTTACGTAAACGCACGCAAAACACTCAGAGGGGTTTACAACGGCACCGTAGGTGGCATGTCGATTTCGCCGACGTGCGAATCCCCGAGCGCACACTGAGCGAAAGGCCCTGGCGCTTATGAACACCACGGTCAGCTGCGAGCTGCACCTGCGCCTCGTTGTGTCGAGCGAGTCCTCCCTGCCTGTCCCCGCAGGCCTGCGGTACGACACGGCCGACCCCTACGCCGTGCACGCCACCTTCCACACCGGAGCCGAGGAAACCGTCGAGTGGGTGTTCGCCCGCGACCTCCTCGCGGAGGGCCTCCACCGGCCCACCGGAACCGGCGACGTCCGAGTCTGGCCGTCGCGCAGTCACGGTCAGGGCGTCGTCTGCATCGCCCTGAGCTCCCCTGAGGGCGAGGCACTGCTCGAGGCCCCGGCGCGGGCCCTGGAGTCGTTCCTGAAGCGGACGGACGCCGCCGTGCCCCCGGGCACGGAACACCGGCACTTCGATCTGGATCAGGAGCTCTCGCACATCCTGGCGGAAAGCTAGGGGCGAGGTCCCACAGAGCCGCCCGGCGCCGTCCACTCGGGGAGACGGCTCGGGCAGGTACAACCGCATAGGGAACGACAGGTGCCGTGGGGGGGGGGGGCGGCCCCCCCCCCCCCCCCGGGCGGCCCCCCCCCCCCCGGGGCCCGCCCCCCCCCCCCAAACGCCCCCCACCGGCGGCAGTACCCCCCCCCCCCCCCCCCCGCGCGGAACCGTGG
>NZ_JBITGI010000030.1:0-7422 GCF_044456945.1 Streptomyces sp. NPDC050759 | reverse complement strand
CGGGGGGGGATCGGCGGGGGCGTGGGCCCCCCCGCCCCCCGGGGCGCGCCCCCGGGGGGGGGGGGGGGGGGGGTGCACCCCCCGCCCCCCCCCCGCCGGGGGGGGGGGGGGGGCCGCCCCCCCCCCCCACGGCACCTGTCGTGCTACCCGTCACCGGGGCCCGGCGAGCCACTACCATCGGCCAGCATCGGCGGGCATTCGCCCGACCCCCAGGCCAGGGAGCGAATCGTGCTGATCACCCACGACACCCGGTGCGCCCTCGACACCGTGGTCGATCTGGTGAACACCGCACCGGAGGACGACGCGGCGTCGGACGGACTGTCGGATGTCGCGGCGCTCGAGAATTTCGTACGAAAGCACGAGATCAGTGATGTCGGGGTGCTCTCGGAGTTCGATCTGTCCGCCGTGCGCAAGATCCGCGGCCGGTTCGCCTCGGTGTTCGCCGCCCCGGACGCCCGGGCCGCCGCCGCGCTGATCAACGATCTGGTCGCCGCCGCGGGCACCACTCCCCAGCTCACGGATCACGACGGCTACGACTGGCATGTGCACTACTTCGCGCCGGGTGCCTCGGTCGCCGACCATCTGGCGGCCGACTGCGGGATGGCGCTGGCGTTCTTCGTGGTGGCCGGAGAGCAGGAGCGGCTGCGGCGCTGTGAGGCGCCCGACTGCCGACGGGCCTTCGTCGACCTGTCCCGCAACCGCTCGCGGCGCTACTGCGACAGCCGGACCTGCGGAAACCGTCTGCATGTGGCCGCGTACCGAGCGCGTCGCAAGGAGGCCGCGGGCTGACGTCCCGGCGGCCGTGATGGAGCCCTCGCGGGCTGGTCGACGTGGTCCCCGGCGGGTGGCGCCGGGGACCCACGGGTACGGCTCAGAGCAGCAGCAGATCGTGCAGCGCAGCCATGAGCAGCAGACACCCGATCACCGCAAGGAAGATCATCAGCGGTGGCTGGGAAAGGGCGAAAAGGCATCCACGCGGCTCGTTCTGCGGCGGCGCGGTGTCGCTCTGTTCGGTGTCCAGCATCTCGCGGCGATGATGGCGCAGTCGACGCCCCCGGCGCGATCAACACGCCCGGAATGACCGGGAGTTCGCCGGATTCCGTGATGTCCGTTTCGAGTCGTGATCGCTTACGGACGGATACGGACCCCAGTACGAACGTTTCAGTTCACCACGCGACAGTCATATGCCGTGCTTCTTCAGGATGGCCTCGATGTCGCTGAAGTCGTCCGCGGCCGACCCGGCGGCCCGGGGCTTGTCCGCGGGGCGGGTCGCCGGGGTGCGGACGGCCGGTCCGAGCGAGGGTGCCGAGGCCGCGGGCGCCACCGCCTCCTGCTGGGCGCCGCGAGCCGCCTTGCGCTCCTTGCGGGTGCCGCCGCGGCGGCGCTCCACCGCACGCGTGGTCGAGAAGAGCACCCACGAAAGGCCGAGCACACCGAAGCCCGCCCAGGCCGTCGGGCTGAAGGCGGTGTCCGCGATCCAGTCGACGACTCCGGTCATCACCAGGCCGAGCGGGACGAGGGAGTAGGCGGCGATACGGGTGGCCGCGAGGAAACGCTTCCGGTACGCGGTGACCGCCGCGATGCCCAGGCCGGCCGCGGCGACGGCGGAACAGACGGTCTCGGCAATCATCCGGTCCTCCAGGCGGTGCTCGATCGGCAACGTGCCGCTTCGTCCCTATCCATCCTGCACCTCCCGACCCCTGCCGGGCCATGCCCCGGCAGGACATCAGGGACATCTCCGGGTCGACTCCTCCCGAGGTGCCGGTCCGGGTCGTACCGACGAAGCAGGCGGACGCCGTCGTGGACGGCCGGGGCCGATTCGGACGGGTGGCCCGGAGCTGGGAGACTGGGCGCATGAGCGACCCCTCCCCCGTCCGTCCGGCCGTGCCCGTTCTCGATGTCTGGTGCGAGCTGCAGTGCCCGGACTGCCGTGACGCGCTGGACGACGTCCGGGCCCTGCGTGCCCGTTACGGCGACCGTCTGGAGCTGCGGCTGCGGCACTTCCCGCTGGAGAAGCACAAGCACTCCTTCGCCGCCGCGCAGGCCGCCGAGGAGGCGCTGGAGCAGGGCAGGGGCTGGGAGTTCGTCGAGGCCGTGCTGGAGCGGGTGGCAGAACTGGACCGTGCGGGAGAACCCTTCCTGGTCGAGGTCGCCCGTGAACTGGGGCTCGACGCCGAGGAGTTCGACACCGCGCTGATCGACGGCCGGCACATCCTGATCGTGGACGCCGACCAGGCCGAGGGCAAGGCGATCGGCGTGACCGGGACCCCGACGTACGTCATCGACGGCGAGCGTCTCGACGGCGGCAAGAGCCAGGACGGGCTGCGGGAGCGGATCGAACAGATCGTGGACCGGCTGCTCGCCGGGCAGGAGTGAGCCGACCTCAGAGCAGGCTCTTGTACATCGAGTAACCCACCGTCTCGTAGCCCAGCGACTCGTACAGCCGCTCCGCCGGTGTGTTGCCCGCGAAGACGTTGAGGGCCAGGACCCGTCTGCCGGAGGCGATCGTCTGGGCCTCGGCCAGCAGCATCAGCGAACGGCCGTACCCACGGCCCCGGAAGGCCTCCTCGGTCTCGACGTCGTAGACGAACGCCTTGTCGCCGACGAATTCCACCCACAGGATGCCGACCCGCACCCCGTCGTGCTCCAGCACGCTGAAGAGCGCGTCCTCGGTCGCGAGGCCGCGCTCCGTCAACCGTTCGATGTCCCTCTCCGCCCTGGTCCTCGCCTCGGTCTCGGGCACCCCGCGGTCGGCCCAGTCCCGGGTGTACTCCGCGACGCCGCGCTCCGCCCACGGCCCGAACTCGGCCTCCGTCATGGGCCTGCCGCGACTGCCCGCGGGCAGTTCGGGCGCGGCGGCGCCGAGCCGCTTCTCCATACCGCGGTTGCGATGGACGTATCCGAGCATGGTGGCGAGCCGCAGCGCGGGCTCGACGTCGGCGGGGACCCTGATCTCCAGCTGTCCGCAGCCCCAGCCCCGCGCCACCTCCTCGGCGGCGAGCGCGGCGACCGTGCCCCGGCCGCGCCTGCGGTCCGGTTCCTCGATCCGCAGATCGCGGATCTGGGCCACGGCCGGCCCGAACGACGGATGGGTCGCGAGGTGTATCGCCCCGACGGGACGGCTGTTCACGCACACCGTGTAGTGGCGGGACAGCGCCCCGTCGGAGCCGCGCTGAAGCGGCTCGGTCGGCCGCAGAGTGGTGGTCATCACCGGAGTTCTACCCGCTGCCGCGCGCCAGGTCAGCCCAATATCCCGGGCTTTACGGATCGAGGTCGTCGCCGGCCCGCTCCTCGAAGATCCGCATGGCCTTCGCGGTCACCGGGCCGGGTGCGCCCGGCAGTTCGCGCGCGTCGACGCGGTGGACGGCCTGGACGTCCCGCAGAGTCGAGGTGAGGAAGACCTCGTCGGCCCGCTCCAGGACGTCGAGCGGCAGGTCGGTCTCCCTGGCTCCGGTCCATTGCACGGTCAACGCGCGCGTGATGCCCGCGAGGCAGCCGGAGGTGAGCGGCGGAGTGTGGATCTCGCCGTCGAGCACGACGAAGACGTTCGACCCGGTGCCCTCGCACAGCTGTCCGACCGTGTTGGCGAACAGCGCCTCGGAAGCGGAGTGGGCACGCGCGCGTGCGAGTGCGACGACGTTCTCGGCGTACGAGGTGGTCTTGAGTCCGGTGAGAGCGCCGCGCTCGTTACGGGTCCACGGAACCGTGATCACGGCCGTGGAGTCGGGTCGCGGGGCGGACTCGCCGAGGGCGACCACCAGGGTCGGCCCGTGCTCTCCCCGGTCGGACCCAAGAGGGCCATGACCACCGGTGTACGTGATGCGCAGCCGCCCGAGCGGCACGGGATTCGCTTCGAGTACGGCGGCGCAGGCGCGGCGGATCTCGTCGTGATCGGGGTCGGGCAGCCCCAGGCCGCGCGCCGACAGCGTCAGCCGGTCGAGATGCCGGGTGAGGGCGAAGGGGCGGCCGTCCACCGTCTTCAGCGTCTCGAAGATGCCGTCGCCCACGGTCAGCCCGTGATCGAAGACGGAGACGCGGGCGGTCTCGGTGTCCTGCAGCCCGCCGTCGAGCCAGATCTTCACGTAAGGGTCCCTCCACTCACCTCGTACCTCCCCGACGCTATCGCGAGCAGCCGGGACGCCTTCAGCTCGGTCTCCCGCCACTCCCCCTCGGGGTCGGACCCCCAGGTGATACCTGCGCCGGTGCCGAAGCGCAGCACTCCGTCGGCACGGTCGACCCAGAAGGTACGGATGCCGACGGCCAGCTCCCCGGTGCCCCGGTCGGCGTCGACCCAGCCAACGCCTCCGCAGTACGGTCCCCGGGGCGCGGTCTCCAGGGCGTCGATGATCCGCAGGGCGCTGGACTTGGGCGCTCCGGTGACCGAGCCGGGCGGGAATGCGGCCTCGAGCAGCTCGGCCCAGCCGGCCCCCTCGTACAGCTCGCCCCGCACGGTCGACACGAGATGGACGAGACCGGGATGCTTCTCCACGGCGCACAGATCGGGAACGGTGACGCTGCCCGTGGCGCACACCCGCCCCAAGTCGTTCCGCACCAGGTCCACGATCATCACGTTCTCGGCGTAGTCCTTGGCCAGCAGGTCGTCCTCGGTCCGCCCGGTCCCCTTGATCGGCCCCGACTCCACGATCAGCCCCTCCCGGCGCAGGAACAGCTCGGGCGAGGCGGTGGCGATCTCGACCCCGTGTCCGGGCAGCCGGATCGTTCCCGCATAGGGCGCCGGGTTGCCGCGGGCCAGCAGCGCGGTCAGCGCGTCCACGTCAGCGCCGGGTGCGAGGGGCGCGGTCAGCACACGGCAGAGGTTGGCCTGGTAGACCTCGCCGGTGGCGATGTGCGCGCGGATCCGACGTACACCCTCCATGTACGCGGCGCGATCCAGCGATGACGTCCAGTCACCGGCCAGGGGTCCTGACCACGCTCCGGGCCGTGGCGCGGGCACCGGCTCCAGGCGTACGTCGGCGAAGCGGGCGCAGGTCAGACCGCCCTCGAAGTCCGCGGCGACGGCCCAGAAGCCGGTGGAGTCCAGAGCCGCGGGATCGCTGGTGACATCGAGGAGACCGGTGGCGACGCGGTCGCCGAAACGGGCGAGAGGAGGGAGGTCGAGCACGCTGTCGAGTCTATGGCCGGTGTCCTTGCGGGTGACCTGGCCATGTCCCTCAGGCCGCCCTGACCACGTACGTCGACATGCGCACCGCAGCACGCTGCGCAAACGCGTTTTTGTACTGGCCCCGGAATCCGCTAGAGTTCAACTCGTCGCCGGGCCGCGAGAGCGGAACGAAACGACAAGCGGACGTAGCTCAGTTGGTAGAGCGCAACCTTGCCAAGGTTGAGGTCGCGAGTTCGAGCCTCGTCGTCCGCTCGATGGAAACAGGGGATCTTCCCGAGCCCCTGCACTCCTGGTGGAGTGGCCGAGAGGCGAGGCAACGGCCTGCAAAGCCGTCTACACGGGTTCAAATCCCGTCTCCACCTCCAAGGACGATTAGCTCAGCGGGAGAGCGCTTCCCTGACACGGAAGAGGTCACTGGTTCAATCCCAGTATCGTCCACTGGATCTCAGGATCCTCCGCGCGATTAGCTCAGCGGGAGAGCGCTTCCCTGACACGGAAGAGGTCACTGGTTCAATCCCAGTATCGCGCACGCAGTATTCACGATCTTGGTCGTGACGTCCCGCGCGATTAGCTCAGCGGGAGAGCGCTTCCCTGACACGGAAGAGGTCACTGGTTCAATCCCAGTATCGCGCACACACCGAAGCCCCCAGCCCTGCGGCCGGGGGCTTCCTCGTTGCCCGGTCAGCTGGAGAACAGCATGTGGCCGAAGCCGCGGTTGCGGTGGTGACCGCCGTGATGACCACCGTAGTGCCCACCTCCGTGCTGCGGAGCGCCCCAGGCCGGTGCGCCGGGCTGGGCCGGGTACTGCGGAGCGGCCGGCGGTGGCGGAACGGCGGGGCCGCCGCCCCACTGGCCCTCCAGCCGGGTCAGCGCCTCCAGCTCGCCGTAGTCGAGAAAGATCCCACGGCAGCCGCTGCACTGCTCGATCTGGACACCGTTGCGGTTGTAGGTGTGCATCGGTGCGTGACACTTCGGACACTGCATCGTCGGCTCAACTCCTCGCCCGTTGGTCCTGCTTCGCGTTACGCCAGGACAGACTCCGTCCGGCCCTGGTCGGTTGCACCCTACTTCGCGAAACCGCCCGTCAACTGCGGCGGGGCGGAACCCATTCGGTCACAGGCGTCGACGACGGCCTGCTCCACGTCGTCGAGCGGACGGCCCGCCTCGGTCGCCTTGGCTATCGCCCGGGCCGCGGTCTGCACGACGAGCGCACGGGCGGCGACGTCCAGTGCCGGCCAGGGGTCGCCCTCGGCGGGAACAGCGGGGCCCCCGGCCGCCCGGTAGGCGCCGAGGAAGCGGGACCAGTCGTCGGGCGACAGCAGGCCGCAGGCGAACCATGCGGCGGGGCGGGCGAGGTCCCAGGCGGGTTCCCCCACGCCGAGATCGTCGACGTCGATGAGGTGCCAGGGGCCGTCGGGGGCGGGGTGCCGGACGAGTTGACCGAGGTGGAGGTCACCGTGGCAGAGGGTCGTCGTGTCGGACATCGGGGTCTCGGCGCGGGCCCAGGGCGGGAGAGTGAGCCAGGCGCGAAGCACGGGCGCGGTATGCCTCAGGCGGCCGGCGGCGAGGAGGCGGGCAACGGCGAGGGCTGCTTTGACGGGGCCGCGCATGGGGGGCAGGCCGGGTGGGGCGGGGGTGCGGTGGAGACGGGCGAGGAGGGTGGCGGCGGTTTCCCAGGGGGCGGCGTCGGGGTTCTCCGGGTCCACGGGTTCGCCGTACGGCCAGAAGGTGACGAGTCTGCCGTGCAGGTCGATGGGGCTCTCGCCGAGTGGGGGCAGGAAGATGCCGGGGAGGTGGGCGGCCGCGGCGAGGCGGGGAATCAGGTCGACGGTGTCGGGGGCATGGGCCTTCGCGACGGTGTCCGCGTGCCGGACGACTGTGGCGTCGGGGCGGTCGACGAGGGTGGTCGCTCCGCAGCCACACGCCGACGAGGTCCGCGAGTGCGCCTCGGCCCTGGCCCTGAGGATGAGCTCGGCGAGCAAGGGCTGGGTGGTCACG
Source organism: Streptomyces sp. NPDC050759 (assembly GCF_044456945.1). Lineage (NCBI taxonomy): Bacteria > Bacillati > Actinomycetota > Actinomycetes > Kitasatosporales > Streptomycetaceae > Streptomyces > Streptomyces sp. NPDC050759. The sequence continues at coordinate 302 of NZ_JBITGI010000030.1, read as the reverse complement.
GGGCTCCCTGGGCGACGGAGTGGTCTGCTGCCGAGGTTACGCGGCCGCTGCGCTGGGCTTGAGCCGGGCGCCTAGGGGTGTGCCGGGTGGGGTTGTCGGGCGGGTGTGGGCCGGTGGGGGCTGGTCGCGCAGTTCCCCGCGCCCCTAAGGGGTGGCAGTCACCGGCGCCACGACGGACCGCTCGCCACCTCCCGCACCGTTCGCCGTACCGTGCGCCACGACGGGCCGTTGGCCGCGTACGGCGCGCAGGGGACGGGGTGGGGGGTGTCCGCCCGCAGCGGCCGGCGTCCGTTACCGAGCAC
>NZ_JBITGI010000029.1:0-92179 GCF_044456945.1 Streptomyces sp. NPDC050759 | reverse complement strand
CCCCGACCCACCCACCAGACCGCACGCGCTACACAAGCCCCCACCGGAGCCGCAACGGGCCGCCGCAGGCACCCAGGGGCGCGGGGAACTGCGCACAACGCCCGCCCCCACCGAACCCGCACCGTCTGAAACGCGAGACGGTGCTGACCACGATGTGACCGGCCGGTAAGGTCGTTGCCGTGCCGAAGCCGCTCAGTCTTCCCTTCGACCCCATCGCCCGCGCCGACGAACTCTGGAAGCAGCGCTGGGGAAACGTGCCGTCCATGGCCGCGATCACCTCCATCATGCGTGCGCACCAGATCCTGCTCGCCGAGGTCGACGCCGTGGTCAAGCCGTACGGGCTGACGTTCGCGCGGTACGAGGCGCTGGTGCTGCTCAACTTCTCCAAGGCCGGCGAACTGCCGATGTCGAAGATCGGTGAGCGGCTCATGGTGCACCCCACCTCGGTCACCAACACCGTGGACCGCCTGGTCCGGTCCGGTCTGGTCGACAAGCGCCCGAACCCCAACGACGGCCGCGGCACCCTCGCCTCCATTACCGACAAGGGCCGCGAGGTCGTCGAGGCCGCCACGCGTGACCTCATGGCGATGGACTTCGGGCTCGGCGTGTACGACGCCGAGGAGTGCGCGGAGATCTTCGCGATGCTGCGGCCGCTGAGGGTCGCCGCGCACGACTTCGACGAGGACTGACCCGGGGCAAGATCTCCCGGAACGCGTGGTTACGCTCGTAGGCATGAAAAAGAGCGTGCTGACCCGCTACCGCGTCCTGGCCTACGTCACCGGTGTGCTGCTGGTCCTGCTGTGCCTGAGCATGATCGCCAAGTACGGCCTGGACATCGACGGCGCCGCGGACGTCACCCGCGTCGTCGCCATCGCGCACGGCTGGCTGTACGTGGTCTACCTGGTCTTCGCCTTCGACCTGGGTTCCAAGGCGAGGTGGCCCATCCTCAAGCAGGTCTGGGTGCTGCTCGCCGGGACGATTCCGACGGCCGCCTTCTTCGTGGAGCGGAAGATCAGCCGCGAGCTGGAGGGCAAGTTCACCGAAGAGGCTCCCGCGCCCGTCAAGGCATAACCCCCACCGCCGTACAACACGCGTACGGCGGTCGTCCTTCGCGTTTACTTGGACGTCCTAGTAACTTCGAAGGTATGGACGCTGACGCCATCGAAGAGGGCCGCCGACGCTGGCAGGCCCGGTACGACGCCTCGCGCAAGCGTGAGGCCGACTTCAGCACCCTCTCGGGTGATCCCGTGGAGCCGGTGTACGGGCCCCGGCCGGGGGACGCGTACGAGGGCTTCGAGCGGATCGGGTGGCCGGGGGAGTACCCCTTCACGCGCGGGCTGTATCCGACCGGCTACCGGGGGCGGACGTGGACCATCCGCCAGTTCGCCGGGTTCGGGAACGCCGAGCAGACCAACGAGCGGTACAAGAAGATCCTCGCCAACGGAGGCGGCGGCCTGTCGGTCGCCTTCGACATGCCGACGCTGATGGGGCGGGACTCCGACGACCCCCGGTCCCTCGGCGAGGTCGGGCACTGCGGGGTCGCCATCGACTCGGCGGCGGACATGGAGGTCCTGTTCCAGGACATTCCGCTGGGTGACGTCACCACGTCGATGACGATCAGCGGACCGGCCGTCCCCGTCTTCTGCATGTACCTGGTCGCCGCCGAGCGGCAGGGCGTGGATCCGTCCGTCCTCAACGGCACGCTCCAGACGGACATCTTCAAGGAGTACATCGCGCAGAAGGAGTGGCTCTTCCAGCCCGAGCCGCACCTGCGCCTGATCGGCGACCTGATGGAGTACTGCGCGGCCGGCATCCCCGCCTACAAGCCGCTGTCCGTCTCCGGGTACCACATCCGTGAGGCCGGTTCCACGGCGGCGCAGGAGCTGGCGTACACGCTCGCGGACGGGTTCGGGTACGTGGAGCTGGGCCTGTCGCGCGGTCTTGACGTCGACGTGTTCGCGCCCGGACTGTCCTTCTTCTTCGACGCGCACGTCGACTTCTTCGAGGAGATCGCCAAGTTCCGGGCGGCGCGGCGCATTTGGGCGCGGTGGATGCGGGACGTGTACGGAGCGCGTTCCGAGAAGGCGCAGTGGCTGCGGTTCCACACCCAGACCGCGGGTGTCTCGCTGACCGCGCAGCAGCCGTACAACAACGTGGTGCGTACGGCGGTCGAGGCGCTGGCCGCGGTCCTGGGCGGGACCAACTCCCTGCACACCAACGCGCTGGACGAGACCCTCGCGCTTCCCTCCGAGCAGGCCGCGGAGATCGCGCTGCGCACCCAGCAGGTGCTCATGGAGGAGACCGGGGTAGCGAGCGTGGCCGACCCGCTGGGCGGTTCCTGGTTCGTCGAGCAGCTGACGGACCGGATCGAGGCGGACGCGGAGAAGATCTTCGAGCAGATCAAGGAGCGGGGGCTCAGGGCGCATCCCGACGGGCGGCATCCCATCGGGCCCATCACGTCCGGCATCCTGCGCGGCATCGAGGACGGGTGGTTCACGGGCGAGATCGCCGAGGCGGCCTTCCGGTACCAACAGGCCCTGGAGAAGGGCGAGAAGAGGGTCGTGGGGGTGAACGTCCACCATGGCTCGGTCACCGGCGATCTGGAGATCCTGCGGGTGAGTCACGAGGTGGAGCGCGAGCAGGTGCGGGCGCTGAGCGGCCGTAAGGCGGCGAGGGACGAAGGGGCTGTTCGAACGGCCCTGGACGGCATGCTCGTGGCCGCCCGCGACGGCTCCAACATGATCCAGCCGATGCTGGACGCCGTACGCGCGGAGGCGACCCTCGGGGAGATCTGCGGGGTGCTGCGGGACGAGTGGGGGGTGTACACCGAGCCGGCGGGGTTCTGACCCCACCCGCGCGCCTCACTCCACAGGCGACCCCGCCAAACCCGTCAACAGCACCTGGGTGAAGCCGTGGACCCATGCCTCGTCCGCCGGTTCCGCGCTGACCAGCGTGCGGTGGACCACCGCTCCCGCCACCATGTCGAAGATCAGGTCGACCGTGCGGGCCGCCTCGACGGGGTCCGCCGGCGGCGGGAGTTCGCCGCGGGCCTGGGCGCGTTCGCGGCCCTCCAGGACCAGCCGTTTCTGGCGGTCGACGATCGAGGACCGGATGCGTTCGCGCAGCGCGTCGTCGCGGCATGACTCCGCCACCACCGCCATCAGGCCGTTCTTCGCCTCCGGTCGGTCCAGGATCGCCGCGAACTGGAGGACCACGCCCTCGATGTCCGCGGCGAGGGTCCCGCTGTCGGGGAGTTCCAGTTCGTCGAAGAGTTCGGCCACCGCGTCGACGACGAGTTCGTTCTTGCCGGCCCAGCGGCGGTAGAGGGTGGTTTTCGCGACCCCCGCACGGGTAGCCACATCTCCCAGCGTCAGCTTCGACCAGCCCAGCTCCACCAGCGCCGCCCTCGTCGCCGCGAGGATCGCGGTGTCCGCGGCGGCGCTGCGCGGGCGTCCTGTGGCGCGGGGGGCAGGGGTGCGGCTCTGCATCCTCCGACCATAACCGGCGGTTCTCGGTCGCAGTGAGAGAGATCACCGGGGCGGGGTACCGGGCAGGCACGCAGTGCCATTACGCTACGACTCGTAGCGAAAGCTCGCGGCGGACGTACGCGGGCGGTGGTACGCACGGCGTGGGGTGGGGACCCGGCGTCAGGACCGCGCTGCACGACCGGCTTTCACATCGCTTTTCACAGACGCGCGCCCACGGGGGAGGATAGACGCATGCAGCCACGGAACATGTCCATGAGCGGAGTCGTCGACCTCGCCGCGGTGAAGGCGGCCCAGGAGGCCAAGGCGAAGGCGGAGCAGGCGCGCGCCGAAGCCGCACGGCAGGGCGGCGGCCCCGGTGCCGTCTCCCCGGCCGATCTCGTCATCGACGTAGACGAGGCGGGCTTCGAGCGCGATGTCCTGCAGCGGTCCACCGAGGTCCCGGTCGTCATCGACTTCTGGGCCGAGTGGTGCGAGCCCTGCAAGCAGCTGAGCCCCGTCCTTGAGCAGCTCGTCGTCGAGTACAGCGGGCGCCTGCTCCTCGCCAAGATCGACGTCGACGCCAACCAGATGCTGATGCAGCAGTTCGGGGTGCAGGGCATCCCGGCCGTGTTCGCCGTCGTCGCCGGCCAGGCCCTGCCGCTCTTCCAGGGTGCGGCGGGCAAGGAGCAGATCCAGCAGACCCTGGACCAGCTGGTGCAGGTCGCCGAGCAGCGCTTCGGGCTGACCGGTCTCGCGGTCGACCCGGACGCCCAACCGGGCGCCGCCCCGCAGCCCGCGGCCGTCCCCGCGGGACCGTACGACGCACTCCTCGAAGCCGCCGTACGTGCCCTGGACGCAGGGGACTTCGGCGGTGCCGTCCAGGCGTACAAGAACGTACTGAGTGACGACCCCGGCAACAGCGAGGCCAAACTGGGGCTCGCCCAGGCCGAGTTGCTCCACCGGGTACAGAGCCTGGACCCGCAGCAGGTGCGCAAGGAGGCGGCCGAGAAGCCGGGTGACGCACAGGCGCAGATCGCCGCCGCGGACATCGATCTGGTCGGCGGGCATGTCGAGGACGCGTTCGGGCGGCTCATCGACACCGTGCGCCGCACGGCGGGTGACGAGCGGGACACCGTACGGATTCGGCTACTTGAGCTCTTCGAGGTGGTGGGCGCCGACGATCCACGGGTGTCCGCCGCCCGCAGGGCGCTCTCCCGCGCCCTGTTCTGAGCGGGGGGTCCGAGCGGGGCGCGAGCCCGGTTCTGACCAGTTGCTAAACACCACGGCATGTGGTGCCCGAGTGAAAGATTTGCCGACAGAACGTCACTGCGGCCGCGCTTTACCAAAACTTGGTAAACGCGGCCGCTGTTACTTCCAGTAAGTCAGGGCCGTTGATCTGTCGGATTCTGTCCATCGATCAACTGCTTTGTCCTCCCCCTGTTTGCCACCCAGCGTCGTCGACCGAGACCAGCGGGTCGTTGTTCGGTTATCCGGCCGTTACTACCGAGTAACGAAGCCCCTTGTGCGGGCGGCGAGAATGCACCACGATCGGCGACGCTCGGTCCTTTCCCGTACCCCGACAGCCGGTTGGGTGGCGGGATTCCTTGGGTCCCCACCGAGCAGGGTCGGCGGCAGGTGCGCCGGCTCTCGGACAGGGGGGTCTTCGCCCACACGGCGGAGCCTGTCCGGCAAGGTTGTGCGTGATGCGTGTCAGGCGCGACCAGTGGTAGTCGCTCGGGGGTGATCGCCGGTGATCGGTGCGCAATTGGCGCCTCCGAGTGCGGGCGCTCTCCTTCCCGAGGACGTAGCACTTCTCCCATCCCTGCCCGGCTGAGCCGCCTTTTGACAGGGGGCAGTCAGGGCCAGGAGATGTACGTCCGAGAAGGAGGAAATATGGAGTCCCAGGTGCGTGGCGGGACAAGATGGAAGCGGTTCGCTGTGGTGATGGTGCCCAGCGTTGCCGCCACGGCTGTGATAGGTGTCGCCCTCGCACAGGGCGCGCTTGCCGCGTCGTTCAGTGTGTCGGGGCAGGAGTTCAAGGTCCGGGCCGGCGAGCTCGTCGGCTACGACATGAACCAGTACGGCTCCATAGACTCGGGCAAGAGTCTTGAGGGCAAGGACGAGGCGCACCCGGTGTCGGTGTCGGCGTTCAGCCACGCCACGATCACCGACATGTGTCAGTCCGTGGTCACCCCGGTTCCGTTCCTGAACAAGTCCGTCACCCTCAAGCTGACCGCGGGTGACAAGGGAACGAAGGTCGAAGCCGACCAGATCTACATCGATGTCGCCAACCTCGACGCGAAAGATGCCGTGTTCTCGGGCATCGACATCGGCGTCCCCGCCGGGACCACCAGCGGGAAGACCCCGAAGCCCAAGACCGCGGACGGGGAGAAGTCCAGCCCGTTCGGGTTCGCCCAGCAGGCCGACAAGGCCGTGCTGACCGATGTGAAGCAGACGGCGTGGGCCACCACGGCCGGCACCTTCAAGCTCTCCGACCTGCACATGGGGCTGAGCTGGGGCAGCGGCGCGGGAATCGAGTGCTACTAGGCGCTCAGTGACGGGCGGGGGAGCCGTTACGGTCCCCCGCCTGCCATCTCTCGCTCGTCGCCTTCACATCCCCCCACATTCTTCGCGATACACCCTCATCAAGAGCAACGCCGCACCAGGGAGCTGTTTTCCATGAGCGCCGAGAGTCCTGCCGCGCCCGGCCAGTTCGCCCACCGGAGGCAGCAGTTCCGCGCCTGGCGGGGCACCCGCCCGTTCTGGGCGGGGCTGTTGGTCATGATCAGCGGCCTCCCGATCATGTACTTCCCGTACGCGCACCTCAAGCTCGGTGGCCTGACCGTGGCCATGGCCACCACGGCGGGCGCAGGATCCCTGATCATCGGCGTACTGCTCGTCGTCCTGGGCATCACCCTCTGGTTCCAGAAGCACGTACGCACCTTCGCGGGTGTCGCGGCGATCATGCTCGGGCTGGTGTCCCTCCCCGTCTCCAACTTCGGCGGCTTCATCGTCGGCTTCCTCCTCGCGTTGTTCGGCGGGGCGATGGCCGTGGCGTGGGCGCCGGGCGTACCGCCCGCGCAGGAGCCGGCCGAGCAGGACACGACCGGTGAGGGCGGCGCGCCCGAGGCCACGGACTACGACACCACGCTCCTGCGGCCGGTGAACCCGGTGGGCGAGCCGAACGATCTGTCAGGAACGAGCCCGGTCAACGGGGCGAACGGGAGGCACAGTGCCGGCTGACGAGGTGACCCACGGGGCTGACGTGGAGGCATCCCGTGCGAGATCCGGGCCCCGCCACGCGGCACCCAAGAAGCCGCTGTTCAACAGGTTCCACATGCCGGCCGGCAAGGCGATAGCCATGGCGGCGATGCCGACGGCCGTTCTCATGGGCATCGGGTTCACGCCGACGCTCGCGCTGGCCGATGACGCGCCGACCGCGAAGAGCCTGACGGCGGACGAGTACAAGGACTGCGTCGCGGCACTGAGCGGCAGCGCCTCCCCGTCCGCCTCGGCGAGTTCGTCCCCGTCCACCGACGACACCACGGCGACACCGTCCCCGTCGGCCTCCTCGGGGTCGGACTCCGGCTCGAACGGCTCCTCCTCGTCGGACTCGGGTTCCGACGACAAGGCCACGCCCACGCCCACGCCTTCGGCGTCCGCATCCGCCGGCAAGGAGGAGAGCTCCTCCTCCGGCTCCGGCAGCTCCGACACCGCCACGCCGTCCCCGTCGGCCTCCGCCAGCGACGACGGCAACCTGCTGACGGACATCGGCGACGCGATCACCGGGATCTTCACGGGCGGCTCCGGTTCCGGCGATGCGTCCAGCGCCAGCCCCACGCCGACCCCCTCGGCCTCGGCGTCCAAGAGCGCGGACGGCAGCGCGGGCGACACCGTCAAGGAGACGACCGACAAGGTCACCGACACGGTGAAGAACACCGTGAAGGACACGACCGACACGGCGTCCAAGGCGGCGCAGGACACCACCAAGGCCGTGGAGGACACCACCAAGGCGGCCGAGGAGGCGGCGGCGGACGCCACGGCCTCCCCGAGCCCGTCGGCGAGTGCCGGCACGGACCCGGAGGACTGCCCGGCCGCCACGGACGAGGTGGGCGACACCGAGCCCGGTGTGACGGTGGCGGACAAGGCCTGGACCCTGAAGGCCAGTTCGCTGTTGCTCAAGGGAGCCGACTACCAGGGTGTCGTCAAGGTCAGGACCGCGAGCGGCCAGACCAAGAAGGTGCTGAAGTACGTCATCTCCGGCGGCACCGACATCGGCGACCTCCACCAGACCGTCACCGAGCAGGGCGTGACGTACCACGTGCAGGCGGGCAAGGGCACGACGTCCACGATCACCGACGGCAAGACGATCATGTACACCGAGAGCATCTCCGGCAACCTGCTGGGGCTGATCCCGGTCACGTTCAGCCCGGACAGCCCCCCGCCGCTGAACATCCCGCTGATCTACTTCACCAATGTGACGGTCCAGCAGGCCGCCCAGTACGGCGGAACGCTGACCGTGCCCGGAATGCGCCAGTACAGCGAGGGCTGACCGACGCCCTTCACGAACCCATCCGGGAGCCGCACACACGCTGAGGGTGTCCTCTTCACGAGAGGGCACCCTCAGCGCGTACCTGAGCCCTGGGGGCGTCGTGGGGTGCCCTGGATGATCGAAGGCTCGGTCGGCTGAGTACACGCACAAAGGGCGCCCCCTGGCACAAGGGGCGCCCTCGATGTCGTACAGCCTCTTACTGCGCCGCGCCGCCCAGGTGGTGCACCCGCAGCATGTTCGTCGTGCCGGCGACGCCGGGGGGTGAGCCCGCGGTGATGATGACGATCTCGCCCGGGTTGAAGCGCTTGGTCTTGGTGATCTCCTGGTCGACCAGGTCCACCATCTCGTCGGTGCTGTTCACGAACGGCACCACGTGCGACTCCACGCCCCAGCTGAGCGCCAGCTGGTTGCGGGTGTTCTCGTCGGTGGTGAAGGCGATGATCGGCTGCTGCGCGCGGTAGCGCGACAGGCGCCGGGCGGTGTCGCCGGACTGGGTGAAGGCCACCAGACCCCGGCCGCCGAGGAAGTCGGCGATCTCACAGGCCGCGCGGGCCACCGAACCGCCCTGGGTGCGGGGCTTCTTGCCGGGGACGAGGGGCTGCAGGCCCTTCGACATCAGCTCCTGCTCGGCCGCGACGACGATCTTCGACATCGTCTTGACGGTCTCGATCGGGTACGCGCCCACGCTCGACTCCGCCGACAGCATGACCGCGTCCGCGCCGTCCAGGATCGCGTTGGCCACGTCGGAGGCCTCCGCGCGGGTCGGGCGGGAGTTGGTGATCATCGACTCCATCATCTGGGTCGCCACGATCACCGGCTTGGCGTTGCGGCGGCACAGCTCGATGAGGCGCTTCTGCACCATGGGGACCTTCTCGAGCGGGTACTCGACGGCCAGGTCGCCACGGGCCACCATGACGGCGTCGAACGCCATCACGACGTCCTCCATGTTGTCCACCGCCTGCGGCTTCTCCACCTTGGCGATGACGGGGACCCGGCGGCCCTCCTCGTCCATCACGCGGTGGACGTCGTCGACGTCCTTGGCGTCCCGGACGAAGGACAGCGCGACCATGTCGCAGCCCATGCGCAGCGCGAAGCGGAGGTCCTCGACGTCCTTCTCGCTCAGCGCCGGGACGTTCACCGCCGCGCCGGGCAGGTTGATGCCCTTGTGGTCGGAGACGACACCGCCCTCGATGACCATCGTCTTGACCCGCGGGCCCTCGACGTCCAGGACCTTCAGCTCGACGTTGCCGTCGTTGATGAGGATCTGGTCGCCGCGGGAGACGTCACCGGGCAGGCCCTTGTAGGTCGTCCCGCAGATGGTCCTGTCACCCGGGACGTCCTCGGCGGTGATGACGAACTCGTCACCGCGCTCCAGCTCCACCGGACCCTCGGCGAAGGTCTCCAGGCGGATCTTCGGGCCCTGCAGGTCGGCGAGGACACCGATGGCCCGGCCGGTCTCCTTGGCGGCGGCACGGACGCGGTCGTACCGCCCCTGGTGCTCGGCGTGCGTGCCGTGGCTGAAGTTGAAACGGGCCACGTTCATGCCGGCTTCGATCAGCGAGACCAGCATCTCGTGGGAGTCGACCGCGGGGCCGAGAGTACAGACGATTTTCGAACGGCGCATGGGGCGATCCTATCGGTTTGTTTCGCTGCGGAATATTCCGTCTGGCGGAAGATACAAATGGGCGGAACGTCGCTCAGCTGGGTTACCGCTCAGTCGCCACGCGGTGGAGCCGCAAATCAATGCCGCGCGACCAGTGCGTAGGTCTGCGTCGCGATTTCCAGTTCTTCGTCGGTCGGCACCACGGCGACCTTCACCCGTGCGTCGGCGGGCGAGATCAGCCGCGGTTCGTCGCTCCGTACGGCGTTGAGCTCGCGGTCCACCACCGGGCCCAGGGTCTCCAGGCCCGCCACGGCGGCCTCCCGCACCGGCGCCGCGTTCTCGCCGACCCCGGCGGTGAACGCGATCGCGTCCACCGTACCGAGAACGGCGTAATAGGCGCCGATGTACTTCTTCAGACGGTGAATGTAGATGTCGAAGGCGAGCTCGGCCTGCGCGTCGCCCTCGTCGATCCGGCGCCGAATCTCCCGCATGTCGTTGTCACCGCAGAGGCCGACCAGTCCGCTCTTCTTGTTGAGAAGAGTGTCGATTTCGTCGATGGACATTTTGCCAACGCGCGCCAAATGGAAGATGACGGCCGGATCGGTGTCTCCGGAGCGCGTACCCATCACGAGTCCCTCCAAAGGCGTCAGCCCCATGGAGGTGTCCACGCACCTGCCGCCCCGGACCGCGGAGGCGCTCGCGCCGTTGCCCAGGTGCAGCACGATCACGTTGACGTCCTCGGGGGCCCTGCCCAGCAGCTTCGCGGTCGCGCGGGACACGTAGGCGTGCGAGGTGCCGTGGAAGCCGTAGCGCCGGATGCGGTGCGCGTCGGCGGTCTCCACGTCGATCGCGTAGCGCGCGGCCGACTCCGGCATCGTGGTGTGGAACGCGGTGTCGAAGACGGCGACCTGCGGCAGGTCCGGGCGCAGCGCCCGCGCGGTGCGGATGCCGGTGAGGTTGGCCGGGTTGTGCAGCGGGGCGACCGGGATCAGCCGCTCGATCTCGGCGAGCACGGCCTCGTCGATCACCGTCGGCTCGGTGAAGGTCTTGCCGCCGTGCACCACGCGGTGGCCTATCGCGGCCAGCTCGGGGGAGTCGAGGCCGAGCCCGTCCTTCGACAGTTCTTCGGATACGGCCTTCAGCGCGGCGTCATGATCGGCGATGGGGCCGGTCCACTCGCGCGGGTCCCCGTCGGTCGCCAGCGGCGTGTGTTTGAGCCGAGAGGACTGCTCACCGATGCGCTCGACGAGCCCTGCCGCCAGCCTGCTGCTGTCCCGCATGTCGAGCAGCTGGTACTTCACCGAGGAGGAGCCGGAGTTGAGAACGAGGACACGGGTCGCGCTCACGGGGCGGTGACTTTCTCTGTGGGAGCGGTCTGGGCCTGGATCGCCGTGATGGCGACGGTGTTGACGATGTCCGAGACGAGGGCGCCCCGGGACAGGTCGTTGACGGGCTTGCGCAGACCCTGGAGCACCGGCCCGACGGCGATCGCGCCGGCCGAACGCTGCACGGCCTTGTAGGTGTTGTTACCGGTGTTGAGGTCGGGGAAGATCAACACGCTGGCCTGACCCGCGACTTCGGAGCCCGGCAGCTTGGTCTGAGCCACGGTCGGCTCGACGGCCGCGTCGTACTGGATCGGCCCCTCGATCTTGAGGTCGGGCCGCCGCTGCCGTACCAGCTCGGTGGCCTCGCGCACCTTGTCGACGTCGGCGCCCGAGCCCGACGTACCGGTGGAGTACGACAGCATCGCGATCCGCGGCTCCACACCGAACTGCTCGGCGGTCGCGGCCGACTGGATGGCGATGTCGGCGAGCTGCACGGCGTCGGGGTCGGGGTTCACGGCGCAGTCGCCGTACACCAGCACCTTGTCGGCGAGGCACATGAAGAAGACCGACGAGACGATGTCGGCGTCCGGCTTCGTCTTGATGATCTCGAAGGCGGGGCGGATGGTCGCCGCGGTGGAGTGTACCGAGCCGGACACCATGCCGTCGGCGAGGCCCTCCTGGACCATCAGGGTGCCGAAGTAGTTCACGTCGGAGACGACGTCGTAGGCCAGCTCCACCGTGACGCCCTTGTGGGCCCGCAGGGCCGCGTACTTCTCGGCGAAGGCGTCGCGCAGTTCGGAGGTCGCCGGGTCGATCACCTGGCAGTCGCCGAGGTCGATGCCGAGGTCGGCGGCCTTCTTGCGGATCTGGTCGAGCGGACCCAGCAGGGTGAGGTCGCACACACCCCGGCGCAGCAGGACCTCGGCCGCGTGCAGGACGCGTGGCTCGGTGCCCTCGGGCAGGACGACACGGCGCTTGTCGGAGCGGGCCGTCTCCAGGAGCTTGTGCTCGAACATCATCGGGGTGAGGCGGTCGCTGCTCGGTGCGGAGACCCGGCGGGCGAGGTCGGCGGTGTCGGCGTACCGCTCGAAGAGACCGAGCGCGGTCTCCGCCTTGCGGGGCGTGGCCGCGCTCAGCTTCCCTTCCAGCGCGAAGAGTTCGGCGGCGGTGGGGAAACTGGTGCCGGCCACCGAGAGCACCGGGGTGCCGGGGGCCAGGCGGGCGGCGAGGGTGAGGACGTCGTCGCCCGGGACCTCGTTCAGGGTGAGCAGCACACCGGCTATCGGCGGGGTGCCGGCGCTGTGCGCGGCGAGCGAGCCGACGACCAGGTCCGCGCGGTCGCCCGGGGTGACCACCAGGCAGCCCGGGGTCAGGGCCTTCAGGAAGTTGGGCAGCATCGCCCCGCCGAACACGAAGTCCAGGGCGTCCCGGGCGAGCCCGGAGTCGTCGCCGAGGATCACCTTGGCGCCGAGGGCCTGGCCGATCTGGGCGACGGTGGGCGCGGCCAGGGCGGGCTCGTCCGGCACGACGTAACAGGGCACGGGCAGCCGGCCCGAGAGCCGCTCGGCGATCTCGTCCCGGTCCTGGCGGCCCACCCGGTTGGTGACCATGGCGAGGACGTCGCAGCCCAGGCCGTCGTAGGCCCGGTAGGCGTTGCGGGTCTCGGCGAGCACCGACTCGGCGGCCTGCCCCCGACCGCCCACGACCGGGATCACGGAGGCGCCGAACTCGTTGGCCAGCCGGGCGTTGAGGGAGAGCTCGTCCGGGAGCTGGGTGTCGGCGAAGTCGGTGCCGAGGACCAGGACGACGTCGTAGTCGCGGGCCACCAGGTGGAAGCGGTCGACCAGGGTGGAGACCAGCTCGTCCGTGCCGCGCTCGGCCTGCAGGGCGGAGGCCTCGTGGTAGTCGAGGCCGTAGACGGTGGCCGGGTCCTGGGTGAGCCGGTAGCGGGCGCGCAGCAGCTCGAAGAGCCGGTCGGGACTGTGGTGCACCAGCGGCCGGAACACCCCCACCCGGTCGACCTGGCGGGTCAGGAGTTCCATGACCCCCAGCTCGACGACCTGGCGGCCGTCGCCGCGGTCGATCCCGGTCACGTACACGCTGCGGGTCACGCGAGCTCACTCCGTTTCCTGGACGGCATAAAAATCGCCCACCTAGGTGAGCAGAACCCTCTTGACAATACCCCGGACGATGGATAAGGCGCCCGTCAGCACGGGGTGCGACCGGTGCCGTGCGGGACGTGAAACAATCGGAATTGGCTCACCGGTATCAACAGCGAGCAGGAGACACAGCACGATGCGCATCGGAGTTCTCACCGCAGGCGGCGACTGCCCTGGTCTGAACGCAGTGATCCGGTCGGTCGTGCACCGAGCGGTCGACCATTACGGCGACGAGGTCATCGGCTTCGAGGACGGCTACTCCGGCCTCCTGGACGGCCGCTACCGCGCCCTCGACCTGGACAGCGTCAGCGGCATCCTGGCCCGCGGCGGCACCATCCTCGGCTCCTCCCGCCTGGAGCGCGACCGGCTGCGCGAGGCGTGCGAGAGCGCCTCCGACATGATCCACGAGTTCGGCATCGACGCGCTGATCCCGATCGGCGGCGAGGGCACCCTCACGGCCGCCCGCATGCTGTTCGACGCCGGTCTCCCGGTCGTCGGCGTCCCGAAGACGATCGACAACGACATCTCCTCCACCGACCGCACCTTCGGCTTCGACACCGCGGTCGGCGTGGCCACCGAGGCGATGGACCGCCTCAAGACCACCGCCGAGTCCCACCAGCGCGTGATGGTCGTCGAGGTCATGGGCCGGCACGCGGGCTGGATCGCCCTGGAGTCCGGCATGGCCGCCGGCGCCCACGGCATCTGCCTGCCCGAGCGCCCCTTCGACCCGGCCGACCTGGTCAAGATGGTCGAGGAGCGCTTCGCCCGCGGCAAGAAGTTCGCCGTCGTCTGCGTCGCCGAGGGCGCCCACCCCGCCGAGGGCAGCATGGACTACGGCCACGGCGAGATCGACCAGTTCGGCCACGAGCGCTTCCAGGGCATCGGCACGGCCCTGGCGTACGAGCTCGAGCGCCGGCTCGGCAAGGAGGCCAAGCCGGTCATCCTCGGGCATGTGCAGCGCGGCGGGGTGCCCACCGCGTACGACAGGGTCCTCGCCACCCGCTTCGGCTGGCACGCGGTGGAGGCCGCGCACCGGGGCCAGTTCGGCAGGATGACCGCGCTCAAGGGCACCGACATCGTGATGGTGCCGCTCGCCGAGGCGGTCACCGAGCTGAAGACGGTCCCGAAGGACCGGATGGACGAGGCGGAGTCGGTCTTCTAGCCGACCTGGGCAGTCGTTCTACGGCCGTGTCTCGACCGCCTCCCAGAACCGCTCCACGATCTCGTCCAGGAACTCCTGGCCGGCCTCGCCGGAGCGTTCGCCGCCCCCGCCCCAGCTCAGGGTGGACATCATCTGCCCCTGGTACTGCCGGTGCAGGTCCATGAGGGTCTCCTCCACCAGGCGCCGGTCCAGGGGCACGATCTTCGTGATCTGACGGACGTAGGCCTGCCAGCGGGTGCTGACCGCGCCGCGCAGGCATTCGGCGAGCCGCTTCTCGCGTCCCGTGACGGCGACGAAGTCCGGCAGGTTCAGCTCCAGAACGTCGGCGAGAGCGGCGGACTGGCGGTCGGTGCCGCGCCACTCGTCGTGCTCCTCCATGCCGAGGTAGGTGAGCAGTTCGAGCCCCACGGCACGGGCGACGTCCTCGGGGGCGATGCCGCGCGACACGCGGTGCTCGCGCAGGGTGCGGGGGCGGCCGATGAGTTCACCGGGTGAGCACCACAACACGCCCGCGAGAGCGGTGAGTTCCGGACTGGTGGGGCAGACGATGCCGCGCTCCCAGGCGGCGACGAGATCCGGGGTGACGTAGGGGAGCCCGTACGAGACGCGCAGCCCGTAGGCCACGTGCTCGGGCCCCATGCCAAGAGCGACACGGAGTCTGCGGGCGGTGAGGTGGTCGAAGGGCGGTCCGGGCTGGTTCGGCAGGGCTGGGGGTCGGCGCACGGCCCACAAGTTAGGGAAGCGGACGGCCGGTGACTACGGTCTGTTCGGCCAGGATCACGGATTGTGGGAATCTACGGTTTCGGCTGCGCGTTCGGGCTGGCCGAAGATCGTCTGTCGGTGGCGCGGGCGCGGTGGCGAGGATGGCGCCGGGTGCCCGGACGGGTGGCCGGAAAGAGGTGTGATCTTCGTGTACGAAGTGAATGGCAAGGTAGAGGGGCATATTCGCGAACGGCTGCTGGCGCCGAACTTCTGGCATCTGGCGACCGTCGGTCCGGACGGAGCGCCGCAGGTCTCGCCCATGTGGGCGGATCTCGAAGGTGAGTACGTCATGGTCAACACGGCGATCGGACGTGTGAAGGAACAAAACCTGCGGCGCAATCCGAACGTCTCCCTCTCCCACCACGACCCCGACAACCCCTACGACCGCGTGGAGATCCGGGGCCGGGTGGTGCGGTTCGTGGAGGGCGAGGAGGCGGAGCGCTCCATGGACCGGCTCACGCGGAAGTACATCGGCGAGGAGCGGTATCCGTGGCTGCTCGAGGGGGAGCGGCGGGTGATGCTGCTGATCGAGCCGGTGCGGGTGCGCAGGGTCGTGGGGGTGGAGCCGTTCCGGCCCGGGGTGCTCCCTTCGTGAGCCGGGTCAGCCCTTGACCGCCCCGCCCAGCGCGAAGCCCCCGCCCAGCCGCCGCGCGATCAGCACGTACAGCAGGATCACCGGCGTCGAGTAGACGACCGAGAAGGCGGCGAGCTGCCCGTACGCCACCATCCCGCGGTTGCCGAAGAACTCGTTGATGCTCACGGAGGCCGGCATCTGGTCCGGGGTGAGCAGCAGCATGAACGGCACGAAGAAGTTGCCCCACATCATGACGAAGGAGAAGACGGTCACGACCGCGACCCCGGGGCCCATGAGGGGCAGCACGATCCTGGTCAGTGACTGGAGGGAGCCCGCGCCGTCCGTCCAGGCCGCCTCCTCCAGTTCCTTCGGGACGCCGTCCATGAAGTTCTTCATCAGCCAGATGGCGAAGGGGAGTTGGGAGGCCGCGAAGAAGAGGATCGTGCCCTGGAGGGTGTCGATCAGGTCGACCTGCACGAAGAGGGCGTAGACCGGAACCATGATCGCTGTGATGGGCAGGCTGGTCGCGAAGAGGATCGACAGCAGGAAGGGCCGGTTGAGCCGGGAGCGGAAGCGGGACAGCGGATAGGCCGCGAGGGCCGCGCAGACCACCGTCAGCGCGGTCGCCCCGCCGCACAGGATCAGGCTGTTGAGCAGCGGGGTGAAGGTGATCTCCGAGGTCAGGATCGCGTCGAAGTTCTCCAGAGTGACACCGTCGGGGGCCTTCACCCTCAGGTCGGCGTGCGGATCCAGGGCCGACAGGACCACCCAGGCGAGCGGCAGCACGAACGCGGCGGCGACCGCCAACAGGCCCGCGTCGGCGGCCAGTCGGCGGTTGCGGCGGCGGTCGGCGAGGTGCGTGGCGGCCATGGTCAGACCTCCGTCCGCAGCAGCCGCATGTAGACCACGGAGAAGACGGACCCCACCAGGAGCAGCAGCAGGGCCACGGCGGTGCCGTAGCCGATCATGCTGTTCTGGAAGGCCTGTTCGTACATGAACAGGGGCAGGGTCTGGCTCTTGTCGCCCGGACCACCCCTGGTCATCACCCAGATCAGCCCGAAGACGGACAGCGTCTGCAGGGTGTTGAGCATCAGGTTGGTGCCGATGGAGCGCCGGATCATCGGCAGGGTGATGTGCCACATCCGGCGCCAGCCGCCGGCGCCGTCGACCTCGGCGGCCTCCGTGATCTCCTTGGGGATCTCGCCCAGCGCCGCCGTGTAGACCAGCATCGAGAAGGCGGTGCCGCGCCAGACGTTCGCGAAGGACACCGCCAGGATCGGCAGGGTGAACAGCCAGTTCTGGGACGGGAGATGGAGCAGGTCGAGTAGCGCGTTCAGGGTGCCCTCCTTGCGGAAGAAGGCGTAGAGGAGGAAGCCCGCGACGACTTCCGGGAGTACCCACGCGGTGATGACGATGCCCCCGGTGAGCGTGCGCACGGGCTTCGAGGCGCGCTGCATGAGCGCCGCGAGGGCCAGGCCCAGCGTGTTCTGCCCGATCAGCGACGACACGACCGTGAACACCAGCGTCAGCCATACGGCGTTGAGGAACTCCTCGTCCTGGAAGGCCGTACGGAAGTTCTCGAAGCCGACGAAGGACGACTCGGCCTGACCGGTCAACTGCAGGTTCGTGAAGGCGATGTACGCGCAGTAGGCGATGGGCCCGGCGAGGAAGAGGAGCAGCAGGACGAGTGCGGGTGTGACGGGGAGGGCGCGGGTGAGGGAGCGCCGGTTCACTTTTCGATCACTTGGTTGTCCGTGGCCTCCTTGAGCGAGTCGTCGTAGTTCCTGGCCGCCTCCTCGACGGACGTGTCCCCGGTCGTCACGCCCTCCATCGCCTCCTGGATCGCGGTGGAGACCTTCGGATACGCCGGGTAGGCGGGCCGGTAGTGGGTGCTGGCGACCAGGTCGGTGAAGAACTTGATGCCGGGCTGGGCCTTGGCGTACGCGGGGTCCGCGGCCACGTCCTCGCGTACGGCGATGCCCGAGTTGGCGACGTACCACTTCTGGGCGTTGGCCTTGGTCTGCATCGTCCTGATGAAGTCGAAGGCGAGGTCGGGGTTGGCCGCCTTGGCGGGGACGGCCCAGGTCCAGCCGCCGGACATGCTCACCTTGCCGGGGGCCTGGCCGTGCTGGGTCGGCATGTACGCGAGCCCCAGCTTGCTCGACCACTCGGGCCATTCGTGTCCGCTGCCGGGCAGCCAGTCCTGCGGGAGCCAGGAGCCGTCCAGGTTGATGCCGAGCTTGCCCTTCGGGAGCAGGTCGCCCCGGACAATGGTCTGGATGTTGGGGTCGAGGGCGGTGGAGACGTCCGGGCCGAGCTTCTCCCGGTAGACCGTCTCGACGAAGGAGAGGGCGTCCTCGAAGCCCTGGCTGTCGGCGATCCACTTCTTGGCGGAGTCGTCGTACAGGCGGTCCTCGGTCCCGTACAGCAGCATCTCGAAGCCCTGCATGGTGGCGGCCTCGCCGGCGGGTTTGCCGGTGTAGACGTTGAGGGGGGTGACGTCCGGGACCCTGCGTTTGATGGTGCGGGCGGCGTCGAGGACCTCGTCCCAGGTCTTGGGCTGCCAGTCGGTGGGCAGCCCGGCCTTGGCGAAGATCCCCTTGTCGTACCAGAGCCCCCGGGTGTCCGTGCCGTCCGGGACGCCGTACGTCTTGCCGTCCTGGGCCTTCGCCGCGGCCTTCGCGGTGTCGATGAACCGGTTCCAGTCGGGCCACTTGGCGAGATAGGCGTCGAGCGGCTTCAAGTACCCGCTGGTGATGTCGGAGTTGATGAGGAAGGTGTCCTCGTAGACCAGGTCGGGGGCGGTCTTAGCGGAGCGGAGCATCTGCTGGAGCTTGGTGTAGTACTCCGAGTCCGGGGCCTTGATGGGGACTAGCTCGACCTTCTTGCCGGGGTTCGCCTTCTCGAACTGCCTCTTGATGTCCGCGAGGTAGTCGTCCATCACGTGGATCGAGTTGTCCGTGGACTGTTTGAACGAGACCTTCACGGTGTCCGGATCGCTGCCCGAACCGCCGCAGGCGGTGAGGGCGGATGCGGCGAGGGCGGTGGCGAGCAGGGAGGGGAGTACGGCGGTGGGGCGCACGGGCATGACCTCCTACGGGCTCACGTCGTTGTGGCCGGGACGGCTGCCGTGTGAACGTAAGAGGAGTGGTCTAGTCCCGTCAATGACCGTGCAGCAGCTCGGACTTACGGGTTCTTGACCCACCGGTACTGCAACTCCGGGCGCCCCACCGTCCCGTACTGCGGACTGCGTGCCGCCCGGCCCGCGTCGACCAGATGTTCCAGGTAGCGGCGGGCCGTTATCCGGGAGATGCCGACCACCTCGGCCAGGCCGGTCGCCGTGAGGCCCTCCGCGCAGTCCCGCAGGGCCACCGTCACCCGCTCCAGGGTCGGCGCGCTGAGCCCTTTGGGCAGGGCGGCCGGGCCCGGTGCCCTCAGCGTGGCCAGTGCGCGGTCCACCTCGTCCTGACCGCTGGCCTCACCGGCCGACGCGTGGAACTCCGCGTACCGGATCAGCCGGTCGCGCAGGGTGGCGAAGGTGAACGGCTTCAGCACGTACTGCACGACACCCAGCGAGACACCCTCGCGGACGACCGTCAGGTCCCGGGCGGAGGTCACCGCTATCACATCCGCCTGATGTCCGGCCGCGCGCAGCTGGCGGGCCAGCTGGAGGCCGTGCCCGTCCGGCAGATGCAGGTCGAGCAGGAGCAGGTCGACGGCCGTGCGGTCCAGGAGGCGGCGGGCCTCCGCACCCGTGTGGGCCTTGCCCACGGCCGTGAAGCCGGTGACACGGTTGACGTACAGCACGTGCGCGTCGGCGGCGACCGGATCGTCCTCGACGACCAGGACACGGATGGGCTGCTGGGTGGTCATACGTCGCCTCCGGGGAGGGTGGCACCTTCGGGGGCCGGGGAGCCGTTGGGCGGCGGGGGGTCTTCCGGGGCTGTGGCGCGCTGGGGCGGGGCTGAGGCTTCCGGGTCGGTGGAGGCTTTGGGGATCGGGGGGTGTTCGGGGGCGGTGAAGCTTTCCGGGCCCGTGGAGCTGTCCGGGGCTGTGCACCCTTGCCCGGCCGTGGCGTGTTCGGGTGCTGTGGAGCTGTCCCGGACCGTGGCGCTTGTGGGAGTCGAGGAGCTGTCCGGGGCTGTGGCGTGTTCGGGAACCGTAGAGCCTTCCGGGACCGTCGAGGCTTCCCGGACCGTGGCGCTTTCGGGATCCACAGAGCAGTGCGCGTCCGTGGAGCCCTCCCCGCCCGTGGCGGGCTCGGGCGCCGTGGAGCCTTCCCCGGCCGTGGGCTGTTCGTGGGTCGTAGAGCTGTCCGCGCCCCTGGAGCTGTCCCGGACTGTGGCGCTTGTGGGGATCGAGGAGCTGTCCGGGGTTGTGGCGTGTTCGGGGGCCGCAGAGACATCCGGGCCTGCAGCCCTTTCCCGGACTGTGGCGCTCTCGGGCACCGCAGCGCCTTCCGGTCCGGCCGCGCCCTCGATATCCGTCGTGCCCTCAGAACCCGTGACGCACTCGAGCCCCTCGGGCTCGCCCCCCAAAGGGAGCCGTACCTCGAACTCCGCGCCGCCTCCCTCCGCCTCCGCCACGGTCAGGGTGCCCTTGCAGCGGTTGACCGTCTGCCGGACGAGCGCCAGGCCGAGCCCGCGCCCGCCGGGGCCCGCCGGCTTCGTCGAGAACCCGCGCCGGAAGACCGCCTCGGCGTGCGCCGGGTCGACACCCGCGCCGGTGTCCGAGACCCGCAGCACCAGCCCGCGCCCGCCCGCGCCCTCTGTGCCTGCCGTGTATGCCGTCACCGTCACCCGCGCCCGCACGCTGCCCTGCGCCGCGTCCACCGCGTTGTCGATGAGGTTGCCGAGGATCGTGACCAGGTCCCGGGCCGGAAGGCTCTCCGGCAGCAACCCGTCGTCCAGGCGGCTGTCCTCCGACACGACCAACTCCACGCCGCGTTCGTTCGCCTGCGCGGTCTTGCCCAGCAGCAGGGCGGCCAGGACGGGCTCGCCGACCGCCGCCACGACCTGGTCGGTCAGCGCCTGCGCCAGCTCCAGTTCGGCGGTCGCGAAGTCCACCGCCTGCTCCGAGCGGCCCAGTTCGATCAGGGAGACGACCGTGTGCAGCCGGTTCGCCGCCTCGTGGGCCTGGGAGCGCAAGGCCTGGGTGAAGCCCCGCTCGGAGTCCAACTCGCCCATCAGGGACTGGAGTTCGGTGACGTCGCGCAAGGTGACAACCGTGCCGCGCTGCTCTCCGCCCGAGACCGGGGAGGTGTTGACGACCAGCACCCGCGAGGACGTCAGATGCACCTCGTCGACCCGCGGCTCCGAGGAGAGCAGCGCACCCGTCAGCGGCGCCGGCAGCCCGAGGTCCGCCACCGACCGCCCGATCACCCCGTCCTGAGAGGACACGCCCAGCAACTCCCGTCCGCCGTCGTTGATCAGCGCGACACGGTACTGCCCGTCCAGCATCAGCAGCCCCTCGCGTACCGCGTGCAGGGCGGCCTGGTGGTAGTCGTGCATCCTGCTGAGCTCGGCCGCGTTCATGCCGTGGGTGTGGCGGCGCAGGCGGGCGTTGACGACGTAGGTGCCAATGGCGCCGAGCGCGAGCGCGCCGCCCGCGACGGCGAGCAGGGCGGTGAGCTGGCCCTGCACCCGTTCGCTGATCTTCTCGACCTGGATGCCGGCACTGACCAGGCCGATGACCTTCCCGTGATCGTCCTTGACCGGGGTGACCGCCCGGACCGAGGCGCCCAGGGTGCCGGTGTAGGTCTCCGTGAAGGTCTTGCCCTCGAGCGCGCGCTCGGTGTTGCCGAGGAAGTGCTTGCCGATCTCCTTCTTGTCGGGGTGGGTCCAGCGGATGCCCTGCGGACTCATGATCGTGACGAAGTCGACCTCGGTGTCGGCCATGACCCGCAGCGCGTAGGGCTGAAGTTCGGCCGTCGGTTTCGGCGTACCGATCGCCTCCCGCACGGACGGCGAGTCCGCGACCGCCCGCGCCACCGCCTTGGCCTGAACGCGCGCGGCGTCCTCGGCCTGGCCCCGGTCGCTGACGTACGTGAACAGCGCGTACCCCGCCACGACCACGGCGATCAGCACGGCCTGCATGGCGAAGAGCTGGGCCGCGAGGCTCCGGGGTCTCGGTACGGGGATGCGCATGTCGTCAGTGTGCCTCCCTGGCTGATTGTGAACTAAATGAACGGAAGGGTGACCGCCCTCACAGGGCGGGAGATAGTCACGGCATTCCTTCAAAAGCCCGGACGTGAGCCGCACGCCGGTCATGCCGACGACGACGTCAAGGAGGGCAGCCGTGGCCGCCAGCACCCCCGATACGGCACCCGCAGTCAAAAAGGACCGCACCCACTACCTCTACATCGCGGTGATCGTCGCGGTCGCCCTCGGTATCACGGTCGGCCTGGTCGCGCCCGACTTCGCCGTGGAGCTCAAGCCCATCGGCACCGGCTTCGTGAACCTGATCAAGATGATGATCTCGCCGATCATCTTCTGCACGATCGTGCTCGGTATCGGATCGGTACGGAAGGCCGCCAAGGTCGGCGCCGTCGGCGGTATCGCGCTCCTCTACTTCACGATCATGTCGCTGGTCGCGCTGGGCATCGGCCTGGTCGTCGGCAACATCCTGGACCCGGGTACCGGCCTCGCCGTGACCGACGCGGTCAAGGACGTCGGCCATGCGCAGGTCGACGCGGAGGCCAAGGACACCACCGAGTTCCTGCTCGGCATCATCCCGACGACCTTCGTCTCCGCCTTCACCGAGGGCGAGGTGCTCCAGACCCTGCTGGTCGCCCTGCTCGTCGGTTTCGCACTTCAGGCCATGGGCCCGGTCGGACAGCCGGTCCTGCGGGGTGTCGAGCACATCCAGCGGCTCGTCTTCCGGGTCCTCGGCATGGTGATGTGGGCCGCCCCGGTCGGCGCCTTCGGCGCGATGGCCGCCGTCGTCGGCTCCGCGGGCGTGGACGCCCTCAAGGACCTCGCGCTCCTGATGGTCGGCTTCTACATCACCTGTTTCCTGTTCGTCTTCATCGTGCTCGGCGCGCTGCTGCGGATCATCGCCGGCCTGAACATCCTCACGCTCTTCAAGTACCTGGGCCGTGAGTTCCTGCTGATCCTGTCGACCTCCTCCTCCGAGTCCGCGCTGCCGCGGGTCATCGCGAAGATGGAGCACCTGGGCGTCAGCAAGCCGGTGGTCGGCATCACCATCCCGACCGGCTACTCGTTCAACCTCGACGGCACCATGATCTACATGACCATGTCCTCGCTGTTCATCGCCGACGCCATGGGCACGCCGATGTCGATCGGCGAGCAGATCCCGCTGCTGCTCTTCCTGTTCGTCGCCTCGAAGGGTGCCGCCGGTGTCACCGGCGCCGGTCTCGCGACCCTGGCCGGCGGTCTCCAGTCGCACAAGCCCGCGCTGGTGGACGGCATCGGCCTGATCGTCGGCATCGACCGCTTCATGAGCGAGGCGCGCGCCCTGACCAACTTCGCGGGCAACGCCGTCGCCACCGTCCTGATCGGCACCTGGACCAAGGAGATCGACCGCGAGCGCGTCGACCAGGTGCTCGCCGGTCACCTGCCCTTCGACGAGAAGACGCTCCTCGACCACGACGACGACGTCCAGGCGGACATCCCCGAGCAGGGCGGCGAGAAGGAGCTGGCCAAGGCCTGAGCGGCCGCGGAGCGCCGGCCGTACGGTCACACAGAACCGAGCCGGGCCCGACCTGAACCCGGGCCCGGCTCCCGCTCCGGGCGGCCGAGTACTCCCCCGTGGCTCGGCCGCCCGGACCCCCCACAGAAGAATCAGTCGCTCAGTTTCGCCACCAGCGCGGTGGCCAGAGAGGCGGGTACGCCCGCCGCGGTCAGAACGGTGACCGCGGTTGCGCGGCCCGCCTTTTGCGCGTCCAAAAGCCCGTCGTTCACCGCCTCCATCACCGCGAACACCATCTGCTCGTGGACGTACGCCAGCGCGGGCGCGGGCAGCGGTGAGACGAAGACGCCCGTGTCGAGGCCGCGCCGGAGCAGGTCGGTGCAGGCGTCGCGCACGGGGGCGAGGCGCTCCCGGATGCCCTGCACGGTGACGCTGCGCTGGGCGAGCGCGACCAGGATGCGATAGCGGTCGGCGACCTCCCAGACCGCGAGCACGGAGCCCGCCACGGCCCGCGCCAGGTCCTCGGCGCCCTCGCGTCCCGCCGCGTGCGCGGCCGCCACCGCCTCCACGGCCTCGTCGACGAGCGTGCCGATCAGCGCCTCACGGCTCGGGAAGTGGCCGTACACGGTCCGTCGTACGACACCCGCGGCGCGGGCGATCCGGTCCATGGACGCGTCGGGGTCGCGCAGCAGCTCGGTGAGTGCGACATCGAGGATGTGGCGGCGGTTGGCTTCGGCGCGACGTGAGGGGCCCGTGGTCATGGGCGTCATTGTGCCCCTCCCGCCTGCACAGCATTGAGCACATGCACATCACTGTGCTCACCGGACTCTTACCCGGCCCCACTAGCGTGCCGTCCCCGGACGGCACGCTTTTCCATCGGAGGCACACGGGGGATGAAGATCGACTGGGACCGCCGCACCTGTGCGCGCCGCGGCCATGTGACGTACGCGCCGGACGAACCCCTTCTCCGGGACCGGCTGTACGCCGAGACCGCCCTGGGCGGGGTGTGGCGCTGCCTGCGCTGCGGCGACTTCGCCCTCGGCGAGCCGCACGGCTCGGGGCCGGCGGACCACGCGCCCCTCGTGCCGCGCGGCAAGGTGCTCAGGGACCTGTTCGTCCTTCGTTTCCTCGCGATCGAGCGGGCGGTGCGCGGGGTGTTCATCGTGCTGGCCGCGGTGGCGGTGTGGAAGTTCAGCAACAGCCAGGACGCGGTGCGACGGCTCTTCGACGAGTATCTGGACGTCTTCCGGCCGGTGTTCAGGCACTTCCACTACGACCTCGACCACTCGCCGGTCGTCGACACCGTCCAGAAGACGTTCGGGTACGAGCACCACACCCTTGTCCTCGTGGCCGTGCTGCTGCTTGCGTACGCCGTCATCGAGCTCGTCGAGGCGGTCGGCCTCTGGTACGCCAAGCGCTGGGCGGAGTACCTGACGGTGGTCGCGACCGCCGCCTTCCTGCCGCTGGAGATCTACGAGCTCACCGAGCGCATCAGCTGGTTGAAGATCGCCACACTGTTCCTCAACGTCCTCGCCGTCCTCTACATCCTGCTGGCCAAGCGTCTGTTCGGCCTCCGCGGCGGCCACCGCGCCTTCGAGGCGGAACGGCAGAGCGCGTCGCTGCTGGAGGTGGAGGAGGCCGGCGGACTGAGCGAGCTCAGCGCATCGGGTCAGGGGCCCCGGCGCCCCTAGGCCCACGGGCCGGCGACCATCCCGTCGGTGACCTCCTTCACCGCCCACGCCTGCCTTGGCCGTGCCGTGCCGGGTCGGTTGTCGGGCGGCTGCGGGTGCGTTGTGGCTGGTCGCGCAGTTCCCCGCGCCCCTGGGGAGTTGCAGTCACCCGCGACAGGACGGGCCGTCAGCCCTCACTGCGCGCCGCGACGGGCCGTCAGCCCCCATTGCGCGCCGCGACGGGCCGTTCGTCGCGGGCCGCGCCCAGGCTGGTCGCGCTCGGCCGCAGGCCGTCCAAAGTGCGGTACCGGAGCTGGACGGCGCACACCGCTCTTGCCTTGACGTCGGCGTCAAGGATTACGGTCGTGGACATGCGAATCGGCGAGCTGGCCGCACGGGCCGGGACCACGACGCGGACGTTGCGCTACTACGAGGCGCGGGGGCTGCTGCCCGCGCGGCGCGGCCACAACGGATACCGGACCTACGACGAGGGCGACCTGAAGCTGCTCCGGCAGATCCGGACGCTCCAGGACTTCGGGTTCGACCTGGAGGAGACGCGGCCGTTCGTGGAGTGTCTGCGGGCCGGCCACCCCGAGGGTGATGCGTGCCCCGCCTCGCTCGCGGTCTACCGCCGCAAGCTCGGTGAACTGGACGCGCTGATCGGTGAGTTGCAGACCGTGCGGGCCCAGGTCGGGCAGCAGCTGGAGCGGGCCGAGCGGGCGCGTGACGGGCTGGCCGCCGACGCGGAGGCTCCGGGTGGTCCGGAGCCGCAGTGCGAACTGGGAGGGATCCACGGGTGATCAGGGCAGCGGGTGTGGCAGAAGTGACGGACACGGACTTCGAGACGGAGGTGCTCGGTTCGGAGCTGCCGGTGCTGGTGGAGTTCACCGCCGACTGGTGTCCGCCGTGCCGGCAGATGGGGCCGGTGCTCACGGCTCTCGCCGCGGAGGAGGGAGAGCGGCTCAAGGTGGTCCAGCTGGACGTCGACACCAATCCGCTGACCACGAACGCCTACAAGGTGCTGTCGATGCCCACCTTCATGGTGTTCCGGGGTGGGGAGCCGGTGCGGTCGATGGTGGGGGCGAGGCCCAAGCGGCGGCTGCTGGAGGAGTTGACGGACGTCCTGTGAGCTGACGCAATACAGAGAAATCCCCCGAGCGATTGCGCTCGGGGGATTTCTTTGCGTATATTCAATGATTCGCGACTTAATGAGAATTGAGTCGCAAAGAAGCTCAGTGAGCACAGTATATCCGGGCGGGAGTGGAATTGTCAAACACCGGTTTTCCGGACGATGAATTGCGGCAGGAGCAGGAATTCATCGACGGGCTGTACGCACATGTGGACGCCCTGCGGGGCGACACCGAGGTCTCCGTCACGGACGCGCTCGCCCAGGGCGACACCCCCATGCAGGCGCGCCTCGAGCGGGACATCCTGGTCGCCGAGCGCTCGGGACTGCTGGCGGCGCTGAACGCGGTCGACGGTTCGCTCTGTTTCGGCCGGATCGACCTGACCTCGGGCACCACCCATCACATCGGCCGGATCGGACTGCGCACCGAGGACGCCGAACGCACCCCGATCCTCATCGACTGGCGGGCCGGTGTCGCCCGCCCCTTCTACCTGGCCACCGGTCACACCCCGATGGGCCTGCGCCGCCGCCGGCACATCGGCACCGAGGGCCGCCGGGTGACCGACCTGCACGACGAGATCCTGGACCTGGGCGACCAGGAACGGACCGGCCACGAGGACCCGACCGGCGACGCCGTGCTGCTCGCCGCGCTCAACTCCGCGCGCACCGGCCGCATGAGCGACATCGTGCAGACCATCCAGGCCGAGCAGGACGAGATCATCCGCGCCCCCCACCGCGGGGTGCTGGTGGTCGAGGGCGGCCCGGGCACCGGCAAGACGGCGGTCGCCCTGCACCGGGCCGCGTATCTCCTCTACGAGCACCGGGAGCTGCTGGCCAAGCGTGCGGTGCTGATCGTCGGCCCCAACCCCGCCTTCCTCGGCTACATCGGCGAGGTGCTGCCCTCGCTGGGCGAGACCGGCGTGCTGCTCGCGACGGTCGGGGAGCTCTTCCCCGGTGTGAGGGCGACGGCGACCGACAGCCGCGCGGCGGCCGCGGTGAAGGGGCGCGCCGCCATGGCGGACGTCCTCGCCGACGTCGTACGCGACTGGCAGGCGCTGCCCGACCCGGTGATCGCGATCGAGCACGACCGCGAGATCCTCATGCTCGACGACGGCCTGGTGAAGGTCGCCCGCGAGAAGACCCGCGCCGCCCGGCTGCCGCACAACGTCGCCCGTGAGCACTTCGAGGGCCACATCCTCAACACGCTCACCGACATGGTCGCCGAACGCATCGGCACGGACCCGTTCGACGGCACGAACCTGCTGGACCCGAGCGACATCACGCAGATCCGCGACGAACTCGCCGAGAACCCCGAGGTCTGGGCCGCCATCGAGCAGTTGTGGCCGCGCCTGACCCCGCAGCGGCTGGTCGCGGACTTCCTCGCCGATCCGGTCGGCTACCTCCCCGACGAGGACGCGGCCGCCATCCGCCGCCCGGTGACCCGGGGGTGGACGGTGGCGGACGTACCCCTGCTCGACGAGGCGGCCGAACTCCTCGGTGTGGACGAGCGGGTGGCGCGCGCCCGCGCCGAGCGCGAGCGGGAGACCCAGGTCGCGTACGCACAGGGCGTGCTGGACGTGTCGTACGCCTCGCGCACCTACGAGTTCGACGACAAGGACGAGGAGGACTCCGAGGTCCTGTCGGCGCACGACATCATCGACGCCGAGCGGTTCGCCGAGCGGCAGGTGGAGGACGATCACCGCAGCGCCGCCGAGCGCGCGGCGGCCGACCGCACCTGGGCGTTCGGGCACATCATCGTCGACGAGGCGCAGGAGCTGTCGCCGATGGCCTGGCGGCTGCTCATGCGGCGCAGCCCGACCCGTTCGATGACCCTGGTCGGCGACCCGGCGCAGACCGCGGAGGCGGCGGGCGTGGGTTCGTGGCAGAAGATCCTGGAGCCGTACGTCGAGGACCGCTGGGAGCACGCCCGGCTGGGCGTCAACTACCGCACCCCGGCCGAGATCATGGAGCTCGCGGCGGCCGTGGTGCGCGCCTCGGACCCCGGCTTCGAGCCGCCGAGCTCGGTGCGGTCGACAGGGGTACGGCCATGGGTGCGCGCCACCGACGACCTGCCCGGCGCGGTCGCGGAGGCGGTGAAGGAGCTGACCCCCGCCGAGGGGCGGCTCGCGGTCATCGCCCCGCGCCATCTGCACCGCAGGCTGGCGGCCCGGCTCGACGGAGTGACGGCGGGCGCGGAGCCGGACCTGACGCGGACCGTCGTACTCCTCGATGCCCGGCAGTCGAAGGGGCTCGAGTTCGACTCCGTGCTCGTGGTCGAGCCGGCGCTCTACGGCACGAGTGACCTGTATGTGGCGCTGACCCGGGCGACCCAGCGGCTGGGGGTGCTGCACACGGGCCGGCTGCCGAAGGCGCTGGTCACCCCCTGAATACCGGTCGTCACCCCGGCTCCTGCGAGGAGAAGAACCCCTACGCCGGCCGCAGCCACACCGTCCCCAGCGGGGGCAGGGTGAGCTGGATGCTGGCCGGGCGGCCGTGCCATGCCTGGGGGTCCGGTTTCACGATCTCCGGGTTGGTCACGTCGCTGCCGCCGTACCTGGCGGCGTCCGTGTTCAGGCACTCCAGCCAAGCCGGGACGTCGTCCGGGGCGCCCAGGCGGTAGTTGGGGCGGACCACGGGGGAGAGGTGGGAGACCGCGAGGAGCGGGGACCCCTCCGCGTCGTAGCGGAGGAAGGCGAAGACGTTGTCCTCGGACGCGTCGCCCACGATCCACTGGAAGCCGGAGGGGTTCGTGTCGCGCTGCCAGAGGGCCGGGGTGTGGCGGTAGACGACGTTCAGGTCGCGGACCAGGTCGCGGACGCCCCGGTGGTCGGCCTCCGCGCCGTACGCCGGGTCCAGCAGCCACCAGTCGGGACCGTGTGCCTCCGACCACTCCGCGCCCTGGGCGAATTCCTGGCCCATGAAGAGGAGTTGCTTGCCGGGGTGGGCCCACATGAAGGCCAGGTAGGCGCGGAGATTGGCGCGCTGCTGCCACCAGTCGCCCGGCATCTTCGAGACCAGTGAGCGTTTGCCGTGGACGACCTCGTCGTGGGAGATGGGCAGGACGTAGTTCTCGCTGTACGCGTACACCATCGAGAACGTCATCTCGTGGTGGTGGTACTTGCGGTGCACGGGTTCGTGGGACATGTAGTCCAGCGAGTCGTGCATCCAGCCCATGTTCCACTTCAGGCCGAAGCCGAGGCCGCCGAAGCCGCCCGGGCCCATGTGGTGCGTGGCGCGGGTGACCCCGTCCCAGGCCGTGGACTCCTCCGCGATCGTCACCACGCCCGGGACCCGCCGGTAGACCGTCGCGTTCATCTCCTGGAGGAAGGCCACCGCGTCCAGGTTCTCCCGGCCGCCGTGCACGTTCGGGACCCACTGGCCCGGCTCGCGCGAGTAGTCGAGGTAGAGCATCGAGGCGACCGCGTCGACCCGCAGGCCGTCGATGTGGAACTCCTCGCACCAGTAGACGGCGTTCGCCACCAGGAAGTTGCGGACCTCACGGCGGCCGTAGTCGAACTCCAGCGTCCCCCAGTCGGGGTGGGCCGCGCGCAGCGGGTCCTCGTGTTCGTACAGGGTGCGCCCGTCGAACTCGGCGAGCGCCCAGTCGTCGCGCGGGAAGTGCGCCGGCACCCAGTCCATCAGGACGCCGATGCCGGCCTGGTGGAGGGTGTCGACGAGGTACTTGAAGTCGTCGGGGGTGCCCAGGCGGGCCGTGGGCGCGTAGAAGCCGGTGACCTGGTAGCCCCAGGAGCCGCCGAAGGGGTGCTCGGCGACCGGCATCAGCTCGACGTGGGTGAAGCCCATCTCCTTGACGTAGGCGGGCAGCTGGTCCGCCAGTTGACGGTACGTCAGACCGGGGCGCCAGGACGGGAGATGGATCTCGTAGACCGAGAAGGGGGCCTCGTGGGCGGGGGCGCCGGCCGCCCGGCTCGCCAGCCACTCCTCGTCCTGCCACTCGTGGTGCGAGGCATGGATGATCGAGGACGTGTTGGGCGGGACCTCCGTGCGGCGGGCCAGCGGGTCCGCGCGCAGGGTCTTGGAGCCGTCGGGACGGGTGATCTCGAACTTGTACAGCTCGCCCTCGCCGACACCGGGCACGAACAGCTCCCACACCCCGGTGCCGCCGAGCGAGCGCATCGCGTACGCCGAGCCGTCCCAGAAGTTGAAGGTGCCCGTCACCCGCACACCGCGCGCGTTCGGCGCCCACACCGTGAAGCGTGTTCCCGTCACGCCCTGGTGGGTCATGGGCTGCGCGCCCAGCGCCGTCCACAGCTGCTCGTGCCGGCCCTCGCCGATCAGATGCAGGTCGAGGTCGCCCAGCGCGGGCAGGAGGCCGTACGCGTCCTCCGTGTCCTGGACCGTGTCCTCGTACGCCACGAGCAGCCGGTAGGAGGGCACCTCGCTCAGGGGCAGCAGGCCGGAGAAGAAGCCGTCGCCGTCGTCGTGCAGTTCGGCCCGCACGTCCCCGGCCACGACCGTGACGGCCAGGGCGTACGGACGGAACGCCCGGAAGGCCACCCCGCCGGGAACACGGTGCGCGCCGAGCACACCGTGCGGGTCGTGGTGGGTGCCGGAGAGCAGCCGGTCGCGGTCGCCGCCGTCCATGGCGGGGGAGACAGGTACCTCCGGAGGCGGAACGGCGGTGGGGCCGGGAGCGGGTACGGGGGCCGCCTCGGCAGCGACCGGCTCCACGACGGCGTTCTCGACGGCCGGCTTCGGCGCCGCGGTCCTCTTGGCGGTCACCTTCTTCGCCACGCCCTTCTTCGCCGTGGCCTTCTTGACGGCCGCTTTCTTGGCGGCGGCCTTCTTCACGACAGGCTTGTCGACGGCCGCCTCCTTGACCAGCGCCTTCTTGGCAACGGCCCGCTGGGCAACGGCCTTCTCGGCGCCGACCTTCTTGGCAACGGCACCGGCCTTCTTCGCGGGCGCCTTCTCGGCCACCGGATCCGGCGTCTTCGCGGCGGTCTTCTTGGTCACCGCCTTCTCCGCGGCCTTCTTCACGCTCTTCGCCGCTTTCGCGGCCGACTTCTTCGGATCCGAACCGCTGGGGGTGGGGCGGGGGGTCACTGGCGGAGCCTCCTCGGCGAAGGTCAGGTCGGGTCAGATCAGGTCGGACGACGCGTACCGCGCCACCGCGGCCATCGGCACCTGCAGCCAGTCCGGGCGGTGCCGGGCCTCGTAGACGACCTCGTAGATCGCCTTGTCGGTCTCGTACGCGCGCAGCAGCACCGGATCGGTCCGCGGGTCCACGCCGCTGACCTCGGCGTATCCGGAACAGTACGCGGCCCGGCACGCCTCGGCCCAGCCCGGTACCGGCAGGTCGGTCGAGTGTGCCGCGTAGTCGAAGGAGCGCAGCATCCCGGCGATGTCCCGGGCCGTGGGCTGCGGCAGCCGGCGTTCGGAGAGCGGCTTGGACGGCTCGCCCTCGAAGTCGATCAGCGACCAGTGCCCGGTCGCCGAGCGCAGACACTGGCCGAGGTGGAGGTCGCCGTGGATGCGCTGGGCGGTCCAGGTGCTGCCCTCGGCGGCGAGATCACCCAGCGCGGTGAACGCGGAGCGCAGGCCCGGCGCGTACGGCCGGAGCGCGGGGACCGCCTGTACGGCCGCCTCCAGCCGCTCGATCATGCCGTCGACGAGCAGCTGCAGCTGCTGGTGCCCCAGCGTCACGGTCGGCAGCGCCCGGGCGAGCGCGGTGTGCACCTCGGCGGTGGCCCGCCCGAGGGCGTGCGCCTCGGCGCCGAAGTCCTCGCCCTTGGCAAGCTCCCGCAGGGCCAGCTCCCAGCCGTCCGAGGCGCCCTGCACGAAGGGCTGCAGCACCGCGAGGGTGTACGGCTCTCCGGCCAGCTCCGCCTGCAGCCACCCCGTCGGGGCGGGCACCCGGGGGCAGCCCTCCCGGGCCAGGGCCAGCGGCAGCTCCAGGTCGGGGTTGACGCCGGGCACGACCCGGCGCAGGAGTTTCAGGATGAACGTATCTCCGTAGACGATCGACGAATTCGACTGCTCGCCGGTCATCACCCGGGCCACCAGACCCTCCCGGATCTCCTGGTGCGGGTCCCGCTCGAAGGACAGCCCGCCGATCCGGGTCCCGGTGCGGATCGCTTCCAGGAGCAGTTCGGCGGGCAGCGGGTCGTAGAGGGCGTCGTACGCGGTACGGCCGGTGAGCGGGCCCTCCTCGACATGGCCGATCAGCGCGGGCGCCAGCCGGGGCGGCAGCGCCTCGCGCAGGCCTATGAGGAGCTGGTAGCAGTCCCCGGGGTGCGGCGGGGCGCCCACGACGAGCGGCTGGTGGGCGCGGACCAGCAGGTGGTACAGGCCGAGCTTGGCCGTGGGCGGCAGCAGCTCGGTGGCCTCCACCAGCGAGAACCCGGTGACCGGGCGCCCCTTGCCCGCGAACCAGCGCTGCCGCGGCAACCACTCGCGCAGAAGTGGATCAAGCGAGGCGAGGAGGCCTGGACTTGTCGTGGCGGTGCGGGTGACGGCTTCCGACATGGCGTGGCGTCCTTTCCCCGGGCTGGCTGATCGGGGTGTTACTGATGCGTGCCCCGGGCGGGGCGGTGGAAACGCCTCGCCCGGGTCCTCGTCGGCTATGCGGCTTCCTTGCGGAGCCGGAACCAGTAGAAGCCGTGCCCGGCGAGGGTCAGCAAGTACGGCAGATCACCGATGGCCGGGAACCGTACCCCGCCGAACAGCTCGACCGGGTGCCGTCCGTTGAAGGCGCTCAGGTCCAGCTCCGTCGGCTGCGCGAACCGGGAGAAGTTGTGCACGCACAGGACCAGGTCGTCCTCGTACTCCCTCAGGAACGCGATCACCGCCGGGTTCGACGACGGGAGCTCGGTGTAGGAGCCGAGGCCGAAGGCGGCGTTCTGCTTGCGGATCTCGATCATCCGACGGGTCCAGTGCAGCAACGACGAGGGCGACGCCATCGACGCCTCGACGTTGGTGACCTGGTAGCCGTAGACGGGGTCCATGATGGTCGGCAGATAGAGCCGCCCGGGGTCGCAGGAGGAAAACCCTGCGTTACGGTCCGGTGTCCACTGCATGGGGGTGCGGACGGCGTCGCGGTCGCCGAGCCAGATGTTGTCGCCCATGCCGATCTCGTCGCCGTAGTAGAGGATCGGCGAGCCGGGCAGGGACAGCAGCAGGGCGGTGAAGAGCTCGATCTGGTTGCGGTCGTTGTCGAGCAGGGGGGCGAGCCGCCGCCGGATGCCGATGTTGGCGCGCATCCGCGGGTCCTTCGCGTATTCGGCCCACATGTAGTCGCGTTCCTCGTCGGTGACCATTTCGAGGGTGAGCTCGTCGTGGTTGCGCAGGAAGATGCCCCACTGGCAGTTCGACGGGATGGCCGGGGTCTTGGCGAGGATTTCGGAAACGGGGTAGCGGGATTCGCGGCGGACCGCCATGAAGATGCGGGGCATGACCGGGAAGTGGAACGCCATGTGGCATTCGTCGCCGCCGCTCTCGAAGTCGCCGAAGTAGTCGACGACGTCCTCCGGCCACTGGTTCGCCTCCGCCAGCACCACCGTGTCCGGGTAGGAGGCGTCGATCTCCTTGCGGACCCGCTTGAGGAACTCGTGGGTCGCCGGAAGGTTCTCGCAGTTGGTGCCCTCCTCCTGGTACAGGTAGGGCACCGCGTCGAGACGGAAGCCGTCGATGCCCAGGTCCAGCCAGAACTTCAGCGCGGAGATCATCTCCTCCTGGACCGCCGGGTTCTCGTAGTTGAGATCCGGCTGGTGGGAGAAGAAGCGGTGCCAGAAGTACTGCTTGCGGACCGGGTCGAAGGTCCAGTTGGAGGCCTCGGTGTCGACGAAGATGATCCGGGCGTCCTGGTACTGCTTGTCGTCGTCGGCCCACACGTAGTAGTCGCCGTAGGGGCCGTCGGGGTTGGCCCGGGACTCCTGGAACCACGGGTGCTGGTCGCTGGTGTGGTTCATGACGAAGTCGATGATCACCCGCATGCCGCGGTGGTGGGCGGCGTCGACGAACTCCACGAAGTCGGCGAGGTCACCGAACTCCGGCAGGACGGCGGTGTAGTCGGAGACGTCGTAGCCGCCGTCCCTGAGCGGTGATTTGAAGAAGGGCGGCAGCCACAGGCAGTCGACGCCCAGCCACTGCAAGTAGTCGAGTTTGGCGGTCAGGCCCTTCAGGTCGCCGACGCCGTCGCCGTTGCTGTCCTGGAAGGAGCGGACGAGGACCTCGTAGAAGACGGCCCGCTTGAACCAGTCCGGGTCCCGGTCCTTGGCAGGGGTGTCCTCGAAGGTGTCGTGGACGGGCTCGTTGACGATCATGTTGTGGGTGACCCTCCGATCTGCGGGGTGGACGGTCGCAGGACGGTGAGGATGTGCGCGGGGCGAGTGCCCGGTTCGAGACGCACGTAGTTCGCCCTGCCCCAGTGGTAGGTCTCGCCGGTGAGCTCGTCGCGCACCGGCACCGACTCGTGCCATTCCAGGCCGAGTTGCGGCATGTCCAACGAGACCGTGGCCTCCTGGGTGTGGTGCGGATCGAGGTTCACGACCACCAGAACCGTGTTCGAGCCGCGCCGCTTCGAGTACGCGATCACCGAGTCCTTGTCCACGTGATGGAAGTGGAGATCGCGCAACTGCCGTAGGGCCGGATTGTCCCGCCTGATGGTGTTGAGCTGGGTGATCAGGGGGGCGAGGGAGTCGGGAGTGTCCCAGTCGCGGGGCTTGAGCTGGTACTTCTCCGAGTTCAGGTACTCCTCGCTGCCCTCCCGCACCGGGGCGTTCTCGGCGAGTTCGTAGCCGGAGTAGATGCCCCAGGTCGGCGAGAGGGTCGCGGCCAGCACCGCGCGCAGCGCGAACGCCGACCGGCCGCCGTGCTGGAGAAAGGCGTGCAGGATGTCGGGGGTGTTGGCGAAGAAGTTCGGCCGCATGTAGGAGGCCGCCTCACCGGAGAGCTCCGTCAGGTACTCGGTGAGCTCCTGTTTGGTGGTGCGCCAGGTGAAGTACGTGTAGGACTGCTGGAAACCGATCTGGGCCAGGGTGTGCATCATCGCCGGCCGGGTGAACGCCTCCGCCAAAAAGATCACGTCCGGGTCGGTGGCGTTGATGTCCGCGATCACCCGCTCCCAGAACACCACCGGCTTGGTGTGCGGATTGTCCACCCGGAAGATCCGCACCCCGTGGCCCATCCAGTGCCGCAGCACCCGCAGCGTCTCCGCGATCAGCCCCTCCAGGTCGGCGTCGAAGGCGATCGGGTAGATGTCCTGGTACTTCTTCGGCGGGTTCTCCGCATACGCGATGGTGCCGTCCGGGCGGTGGTGGAACCACTCCGGGTGCTTGTGCACCCAGGGATGATCCGGCGAGCACTGCAGCGCGAAGTCCAGCGCGATCTCCAGACCCAGCCCGTTCGCCTCCCGCACGAACCAGTCGAAGTCCTCCAGCGTGCCCAGGTCCGGGTGCACCGCGTCATGGCCGCCCTCCGGCGAGCCGATCGCCCACGGCACACCCACATCGTCCGGACCGGCGGACAGCGTGTTGTTGCGGCCCTTGCGGAACGTGGTCCCGATCGGGTGGATCGGCGGCAGGTAGACCACGTCGAAACCCATCGCCGCGATCGCCGGCAGCCGGCGGGCCGCCGTGCGGAACGTGCCGTGCGGCCGCTCCACGGTGCCCTCCGAGCGCGGGAAGAACTCGTACCACGACCCGAACAGCGCCCGCTCCCGCTCCACCAGCAGCGGCAGCGTCTCCGACGCCGTGATCAACTCCCGCAGGGGGTACCTCGCCAGTACCGCGTCCACCTCGGGCGTCAGCGCGGCCGCGAGACGGGCGGCGGCGGGCCGGGTCTCGTCGCGGAGGGCGCGGATGGCGGCGAGGATCACGCCGTTGCGCCCGTCGTCGGGCACGCCGGCGGCGGCCCGCTCATAGAGCCGGGCGCCCTCCTCCAGGACCAGTTCGGTGTCCATGCCCGCCGGGATCTTGATCTGGGCGTGGTGCCGCCAGGTGGTGACGGGGTCGCCCCAGGCCTCGACGGTGAAGGTCCACAGACCCGGGCTGTCGGCGGAGACGGTGGCGCCCCAGCGATCGGTGCCCGGGGTCAGTTCGTGCAAGGGGGTCCAGGGTCCGGCGCGGCCCTCCGGATCCTTCAGTACGACATTCGCGGCGACCGCGTCATGGCCCTCACGGAACACGGTGGCCGAGATCTCGAACGTCTCGCCGGTGACCGCCTTGGCGGGCCGGCGACCGCACTGGACCACCGGGCGGACGTCGAGGACGGGTATGCGCCCGATGGCCGTAGCCGGTCCCGCTGGTGTGGAGGGTCGCTCCTGGCGCGGTGGTCCGGGGTCGACGGGACGCGTGGTGGACGCGTCGGTGCTGGACGTCGGGGGTGCTGACGAATGGTGCGTGGCGGGCATGACCGCTCCTGTCCGCGTCAACTTTGGGTGGGCGGATGGATGTGGGGAGGGGGTCCTGCGTGGCGTACCGGTGAACCTACCTGAGCCGTGTACCGCAGGAGCCTTCCCACCCTATTCGGGTGGGCAATCCAGCACTTTGTTAACTACTCACGCGTATGTCTTTACACAAAACAGGCCCCGTTCTCGCCGAACGGGGCCGCCTTGCGGACGCCTACCCCTGAGAACCGGGCACCTGGAGAATTTTGTCCGGTGAACCCGCCCCCCGACCGGACACCTTCCCGGAGGCCGCCAGTTTCACCAGCACTTTGCCGACCTGCGCCGGAGTGGCCTTCGGGTGGCCGGCGAGATACAGCGCGGCCACGCCCGCCGCGTGCGGGGTCGCCATCGACGTACCCGAGTAGGTCGCCCTGGCGGTGTCGCTCGTGCTGCCCGCGGAGGTGATCGAGACTCCTGGTGCGAACAGGTCGAGGGCGGATCCGTAGTTCGAGAAGCCCGCCCGGGCGTCCTTGGTGTCGGTCGCGCCGACCGTGATCGCCTGCGGTACGTCGGCGGGCGAGTAGAGCCCGGCCGGCAGGCCGTCGTTGCCGGCCGCGACCGTGTAGGTCACCCCGGACGCGATGGAGGTGCGGACGGCGGCGTCCAGCTGGGCACTGTGGGTGCCGCCCAGGCTGAGGTTGGCGACCGCCGGCTTCCGCGCGTGCTTCGTCACCCAGTCGATACCGGCGATGACCTGCGCGGTCGTGCCCGCGCCGGTGTTGTCGAGGACGCGTACGGCCACCACCTTCGCCCCCTTTGCGACGCCGTACCTGGTGCCCGCGACGGTGGCCGCCACGTGGGTGCCGTGGCCGTTGCCGTCACCCGCCGATCTGTCGCCCCCGACGAAGTCCCAGCCGTAGGCCGCCCGGCCCCCGAAGTCCTGGTGGGAGATCCGGATGCCGGTGTCGATCACGTACACCGTCGTCCCGGCGCCCGCGGACCTGGGCCCGGTGTAGGACCTGTCCAGCGGCAGCTTCGGCTGGTCGACGCGGTCCAGGCCCCAGGACGGCGGGTTCTTCTGGGTGCGCTCCAGGGTCACCCGGGTGTCCTGGACGACCGAGGCGACCCGTGAGTCCGCCGCGAGCCGCCTGGCCTGTCTCTCGTCGGCCCGGATCGCGTAACCGTTGAGTACCGTGCCGTAGGTATGGCTGATTCTCGCCCCGTACTTCTCGGCGAGGCCCTTTCCGGTCGCCGACGGAGCCTTCGTTCCCCCCTTGAGTGTCACCAGGTAACTCCCGCTGACGGAACCGGGCTCTCCGGCGCCGAGTATCCGCCCCTCCGGTGCGGCGTGCGCGGGCAGGGTGATGGCCGAAAGTGCGGCAGCACAGCTCACCGCGGTCAGGCCCCCCACCCAGCGCAGACGCCGATCTCGCGTCCGTGCCATGACTTGAGTTCCCCTCCTCAGCTCGGCGTACGCAGCCGCGGTCCGCCGGGTGCACCCGGCGTCGGCAGGAACGCCATGGGGAAGCCTCTCGTGCGGTGTGAAGTACCACAAGGACGCCTGCGGGGGTGGAATCGGCCATATCGGCTATGGGGGACGTGCGGAGGTTGCGGCGATTTCCGGACCGGTCCCGGGGCGCAGCCCCCACCACGGGTGACATCAACGCCGATACCGTTGTCGGAGACGACGACGCACACCGCCGTGCGTCCTCCAGCGAATGCGCTGAGGTGGCAAGTGAAGGCTATCCGTCGATTCACCGTCCGACCCGTACTCCCCGATGCCCTGCGGCCCCTGAGCGATCTGGCGCGCAATCTGCGCTGGTCCTGGCACGCGGAGACCCGCGATCTCTTCCAGTCCGTCGATCCGGAGCACTGGGCCGCGTCGGGCGGTGATCCCGTACGGCTGCTCGGCAGCGTGCGGCCCGCCCGGCTCGCCGAACTCGCCGAGGACCGCCGCTTCCTGCGCCGGCTCACCGCGGTCGCCGACGATCTCCACGACTATGTCACCGGGGACCGCTGGTACCAGACCCACACCGGTGAACTCCCTGCAGCCGTCGCCTACTTCTCGCCCGAGTTCGGCATCACGGCCGCCCTGCCGCAGTACTCCGGCGGTCTCGGAATCCTGGCGGGCGACCATCTGAAGGCGGCCAGTGACCTGGGCGTACCGCTGATCGGCGTCGGTCTGCTGTACCGCCACGGCTACTTCCGCCAGTCCCTGTCCCGGGACGGCTGGCAGCAGGAGCACTACCCGGTCCTGGACCCCCACGAACTGCCGGTGGCGCTGCTGAGGGAGGCCGACGGCACCCCGGCCCAGGTGTCGCTGGCCCTTCCGGGCGGCAAGCAGCTGCACGCCCGGATCTGGCTCGCCCAGGTCGGCCGGGTGCCCCTGCTGATGCTGGACTCCGACGTCGAGGACAACGACCTCGGCGAACGCCAGGTGACCGACCGGCTCTACGGCGGCGGCAGCGAACACCGTCTGCTCCAGGAGATGCTCCTCGGCATAGGGGGCGTCCGCGCCGTACGGACGTACTGCCGGCTGACCGGCCACGCCGGCCCCGAGGTCTTCCACACCAACGAGGGGCACGCCGGCTTCCTCGGCCTGGAGCGGATCGCCGAACTCTGCGACCAGGGGCTGGACTTCGACGCCGGCCTGGAGGCGGTCCGGGCGGGGACCGTCTTCACCACGCACACCCCCGTCCCGGCCGGCATCGACCGCTTCGACCGGGAGCTGGTCGCCCGGCACTTCGGCCCCGACGCCGAGCTCCCGCGCATGGACGTGGGCCGGATCCTCGCCCTCGGCATGGAGACCTACCCCGGCGGCGAACCCAACCTCTTCAACATGGCCGTGATGGGCCTGCGCCTCGCCCAACGCGCCAACGGCGTCTCGCTGTTGCACGGGCAGGTCAGCCGGGAGATGTTCTCCGGACTCTGGCCGGGATTCGACCCCGAGGAGGTGCCGATCACCTCCGTGACCAACGGGGTGCACGCCCCGACCTGGGTCGCGCCCGAGGTGTTCCGGCTCGGCGCCCGGCAGATCGGCGCCCAGCGCACCGAGGACGCGCTGACCGTCGGCGGCTCGGACCGCTGGGACGCCGTGGGCGACATCCCCGACCAGGACGTCTGGGAACTGCGCCGCTCCCTGCGGGAGCAGCTGGTGGTGGAGGTACGGGAGAGGCTGCGGG
Source organism: Streptomyces sp. NPDC050759 (assembly GCF_044456945.1). Classification (NCBI taxonomy): domain Bacteria; kingdom Bacillati; phylum Actinomycetota; class Actinomycetes; order Kitasatosporales; family Streptomycetaceae; genus Streptomyces; species Streptomyces sp. NPDC050759. The sequence goes on along the minus strand of NZ_JBITGI010000029.1, from coordinate 52,599 downwards.
CGTCCTGGCGGCAACGCGGCGCCGGTACGGCGGAGTTGGGCTGGATCGACGGCGTCCTTGACCCCGACGTCCTCACGATCGGATTCGCGCGCCGCGTCCCGTCGTACAAGCGACTGACCCTGATGCTGCGGGACCGCGACCGGCTGATGGACCTGTTGCTGCACCCCGAGCGCCCGATCCAGATCGTGGTGGCGGGCAAGGCGCATCCGGCGGACGACGGCGGGAAGCGCCTGGTCCAGGAGCTGGTGCGGTTCGCGGACGACCCACGGGTCCGCCACCGGATCGTCTTCCTGCCCGACTACGGCATGGCGATGGCGCAGAAGCTGTACCCGGGCTGCGACATCTGGCTCAACAACCCGCTGCGGCCGCTGGAGGCGTGCGGGACGAGCGGGATGAAGGCGGCGCTGAACGGCTGCCTCAACCTCTCCGTCCTGGACGGCTGGTGGGACGAGTGGTTCCAGCCCGACTTCGGCTGGTCGATCCCGACGGCGGACGGGGTGGGGACCGACGCCGACCGCCGTGACGACATAGAGGCCGACGCTCTCTACGAACTCCTCGAACAGCGGGTGACCCCCCGCTTCTACGAGCACGGACAGGGAGGCCTCCCCGACCGCTGGATCGAGATGGTCCGCCAGACGCTCACCCTGCTGGGCCCGAAGGTCCTGGCCGGCCGCATGGTCCGCGAGTACGTCGAACGCCTCTACGCCCCCGCCGCCCAGGCCCACCGCACGATGGCCCCGGACGTGGCGCGCGAGCTCGCGGAGTGGAAGTCCCGGGTGCGGGCGGAGTGGCACGGGGTGACGGTCGACCACGTGGAGACCACGGCCGCGACCACCACGGCCGAACTCGGCACCACGCTCGGCCTCCGGGTCCACGTGGGCCTGGGCGCCCTGGGCCCGGACGACGTGGAGATCCAGGCGGTCTCCGGACGCGTCGACGAGGAGGACCGCATCGCGGACGCGGCGACGGTGCCGCTGAAGTCGGTGGGCGGCCCGGACGCGGAGGGCCGGTGGGTCTACGAGGGCCCGCTGTCCCTGGACCGCACGGGACCCTTCGGCTACACGGTCCGCATTCTGCCCTCGCACCGGCTGCTGGCGTCGGGTGCGGAGCTGGGGCTGGTGGCGGTGCCTTCGGAGGATGTGGTGGAGGGGGCGGGGGTGCTCCTGCGGTGAACCGCGGGGGGCGCGGGCCGGGTTTCCCCGCTCAGCCCGCGTCCTCCCCGCCGCACAGCTTCCGCAGGACCGTCCCGCACTTGCGCGCGTACGCGTGCTGCAGGCCCCGGGTCGCCGGGCCGCCCGCCCGGGCGTACCACTTCGCGGCGCGGCTGAACGCCGACACCGTCAGCCATACCGTCCCGTCGCCCGTGCGGTCGACGACGAAGGACTCCTCGCCGGATTCGGGGTGGCCGGTCAGGGTGCCGTAGGCCCAGCCCGCGCGGCGGTGCTCCTCGACCGTCCAGACGACTCGGCAGGGGGCTCTGATGACGCCCGCGAGGGTGACCGTGACGTCCACGTCGGGGGCCGCGCGGTCCGCGGTGGCGTCGATGCCCACGCCCAGGGCGCGGTGCATCTCCCAGGTCAGGACCGCCTCGGAGGCCTTCTGGAAGACGTCGTGACCCTCGCCTATGCGGGTGCGTACGTGCAGGGGGTGGAAGCCGGGCGGGCAGAAACCGCTCCGCCGGGTCGCGCCGACGTCGTCGTACGTGAAGGACATGGGACCCAAGAGTAGGGCGGTACCCGGACCTGCCTTCGTTCCGGGTACCGCCCGTCAAGCCAGACTCTCGCGGACTAGCTGACGTTGACCGCGGACCAGGCCGCGGCCACCGCCTTGTACTCGGTGCTGGTGGAGCCGTACAGGGCGGACGCCGCGGACAGCGTGCCCGTGCGCGCCGACTTGTAGTTGGTCGTCGACGTGAAGTACGTCGTCAGCGCCTTGTACCAGATCTGCAGGGCCTTGGCGCGGCCGATGCCGGTGACCGTGGAGCCGTTGGACGTCGGCGAGTTGTAGGAGACGCCGTTGATGGTCTTGGCGCCGCTGCCCTCCGAGAGGAGGTAGAAGAAGTGGTTCGCCACGCCCGACGAGTAGTGGACGTCCAGGTTGCCGACCGACGAGGACCAGGAGTCCGCCGAGCCGCCGTCCTTGCTGGGCTTGTCCATGTAGCGCAGCGGGGTGCCGTCGCCGTTGATGTCGATCTCCTCGCCGATGAGGTAGTCACCGACGTCGTTGGAGTTGGCGGCGTAGAACTCCACGCCCGTGCCGAAGATGTCCGAGGTGGCCTCGTTGAGGCCGCCGGACTCGCCGGAGTAGTTCAGGCCGGCGGTGTTCGAGGTGACGCCGTGGCTCATCTCGTGGCCGGCCACGTCCAGCGAGGTGAGCGGGCTGACGTTGCCCTCACCGTCGCCGTACGTCATGCAGAAGCAGCTGTCGTCCCAGAACGCGTTCACGTACTGGTTGCCGTAGTGCACACGGGAGTAGGCCGCGACACCGTTGTTCTTGATGCCGCTGCGGCCGAAGGTGGACTTGTAGAAGTCCCAGGTCTCCGCCGCGCCGTAGGCCGCGTCGACGGCCGCCGTCTGGTCGGTGGTGGAGCTGGAGGCGGCCCCGGTGCCCCATGTGTTGTCGGCGTCCGTGAACAGGGTGCCCGCCGACGAGCTGGTGCCGTGGGACTTGTTGTACGTCTTGTGGGTGCCGCGCGTGCCGTCGGTCAGCTGGTACGTCGAGCCCGACAGGGTGGTCTCCAGGCTGACCGTGCCCGAGTACAGGCTCTTGCCGGTGCCGGTCGCGTTCTCGATGCCCTGGTACTCGAAGAGCTTCTTGCCGGTGGCGGCGTCGGTGATGACGTGCAGCTGGTTCGGGGTGCCGTCGTCCTGGAAGCCGCCGACGATCGTCTCGTAGGCGAGGACGGGGGTGCCCGAGCCGGCCCAGATCACCTTGCGCGCGCCGTCCGCCGCGGTCTTGTCCGAGCCCGCCGCCTTGGCGATGGTCACCGCCTGCTTCTCGGCCTTGGCGACGGTGAGCTTCGGGGTCAGGGAGGCGACTCTGATGGTGGCCTTCGTCGCCTTGGAGACGCCTTCGGTCGCACCGGACTTCGACTCGTGCACGACCAGGTCGCCGCCGAGGACGGGCAGGCCGTCGTAAGTGCGCTCGTAGCGGGTGTGGACCGTGCCGTCGGCGTCTCTCACGACGTCCTTGACAACCAGCTTCTCCTTGGAGCCGAGGCCTATCTTCTGAGCCGTGGTCCCGGCGTCGGCCTGCTGCTCCTTGATGAGCGAGGTGCGCGCGGCCGCGGACAGCTGGACCGGGGTGCCCGCGGGGGCGGCCTTGCCCGCGCTTTCCGCCGGGGTCACGGCGGCGGCGCTGCCGGTGGTCAGACCGGTGGTGAGCAGGGCTCCGGCAGCGACAGCGGTGGCGATGGCCAGAGTGGTGCGCTTGTGACGCGCGTAGAGGGGGGTCACACAAGCTCCTTCGTGGGGGAGCCCGGACGGTCGTGGGGCAACTGTCCGGGGTGGATGTGAAGTTGTGCGGCGGGTGAGGGAAGAGTGACATCAAGGGCGCGTACATGTCATGACCTTGAGGTGATGTTGGCCGGAAAGCGACTGTCCAGTAAATGTTTCAGGAACGTGAACGAGGGCGCCGCCCCGGGGAGTTGAACCACCGGGGCGGCGCCCTGTCTGTCGGTCCTGTCGATCGTGCCGGTCTACGGGAAGGTGAGCTTCCAGCTGTTGATGTAGCCGGTGTCCTGGGCCGCGTTGTCCTGCACCCGCAACTGCCAGGTGCCGTTGGCGACCTCGGAGGAGGCGTTGACCGTGTACGTGGTGTTGAGGTTGTCGGTGCTGCCGCCGGTGCCGTACGCCTTCAGCGTGTACGCCGTACCGTCCGGGGCGATCAGCTGCACCCGGAGGTCACCGATGTAGGTGTGCACGATGTCGACCGCGACCGCGAGGTTCGAGGGCGCGTTACCCGTCCGGCCGGACACGGTGATCGGCGAGTTGACCGCCGCCCCGTTGTCCGGAATCGACACGTCGGTGGTCGACTCGAACGAGGTGCCGCCACCGCCGCCACCGCCGGGACGCGAGCCGACCGCCACGCCCGCCCAGGCGTTCGCCACGGCCGTGTACTCGGCGCTCGTCGTGCCGTACAGCTCACCCGCCGCTGCGAGGGTGCCGGTGCGGGCGGCCGCGTAGTTGGTCGTGGTCGTGAACTTCGTGGTCAGTGCGCGGAACCAGATCTTCTCCGCCTTGTCGCGGCCGATGCCGGTGACCGGAAGGCCGTCCGCGGTGGGCGAGTTGTAGCTGACGCCGTTGATGGTCTTGGCGCCGCTGCCCTCGGACAGGAGGTAGAAGAAGTGGTTCGCGGGCCCGGACGAGTAGTGCACGTCGGCCGATCCGATGCCGGAGGTCCAGTTGTTGTACGACGCGCCGTCCTTGCTCGGCTGGTCCATGTAGCGCAGCGGGCTGCCGTCGCCGTTGATGTCGATCTCCTCGCCGATGAGGTAGTCACCGACGTCGGAGGAGTTGTTGGCGTAGAACTCGACGGCCGTGCCGAAGATGTCGGAGGTCGCCTCGTTCAGCCCGCCGGACTCGCCCGAGTAGTTGAGTCCCGCGGTGTTCGACGTGACACCGTGGGTCATCTCGTGACCGGCCACGTCGATCGACGTCAGCGGGTGGGTGTTGCCCGAGCCGTCGCCGTACGTCATGCAGAAGCAGCTGTCCGACCAGAACGCGTTGACGTAGTTGTTGCCGTAGTGGACCCGGGAGTACGCCCCTACGCCGTCACCGCGGATACCCGAACGCCCCTGCACGTTCTTGTAGTAGTCCCAGGTGAGCGCGGCGCCGTAGTGCGCGTCGGCGCCCGCGGTCTCCGTGTTGGAGGCGCTGCCGTTGCCCCAGATGTCGTCGGGGCCCGAGAAGAGGGTGCCCGTGCCGGAGGTGCCGCGGTTGAGGTTGTACGTCTTGTGGCCGCCGCGCGCCCCGTCGGTCAGGTTGTACGTCGACCCGGACTGGGTGGTGCCGAGGGTGACCGTGCCGCTGTACATGGTGTTGCCGGTGCCGTTCTCGATGGCCTGGTACTCGTAGAGCTTCGCGCCGGTCGCCGCGTCGGTGACGACGTGCAGCTCGTTCGGTGTGCCGTCCTCCTGGAGACCGCCGACGACCGTCTCGTACGCCAGGGTCGGTGTGCCGTTGCCGGCCCAGATGACCTTGCGCGGGGCGCGGTTGGTGTCGGCCTTGTCGGCGCCGGCGGCCTGCGCGGCCTTCAGGGCCTGGGCCGAGGCCGTGGCGGCGGTCACCTTCGGCGTCACGGAGGCGACCTTGATGGTCTTGTTCGTCGCCTTCACGACACCCTCGGTCGCCCCGGACTTCGCGGTCTCCACGACCAGGTCGCCGCCGAGGACGGGCAGCCCGTCGTAGGTGCGCTCGTAGCGGGTGTGGAGCGTGCCGTCGCCGTCCTTGACGACGTCACGGACGACCAGCTTCTCCTTGGCGCCCAGGCCGAGGTCCTTGGCGGTGTCCGCCTTGGTGGCGTTGGCCTCGCGTATCAGCTCGGCGCGCTGGGCGGGGGTGAGCTTGAGGGACTCGGCGCCCGGGATCACCTTGCCCGCGGCCGACGGTGCCTTCGCCGGGGCTGCGGTGGCGGCGCCCGACTGGACGGCCGCGGCGATCAGGGCCGAGACACCGACGAGGGCCACGGCAGCGGCCTTGCGGTGCAGGGGGTGGGGGGTGCGGGGGGTGCGTCTGTGGGAGGAACTGTCTCTCAACACTGACTCCTTCTGCGCGGCCGCGGATCGCGCGGCCTGGGGAGACCGGACGGTGGGTCGACCGTCCGGGCGGTACGCGGAACGAGGTGCGGAGGCCGCGGATCAGAACACAGCGAGAGATCTGTGAGGTTGCTGTGAAGCGGCCGTGGGAAGCCTGGCACCGGAAAGCCCGTACTGTCAGGAGCGCGTCAGGAAGTTGGCCGGAAATCGTTCGTTGTCCGGGAGTTCATGTTCGCTATACGGACTTTCCACCCTGGCCGGACAACGGGGGCCGGTCCCCGTGCCACGACCCCCACAGCGCCGCGTAGGCCCCGTCCGCCGCCACCAGCTCCTCATGCGTACCGAGCTCGGTCAGCAGGCCGTTCTCCATCACCGCCACCCGGTCCGCGTCGTGCGCGGTGTGCAGCCGGTGCGCGATCGCGATCACCGTGCGTCCTTCGAGTACGGCGGCCAGGGCGCGCTCGGTGTGCCGCGCGGTCGTGGGATCGAGAAGCGCGGTCGCCTCGTCGAGGATCAGGGTGTGCGGGTCCGCCAACACCACCCGGGCCAGGGCGAGTTGCTGCGCCTGCGAACCGTCCGTACGGCAACCGTCCTCGCCGAGCGCGGTGTCGAGCCCCTCGGGCAGCTCCCGCACCCAGCCGTCGGCTCCCACGGCGGTCAGGGCGGCCCACAACTCCTCGTCCCCGGCACCGGGTTCGGCGATGAGGAGGTTGTCGCGGACCGTGCCCAGGAAGACATGGTGCTCCTGGGTGACCAGGACGACCTGCCGGCGCAGCAGCTCGGGGTCGAGACCGACGACGGGGACCCCGCCGACGGTGACCGACCCGGAAGTCGGCGCGTCGACACCCGCGAGCAGCCTGCTCAGGGTGGTCTTCCCGGCGCCGGACGGGCCCACGACGGCCAGGCGTTCACCGGGCCGCACGGTCAGGTCGACACCGTGCAGGACCTCGACGCCGCGGCCGTAGGAGTAGTGCACCGAGGTGACGTCGATGCGGTCGTCGGCGGGGGCGGGGGAGGTCGCGGCGGAGGTCCGCGGGGCCGCGGCGAGTCCCTCAACGCGGGCGAACGAGGCGCCGCTGGACTGGAGTTGCTCGATCCGCATCAGGATCTCGTCGAGGGGGGTGGCCATCTGACGCAGATACAGGGCAGCCGCGACGACCGACCCCAGGCTCAGCATGTCCTGCGCGTGCAGCACCTCGCCGACCAGGAGCACACCGGCCACGGGCAGGAGGTACGCCACCTCCACCACAGGGAAGAACACACTGCGCAGGTAGAGGGTGTAGAGGCGGGTGCGGCGGGACGTGTCGAGGGCGTCCCGGCTCGCCCGGACGCGCCGCTCCTCGAGTCGGAGTGCCTCGACCGTGCGGGCGCCGGACGCGGTGGCCGCGAGGATCTCGGCGACGTCGGAGGTGGCGGCGCCCTCGGCCAGATAGCCGTCCCTCGCCCGCCGCAGATACCAGCGCAGGACGAACCAGATGGGCAGCAGACCGAACACGCCGACCGCGCCCAGGAGCGGGTTCAGGAAAAAGACCGCGACGAGCAGGAACAGGAACTGCACGCTGTTGATGAGGAGTTCGGGTCCCGCGTCGCGGAGTGTGGTGCCGACGGTCGCGACGTCCGCGGTGCCCCGGGCGGTGAGGTCGCCGGTGCCGGCGCGCTCCACGACGGAGGCGGGCAGGGCCAGGGTGCGCTCCACGAACTCCTCGCGGACGCGGGCCAGGGTGCGTTCGCCGAAGCGGTGGCCGACGTAGCGGGCCCACCGGGCCAGGAGGAGCTGGGTGCTCGCGCACCCCACGAGGACGAGGGAGAGCCGGTCCACCGCGGCCACGCCCGCACCGGCGCGCACCTCGTCGATGATCCGGCCCAGCAGCCACGGTCCGGCGAGGCCGGTGAGGGCGGCGAGTGCGTTCAGGGCGAGTACGGCGGTGAAGGCGCGGGTGTCCTTGCGGATCAGCCGGACGGACGCGCGCCGTACGGTGGCCTGGTCGGCGACCGGGAGGTGGCCCTGGCTCACTTCATGACCTCCGCGTCTCGGGCGACCAGGGCGCGGTATCCCGGTTCCTCGGTGAGGAGTTGCTGGTGGGTGCCGGTCGCCGCGAGTTTGCCGTCGACCAGGTAGAGGACCGTGTCGGCGTGGTCGAGGACGAGGGGGGAAGTGGTGGTGACGGCTGTGGTGCGGCCTTCCCTGGTCTCGCGCAGGCGCTTGGCCACGAGGGCTTCCGTGTGGGCGTCCAGGGCGGAGGTGGGTTCGATGGCCAGGAGGATTTCCGGGTCGGCGAGCAGGGCCCTTACCAGTCGGATGCGCTGGCGTTGGCCCCCGGAGAGGTTGCGGGCCTGGGCGTCCATCGGTGAGTCGAGGCCGTCGGGGAGAGCTTGAACGATGTCGTCCGCCACGGCTGCGTGTAGGGCGGCCGCGGGGTCGGAGTCCGCGCCCATGATCACATCGCGCAGTGTGCCCGCGAACAGGTCCGCCTCGTGGTCCGCCAGCAGGATGTGCTCTCTGATCTGGGGCAGCCGGATCTCGTCCAGGGGGACTCCGGCCCAGGTCGCCCGCGACGCGGTGTACCGGGCCAGGCGGTCCAGAACCGTCGCCGTGTCCGCGGGCCTCGCGCAGGCCAGTGCCGTCAGGCGGCCCGGCAGGATGCGTACGCCCGACTCCGGGTCGTGCAGTACCGAGGGCTCCGCGGGAGCATCTCGCGTGCCCCGGTCCTCCATCGGCTCCAGGCGCAGGAACCGTACGACTCTCCGCGCCGCCACCACACCCCGGCTGAGCTGGTATCCGCACTCCACCCAGAACGCCACCGGGCCCACCAGGACGGCGACATAGCCGTACACCGCCACCAACTCACCCACGGTGATGTCCCCTTGGGCGGCCAGGCGGGCCGCGAGCCAGGTGACCACGGCGAGGAACAGGGTGGGCAGGCCCACGCCGAGGGCCTGGACCCAGCTGGTGACCGCGCCGACCCGGTAGCCCTGGGCTTGCAGGTGCCGGCTGTCGCGGTGGAAGGCGTCGGCCACCAGGCCCTTGCCGCCGAGGCCGTTGAGGACGCGCAGACCGCCCGCGAGGTCGGCGATACGGGAGGTGAGGACGCCCTGGCGGTCGCGGTACTCCGTCTCGGCGCCCTGGAGGCGGGACAGGAAGGGGCCCACGAGGAGGACGATCGCCGGGATGCCGAGGAGGACCACGGCCGCGAGCATCGGGGAGACCGAGACCAGCAGGGCGGCCACCGTCAGATAGGCGACACACGCGCCGACGCCGGGGCCGACGACCGTCAGGGCGCCCGCGATCGTCTGCACGTCGCCCACGCCGATCGTGACGACCTCCCCGGCCCCGGTCCGGCGCGCGAGGGCGGCGCCGAGGCGGACCGCCTGTCCGACGACCACCTTGACCGTGCGGAAGTTGGCGTCCATCCGCACCCGGGTCATCGTGCGGTGCCGCATGATGCTCAGCCAGGCGTTGAAGGAGCCGACCGCGAACAGCGCGAAACTCCAGCCGGCGAGCGCCGCCCAGTCGCCCGGTTCCAGGCCCTCGTCGATCGCCTTCGCCATCAGATACGGCGTCGCCGCGAGCAGCACCATCCAGGAGCTGCCCAGCAGCGCCCCGGCCACGGACCGCCCGGGCTGGCAGCGGACCAGCCACCACAGGTACCGCCAGCCGCCCCGGACGTCGGGCGTGCCGGGGTCCTCGTACGCGTCGATCACCTGTCCCCCTGTCGATTCACGCCAGGCTGTCCCGCCAGGCCCGGTGCAGATCCGCGAACCGGCCCGTGCCCGCGACGAGTTCGGCCGGTGTGCCGTCCTCGACGATCCTGCCGTGCTCCATGACCAGCACCCGGTCGGCGATCTCCACGGTCGACAGCCGGTGCGCGATCACCACGGCCGTACGGCCCTTCAGGACCGTCGCCATCGCGCGCTGCACGGCGCGCTCGCCGGGGATGTCGAGCGAGCTGGTCGCCTCGTCCAGGATCAGCACCGCCGGATCGGCGAGCAACGCCCGCGCGAACGCCACGAGTTGGCGCTGACCCGCCGAGATACGGCCGCCGCGCTTGCGTACGTCCGTGTCGTAGCCGTCGGGCAGGGCGCTGATGAAGTCGTGCGCGCCGATCGCCTTCGCTGCCTGCTCGATGTCCTCGCGGGTCGCGTCCGGGCGGCCGATCGCGATGTTCTCGGCGACCGTGCCGGAGAACAGGAACGCCTCCTGCGTCACCATGACCACCCCACGCCGCAGTTCGGGCACGGCGAGCTCGCGAAGGTCCACGCCGTCCAGGAGGACGCGGCCGTCCGAGGGGTCGTAGAAACGGGCGAGGAGTTTGGCGAGCGTCGACTTTCCGGCGCCGGTCGAGCCGACCACCGCGACCGTCTGCCCGGCGGGCAGGGTGAGGTCGAAGCGGGGAAGGACCTCGCCGCCGGTGCGGTAGGCGAAGCGGACGCCGTCGAAGACGACCTCGCGGCCCGGGTGCCGCGACTCGAGGGCCGGGAGCTGCTTGGGCGTCGACGGCTCGGGCACGGTCGGGGTCTGGGCGAGCAGGCCCGCGATCTTCTCCAGGGAGGCCGCCGCCGACTGGTAGGAGTTCAGGAACATCCCGAGCCGGTCGATCGGGTCGTACAGCCGCCGCAGATACAGCACCGCCGCCGCCAGCACACCCAGCTCCAGCGAGTCCTGCGCCACCCGGTACGCGCCCCACAGCACGATCCCCGCGACGGCCGTGTTGGCGACCAGCCGGGAACTGACGACATAGCGGGCCATCTCAAGCAGCGCGTCGCCGTTGACCCGCTCGTGCCGCTTGTTCAGTACGGCGAAGTCGGCGTCGTTGGCGGCCTCGCGGCGGAACGCGCGCACCGGCCGGATGCCGTTCATCGTCTCCACGAACTTGACGATCACGGCGGCGATGGCGGTCGACCGCTTCCGGTACACCCGGCCCGCGCGCCGCCGGTAGCCCCGCACGAGCAGGTACAGCGGCACGAAGGACGCCACCGCTACGGCGCCGAGAGCGAGATCCAGCCAGAGCAGCAGGGCGGAGATGTACAGGAAGGACAGGATGACGGTGACGAGTTCCTGCAGGCCCTCATTGAGCAGTTCGCGCAGCGACTCCACGTCCGTCGTCGACCGGGAGATGAGCCGGCCCGAGGTGTAGCGCTCGTGGAAGTCGATGCTCAGCGCCTGCGCGTGCCGGAAGATCCGGCCGCGCAGATCGAGCAGCACGTCCTGGTTGACGCGGGCGGAGATCAGGATGAACGCGTACTGGAGCCCGCCGGCGGCCAGCGCGGACAGCAGATAGCCGGCGCCGACCGCGATCAGCGGGCCGTTGTCGTGGTCCCGGAACGCCGGAACCGCGCGGTCGATGGCGTACGCGACCAGCAGGGGGCCCGCCTGGACGGCCGCCTGCTGGAGCAGCAGCAGGAACGTGGTGAGGGTGACCCGCGCTTTCATCGGGGCGAGCAGGGAGCGCAGCAGGAGGGAGGTGGCGCGCGGCGGAGTGGGCAGCCGGTCGCGGTCGAAGGCGTCCGCCGTGTCCTGGTGCCGGGGGAGTTCCGGTTCGTCGTCCGCCGTGGGGACGTTGGTGGTGGGGGCCGTCATCGGTCGTCCTCCGCTTCCCCGGTACCGGACATGAGGTGCGCGTACTCGGCGTTCGTGCGCAGCAGTTCGTGGTGGGTGCCCACGGCGGTGATACGGCCCTCGGACAGCAGCGCGACGCGGTCGGCGAGCAGCACGGTCGAGGGGCGGTGGGCCACGATGAGCGCGGTGGTGTCCGCGAGGACGTCGCGCAGCGCGGCCTCCACGGCGGCCTCGGTGTGCACGTCCAGCGCGGACAGGGGGTCGTCGAGGACGAGGAATCTGGGCTTGCCGACCACGGCCCGGGCGAGGGCGAGGCGTTGGCGCTGGCCGCCGGAGAGGCTGAGGCCCTGTTCGCCGACCTGGGTGTCGGTGCCGTGGGGGAGGGCGTGTGCGAAGTCCGCCTGCGCTACGGACAGGGCGCGGTCCAGTTCCTCTTCGTCCATGCCCAGCAGGACGTTGTCCTTGACGCTGGCCGAGAAGAGGGTGGGTTCCTCGAAGGCGACGGCGACTTTCGAGCGCAGCTCTTCTCTGGACATGGCGGTGATGTCCTCGCCGTCCAGGGTGATGTGGCCGGAGGTCACCTCGTGGAGGCGGGGGACGAGGGCGGTGAGAGTCGTCTTGCCGCTGCCCGTCGTGCCGACCAGGGCCATGGATTCGCCGGGGCGGATGTGGAGGTCTATGCGGTCGAGGATGGGTGGGGAGTCCTCGGGGGCGTCGGGGTAGCGGAAACGGACGTTGTGGAACCGGAGGCCTTCGTCGTCGGCTGCGGGTTTGTGGGGGCTGGTCGCGCCGCTTGAGTAGGTCTCCTGTTCCGGCACTTCATTGATCACCTCGAAATAGCGCTCCGTCGCCGTCGCCGCCTCCTGGGTCATCGCCAGCAGGAAGCCGATCGATTCCACCGGCCACCTGAGCGCAAGTGCCGTGGACAGGAAGGCCACCAACGTGCCCGCCGACAAGTCCCCGTCGGCCACCTGCACGCAGCCCAGAACCAGCGCGGCCCCGATGGCCACCTCGGGGAGGGTGGTGATGACGCCCCAGATCGTGGCCAGCAGCCCCGCCTTGCGCAGCTCGGTTCCGCGCAACTTCCCGGACAGTTCGCGGAAGGCCCGCGCCTGGGAACGGTGTCGGCCGAAGCCCTTGATGATCCGGATGCCGAGCACGCTCTCCTCGACGACCGTCGTGAGGTCGCCGACCTGGTCCTGGGCGAGCCGCGCCACCCGGTGGTACCGCTTCTCGAAGACCATGCACGTGATCATCACGGGGATGGCCGGACCCAGGATCACCAGCCCGAGCGTCCAGTCCTGGAGCAGCATGATGATCACGCCGACGATGATCGTCACGCTGTTGACCAGCAAGAACGTCAGCGGGAAGGCGAGGAACATGCGCAGGAGCATGAGGTCCGTGGTGGCCCGGGACAGCAGTTGGCCGGATGCCCAGCGGTCGTGGAAGGACACCGGGAGGCGCTGGAGGTGCCGGTACAGACCCGCCCGCATCTCCGCCTCGACGTGAGAGAGCGGTCTCGCCACCAGCCATCGCCGCAGTCCGAACAGCAGTGCCTCCGCGAACCCGAGCAGCAGCAGGTACAGCGCCCCGAGCCATACGCCCGCCGTGTCTCCGTCGGCGACCGGGCCGTCCACCATCCACTTCAGGACGAGGGGGATCACCAGCCCCGTACAGGAGGCGAGGATCGCCACGAACGCGGCGGTGGCCAGCCGCGCGCGGGCCGGCCGGACATACGGCCACAGGCGCAGCAGGGTCCTTACGGCTGATCGGTTCTCGGTGGTTGCATGTGTGAGGGACATCAACCGCGAGCCTACGGACCGGCACTGACAACGCCCACCTAGTTTTGGCCGGACCGGAATCGGCCGCTGGTCCTACGACCTGCATGTTCGAGGGGTCGTACGGCCGCATCCGCCGATCGGTTGATGCCGGGTCGAGCGTGACGGGCGATGTGGCGGAGGGGCCCGTGCCGGGACGCTGATGCCATGTCCGTCATCGAAGTCAGCGAACTGCACAAGTCCTACGGCGGCCGGGCCGTCGTCGACGGTGTCTCCTTCGCCGTCGAGGAGGGCGAGATTTTTGGAATTCTTGGCCCGAACGGCGCCGGGAAGACCACCACCGTCGAGTGCGTCGAGGGTCTGCGGATCCCCGACGCGGGCCGCGTGCGGGTCACCGGTCTCGACCCCGTCGCCGACCACGCGCGTGTGGCCCGCGTTCTCGGCGCCCAGCTCCAGGAGAGCGAGCTCCAGGCCAAGCTCACCGTCCGCGAGGCCCTGGAGCTGTACACCGCGTTCCACGACAAGCCGCTCGACTGGCGGCCGCTCGCCGAGCGCCTGGGGCTCACCCAGAAGCTCACCACCCGGTTCGGCAAGCTCTCCGGAGGCCAGAAACAGCGCCTGTTCATCGCGCTCGCCCTCGTCGGCAACCCCCGGGTCGTCGTCCTGGACGAGCTGACCACCGGCCTCGATCCGCGGGCCCGCCGCGACACCTGGGAGCTCATCGAGGACATCCGCGCGAACGGCGTCACCGTCCTGCTCGTCACCCACTTCATGGAGGAGGCGCAGCGGCTCTGCGACCGGATCGCCGTGATCGACAAGGGCCGGGTCGCCGCCCTGGACACCCCGGCGGGCCTCATCCACCGCTCGGCGGGCGCCACCGTCATCAGTTTCACCCCGTCCGCCCCGCTGGACGCCCACGACCTGAACACGCTGCCCGCCCTCGCCTCGATCGAGGACCGGGACGGCCGTCTCACCCTGTCCGGCACCGACGAGACCGTGAACGCCGTGATCACCCTGCTCGCCCGCCGGCACGTCACCGCCCACCAGCTCCGCGTCGTCGACGCCACGCTCGACGACGCCTTCCTCGACCTGACCCAGGAGGCCACGGCATGAACACCGCCGTACTGCGGACCGAGGTCCGACTCTTCCGCCGCGAACCCGGCGCCCTCTTCTGGATCCTGCTGTTCCCGACCCTGCTCCTGGTGATCCTCGGCTCGATCCCGTCGTTCCGGAATCACGAGGCCGACCTCGGCGGCCTCAGGACCATCGACGTCTACGTCCCGGTGGCCGTGCTCCTCGGTCTGATCGTCAGCGGCCTGCAGTCCATGCCGCAGACCCTCACCGGCTACCGCGAACGCGGCATCCTGCGCCGCATGTCCACCACCCCGGTCCGCCCGACCGCCCTGCTCACCGCGCAGATGACCGTCTACGGCGGCGCCGCCCTGGCATCCGCGCTGCTGGCCCTCCTCGTCGGACGGTTCGCCTTCGCCGTACGACTGCCCGAGCAGCTGCCCGGTTATCTGCTGGCCCTGGTGCTGGCCGTGCTGGTCGCCCTCGCGCTGGGCGCGGTGATCTCCGCGCTGTCCCGGACGACGAAGATCGCCGGTGCCATCGGGTCCGCCGTGTTCTTCCCTTCGATGTTCTGCGCGGGCGTGTGGGCGCCGGTGCAGACCATGCCGGACGTCCTCGCCCGGATCGTCGGGTACACCCCGTTCGGCGCGGCCGCCGAGGCACTGAACCGGGCCGCGGCCGGCGACTGGCCGGGCTGGACCCACCTGGGCGTGCTCGTCGCCTGGACGGTGCTGCTCACGGCTGCCGCGTCGCGCTGGTTCCGGTGGGAGTAGGAGACGGGCCGTGCAGACTGAGGACATGACCGTGGCGGACACACAGCTCGAGCGGCGGCTGGAACAGCTGCACATCTGGGGGCCGTTCGCACTGCTCGGCGTCAGCGCCGTCCTCGCGCTCGCCTCTGCGGACCTCATGGACGGCCCCGTCGAGTGGTACACCGCCGGGGCCCTGGTCGCCGCCGCGGTCGTGCTCCAGCTGTGGTGGCACGGCACCCGGCACCGCCGCGCCCACCGCGGCCGCAGCCCCTCCCCGGCCGGGACGGTGTACTACGTCGTCCGCTGGGCGATCGCCTTCGTCCTCACCTGGATCAACCCGTTCTTCGCGTTCTACGCCGCCACCGGTTACATGGACGCCGACGAGCTGATTCCCGGCATGTGGCGGCGGCTCGGACTGCTCGCGAGCACGGTCATCGTGGCGGGCGCGCAGGTCGGCGGACTGCCCGTGAGCAGCACAGCGCAGTGGCTCGGATTCGCCGGGCTCCTGGTCGTCAACTTCGCCCTCCAGGCGTTCGTCGCCCACATCACCGAGCAGGAGGAACAGCGCTCCCGGGAACGGGCCGAGACCATCGAGGCGCTGCGGGCGGCGCTCGACGAGAACGCCGCCCTTCACGCCCAACTCCTCGTCCAGGCACGGGAGGCGGGCGTGTCCGACGAACGCCGGCGGCTGGCCGCCGAGATCCACGACACCCTCGCCCAGGGCCTGACCGGCATCATCGCCCAGCTCCAGGTGGTCGCGAACACACCCGACGAGAACCAGGCCCGCGAGCACGTTCACCGGGCCATGGACCTCGCCCGGCACAGCCTCGGCGAGGCCCGCCGCTCGGTGCACAACCTCGCCCCCGTCGCACTGGAGCACGACGGGCTGCCCCAGGCCCTGACGAACACGGTCGCCGACTGGGGCGAACGCACCGGAATCCGCGCCGAGTTCACCGTCGCCGGAACCACCGAGCAGCTTCACGACGAGGTCTCGGCCACCCTCCTGCGGATCGCCCAGGAAGCCCTCTCCAACGCCTCCCGGCACGCCCGGGCCGGCCGCCTCGGCGTCACCCTGACCTTCCTGGGCGACGAGGTCATCCTCGACATCCGCGACGACGGAGTCGGCTTCGACCCCCTCGCCGTTCCGCCCCGCTCCCGCACCGGCGGCTTCGGACTCGACGGCATGCGGGCCCGCGCCGAACGCATCGCGGGCTCCCTCACCGTCGAGTCCGAACCGGGCCACGGCACCGCGCTGTCGGCTCGCGTACCGTTGGTCCGCCATGACCGGTGACATCTCGGTGCTGATCGTCGACGACCATCCCGTCGTACGGGACGGTCTGCGCGGCATGTTCGCATCCGCGCCCGGCTTCACCGTCCTCGGCGAGGCGTCCGACGGCGTCGAGGCCGTCGAGCGGGCGACCGCTCTCGATCCCGACGTGATCCTGATGGACCTGCGGATGCCGGGCGGGGGCGGGGTGGACGCCATCCGCGAGCTGACCCGCGCACGGGCCCGCGCGAAGGTCCTCGTGCTGACGACGTACGACACGGACTCCGACACCCTGCCCGCCATCGAGGCGGGGGCGACCGGCTACCTCCTCAAGGACGCCCCGCGCGACGAGCTGTTCACGGCCGTGCGGGCCGCGGCGGAAGGCCGTACGGTTCTCTCCCCGGCCGTCGCCTCCCGCCTGGTCTCCGCGGTGCGCGCCCCCAGGGCCCCCGGCAACGAACCGCTCTCCGCCCGTGAGCGCGAGGTGCTGGCCCTGGTCGCCAAAGGCACCCCCAACCGCGAGATCGCCCGCGAGCTGTTCATCAGCGAGGCGACCGTGAAGACCCATCTCACCCACCTGTACGCCAAGTTGGGCGTCAAGGACCGCGCGGCGGCGGTCGCTACGGCGTACCAGCGGGGCATCCTCGGCTAGCCGGGCAGGCCGGCGCGGTCCTGTCGTCTCACCCGGCCACCCGCAGCAGCAGCACCGCCCGCGCCGGGACCGTGATCGACGCCCCTGCCCGGTGCACCACGGCCGGCGCCTCCTCCTGCTCCTCCCTCGACGTGTCGACGACCACCTCGTACCGCTCCGCCCACGGCGGCCCCGGCAGCAGGAAGCTCGCCGGCCGGTCCCCGGCGTGCAGGACGGCGAGGAAGCTGTCGTCCACGATCGGCGCGCCGCGCTCGTCCCGGCCGGGGATGTCCCGCCCCGACAGATACATGCCGAGCGTGGCGGCGGGGGCGTACCAGTCCCGCTCCGTCATCTCCGTGCCGCGAGCCGTGAACCAGGCCAGGTCGCGCAGGCCGTCCGCGGAGTGGGCCCGCCCCGAGAAGAACGCCCGGCGCCTGAGCACCGGGTGCCGGTGACGTAGTTCGATCAGCCGGGCGGTGAGGTCGAACAGGGCCTTCCAGCCGGGGTCCTCCAGCAGACCCCAGTCCACCCAGCTGATCTCGTTGTCCTGGCAGTACGCGTTGTTGTTGCCGCGCTGGGTGCGACCCAGCTCGTCGCCCGCGACCAGCATCGGCACACCCGTCGACAGCAGCAGCGTGGTGAGCAGGTTCCTGAGCTGCCGCCGCCTGAGCGCCCGTACCCGCTCGTCGTCCGTCTCCCCCTCCGTCCCGCAGTTCCACGCCCGGTTGTCGTCCGTGCCGTCCCGGTTGCCCTCGCCGTTCGCCTCGTTGTGCTTCCGCTCGTACGACACCAGGTCCCGCAGGGTGAAACCGTCGTGCGCGGTGATGAAGTTGACCGAGGCGTACGGCCGGCGCCCGCCCCAGGCGTACAGGTCGCTGGAGCCGGACAGGCGGTAGCCCAGGTCCCGTACGTCCGGCAGTGCCCCCCGCCAGAAGTCGCGTACGGCGTTGCGGTAGCGGTCGTTCCACTCCGTCCACAGGGGCGGGAAGGCGCCCACCTGATAGCCCCCGGAGCCCACGTCCCAGGGCTCGGCGATCAGCTTCACGCGCCGCAGCACCGGGTCCTGGGCGATGACCGCGAGGAACGGGGACAGCATGTCGACGTCGTGCATGGAACGGGCCAGCGCGGCGGCCAGATCGAAGCGGAAGCCGTCCACGCCCATCTCCGTCACCCAGTAGCGCAGCGAGTCGG
The DNA here is from genome assembly GCF_044456945.1 of Streptomyces sp. NPDC050759. NCBI lineage: Bacteria > Bacillati > Actinomycetota > Actinomycetes > Kitasatosporales > Streptomycetaceae > Streptomyces > Streptomyces sp. NPDC050759. The sequence goes on along the minus strand of NZ_JBITGI010000029.1, from coordinate 34,597 downwards.
TGATCAGCCTCAGGACGTGCGGCTGGACCACGTGCAGGGTGTTGCCGCAGCCGGTGTAGTCCGCGTAGCGCCGGGCGTCGGACTGCAACCGGTAGTACCCCCGGTTGTCGATGCCCTTCAGGGACAGCGTGGGCCCCAGCTCGCCCGCCTCCGCGGTGTGGTTGTAGACCACGTCGAGGATGACCTCGATCCCGGCCTCGTGCAGCGCGCGCACCATGCGCTTGAACTCGCCGACCTGCTGGCCCGTCGTGCCGGAGGCGGCGTAGGCCGCGTGGGGCGCGAAGTAGCCGATGGAGTTGTAGCCCCAGTAGTTCTTGAGACCGCGCCGCAGCAGATGGTCCTCGTGCGCGAACTGGTGGACGGGGAGCAGCTCGACGGCCGTGACACCCAGCTTCACAAGGTGCTCGATCGCCGCCGGGTGCGCCAGCCCGGCGTACGTCCCGCGCAGTTCCTCGGGGATGCCGGGGTGCAGCGCGGTGAACCCCCGCACATGCACCTCGTAGATCACCGAGTCCGCCCACGGGGTCTTCGGACGGCGGTCCTCGGCCCAGTCGTCGTCATCGTGGACGACCACGCCCTTCGGGACGTACGGCGCCGAGTCCCGGTCGTCCCGTACGGTGTCCGCGACCTGCTGCTGGGGCCAGTCGCGGACATGGCCGTACACCTCGGGCGGCAGGCTGAAGTCGCCGTCCACCGCGCGGGCGTACGGGTCGAGGAGCAGCTTCGCCGGGTTCCAGCGGCCGCCGGTCCACGGGTCCCAGCGGCCGTGCACCCGGAAGCCGTAGCGCTGGCCGGGCATGACACCGGGCACGAAGCCGTGCCAGATCTCGTGGGTGAGCTCGGTGAGCCGGGCCCGGGTCTCCTTGCCGTCCGCGTCGAACAGACACAGCTCGACCGCCTCCGCCCCGCCCGCCCACAGCGCGAAGTTGGTTCCCGCCACCCCGTCCGGGCCGACCCGGAACCGGGCGCCCAGCGGTGTCGGCGCACCGGGCCACACCGGCACGGCGGGCACCTTGCGCTGCGCGCCGTTCACCAGCGCGGCGGGGCGCTCCTCGGCGGCTTCGGTCACCGCCTCCTGCTCGGCTGCGCTGGACACCGGTCGGCCTCCCACGGCTCATGGAGCAACGCGGAAAAGGGCGCACGGCGTCCCGGCCGCGACACCCCCTCGCGTCGTTCTCCCCACTGTTCTGCCCAGCGCGTGCCTCGCACTCACGTTTCGCTGCGCTTGCTTGGGCCGGATGTTCGAGGATCTGCCAGGTCAGGTTGTGGGGCGGCTGCGGGACGGTGGGGGGTTTGCCGCGCAGTTCCCCGCGCCCCCAAGGGCGCGTTCGTGTTGCCGTAGCGCCAAAGGGGTGCACGTGCCTGCGGCCACCGACCTCACGTTTCCCCAGGGTGGGCCCGGTCGTTGGGCTGGGTGTGAGGCATCGACAAGGGCGCGCTCGGCGCGCGGGGGCCGTTCTGGCCGCCGTCATGACATGGGCAGGACTGCTGGCCGGGGTCGCCGGCTGTACGGCGGACGGGGGTGGCGGGATCGGCGGTGTCGGCGGATTCGGGAAGCCTCCCGCGCCCGAGGACGTGATCAGGGTCGCGCCCGACGACGGCACCAAGGGCGTGCCGCCCGAGGAGCGGCTGCGGGTCCGGGTCCCCAGCGGCCGCCTCGAGTCGGTCACCGTCGTCAAGTCCCAGGACGCGCAGGACGTCCCGGTGCCCGGGCGCATCTCCGAGGACGGCCTGCGCTGGGAACCCGACGAGGCACAGCTGGCGCTGGCCGCCGAGTACACCGTCGACGCGGTCGCGCTCGACGCCCACGGCCGCCGCTCGGCCCGGCACACGACGTTCACCACCTACGTCCCCGAGGAACGTTTCATCGGGTACGTCAGCCCCGAGAACCGCTCCACAGTCGGCACCGGGATGATCGTCTCCCTGGAGTTCAACCGGGAGATCGAGCACCGCGCCGCCGTCGAACGCGCCGTACACGTCACCTCGAAGCCGCCCGTCGAGATCCGCCCGCACTGGTTCGGCGGCGGCCGCCTCGACTTCCGCCCCGAGCACTACTGGAGACCCGGCACCCGCGTGACGGTCGCGCTCGAACTCCGTGACGTGGAAGGGGCGTCCGGCGTCTACGGCCTCCAGGACCGGACCTTCTCCTTCACAGTGGGCCGCAGCCAGGTCTCCCTCGTCGACGCCGCCCGCCACACCATGCAGGTCAGACGGGACGGTGAACTGCTCGCCACCGTGCCGGTCACCGCGGGCGCCCCGAAGACGACCACGTACAACGGCAAGATGGTCGTCACCGAGATGCTCGAAGTGACCCGTATGAACAGCCGCACGGTCGGCTTCGGCGGCGAGTACGACATCCCCGACGTCCCGCACGCCCTGCGTCTGACCGACTCCGGCACCTTCGTGCACGGCAACTACTGGGCGCCCACCGCGCCCGGCAGGGTCAATGTCAGCCACGGCTGTGTGGGCCTCAGGGACGTGAAGGGCGGCAGCTCGGACACGCCCGCGGGTTGGTTCTTCGACCGCAGCCTGGTCGGGGACGTCGTCGAGGTCGTCCACAGCAATGACAAAAAGGTCGCTCCCGACAATGGCCTCGGCGGCTGGAATATGGGATGGAAGGAGTGGAAGGCGGGCAGTGCGGTGAAGTAACCCGACAGGGGGGCGGGTCGGCCCAACTTTCCGTTGAAGTTGGGACGGAATGGTGACCTTGGGCTCACACGATGCTCAAAACTCTGCGGTTAATATTCGCCGACGCGTTCGTGGAACGCGTTGGGGAGCGGGCCTGACCAGGCCCTTCGAGGGGAGAAAGACTTGAACGTGCGACCGATATCGGGGGCGTCGGTTGACGCGCGGGGGCGCGGGACCAAGGGGCTGCTGGCGCTGATACTCGGCGTTCTGCTGCTGGCCGTCACCGCATGCGGCGGGGGAGATTCCGGTTCCGGTGACGCCAAGGCCGAGAAGGGCGACTCGTCCGCCACCGAGACCAAGCAGTCCGAGGCGGTCGTCTCCATCACCCCGAAGGACGGGGCGAAGTCAGTCGACACCAGCGGCGCGCTCAAGGTCGGTGCCACCCAGGGCAAGTTGACCGAGGTCCAGGTCAAGGATGCCAAGGGCACCGCGATAGCAGGGAAGATATCCGGCGACGGCGCCTCCTGGACGCCGTCCACCCACCTCGCCTCCGGCACCGCCTACACCGTGCACGCGGTCGCGAAGGACGCCAAGGGCCGTACGGCGGCCGAGGACTCCCGCTTCACCACCCTGACCCCGAAGAACACCTTCACCGGCACGTTCACGCCCGAGGACGGTTCGACGGTCGGCGTCGGAATGCCGTTCTCCATCCGCTTCACCCGGGGCATCACCAGCCCCGCGGACGTCGAGAAGGCCATCACCATCAAGACCTCGCCCGCGGTCGACGTCGAGGGCCACTGGTTCGGCAACGACCGCCTGGACTTCCGTCCCGAGCAGTACTGGAAGGAAGGCACCAAGGTCACCGTCGACCTCAACCTGAACGGGGTCGAGGGCCGCGACGGCGTCTACGGCAAGCAGGACAAGACCGTCTCCTTCACCGTCGGCCGCAACCAGGTCTCCGTCGTGGACGCCAAGAAGCACACGATGAAGGTCACCCAGGACGGGAAGACCATCAAGACCCTCAAGGTGACCACCGGCAAGCCGGGTTACGACACCTGGAACGGCCAGATGGTCATCAGCGAGAAGCTCGCGGTGACCCGGATGAACGGCGACACCGTCGGCTACGGCGGCGAGTACGACATCAAGGACGTCCCGCACGCCTCCCGGCTGACCGACTCCGGCACCTTCATCCACGGCAACTACTGGGGCGGCGACGCCTTCGGCAACTACAACGCCAGCCACGGCTGCGTGGGCCTGCGTGACGTCAAGGGCGGTTACGACAGCGGTGTGCCGGCCGCCTGGTTCTTCAACCACTCGCTGATCGGTGACGTGGTCGTGGTCCAGAACTCCGACGACGCGACGGTCGCCCCGGACAACGGCCTCAACGGCTGGAACATGTCGTGGGAGAAGTGGAAGGCGTAGTCCGTACGACGATCAATGGCCCCGGTGTGAGGTACTGCACCGGGGCCATCGCGGTTAGCCTTCGTTAACCTGCTGGCATGACCGTGAATCTCGAAGTCGCCGAAGGTGTCGGCACCATCCGTCTCGACCGCCCGCCCATGAATGCGCTGGACGTGGCCACCCAGGACCGGTTGAAGGAGCTCGCCGAGGAGGCGACCCGGCGCGAGGACGTGCGCGCCGTGATCCTGTACGGCGGGGAGAAGGTGTTCGCGGCGGGCGCGGACATCAAGGAGATGCAGAACATGGATCACGCCGCGATGATCCTTCGCGCCCGCGCCCTCCAGGACGCGTTCACGGCCGTGGCCCGCATCCCCAAGCCCGTCGTCGCGGCCGTCACCGGCTACGCGCTCGGCGGCGGCTGCGAACTCGCGCTGTGCGCGGACTTCCGGATCGCCGCGGAGAACGCCAAGCTGGGGCAGCCGGAGATCCTGCTCGGCCTGATCCCCGGCGCGGGCGGCACCCAGCGGCTGGCTCGGCTGGTCGGCCCGTCCAAGGCGAAGGACCTGATCTTCACGGGTCGTATGGTCAAGGCCGACGAGGCGCTGACCCTGGGCCTCGTGGACCGGGTGGTGCCCGCCGACGAGGTGTACGCCGAGGCGCACGCCTGGGCGGCCAGGCTCGCGCAGGGGCCGGCGATCGCCCTGCGCGCGGCGAAGGAGTCGATCGACACGGGGCTGGAGACCGACATCGAGACGGGCCTCGCGGTGGAACGGAACTGGTTCGCCGGTCTGTTCGCCACGGAGGACCGCGAACGCGGCATGAAGAGCTTCGTCGAGGAGGGCCCCGGCAAGGCGAAATTCCTCTGAACCGCTTGCAATTGACGCGGTGTCTGATCCGGGTCCCTCGATGGGGCGGTTTATGGGAGCCTTAACGCAACCTTAAGTCTGCCTTGTCGAGGGAGTCGGTCGATTGCCTCCCAGTGAGCCTCCGCCGCAGGTCAGCAGGGCTGCCGAAGACACCGAACTGCCGCTGGCATATGCCGATCGACCCCGTCGGAACGACGCATTCCGGGGGGCGTATTCGTCAGGAACGGCCCCGGAGGGCGCTGGGGGCGGCCATGATGGGGGCATGGCGGGGCTGGAGGGTTTCGAACAGCCGCGGGGAGACGGCCGTACGACGGCGGCGCGCTGGTCTCCGGCGGTCGAGGACGAGCACGCACTGAAGGCGCTCGAACTGTTCGGGAATCCCACGGAGGCCGAGGTTCCGTTGCCGTCCAGGCCGGAGTCCGCGGCGGCCGCGCGGCGCCTGACCCAGGTGATCGTTCTTCGGCACTGGGGGCTCACTCCGAAGATGGCCGAGGACGCGGTGTTACTCGTGTCCGAGCTGGTGGGGAACGCGGTGCGGCATACGGGGGCGCGGGTGTTCGGTCTCAGAATGCGGCGTCGCCGGGGGTGGATCCGGATAGAGGTGCGGGATCCGTCCCGGGGGCTGCCCTGTCTGATGCCGGTGCAGGAGATGGATGTCAGCGGGCGGGGGCTGTTCCTCGTGGACAAGCTCTCGGACCGGTGGGGCGTGGACCTGCTGCCTCGTGGGAAGACCACCTGGTTCGAGATGCGGGTGGCTGACAGGTAGTCGGTGGGTCGATCAGCGTCATTCTCTGACATAACCCCTTAAATGGGGCGGGTGACCGCTACCGATCGTCGGGCAGTGCTGCTCGCCACCGCCGGGCTGGCGTTGGCCGCGGGATGTGCGAGCAGCAGTGGTGCCGCCGCCCCTCCAGTCCGTTCCGCCGGCGCAGCCCCCGCTCTCCCCGCCCAGCTCACCCACGGCCCCCGCGACCGCCCCCGGGTCGCCCTCACCTTTCACGGTGACGGTGATCCCGCGACCGCCCGTACCCTGCTCACCGAAGCCGAGAAGTACGGTGCCCGGGTCACCGTCCTCGCCGTGGGCACCTGGCTCGACGCCCACCCCGACCTCGCCCGCCGGATTCTCGACGGCGGCCACGACCTCGGCAACCACACCCTCCGCCACCTCGACATCAACGCGATGTCCGAGACCGAGGCCCGAGAAGAGATCACCGGGTGCGCGGAGCGGCTGAAGCGGCTCACCGGGTCGATCGGGACCTGGTTCCGGCCCTCCCGCACGCCCGTCGCCACCCCCCTCGTCACGCGGCTGGCCCAGGAGGCCGGCTACCCCCACGTCCTCTCCTACGACGTCGACTCCCTCGACTTCACCTCGCCCGGCGCCCCCGTCGTCGCCCGCAAGGTTCTCGCCGAGATCCGCGAAGGATCCGTGGTGAGCCTGCACTTCGGGTACGCCGACACGCTCGCCGCCCTCCCCGTCGTACTGGAAGAACTCGACCGGCGCGGCCTGGCCGCGGTGACCACCACGGAGCTGTTCAGCTGATGCGCCCCACACCCATGAAGCGCCACCTCGTGAAGAGCGCCCTGATCGCGGGCGCCGCGTGCGTCGCCCTCGCCGCCTGCGGCACCGGGTCCAAGGACGGGCCGGACCAGGGCCTGGGCACCAAGGCGGCCGTCCCCGCCCCGGTCAAACCGGTGCGGAAGCCGGTGCAGAAACTGGACCAGGGGCTGCCCGGGATGCCACCGGTCCTCGATCCGAAGGACGTGTACGCGGCCGACCGGCCCAACAGGCTGTCACCGGTGGTCAAGGACTTCCCGTCGCGGGTCTATGTGCCCAACACCGAGTCGGACACGGTCTCCGTCATCGACCCGAAGACGTACGAGGTCATCGAGACGATCCATGTGGGGCGGCAGCCCCAGCACGTCGTGCCCTCCTGGGACCTGAAGACCCTCTGGGTCAACAACGACCGCGGGCACAGCCTCACGCCGATCGACCCGAGGACCGGGAAGGCGGGCGAGCCGGTCCCGGTGCACGACCCGTACAACCTGTACTTCACACCGAACGGCAGGTACGCGGTGGTGATGGCCTCCCTCGACCGCGAACTCGTCTTCCGCGACCCGCACACCATGGAGCGGGTCAAGACCGTCCCGGTCAGCTGCTACGGCGTCAACCACGCCGACTTCTCCCTGGACGGGAGGTACTTCATCGTGTCCTGCGAGTTCAGCGGTGAGCTGCTGAAGGTCGACACCGAGAAGATGGAGGTGATCGGGCAGCAGAAGCTCCCCTTCGACGGAGCCATGCCGCAGGACGTCAAGGTCTCGCCGGACGGGAAGCGATTCTACGTCGCGGACATGATGGCCGACGGGATGTGGGTCCTGGACGGCGACACGTTCGGCGAGCCGACGCTGCTGCCCACCGGCAAGGGCACCCACGGTCTCTACGTCAGCCGCGACTCGCGCGAGATGTACGTCTCCAACCGTGGCGAAGGGACCGTCTCCGTCTTCGACTTCACCCGGAACAAGCTCACCAAGAAGTGGCATCTCCCCGACGGCGGCAGCCCCGACATGGGTGGCGTCTCGGCCGACGGCAAGGTCCTGTGGCTGTCCGGCCGCTACAACTCCGAGGTCTACGCCATCGACACCCGCACCGGCGCGCAGCTGGCCCGCGTCAAGGTCGGCAGCGGCCCGCACGGACTCGCCGTGTATCCGCAGCCGGGGCGGTACTCACTCGGGCACACCGGCATCTTCCGCTGAGCCGCCGAGGACGCGCGGGGTCGTGGCGAGCAGCACCGCCTCCGCGCCCACCGGACGGTAACCGGCCGCCTGGAACGCCCGCATGCTGCGGGCGTTGCCCGGGGAGACCTGGGCCCACAGCGGTTCCGTGACGAGATGCCTGGCCGCGGTCACCAGCGCACGCCCAAGCCCCCGGTGCCGTACGTCCTCGTCCACCTCCACCGAGACCTCCAGGCGACCGCCGACCCCGCGCCCCGTCACCAGCACCCCGCCCTGCGCCGTCCAGGCCCGGATGTCGTCGCGCCGCCTGCGGGCGTAGGCGATCCGGGGATGGTTCGCGTCCTCGATCTCCTGCAGCGCGAGCGGCGGTCCGCCCGGCAGCGGGTCGGCGACCAGCATCGCGTCGATGGTCTCGGACCTGCGCCCGGTCCGGTCCAGGAGGGCGGTCAGGAACCGCGGGTTCATGGTCGCGGCCAGCGCGTCGCAGTCCAGGCCGCGCAAAGTGGCGTGGACCCAGTCGGGGTCCTCGTCGGTGAAGACGACCGAGTGCGCCGTGAAGGACAGCACGCCGGCGTCCCGGTGGCACGCCTGCGGCACGACCGTCGTGCCGCCGTCCGCCGGCGGGAAGACACCGCGGGCCGCCGCGTCGAGAATGTCCCGCAAGGTCTCCATCACACCGCTCCTCGGGTCCTGGGTGGGCGCCGCACCCGAGACCGGGGCGGGCGGCTAATCTGACCTGCGGCAGTAAGCCAACAGGACACGACAAAGGCAAGAAAAGGGGCGGACCGGTGGCGCACATCGACATCGAGGAAGCACGCAAGCAGTTCGAGCGGATCGATGCGGACGGTGACGGCACCATCACCGCCGCCGAGTTCAAGTCCGCCCTGGCCCAGGGCGGCGACTGGAACGTGACCGAGTCGGTCGCCGAGGCCATCATCAAGAGCCGCGATCTGAACGGCGACAAGCTCCTGTCGTTCGACGAGTTCTGGGCCTTCCTGAACAAGTAGGGCCGACGGTGAAGGGGGCGCCTCGACGGGCGCCCCCTTCGTCATGCCCGGTCCCGGCCCCCGGGCGATCACACGATGTGGAGCGGCCGGTGCGGTCCGTCCGGCGGCTCGATCCCGATCGCTTCCCCGGGACGCACCACGCCTCCCACCGCGACGACACCCATGATCCCGGACCTGAAGCGGACGCCCCCGTCCGGACCCCGTCCGACGACCTCCTTCAGCAGGCCCTTGCGGAAGCCGTCGATCTGCGCACACGGATTCCGCAGGCCGGTCACCTCGACGACGGCCTCGTCGCCCAGATACAGCAGCGTCCCCACCGAGAGTCCCAGCAGGTCGACGCCCCGCGTCGTCACGTTCTCCCCGAGCTGCCCTGCGCCGACCTCGAACCCGGCCACGCGGAGCTCCTCGAACAACTCCTCGTGGATCAGGTGCACCTGCCGGAGGTTCGGCTGCGAGGGGTCCTTCTTCATCCGGGAACGGTGCTTGACCGTCGCTCCGCCATGCACATCCCCCTCCACGCCGAACCCGGCGAGCAGCGTGATGCTCTCGCGGTTCGGCTTGGTGAAGGAGTACGTCCCGTTGCTGCTGACCGCAGCTATCTTCCCGCCCATGGGGACAGCCTATGGTCAGGGCGCCGGTCAGGCGTCGGTCGCCCACTCCCGCAGGGCCGCCTTGCTCGCGAAGTCGGCGACGTTCTTGTCCACGGGGTCGTCGGTGTACTGGTGGAAGCGCCACTTGGCCTTGATGCGGGGCTTGCCGGCCGTGACGTAGTCGGCGATCCAGAGGCCGTCGCCGGCGTACGACGTGTTGTCCACGTCCAGCCAGTAGTGCCGGTTGCAGTACAGGACGACCCGGTTGTTCGGCCGCAGCTGCTTCACCTTGCGGATGAAGCTGTCCTTCTCCGCGTTGCTGGCGTGGGTGCCGTCGCCCGTCGTCTCCCAGTCGACCGCGAGGATGTCGCCGCCCTTCTCGGGTGCGTGTTTGACGAAGTACTCGGCCTGGGCGGTGAGATTGCCGGGCCAGAGGAAGTGGTAGAAGCCGACGACCAGTCCGGCGTCGCGGGCGTGCTTGGTCTGGGCGGAGAGTTTCGGGTTGGTGTAGGAGCGGCCCTCCGTCGCCTTGATGAAGACGAAGGAGAGGCCCTCCGTGCTGAAGGTGGACGACTGGTAGGCGCTGACATCGATGCCGCGGAGCATGTGGGGGCTCCCTGAAGTGTGGGTCGGGGGACGGGAGTTGATGATGCCCCACATGGTGGCGGAGGAACCACGGCGGCGCGCGGGCGCCGGTCCGGGCAGCGCCGCCGGCGGGGGCAGCCGTGCGGCGACCTCCCCGTCCGTGATGCCGACGGAGGAGATTGCACGGGACACGCCGTATGCGTCCGCCATGGCGAGAATCAGCCAATTTGTCACGACTCCGCTCTACGCCCCCGGCCCGCGCACCTCCGACCCCGGAACCGACCCACCCGTGGCCGGGCCGGCGCCTCCTGCCCGACTCGTTCCGTCTTCCAGGCGGCCTGCATCGCGCACGGCGACCCTGGGCACCTGACTCCATCCCGTGGCGTTGCCCGCACCGCTGGGCGACCGCCCGACGACACCACCCGGAGCGCTGGTCGCCATGAAGAGACGCGACACTCTGAAACTCGGTCTGCTCGGTACGGCAACTCTGCTCGTGAACCCGGTCTTCGTACGGGCCGCGCTGGGGTCCTCGGACGCCGAGGACCCCGATCCCGTGGTCCCTCCGTTCTCCGTCCCGCTCACCGTGCCGCCGACACTGAAGCCCGCCTCCACGGACTCCACGACCGACTACTACAAGATCGCGATGAAGCCGGCCGCAGTGGAGATCCTGCCGGGCCGGAAGACCGAGGTGCTCACCTACGCCGGGACGTTCCCCGGGCCCACGATCAGGGCACGGCGAGGGCGCCGGGTCCTCGTGACGTACACGAACCAGTTGGCCACCCCCGCGATCACCCATCTGCACGGTGGCCACGTGGCCGCGGACAGCGACGGCTACCCCATGGACGCCCTGGCCCCGGGCGGGTCCAAGACGGACCACTACCCGAACAAGCAGCCCGCGGCCACGCTCTGGTACCACGACCACGCCCACCATCTCGACTCCGAGCAGGTGTATCGCGGGCTCGCGGGCGCCTACCTGCTGAGCGATCCGGCCGAGCTGCGCCTGCCCCTGCCGAAGGGGGACTACGACATACCCCTGCTCATCAGGGACGCACGGTTCGACAGCACCGGCCAACTCGTCTACGAGCACGACGACTTCGCCGGTCGCAGCACCATGCTGGTCAACGGACGTCCGCAGCCGAACCTCGTCGTCAAGCCGTGCCGCTACCGGTTGCGCCTGATCAACGCCTCCAACATGGGCTTCTACACCCTCGCCCTGAGCAACGGGGCGGCGATGGCCCAGATCGCGGCCGACGGCGGACTGCTCGCCAAGCCTGCCGCGCGCACGTCCCTCACGCTCTGGCCGGGCGAAAGGGCCGAAGTCCTCGTCGACTTCTCCGCATACCCCGCGGGAACGAAGATCGTGCTGGAGAATCTGACGCCCATGTCGGATCCGCAGAAGCAGGTCATGCAGTTCGAGGTGGGCACCGGAGCCGCGGCGGCGAGCCCCGCGATCCCGGCCACCCTGGCGGAACCGATGGAGCTCGGCACGGAGACGGTGACCCGGAAGTTCGTCCTCAGCACCGACACCGCCGCGGTGAAGTTCCTCATCAACGGCCGGGAATTCGACCCGAACCGGGCCGACGCGACCATCAAACGGGGGAGCACCGAGATCTGGGAGATCACCAACAGCGACACCGGGGTCGGCATCCCGCACTCGATGCACCTCCACGCCACCCACTTCAAGGTGCTGGACCGCAACGGTGTGCCGGAGCCGGCGTACGACGCCGCTCCCAAGGACGTCGTACGCATCCCCGCGGGAGACACCGTCCGGATCAAGGCGACGTTCGACGCGTCTCCCGGGCGCTATGTGTTCCACTGCCACTTCCTGGACCACAACGCGAACATGCAGATGGGCCTGATGGAGATCATCGACTGAGGTCCGGCGGGCCGATCTCCCGAGCGGCGGCGCCCCCGTAGGCCCGGTCGACGCGCGCGGTCACCTCCGCCGCGCGGAGCCGGTACTCCTGGGTGCCGACCGACTCCAGCACCACCGTGGCCAGCACGCAGCCGAGTTGGGCCGCGCGCTCGTACGGCAGTTTCCGGACGACACCCGCGAGGAAGCCGGCACGGAACGCGTCGCCCACCCCGGTGGGGTCGGCGACCGTTTCGGTCGACACCGCGGGGACGTCCAGCCGTGGTGCTCCGTCGGCGAGGACGGAGACGCCCTCCGCACCGCGGGTGATGATCCAGGCCCCGACCCGCTTCAGGACCTCCCGTTCGTTCCAGCCGGTGCGTTCCCGCAGCAGGGCGGCCTCGTACTCGTTGGTGAACAGCCAGCGCTCCGTCCACCAGGTGTCTCGTCTGCTCCGCGTCGAGCCGGGCGAGTTGCTGGGAGGGGTCCGCCGCCACATCGACGCCCAGGCGGTGCGCGATCGAGGTGTGCCGCACCATGGCTTCCGGGTCGTCGGCGCCGACCAGGACGAGACCGACCTCGCCGGCCGTGTGCAGTACCTCGTCGAGTCGGATCTCGCGGGCTTCGCGCATGGCCCCGGCGTAGAAGGTGGCGATCTGGTTCTGGTCGTCGTCCGTCGTGCACACGAAGCGCGCGGTGTACTGCTCCTCGCTGATCCGGACCGACGCCGTGTCCACCCCGGCGGACCTCAACCGGCCGCCGTACTCGGCGAAGTCCCTGCCGGCCGCGCCGATCAGCACCGGCCGCAGCCCGAGCTGCGCGAGGCCGAAGGCGATGTTGGCCGCCACCCCGCCGTAGCGGATGTCGAGGCGATCGGCGAGGAAGGACAGGGACACCTTGTCGAGCTGCCCGTCGATCAGCTGGTCACCGAAGCGGCCCGGGAAGACCATCAGGTGATCGATCGCTATGGAACCGGTCACGGCGATACGCACGCTGTCTCTCCTTGGGAATGCGGAGCGGGACGGCACGGTTCGAGGGGACGTCCTACAGGCCCGCGGCCTTCTTCAGTGCCTCCACGCGGTCCGTCTTCTCCCACGTGAACTCGGGCAGCTCGCGGCCGAAGTGGCCGTACGCCGCCGTCAGGGAGTAGATCGGGCGCAGCAGGTCCAGGTCGCGGATGATGGCGGCCGGGCGGAGGTCGAAGACCTCGTCGATGGCCTTCTCGATCTTCTCGGTGTCGATCGTCGCGGTGCCGAAGGTCTCCACGAACAGACCCACCGGCTCGGCCTTGCCGATCGCGTAGGCGACCTGCACCTCGCAGCGCGAGGCCAGACCCGCGGCGACGACGTTCTTGGCGACCCAGCGCATGGCGTACGCGGCCGAGCGGTCCACCTTGGACGGGTCCTTGCCGGAGAAGGCCCCGCCGCCGTGGCGGGCCATACCGCCGTACGTGTCGATGATGATCTTGCGGCCGGTCAGGCCGGCGTCCCCCATCGGGCCGCCGATCTCGAAGCGGCCGGTCGGGTTGACCAGGAGACGGTAGCTCTCCGTGTCCAGCTTGATCCCGTCGTCCAGGAGCGCCTTCAGCTCCGGCTCCACGACGAACTCGCGGATGTCCGGGGCCAGCAGGGAGTCCAGGTCGATGTCGGACGCGTGCTGCGAGGAGACCACGACCGTGTCGAGACGGACGGCCTTGTCACCGTCGTACTCGATGGTGACCTGCGTCTTGCCGTCCGGCCGCAGGTAGGGGATGGTGCCGTTCTTGCGGACCTCGGACAGGCGCTTGGCCAGCCGGTGCGCCAGGAAGATCGGCAGCGGCATCAGGGTCGGGGTCTCGTCCGTCGCGTACCCGAACATCAGACCCTGGTCACCCGCACCCTGGCGATCGAGCTCGTCACCCTCCTCACCTGCGGCGGAACCCTCGACGCGGTTCTCGTACGCCGTGTCGACGCCCTGCGCGATGTCCGGGGACTGCGCGCCGATCGACACCGAGACCCCGCACGAGGCGCCGTCGAAGCCCTTCTTGGAGGAGTCGTAACCGATCTCCAGGATCTTGTCACGCACCAGCTGGGCGATCGGCGCGTAGGTCTTGGTGGTGACCTCACCGGCCACATGCACCAGGCCGGTCGTGATCAGGGTCTCGACCGCGACCCGGGACGTCGGGTCCTCCTTGAGGAGCGCGTCGAGGACGGTGTCACTGATCTGGTCAGCGATCTTGTCGGGGTGGCCCTCGGTCACGGACTCCGAGGTGAACAGACGACGGGACACAACGCTCCCTGGGGTTGCGGCGACTGTCGGGTTCGGGACGCTGTGCGGACTCACCAGTCGAGGCCGCCGTTGACCTCCAGCACATGCCCGTTGACGTACGCCGCCTGATCGCCGGCGAGGAACACGGCGGCGTCCGCCACTTCCTGCGCCGTGCCCGGCCGGCCCATCGCCAGCTTGGGCTTGAAGCGGTTCCACACCTCCTGATGTGCCGCGAGGGCCCTGCCCATCCCCTCGTCGATGATGCCGGGCGAGAGGCAGTTGACGGTGATTCCCTTGGCCACCAGCTCGATTGCGCATACCCGGGTGAGCATTTCCACGCCCGCTTTCGAAGCGGAGTAGGCGGCGGCTCCCACCGCCACCCGACCGGCCAGGGCCGAGGAGAGCGTGATGACGCGTGCGTACGGGGATTTCTCCAGATAGGGGACGGCCGCCTGAATGGAATGGAAAGTGCCCGTCAAATTCACGTCGATGACCTCACGCCAGTGCTCGGGCGACAACTGCGCGACGGGTCCGGGACGGCTGACGCCGGCATTCGCCACCAGGACGTCCACCTGACCGAAGCGCTCGGCGGCGGCCTCCAGCAACAGCCTTGCGGAATCGGCATCGGTGACATCGGCCCGGTGGAACGCGACGCGGCCGGGATATCGCTCGACCAGTTCGCCGATGTCGGCCTCGCCGCGAGCGGCGCCCAGCACAAGAGCGCCTTCCGCGAGAAACCGCCGCATGAGCACGCGGCCGAGACCCCTGCTCACCCCCGTGATGACCGCCGCACGTCCAGCGAGTGGTGCTTCCTGTGCCGGCATCGCCGCTCTCCTCTCCGCGGCCGCTGGGCCGATTCCGTACGGACCGCCGACTCAGGCTGCTGTCGGCGTCTGGAGACCGGATGGAGCCTGAAGCCAGGCCGTATACGGCTCGGCCGCCGGAACCGGAACGTGGACCGAGTGTCCGGCTGCCATCCAGTGAGCCTCCAGCGGCGGCGCGCACGCTCGACCGCGTCGGTCACCGGACACCGGAACAGGAGTCGAAAGTGAGCGGGGTGGATTCGTGGGTGCACTAGGGCAGAGGAAAGTCGTCGTCACCGGAATCGGGGTGATGGCTCCCGGAGGATCGGGAACGAAGGCATTCTGGGAGTTGATTTCCTCGGGCCGTACGGCGACGCGGGCGATTTCCCTCTTCGACGCTTCCGGTTTCCGTTCCCGGGTGGCGGCGGAGTGCGACTTCGATCCGGTGGCACACGGACTCACCCCGCAGGAAGTCCGGAGGATGGACCGTGCCGCCCAGTTCGCCGTCGTATGCGCCCGGGAGGCGCTGAGCGACAGCGGACTGCTCGACTCGGAGCCGGACCCCCAGCGCATCGGGGTGACGATAGGCAGCGCGGTGGGCTGCACCATGAGCCTGGACACCGAGTACTCCGTCGTCAGTGACGCGGGCCGGAAATGGCTCGTGGACCACACCTACGGGGTGCCCCATCTCTACGACTACTTCGTCCCCAGTTCCCTCGCGGCGGAGGTCGCCTGGACCGTCGGTGCGGAAGGCCCCACCACCGTGGTCTCGACGGGCTGCACCTCGGGCCTGGACGCGGTGGGTCACGCGGCCGAGCTGGTCCGGGAGGGGGCGGCCGACATCATGGTCGCGGGCGCCACGGACGCTCCGATCTCGCCGATCACCGTGGCCTGTTTCGACGCGATCCGGGCCACCACGGCGCGCAACGACGATCCCGAGCACGCCTCCCGGCCCTTCGACCGGAGCCGGGACGGCTTCGTGCTCGGGGAGGGAGCGGCGGTGTTCGTCCTGGAGGAACGCGAGCACGCACTGCGCCGCGGTGCTCGTGTCCATGCCGAGATCGCCGGTTTCGGAAACCGCTCCAACGCGTTCCACATGACCGGACTCAGGCCGGACGGGCGGGAGATGGCCGAGGCCATCCGGGTCGCGTTGACGGAGGCGGCCGTGGAGGGGACGGAGGTCGACTACATCAACGCGCACGGCTCCGGAACCAAGCAGAACGACCTGCACGAGACGGCGGCCTTCAAGCGCAGTCTGGGCCGGCACGCCTACCGGACGCCGGTGAGTTCCATCAAGTCCATGATCGGACACTCGCTGGGGGCCATCGGCTCCCTGGAGATCGCCGCCTCGATCCTGTCGATCGCCAACGACCTGGTGCCGCCGACGGCCAACCTCCACGACCCCGACCCCCGGTGCGACCTCGACTACGTGCCGCTGCACGCCCGCGAACAGCTCACCGACGTGGTGCTCACGGTCGGCAGCGGATTCGGCGGCTTCCAGAGCGCGATGGTGCTCGTGTCCCCGGAGAGGTCCGCCGCATGACGACCACAGTCGCACACAGCGAAACGGCCGCCCCGGCCCGCACGGCCGCCGCGGTCGTCACCGGCCTCGGTGTGGTCGCCCCCAACGGGATCGGCATCGAGGAGTTCTGGTCCGCGACGGTACGGGGCACATGCGCCATCGGTCCCCTCACCCGCTTCGTGGCGGACGGCTACCCGGCACGCCTGGCCGGTGAGATCAGGGACTTCGACCCCCGTGAGCGCCTTCCGAGCATGCTGCTGACGCAGACCGACCGTATGACCCAGCTCGCCCTGCACGCCGCGGACTTGGCTCTGGCGGACGCGGGGATCGATCCGGCGGCCCGGCACGAGTACGACATGGGTGTGATGACCGCCAGTTCGGCGGGAGGCTTCGAGTTCGGCCAGCGTGAACTGGAGAAGCTGTGGGCGAAGGGCAGTCGCTTTGTGAGCGCCTATCAGTCCTTCGCCTGGTTCTACGCGGTCAACACCGGGCAGATCGCCATCCGCCACGGTATGCGCGGGCCGACCGGTGTGCTGGTCGGCGAACAGGCCGGAGGCCTGGACGTGATCGGTCAGGCGCGTCGGCAGATCCGCAAGGGAACAGGCGTGGTCGTCACCGGCGGCGTGGACAGTGCGCTGTGCCCCTGGGGCTGGGTCGCGCAGCTGGCGGGTGGCCGGATCAGCGAGCGTGACGATCCCGCCGGTGCCTATCTTCCCTTCTCCGCCGACGCCCAGGGACACGTTCCCGGTGAGGGGGGCGCGCTGCTGGTGCTCGAGAGCAGTGAGAGCGCCCAGGAGCGCGGCCTCGGTGAGGGGTACGGGCGGATCGCCGGCTACGCGGCGACGTTCGACCCCAGGCCGGACAGCGGCCGGGAACCGGGCCTGCGCCGGGCCGCGCAGCTGGCCCTCCACGACGCCGGCATCGCTCCCGGCGAGGTGGACGTGGTGTTCGCGGACGCCGCGGCAGTACCCGAATTGGACGTGGCCGAGGCGACCGCCCTGGCGGACCTCTTCGGTCGGCGCGCGGTGCCGGTCACGGCGCCCAAGAGCCTCCTCGGACGGCTCAACTCGGGCGGCGCGCCCCTCGACGTGGCCACCGCGCTGCTGGCCCTGCGCGACGGCGTGATCCCACCCTCGGTCGAACTGCCGACCCCGATGGCCGACCTGCCCATCGACCTGGTCCAGGGCCAGGCCCGGCATCAGCCGCTGCGGACCGCCCTGGTGCTCGCCCGGGGCCGGGGCGGATTCAACGCGGCCATGGTCGTCCGGGCGCCCGACGCGTCCGACCGGCGCGAGCACTGAACAACAGGCTGTTTCCCGGCATGTGATGACGTGAAAGGAAGATGACCATGGGGAATCGAGAGATCACCCTGGACGAGCTGCGGAGCCTGCTGCGCGGGGTCGCGGGCGAGACCGAGGCCGCGGATCTGGACGGCGACATCCTCGACCTGCGCTTCCAGGACCTCGGCTACGACTCGATAGCCGTTCTCGAACTCACCGCGCGGATCGAGCAGGAGCACGGGATCCACCTCAGCGACGAGGAGGTGGGCGACGCGGCAACCCCGCGCCGCTTCCTCGACCTCGTCAACCGGGTCGAGACGGCGTGAACCGGCGCACCCCGCGCCGAGCTGCCCAGCACCTGAGCCACCCTTCGTACCCCCACCTCAGCCCAGGAGCCCGAAATGACCAGTGAGCAGTCAGGTCCGGACGCACCGGTGGCGCTTGTCACGGGCGCCACCAGCGGTATCGGCTACGCGATCGCCCAGCGCCTCGGGCGCTCGGGACATCGCGTCTACATCTGTGCGCGCAACGCCGACACCCTCTCCGTCACGCTCAAGGAACTGCGTGCGGAGGGAGTGGACATCGACGGCACCCCGGCGGACGTGCGCTCCACCGACGAGGTGCGCACGCTCGTGTCCGAGGCGGTCCGCCGGTACGGTCCGCTGAGCGTCCTCGTCAACAACGCCGGCCGCAGCGGAGGCGGAGTCACCGCGGACATCGCGGACCAGCTCTGGCTCGATGTCATCGAGACCAATCTGAACAGCGTCTTCCGCGTCACCCGCGAGGCCCTCACCACCGGCGGCATGCTCGCGGCCGGCAAGGGCCGGGTCATCAACATCGCCTCCACCGGAGGCAAGCAGGGAGTCGTCCTCGGAGCGCCGTACTCCGCGTCCAAGCACGGCGTCGTGGGCTTCACCAAGGCGCTCGGCCTGGAACTCGCCAAGACCGGGATCACCGTCAACGCGGTGTGCCCCGGTTACGTCGAGACGCCGATGGCCCAGCGGGTCCGTGAGGGATACGCGCAGGCCTGGGACGTGTCGGTGGAGCAGATCCTGGAGCGCTTCGAGGCGAAGATCCCGCTGGGCCGCTACACGGCACCGGACGAGGTCGCCGCGATGGTCGACTACCTCGTGTCGGAGGCGGCCGCCCCGGTGACCGCGCAGGCGCTCAACGTCTGCGGCGGCCTGGGCAACTACTGAGCGAGGGGGGAGAGTCCATGTCACAGCAGACAGCTGCCGAGGTACGGCACACCGAGCACGAGATCACGGTCGACGCGCCCGCGGACACCGTGTACCGGCTGATCCACGCGGCGACCGACTGGCCGGCCGTGTTCCCGCCGACCGTGCATGTCGAGGAACTGGAACGCGACGAGTCCCACGAACGGCTGCGGATCTGGGCGACCGCCAACGGCGAGGTGAAGAACTGGACCAGCCGGCGTGACTTCGACCCCGAGGCGCGGCGCATCGACTTCCGGCAGGAGAAGAGCTCCGCGCCGGTGGCCTCGATGGGCGGCGCCTGGATCGTCGAGCCGCTCTCCGGGACCCGGACCAGGGTCCGGCTGCTGCACGACTACACGGCGGTCGACGACGCTCCCGACGCCGTGTCCTGGATCGCGCAGGCGGTGGACCGCAACAGCGGCGCCGAACTGCGGGCTCTGAAGGAGGCGGCCGAACTCCGCGCGGCGGACGAGCTGGTGTTCTCCTTCGAGGACACCGTGCGGATCCGCGGCCGGGCCGAGGACGTGTACGACTTCCTGAACGAGGCCCAGCTGTGGGAGGAACGGCTCCCGCATGTCTCGCGCGTGGAGCTGACCGAGGACACCCCGGGCGTCCAGGTGCTGGAGATGGACACCCGGGCCAAGGACGGCTCCAGCCACACCACCAAGTCCATCCGGCTGTGCACCCCGCACACCACGATCCGCTACAAGCAGATCGTGCTGCCCGCGCTGCTGGCCGCCCACACCGGCGTCTGGACCGTGGAACCCCTGTCCGGACCGGAGGGCGGTGTCGCCGTCACCTCCCAGCACACCGTCGTCATCAGGCCCGACGCGATCGAAGGGGTGATGGGTGAGGGCGCGGGGATCGTCCAGGCCCAGGAGTTCGTGCGGAGCGCGCTCAGCACGAACAGCCGGGCCACGCTGGCTTTGACGAAGGAGTTCGCCGAGAACGCGGCCGGCGACGCGCGGCGGGAGACTGCCCTGCCGGAGCACCTCGACGCGGAGCGTTACCAGCAGATCCAGCAGTTCTATGCGCGCCAGATGCAGATGCTGGACGACGGCGACGGACATGGCTGGGCGCAGACGTTCACCGAGGACGGGGTCTTCGCGCAGAACGTGAAGCCGGACCCGTGGAAGGGCCGGGACCAGATCGGGGCACGGATGTCCGCGGGCCTGGCCAGGGTGGCGGAGCGGGGGCTGACGCGCCGTCACTGGTTCGGCATGGTGGCCGCCGCACCGGCCGAGAACGGCACGGTGAAGACGCGGTACTACGCGACCGTGTACGAGACGCCCAAGGGCGGCAAGGCGTCCCTGTACCTGAGCACTCTCGGAGAGGACGTCCTGGTACAGCAGGACGGCCACTGGCTCGTACGGCACCGCTGGGTCGCCCATGACGGTGCGGCCTAGCCCCGACGGCAGCCGCGGCGGCACCGGTTCCCCGCGAATCGGTGCCGTTGTGCTGCCCGAACACTCCTGGCCACGGACCCGGCGGATCTGGACGGAGCTGGAGGAACTGGGGCTCAGCCATGCCTGGACGTACGACCATCTCTCCTGGCGCACGCTCCGGGACGGACCGTGGCACGACGCCCTCACCACGCTCACCGCGGTCGCCGCCGTCACCTCGCGGATGGAACTGGGGACTTTGGTCTCCTCGCCGAACTTCCGTCACCCCGTGCCCCTGGCCAAGCAGGTCATGACCCTGGACCACGTCTCCGGGGGCAGGTTCGTCCTGGGGATCGGCGCGGGCGCGGCGGGAGCGGACGCGACGGTACTGGGGGAGCCCGACCCGGACGCGGCCGTGCGAGCCGATCGCTTCGCCGAGTTCGTGGAACTGTCCGACCTGCTGCTGAGCCGGCCGGCCACCAGCTTCCGGGGCAGGTTCTACACGGCGCAGGACGCGCGGATGCTGCCCGGCTGTGTGCGTCGGCCGCGGGTGCCGTTCGCCATCGCGGCCGCCGGGCCGAGGGGGTTCCGGCTGGCCGCACGCCATGCCCGGTACTGGGTCACCATCGGGGACACCGGACAGCCGGGTGACCGCTGTGAGGCGGACAGTTGGCGGCTGCTCGACCGTCAGCTGACCCGGCTGGCCGAGGCGTGCGAGGAGGAACGGCGTGACCCGGCCGAGTTGGGCAGGCTCGTCAACGTCAGCCGGGTCGTGGCGGATCCGTACGCGTCCCCGGCCCGCTTCGTCGACGTCGTGGGACGCTGCCGGGACCTGGGGTTCACCGACGTGGTGGTGAACCATCCGCGGGAGGAAGGCGTGTTCCGGGGCGACCCGGGGGCCTTCGAGAAGGCGGTGCAGGCGGTACTGGCGGCCTTCGGAGGGTGACGGCCGCGGTGACCGGCCCGCGTTCGGCTATGCCTCGCACACCAGGGGAGATCCCTTGAAATCGGCCATCTCCCGCATGATCGGTGCGGAGGGGAGCCGGACGCCGGCCGGTTCGCCGTGTTCCTCGGCGTAGGCACGGTGGAGGTTGGCCACCAGCCGCTCGCCGTCCACCAGACCCGCGTAGGCGCCCAGCCCGGCTTTCCGCGCGGTTTCGAGCGGGGTGAACTCCCGCGCGACTCCCCAGCGCGCCAGTTCCTGCACCCGGGTCAGGTACCGCCTGGTGACGTCGAGCACCTGCGGTCCGCAGACCGGGCCGTGCCCGCAGACGACGGTGCGCAGGCCCTCCAGCGCGGCGAGGCGGTCCAGCGCGCGCAGGGTCCCCGCCACCGACCCCATGAGACAGAACGGGGCCACTTCGGACAGAACGACATCGCCCGCGAAGAGCACCCCGTGCTCGGGGACCCACACCACCGTGTCACTGGTGGTGTGGGCCAGGCCCAGGTGCAGCACCTCCGCGCGCAGCCCGCCGAGACGCAGGGTCAGCCGGTCCTCGAACGTCAGGGTCGGAAGGACCAGCCGGATGTCGCCCCAGTCGGTGTGCGGCCATACGGCGCACAGTCCCAGTCCCCGTTCGGCCATGTCGGCGCGAGCGGTCTCATGGCCGACGACCACCGCCTCGGGGGTGAAGACGAAGTTGCCGAAGGTGTGGTCCCCGTGGTGGTGCGTGTTGACCACGTACCGGGGCGGCTTCGGGGTCACCGCGGCGACGGCCCTTCGCAGCGCCCGTGCTCGCACCTCGGTGGCGGCGGTGTCGACGACCGCTACGGCGTCGTCGCCGACCAGGACGCCGGCGTTGTTCAGGCACCAGCCACCCGGCTGCTGTACGTAGGCCAGTACGCCCGGTGCCACCTCGTGGAGCGCTTCCGGCGGCGCTGTCACCATGGCGTCAGCCCTGGTTCCGGGACTCTCGTGTGCCCTCCTGGACGACCTCGGAGAGGTGCGCGTCTCCCTTGATCAGGGGCTTCAACTCGGCGTACAGGGCCTGGAACTCGTCCTCCTTGAGCGCCTGGCGGAAGTACTCGGCGTTCTCCCACTCCGCGATGTTGAAGTAGATGTTCGCCTCCTTCGTGGAGCGCACCAGCTGATACCGGACGATCCCCGGTCGGGTGCTCATGAAGTCCCCGATCCTGCTGTACAGGGCCTCCATCTCGTCCGTCGGGCCGACGACGGTGAGCTTGTTGACGAAGACTGCCATGGCTGACTCCTCCTTGTGGGTGGGCACCGGAAGGCCCCGGCGCCACTCACGGTGGCAACCGGGGATCCACACGGGCTGGAAGGCCGCTGGAGTCGTGCTCCCGGTCAGTACGCGGGCTGCAGGGGCCAGATCGCCGAGAGCGGAGTCAGCTGGATGCCGAACTCCTTGGCGGTCTCCTCCGCCCCGTCGGCCGGAGTCAGCCTGGCCAGCAGGTCGACGACGGTGGAAGGCGGCCCGGGAAGGTTCGCGGCGGCCTCCACGGAGACGGGCATCACCTGAACGTCCCGTCCGTTGGCGATCCGTGCCAGGTCGGCGACGCTGTGCTCGTCCGGACCGCCGAGGTGGTACGTGCCCGCGCTGCCGGCGCCGCGCACCGCCGCGAGGATCGCCGCGGTCACGTCGCCGAGGTGGATGGGGCGGGTGCGCTGGGTGCCGTCGCCGAAGACCCTGACCGGGGCCTCGGGGGCCCGCTGCAGCAGGAGCTGCTCGAACGGACTGGGTGCGGCGCCGCCGCGGATGAGCGGCTGGATGCGGAACACGACCGCCTCCGAGAGCGGGGACAGCGCCTGCTCGGCGAGGCCCTTGGACCTGAGGTACCAGTTGTCGTCCGCGGCGTCGGCGCCCACATAGGAGAGGTAGACGACCCGGACCGGCCGGTCGCCGACGGCGTCCGCGACCCGCTGGGCGGTGGCCACGGTGCCCTTCTCGTAGGAGGCCCAGTCCGCCGCGGCGAAGACACCGCTGAGGTGGATGACGGTGTCCGCCCCGGCGATGGCGTCGAAGGCCTCCTGGCTGTTCGTCCAGTCGGGGATGACCTCGTCGGCGGGAAGGTCCTCCGGGCGGCGCACCAGGGCGGTGATCCGGGCCGGGGACCCCTTGAGCAGCGGCAGCAGGTGGCGCCCGGTGGCGCTGTTGGCACCGACCACCACGATGTGGCCGGTGGGGACGTTGGTCTGAGCGGTCACAGGAACTCCTCTGGACACTGGTGAAGTGTGCTACAGCATTAGATGCTACACCATATGATGGTGCAGCATGTAGGCTGCCGAACGAGCCGGACGGACGTTGGCTGAAACCGCTGAGAGGTGCGAGGCAGCGACATGGACGAGGTCGAGGAGCTCGGCTTGTTCCTGAAGGCCGCGGTGCGCGAGTCGGACCGCCGGGTGAACGAGGTGCTGCGTCCCTTGGGCATCACCGCGAGTCAGGCGGAGGTTCTGCAACTGCTCGACCGGTTCGGGCCGATGTCGCTGGGCGAGCTCGGCTCCCTGGTGGTCGCCGAGGGCGGGCACCCGAGCCGGCTGGTCGACCGCATGGTCCAGGCGGATCTGGTCGTGCGGCAGAGTGCCGTCGACGACCGGCGCCGGGTCGAACTCCTTCCGACCGAGCGGGGGCGGCAGCTCGCCACGCAGGCACGCGAGCTCAAGGAGGGATTCCGTGACTGGGTGAGCGGCCAGATCGAGGACGTCGATCTGGCACCGGTCCGGGCTTTCTTCCTCGCCTATCTGGCCGGCACCGAACTGGGTGAAACCGTCCGGCAGCGGCAGTCCAGGAGTACCCGGGCTCAGGGATGCCCGACCCGGTCAGGGGCCTGACGCTGTGGGCCTGGCCAGGTGTCGTACTGCCGGTTGAAGTAGGTGAGCGGGCGGTGCGCGTGGATCGTGCACCGCTCCACATGTCCCAGGACCAGTCGGTGGTCCCCGGCCTCGACCGTGTCGTGCACGCGGCACTCGACGACGGCGGACACGCCTTCGGTCAATACGGGGGCGTGGCGCGCGAAGGGGGACAGGAAATGGGGCAGACCTGCGAATTTGTCCTCACGATCACTCGCGAATCGCTGTGATATTTCGGCCCGGCCGGCGGCGAGAAAGTTTACCGCGAAACCTCCCGAGACCGTGATTCCGGAAAGAGTGTCGGATCGCCGGTCGATGCAGACCGAGAGGAGCGGCGGGAGAAGTGAGACGGCCGTCACAGCGTTGCACGTCAGTCCGAGTTGTTTCCCCTGGTGGCCTGTAGTGGACACCACTGCGACAACCGAGGGGAGGGAGCGGAATAGCTCACGAAAGGACTCTTCGTCGACTGGCACTGGAATCATTCCCTCCATTTCATGCGTGCTGACGCACGCAAGACTGCTTCTTGCCGCTGGAGGGTCGGTGCAGGGCTACTGGGGTCCGTCTGGGGATGAAATGCCGTCTCACTTGGGATGAAATTTACCTTGGGCTTCAGGGGAAGCTTGCTATCCGCTTTCGGCTGTGTTTACACTTGCATCTGAGCGGGGTGGGGAATCTTATTCAAGATTCTATGATCGACAATATCCCGTATCGCGTCAAGATCTCGTACTTTCCGGCGCTTGAATGCCGTTCCAGGCTTGGGGGATGCCCGTGGAAGTGAAAGTTCTCGGACCTTTATTTGTCGGTGACGGCTGCGGAGTGGAATACGCTCCGACAGCTCCGAAGTCACGTCAACTGCTCGCTCTGCTCGTGCTGAATGCCAACCAGGTCGTCTCGACCGCCATGTGCATCGACGAGCTCTGGGGATCCAGTCCCCCGGCCAGTGCGGCCTCGACTGTTCAGACCTATATCCTGCAAATTCGGCGGGCATTGCGGAGGATGCCCGCCCTTGGCGGGAGTCAGGCTGAATCCCTGCGTACGCGACACCAGGGATACCAGTTCGTCGTGGGCCGGGAAGAGATGGATCTCTTTCGGTTCAAGGAAAGTCTGGCTCAGGCGCGAATAGCGCTGACCGCCGAGAATTACGAACTGGGCGCTTCGCTGCTCCAGGAAGGACTGGGAACGTGGCGTGGGCCGGCCCTCGTCGATGTGCAGGCAGGGCCACTGATCTCCATGCATCTGACACAGCTCGGGGAGTTGCGTTTCAGTGCCCTGGAACAGCGCATCGAGGCTGAACTGCGCATGGGGTTGCACCATGAGCTCATCAGTGAACTCTTCAGGCTGGTCGAGGAGTTCCCGGTGCATGAGAACCTGCACGCCCAGTTGATGGTGGCGCTCTACCGGGCCGGCCGTCGGGCGCAGGCGCTGGAGGTCTATCAGCAGCTGCGGACCGTGCTCATCAGCGAACTCGGCATCGAACCCTCGTCGCGCATCCAGCATTTGCACGGTGCCGTGCTGTCCAACGACTCCGCCCTGGAGCCGCCCGTCGCACGGCCGAGCGGTCTGGCCCGTTCCCTGGACCTGGTAGGGAGCGGTCCCGTCGGCCCCGGCGGTCTTCGCTGATCTCCGAGGCCGATCAGAGCCTTCCGCTCAGTCGACCGGCACGCCGTACTCCGACAATGTCCGCCTGAGCAAGGCCGTGGCATTCCGGTGGAGCGGGAAATCCGAATCCGGCGGCACGATCCCCGCTCGACGTGACAATGACGTCACTCGGGCGGTGATCAGGAAGAAGCGGAAACCGGCCAGGATGTCGTAGTAGCCGAGGTCGTTCAGAGTGCGGCCGGCCAGTTCCTCGTAACGGGCGACGGTCTGCTCACGGTTGGGCAGGCCGCTGAGCCGAGGTAGTCCGACGCCCTCGGAGAGATGCCGGTCGAGGTAGAGAAACCAGGCCACATCCATCTCCCGTGGGCCCACGGTCGCCATCTCCCAGTCCAGCACCGCCGCGACCCGGTCCCCGGAGAAGACCATGTTGCCGATGCGGGCATCTCCCCACACCAGGCAGTCGGGCTGAGACGTCCGGTCCGGGACATGCGAACGCAGCCACTGGAACACCTGCTCGGCGAGCGGCGCGTCGGCCGGCGAGAAGAAGTCCAGGTGCCGCATGTACATGGTGAGTTCGCGTCGTACACCACAGTATGTGGACGGACCGGAATCCATACCCGGGAAAATTGTCTTCAGGTCGGCCGGAATGATGGCGTGAATGCGCTGGAGTGTTTCCAGTGCGGCGTTCCACAGGGTCTTCCTGACCGACTCGGAGCTCTCCTTGAGCCATCCCTCCCGATGATAGGAGGGGAAATCTCCGGGAACCCGCCCGGACACCCTTTCCATGACGAAGAACGGCGCCCCGAGTATTTCCGGATCTGCCTCGAAGCCGTACAGGGCCGGCACCGGCACGGTGCCGTCGGCGGCCAGTGCTTCCTGTATTCGATACTGCAGCAGGAACGTGTCCTCCGGGTAGACGCGATGCGAGGTGGGCGCTACGCGCGCCACCAGCTCCCGTTGTTGTCGGCCGTTCTTCCCGAACCATGAGACGTCGAACAACAGGGTCTCGCTGGAGAACCCGGAGCTCGGGACCGAAAGCTCGCTCAGTTCCAGTGTGCGCGGATTTCCGAGACGCGGGCGCAGCCACTCGGCCAGACGTGCCCGGGAGACCTGGGGATCGCGTTGAACAGGGACCGGCATGTGGTGTCCATTCGCAGGTGAACGAGGAGACCGAACATGCCAAGCCTATAGGTGGGAAGCCCACGAAAAAGTCGTCTGGAGTGGCTCTGCAGTGATCCTCCAGCGGCCCTCCTCTGGTTCTCCGCCCGCCGTGCGTTTCCACTCGAGTCACGTTTACGAGGATTCCCTTGAACATGCTGGAAAGGTCCGCTGCCCGGACGGAAGGAATAACCAGATGCGCGCGGTGAGGGTAGCCGAGTACGGAGGACCGGAGGTCTTCCACGTCAGCGACGTGCCCCGGCCCGAGCCGGCCACCGGTGAAGTACTGATCGACGTGGCATACAGCGGGATGAATTTTCTCGATGTCCGGAATCGGGTCGGCAGGCTCTCCGGAACCCTGCCGTACACCGCAGGCGTCGAATGCTCCGGAACCGTGGCGGCCATCGGCCCCGGAGTCACCGGACTGGCACCCGGCGCCCGGGTCTGCGCCGTGAACGTGGCCGGATCGCACGCGGAGCAGGTGGCCGCGGACGTACGGCGTGTGGTCCCGGTCCCCGACGACATCCCCCTGGAGACCGCCGCCGCGGCTCTCGTCCAGGGACTGACCGGTCACTACCTCACCCATGACACCTATGCCGTACAGCCCGGCGACACCGTCCTGGTGCACGCCGCAGCCGGCGGCACCGGGCTGATGGTGACCCAGTTCGCGACGCTGCTCGGCGCACGAGTGATCGGCACGGTCTCCACCGCGGAGAAGGAGAAGATCGCCAGGGAGGCCGGCGCCACCGAAGTGCTCCGCTACGGCGAGGGACTCGGCGCCGCGGTGCGGGCTCTGACGGACGGCCGCGGGGTCGCCGCCGCCTATGACGGCGTGGGCCGGGCCACCTTCGACGCGAGCCTGGAGTCCCTGCGGGCGCGCGGGGTGCTGATCCTGTACGGCGAGCCGAGCGGCATCGTGCCCCCCTTCGACCTGACCCGGCTGGTGGACGGAGGCGAGGTACGCCGAACCGTCGCACGACGCACCGACATCGGCTCCCTCTACGTGACCCGCCCCAGCCTGGTGCACCACATCTCGGGCCCCGGCGAACTGCACCGGCGGGCGCGGGCCGTGTTCGACGCGATCCGCGGCGGACATCTGCGGGCGCACATCGGGCAGCGGTACCCGCTCGGCGACGTCGTCCAGGCGTACCGGGACCTGGAGGAGCGACGTACCACCGGAAAGTCGCTGCTCACCCTCTGACGCGTACCGGGAGCCCGGGCCGAACCCGCGGCTCCCGGCACGAGGCACCACCAACCACCCATGTACCAGGCGACCAGGAGGTCCGCATATGGCGCACGACGCGCCCCGCCCCGCAGACGTGATGTTCGGGATGATCTCCGGATTCTGGGTCTCCCGAGTGATCCACACCGTGGCCAAGCTTGAGATTCCCGACCATCTGGCGGAGTCGCCGGCCACGGCCGAAGCACTCGCCGTGAAGACCGGGATGCACGCTCCTTCCCTCTACCGGGTGCTGCGGGCCGCCGCGGCCGCCGGGATCTTCGAGGAGGACGCGGACGGAGCCTTCTCCGTCACCCCGCTCGGCGCGACGCTGCGCAAGGACGTTCCCGGCTCCCTGCACGCCTTCGCCGTGACCGAGCTCGGCGGCGGCCACTACCGGGCCTGGGGCGACCTGATGCACTCGGTACGCACCGGCGAGATCGCCTTCGACCACGCGCACGGAATGACCATCTGGGAGTACTTCTTCGAGCGCAACCCGGAGGACGGCCAGATCTTCAACGCCTCGATGACGGGGCTGACCGGAACCGTGGTGGAAGCCGTCCTGGAGGCCTACGACTTCACGCCCTACCGGCGGCCGGTGGACGTCGGCGGAGGCCAGGGAGCGTTCCTCTCGGCCGTGGTCGGCACCAACCCCGAGGCGCGCGGTGTGCTCTTCGACGCCCCCTCGGTCATCGCCAAGGCCGGCCCCGGCCTGAAGGCCCGTGGGGTCGCCGACCGCATCGAGACGGTCTCGGGAAGCTTCTTCGACTCCGTCCCCGGAGGCGGTGACCTCTACCTGCTGAAGTGGGTCCTGCACGACTGGAATGACGACGACAACAGGAAGATCCTCCAGAACGTCCGGTCGGCCATGCCCGAGGGAGCCCGGCTGGTGGTCGTCGACACCGTCGTCCCGGTCGGCAACGAGCTCTCGCCCAGCAAGTTCATCGACCTGGACATGATGATCGCCAACGGTGGCATGGAACGGACGGAGCAGCAGTTCCGCGACCTGTTCGAGGCCTCCGGGTTCCGCCTGGAGCGGATCATCCCCACGCACTCGCCCAGCAGTGTGATCGAGGGCGTACCGATCGGCGACTGAGCCGGCCGAGCCGCCGTCGTCCGCGTCTCCCAGGTCGCTTCCTCCGGCATCGCGCCGGAGGAGGCGACCGTCGGCATGGCGGGCCGCCTGACGGGACGCCGCCGGGTCAGACCGGTGGGCCGGGATTCCCGGCACCGTGCGTCAGCCGGAGGAAGGCGGAGGCCACCGAGACGAGGGTGGTGTGATGATGCCAGCCGCGGAACGACCGTCCCTCGAAGTGGCGCAGGCCGCACTCCTCGCTCAGCCGCTCCAGCTCCTGGTGGGCACGGCGGCGCAGGGCGATCGCCTCGAAGACGTCGGTCGGCCGCCGGGTTTCGAGATTCGTGATCCACACCGAGTGACGGCGGCCGGGTGTCGCGGACGGAACCCACTCCGCGACCACCTTCCGGGGGCGACCGTCCCCACGCCGGACCCCCTCCGGCTGCCGGCGGTCGCCGGGTGACGCGGTCGGCCGCAAGGGCGGGGAGGTGACGAGGAAGCGGGTCGGGCGCGGAAAGTCTCCACGAGCCCGGATCCGGGCCCCGCCACTTTCCGTGCCCAGTGACAGACACTGCGCCGCGGTGATGGGCCGGCCCTGGGCCGAACGCCCCACCTCGGTGGCGGAGTCCGCACGCACGACATAGCGCAGCCCGCGCTCCTCCAGCCCGTGGATCAGCCGGTGGGCCGTGGGGTCACCGGCAGCGTCGACCACCACGGGAAGCGCCGGCAACCCCCACCCGCGCACCATCTCGTCCAGGGAGTCGAAGAGATCCTCCCAGCGCGACCGGTGGACCAGATGGTCGGGCAGCCCCGCCCGCGCCCGGCGCTCGGTGTCCTTGTCCCAGGAACGGGGAAGCAGCAGCCGCCAGTTCACCGGCACGCATCCCGCGGGGCCGGCCAGCAGCACGGTGAGACCCAGCTGGCAGTTGAGCACCCGGCCGGCCGTCTGCGAGAACTGGCGCTCCACGGCCACCGAATTCCGGCCGCTCTTCGGCAGTACGGCCTCGTCGACGACCCACGCCCGCGGCCGAAGCAGGGCCACGACCTGCTCGGCCAGCTCTCGCCTGACCGCCTGCCATTCCCAGGACGACTGGTTGACGAACTGCTGGAGGGACTGGTCCGCACGCCGTCCCAGTACATGGGTGGAGATACGGCTGATGGATTTCCGCCCGCGCACCTCCAACAGGCCGCGCACATAGACCTCGCCCCATTGACGTTGATCACGCCGGGCGAACGAGGAGAAGACCGACTCGCAGAACGGGGACAGGGCGGGCGAAGAACATTCCGTTGCGGCAGCGACCGAGGTTCCTGGTGCCGGATACGACGTCCTCGTCATGACTCCCCTTGTCCTCGTAGCGGTCGAGCAGAGGCCGGACCAGGGTCGGCCGCGCTGATGGGGAGTAGCTGGAGCGAAGGTCGAGGGTCGATGAGGGGGGCGTTCTTGAGTCGGCCTCCAGTCCCTCTGGAGCAGCCTTCGGAAACCTCGGTGCAGAAGGAAAGCAGACCCACGTCTCATGACCAGGAGATCGGATGCGCTTCGGAATAAATCTGTTCCCGACGGTCGGACCTCAGGAAAAGGAGGCGTGGCGGCATTTCGACGAGGCACTCGAGCTGGTCGAGTCGGCCGAACGCCTCGGCTATCACCATGTGAAGACGGTGGAGCACTACTTTCTGGCGTACGGCGGCTACAGCCCCGACCCCGTGACCTTTCTCGCCGCCGCGGCCGCCCGCACGGAACGCATCAGGCTCGTGACCGGAGCGGTGATCCCCGCCTTCACCCACCCGTTGCAGCTCGCCGGGAAGCTGGCCATGCTCGACAACATCTCGAAGGGCAGGCTCGACGTCGGCTTCGGCCGCGCCTTCCTGCCCGACGAGTTCGAGGCGTTCGAGATCTCGATGGACGAAAGCCGGCCCCGCTTCGAGGAGGGCGTCGAGGCCTGCCGAAGGCTGTGGTCCGAGGAGAAGGTGGAGTGGCGGGGCGAGTTCTTCCGCTTCGGCCCGCTCACCATGCTGCCCCGGCCCTTCCAGCAGCCCCATCCGCCGATCCTGGTCGCCACCGCGACCACCCCGGAGTCGTGCACGGCCGCCGGCCGGGCAGGACACGGCCTGATGATGGTGCCCTCCATCAACAAGCGCGAGAAGCTTCAGGAGATGCTGGGCCTCTACCGGGAGGGCCGTGCGGCGGCGGGCCACGATCCGGACACGGGCGACGTGCACTTCAGCTACGGCTGCTATCTGGCGGACGACGCCGACGAGGCGTACGAGCGCGGCAAGCTCTACTCCGAGTACACCAACGGCAAGCTGCTGGAGGCGGTCTCCGGCTGGAGCCGCACGCGCAGCGAGCAGTACCCGGGGTACGAGAAGATCGTGGAACGGATCAGCGGCGGCAGCTTCGACACCTCGCTCGCCGAGGACAAGGCCCTGGTCGGCACGCCTCAGCAGGTGGTGGAGCGGCTGGGCCGGATCCGGGAGTGGTACGGCGATGTGACGATCAGTCTCCAGGTCATCTCCGGCAACATGCCCTACGAGGAGTCGGCGCGGACCATGGAGCTCTTCGCGGAGAAGGTGATGCCGCACTTCGCCGAGACCGCCGGCTGATCCCGCGCCGCCTGCTCCAGCGCTTCGCCCCGCCGAGTGAGTACTCGGCGGGGCGATCGTGTGCCCGGGACGCTTCCTAGGACTTCCGGTCCGGACCCAGCGCCGCGGTGAGAAGCGGCCCGAACTCCGTGAGTGCTTCGGGCCGCAGCATCCGCAGGTGCTCTGCGTCGACCGGCACGACGCGCAGCCCACCGGTCACATGGGGCAGCCACAGACGTCCCGCTCCGGAGGCCGTCCCGCCGGGAGCGGCCTCGAACAGGAGCATCTCACCGTCGAACGCGCGGGGTTCGGGCCCGGCGAGCAGCCGCAGGTGCGTCTCCGTGACCCGCAACACGGCCGCGACGGCCTTCTCGTCGAGTCCGGCCGGCCGCTCGGCACCGTCGAACGCGACAGCCCGCAGGTCCGCCGGGGACATCGTGTCCTTGTCGGAGGGGTCGGCCGGGCGCGTCGGCCAGGAGTCGATCGCGGCCAGCAGATCCACCGTGTGGCCGGCCTCCCGGAGCCGTACGGCCACGGCGTGCGCGACCGTGCCTCCGAAGGACCAGCCCAGCAGTCGGTACGGCCCTTCCGGCTGTTCTGTGAGGATCCGGTCGGTGTAGTCGGACACCAGATGGGAGAGGCTGCCGGGCTGCCAGTCGGCCGCCTGAAGGCCGGGCGACTGAAGGGCGAACACCGGGAACTCCCGGGGCACGTACGGGAGCAGGCCCGTATAGCTCCAGCCGAGTCCACTGCCCGGGTGGACACACCACAGGGGAGGCCGGCTGCCGGTCGGGCGCAGCCGGACCACCGGGAGCATCAGCCCGTCGGAGGCCGATTCCGACCTGCCGCTCGTGAGTCCGGCGACGGTCGGCGTCGTGAAGAGCTGCTTCACCGACCACTCGACTCCGGCCGCCTCCCGGGCACGACCGATCAGCCGCAGCGCCAGCAGCGAGTGCCCGCCCAGCTCGAAGAAGTTGTCGTCGATGGAGACCTGCTCGATGCCGAGCACCTCCGCGAAGACCGCGCACAAGGCCCGCTCGACTGGATTGCGCGGGCCGCGGCCCGCGCGGTTGCGGCTGCGGAAGTCCGGGACCGGCAGCGCGCTTCGGTCCAGTTTGCCGTGCGGTGTGAGCGGAAGCCGGTCCACCGCCACCACCGCCGCGGGGACCATGTGGGCGGGCAGGACCCGGCCGAGCCGTTCACGTGCCTGCTCGGTGTCGAAGTCCGCCGGCCGTCCGTCCGCCGGCACGGCGTAGGCGACGAGTCGCTTCTCCTCCGCGGTACTGCCCTGGACGACCACCGCGGCCTGCGCCACGTCCGGGTCGTCCAGCAGCGCGCCCTCGATCTCGCCCGGTTCGATGCGGAAACCGCGGATCTTCACCTGGTCGTCGGCCCGTCCGAAGAACTGCAGGCTTCCGTCCTCCGTACGGCGTGCGAGGTCCCCCGAGCGGTACATGCGAGACCCCGCCGATCCCCAGGGATCGGGGAGGAACCGCTCCGCGGTGAGGTCCGGCCGTCCCGCATAGCCGCGGGCCAGACCCGCCCCCGCCACGTAGATCTCGCCCACCACTCCGGTCGGGACGGGGTTCAGCGCCTGGTCGAGCACCCGGACCCGCAGATCGGGGATCTCCTCGCCGATCCAGGCGGGCGCTTTCCCGATGCGGGCCCTGTCCAGCTCGCCGTAGGTCACATGGACGGTCGTCTCGGTGATGCCGTACATGTTGACCAGCGTCGGGCCGCCCTCGTGCTGGTCACCGTGGTGCTCGTACCAGGGGACGAGCCGGCGCAGCTCCAGCGGTTCGCCGCCGAAGACGATGTGGCGCAGGGCGAGCTGGTCGCCGAGCTCGGGGTGTTCCCGGTCCGCCTGGGTCAACTGGTAGAACGCGGAGGGGGTCTGACTGAGGCAGGTGACCTCTTCCCTGACCAGCAGTTCGAGGAAGTCCTCGGGGGACCGGGAGATCTCGAACGGCACCACGACCAGGCGGCCTCCGTGGGCCAGCGCACCCCACAACTCCCAGACGGAGAAGTCGAAGGCGTAGGAGTGGAACAGGGTCCAGACGGCGTGGGGGCCGAACGCGAACCACTGCCGGGTCCGCTCGAACAGCCGCAACACGTTCCCGTGCGTGACCATGACGCCCTTGGGCTGCCCGGTCGATCCCGAGGTGTAGATGACGTACGCCAGGTTGTCGCGGCCCGCCCCGGAACGGGGACTCTCCGCGGGGCCGGACATCGACTCCGCCCGGATCACCGGGTCGTCCAGGCAGACGGTGTGACCGGCGAACCCGGTCAGGCGGCCCGCCCGGGCCTGCTCGGTCACCAGCACCTCGGCCCGGGCGTCGGCGAGGACGAACTCCAGGCGATCCACCGGGTACGCGGGGTCGAGCGGTATGTACGCTCCGCCCGCCTTGAGGACGGCGAGTACCGACACGACCAGGTCGATTCCGCGGTCCAGCAGCAGGGCGACGCGGGACTCGGGGCCCACCTGGCGCCTTTGCAGCAGCTGGGCGAGACGGTTGGCGCGCAGGTCGAGTTCGGCGTAGGTCACCGACTCGTCGCCGCAGACGCAGGCCACCTCGTCCGGGTGGGCCGCCGCCTGCTGGGCGAAGGCGTCGGCCAGCGTGCCGCCGGTTCCGCGGGCGAGCGTTTCCACCGGCTCTCGCCCGGCCGCCGCGTCCGGCGCCGGCTCCTCGGCGGTGACCAGGGGAAGCCGGCTGATGGGTTGGTCGGGGTGCTGGGTGAGGGTGGTGAGGAGGTGGGTGTAGTGGTCGGCGAAGCGGCGCATGGTCGGTTCGTCGAACAGGTCGGTGGCGTAGACGAGTTCGCCGGCGATGGGCCCGGAGCCGCTGTCCGTCAGATGGAGTTCCAGATCGAAACGTGTCGTGCCCCAGTGCGGTCGCACCTGCTCGACCTCGAGGTCGTCCGCAAGGCGCCATGTGCCGCTGGATTCCCGGAGGTTGAACCAGGTTTGGATGAGGGGGTTGCGGCTGGGGTCGCGTGGGGGTTTGAGGTGTTCGATGAGGTGTTGGTAGGGGAGGTCTTGGTGGGTGAAGG
>NZ_JBITGI010000028.1:0-98566 GCF_044456945.1 Streptomyces sp. NPDC050759 | reverse complement strand
GGGGGGCGGGGGGGGGGGGTGTCCGTCCTCGGTCCGGCGGCTCGGTTTCTTGAGTGGTGCTCGGTAACGGACGCCGGCCGCTGCGGGCGGACACCCCCCACCCCGTCCCCTGCGCGCCGTACGCGGCAAACGGTCCATCGTGGCGCAGGTGACTGCAACTCCCTAGGGGCGCGGGGAACTGCGCCATCAGCCCCCACTGGCCTGCAGCCGCCCGACTACCTGACCCGGCACCCCCGTAGGCGCCCGGCCCAAGCCCCGCGCATGCGGCCCGCGGGGAACTGCGCGACCAGCCCCCACCGGCCCGCAGCCGCCCGACAACCTGACCCGGCACACCCATAGGCGCCCCCGCCAACCTCAAGTGCACCCCCGCATATCGTCCGGGTTCTGTCACGGCATGGCATTCGTCGCGTTGGCAGGGAACCCGGGCGGGGACCGGGTCCCTCTTTCTTCACGGAGTGGAGCGGACAGCGCACCTCACATGAATCTGGAGCATCTCGTGACAACGCCGGACATAGCAGCGCGGCGCGCGCTGGGGGCCTGTGCCGTCCTGATGGTCGGCGCCCTCACCCTCACCGCGTGCGGAGGCGACTCCGACGCCGGGAGCGAAGGCAAGGGCGGCAAGGACCCCGCGAAGACCTCCGCGGCGGAGATCGTCATCTCTGCCAAGAACGGTTCGACGGGCGCGTCGATCAACTCGACCGGCGTGAAGGTCAGTGACGGCACGCTGACCGGCGTGAAGATGACGGTGGCGGGCACGGGGCAGGACGTGCCGGGGGAGATGGTCGCCGGCGGGAAGGGCTGGAAGCCCGAGGAGCAGCTGGAGCGGGGGACGAAGTACGAGATAGCCGCGACGGCGAAGGACTCGGACGGCAAGTCCGTGGCCGCGAAGTCCGTCTTCACGACCGTCTCCAAGGCGAACAGCTTCATCGGGACGTACACGCCGGACAACGGGACGACGGTCGGCGTGGGGATGCCGGTGTCGTTCAGCTTCGACAAGGCGATCAGCGACAAGAAGGCCGTGCAGTCGCACATCACCGTCAGCTCCAGCAGTGGGCAGCAGGTGGTCGGGCACTGGTTCGGGGCGCAGCGGCTCGACTTCCGGCCCGAGGAGTACTGGAAGGCCGGCTCCAAGGTCACGATGAAGATCGACCTGGACGGGGTCGAGGGCGCCAACGGCGTCACCGGCGTGCAGGAGAGGACCGTCAGCTTCACGGTCGGGCGCTCTCAGGTGTCCACCGTGGACGCGGACACCCAGACCATGAAGGTCGTGCGGGACGGGCAGACCGTGAAGTCGGTGCCGATCTCTACGGGGAGCCCGGAATTCACCACGTACAACGGGCAGATGGTGATCTCCGAGAAGTACAAGAAGATCCGCATGGACAGCAGGACGGTCGCGCTGGCCAACGCGTACGACATTCCTGACGTTCCGGACGCCATGCGGCTGACGCAGTCGGGGACCTTCATCCACGGCAACTACTGGTACAACAAGGCGAATCCGCCCTTCGGGCGCACCGGTACCAGCCACGGGTGCGTCGGGCTGCAGGACGTCAAGGGCGGGCAGTCGGACACCCCGGCCAAGTGGTTCTACGACAGCTCGCTGATCGGGGACGTGGTGATCGTCAAGAACTCCCCCGACAAGACGGTGGCGCCCGACAACGGGCTGAACGGTTGGAACATGTCGTGGAACGAGTGGGTCGCGGGGAGTGCCGTCAGTACGTCCTGAGTGCCGCAAGGGCCCTCTGACCGGGGGGTTTTGACGGATCATCGGGCCGCGCGGGAACATCCTGCGCGGCCCGGGCGTTTTCCGGGCGTACGTTTTCTCGGTTCCCGGACATGATGTCCGACCGAGGGGCTACGGTATGCACCCACAAGGTGACATGCAGCAACGCCGGGAGAAACCTTGAGCGTTCCGTACGAGACGGCAGCGTACGAACCACCCGAGTCGCCCGGGTCTCCGGAGGAGCACCTCGCGCGGCTCCTCGGTCGTGCCCTGAACTCCTTCGAGCTGCCCGACGAGACGATACGGCGACTGGACTGCGCGCTGGCGCACGACAGTTCGCTGCACTCCGCGCACCACAGCGCGGGGCTGCACCGTGAGACGTACCGGCACACATGGCTGCTCGCCGACGGTTCGGCGCTCACCCTGTGGGAGCTCGTCCACAACACCGCGCGGGACAGCGTTCCGCAGCATGAGGTGTACGTCGACGAGGAGGAGGTGCGTGCGGCGACCGCGCGCCTGCCGTTACCGCCGGACACCCCGGACTTCGAGCTGCCGGTGACGGTGCAGCTCACAGCCGTGCAGACACCGCGGCACGCCTACGTCCCCGACGACTCGGCGGACCACGCGCGTCGGCTCCTGCGCCGCGCGGAGAACACGGACCGGCCGGGCCCGGAGACGGCGGCGCTGCTGGCCGACGCGTTCGCCCACCAGATCACGCAGGCGTTCGGGCGCCCGTGCCGGGCGGCGCGCGCCGGACTTGCCTTCTCGCTGTACGAGCACGCGTTCCTGCTGCGCGACGGCGCGGAGATCTCCCTGTGGGAGGTCGAGCACACGGCGACGCCCGACGGGCGGCACATGTGCGAGGTGTACGTCACCGAGGACGCGGCCCGCGACGCCATGGAGCGGCGCGCGGCTCAGGTCTCCTGAGGGGCTCACTCACGCCCCCGTACGTCCGACTCCGGCGTCCGTGTCAGCGGCCGCCGCTGAGCTGTCGTACCAGACCCGCGAACGCGTCCTCCTCCGCCGGCGTCAGCTCGACGGACTCACGGCCGGGGCCGGTCTGGCGCTGGTGGGGCAGGGCGGGCAGACCATGGCCGGAGCGCCACAGCGCGGCCTCGTGGCGGCCGCGGCGCAGCATGACGGCCAGCCCGATCGCCCAGGCGACGGCCACCAGGACAAGAAGGGTCATACCAAGCAACTGGTAGACGGAGACGTGCTCAGGCATGCGTTCCAGTAGACACCACGGTCCGGGACTTTGGTCCCGGACCGTGACGTATCTCGCAGGTGCCGTGAACAACTCACAGCCGCCCCAAAGGGGCAGTGGTTACGCGGCGACCGGCTGCTTCTGCTCGGCCGTCGGGGCGTCGGCTGCCTCCGGCGCCGCGGTGGCCGCCGTCCCCGGAGCCGGCTTGCGCATGCTCTTCAGGACGACCACCAATGCGGTCGTGACGCACACGCCCGCCGCGATGGCGATCAGGTAGAGGAACGGGCTGCCGATCAGCGGGACCACGAAGATGCCGCCGTGCGGGGCGCGCAGGGTGGCGCCGAAGGCCATCGACAGGGCGCCGGTGACCGAGCCGCCCGCCATGGAGGCGGGGATGACGCGCAGCGGGTCGGCCGCGGCGAACGGGATCGCGCCCTCGGAGATGAAGGAGGCGCCCAGGACCCAGGCCGCCTTGCCGTTCTCGCGCTCGGTCTGGGTGAAGAGCTTCTTGCGGACGGTGGTCGCCAGCGCCATGCCCAGCGGCGGGACCATGCCCGCGGCCATCACGGCGGCCATGACCTTCATCGCGGAGTCGCTCGGGTCCTGGACGGCGATGCCGGCGGTGGCGAAGGCGTACGCGACCTTGTTGACCGGGCCGCCGAGGTCGAAGCACATCATCAGGCCGAGCAGGATGCCGAGCAGGATGGCGTTGGAGCCGGAGAGGCCGTTGAGCCAGTCCGTCATGCCCTTCTGGGCCTCGGCGATGGGCTTGCCGACCACGACGAACATCAGGAAGCCGACGATCAGCGAGGAGATCAGCGGGATCACCACCACCGGCATGATGCCGCGCAGCACCGGTGGGATCTTGATCCGCTGGATCGCGAGGACCACACCACCCGCCAGCAGACCGGCGACCAGGCCGCCGAGGAAGCCCGCGGCGATGTTGGAGGCGATCATTCCGCCGACGAAGCCCGGGACCAGACCGGGGCGGTCCGCCATGCCGTACGCGATGTATCCGGCGAGGACCGGGATGAGGAAGCCGAAGGCGACCTGGCCGATCTGGAACAGCAGGGCGCCCCAGCTGTCGATCTCGGTCCAGGAGAAGTGCTTCATGACCGAGGGCGCGCTCGCGATCTGCCAGCCGCCGATCGCGAACCCGAGGGCGAGCAGCAGACCGCCCGCGGCGACGAACGGGACCATGTAACTCACGCCGGTCATCAGCCACTTGCGGAGCCTGGTGCCGTAGCTGTCGCCGGACTCTCCGGCCCGCTCGACCGGCGTGGAGCCGGGTCGGCCCGCCGCGCTGACCTCGCCGCGCTCGGCCTTCCCGCGGACCTCGGTGATGAGTTCGGCCGGGCGGTTGATGCCCGCCTTCACCCCGACGTCGACGGTGGGCTTGCCGGCGAAGCGGTCCTTGTCACGTACGGGGACGTCGTGCGCGAAGATCACGCCGTCCGCCGCCGCGATGACGGCCGGGTCGAGCCGGTCGAAGCCGGCCGAGCCCTGCGTCTCGACGACGAGTTCGACACCCGCCTCGCGGCCGGCGTTCTCCAGCGACTCGGCCGCCATGTAGGTGTGGGCGATACCGGTCGGGCAGGACGTGACGGCGACGATCCGGAAGGGGCGCGCGTCCTGCGCCGGCTCCGCCGCGGCACTGGCCGTTGCGGCATCGGCGGAGGCCGCCGCCGATGCCGCAACGGAGTCTTCACCGGCACCCGCGGTGGCCTCGGGGGCCGCCTCCGCCGGTGCCTCGTCCCCACGGATCAGCGCCGCGGCGCTCTCCGCGTTCCCCGCCGACCGCAGCGCGTCCGTGAACTCGGCGTTCATCAGCTGGCGCGCGAGCGAGGACAGGATCGTCAGGTGGGCGTCGTCCGCGCCGGCCGGTGCGGCGATCAGGAAGATCAGGTCGGCGGGGCCGTCCGCCGCGCCGAAGTCGATCCCGGCCACGCTGCGCCCGAAGGCGAGGGTCGGCTCGGTGACGTGAACGCTCCGGCAGTGCGGGATGCCGATCCCGCCGTCGAGGCCGGTCGGCATCTGTGCCTCGCGGGCGGCCACGTCGGCGAGGAAGCCCTCCAGGTCGGTCACCCGGCCCAGGGCGACCATGCGCTCGGCGAGGGCACGCGCCGCCGCTTCCTTGGTGTCGGCGGACAGGTCGAGATCGACCAGGTCCGCGGTGATCATGTCGCTCATCGCGGGCTCCTTCGCACGCGTATCGCCCGGGGAGTGGGGTGGGCGGTGGTGAGGGGGACGGGGGTGCAGCGGTGTGGGGTTTCGGGGGTGGTGGCCGTACGGTTCGTCGCCGTACGGTTCGTCGCCGTACGGTTCGCCACCGCGCGGCTCGTCGCCGTACGGTTCGCCACCGTTGGGGAATGGATCGGGCCGGTCATGAGACCGGCTCCGTCAGTACGCGGTCCATGGGCACCTCGGTCGTGACCGTCACCGCGGCCGGGTCCAGGTCGTCCGGCGTCGGCATCTCGCTGCCGGGCAGCTGGACGGCCGCCGCGCCGTGCGCGACCGCGGAGGCGAGGGCCTCGGGGCCGCTGCCGCCGGCGATAAGGAAGCCGGCCAGCGAGGAGTCGCCGGCGCCGACATTGCTGCGTACGACCTCCACGCGCGCGCTGCCGAACCAGGCGCCCGAGCCGTCCACGAGCAGCTGCCCGTCGGCGCCCAGGCTGGCGAGCACGGCGCGCGCGCCCATCTCCCGCAGCTCCTCGGCCGCCTTCACGGCGTCGCCCACCGTCGCGAGAGGGCGCCCGACGGCCTCCGCGAGCTCCTCGGCGTTCGGCTTCACCACGTCGGGCCGTTCGCGCAGCGCCTCCAGGAGCGCGCGCCCCGAGGCGTCCAGCGCGATCCGCGCACCACCGGCGTGCGCCCGCGCGACCACCTCGGCGTACCACGACGGCGCGAGCCCCCGGGGCAGGCTCCCGCAGCACGCGATCCACGAGGCGTCGCGCGACTGCTCGCGCACGGTCTCCAGCAGGAGCTCCTGCTCGGCGGCGGACAACTCCGGACCCGGTGCGTTGATCTTCGTGAGGACGCCGTCCGACTCGGCGAGCGCGATGTTCGAGCGGGTGGCCCCGGCGACCGGCACCGGCGCGACCTCGATGCCCTGCGCGTCGAGCAGGTCGGCGACCAGCGCCCCCGGCGCACCACCGAGGGGCAGGACCGCGACCGTGCGCTGCCCGGCGGCCGTGACGGCGCGCGAGACGTTGACGCCCTTGCCGCCGGGGTCCATGCGTTCACCGGTGGCGCGGATGACCTCACCGCGCTCGAGGGACGGGACCTCGTACGTACGGTCCAGGGACGGATTCGGGGTGACGGTGAGGATCATGCGCACTCGTTCCTAAACACACAGCACTTCCGTGCCGCCGCGCTCGATCACGGCGGCGTCGTCGGGGCTCAGCCCGCTGTCGGTGATCAGCAGGTCCACGTCGCTCAGGTCGCCGAAGCGGGCGAAGTGCTCCTGGCCGTGCTTGGCCGAGTCGGCCAGCAGGACCACCCGGCGGGCGGCGGCGATCGCCGCGCGCTTGACCGCGGCCTCGGCGAGGTCGGGGGTGGTGAGACCGTGATCGGCGGAGAAGCCGTTGGCCGCCACGAAGAGGACGTCGGCCCGGATCTCGCCGTACGCCCGCAGCGCCCAGGCGTCGACCGCGGCGCGCGTACGGTGCCGTACGCGCCCCCCGACGAGATGGAGCTGGATGCCGGGGTGGTCCGCGAGGCGGGCCGCGATCGGCAGGCTGTGGGTGACGACGGTGAGCGAGGCCTCCAGCGGGACGGCGGCGGCCAGGCGGGCGACGGTCGTACCGGCGTCGAGGATCAGGGTGCCCTCGGTCGGCAGTTCGGCGAGGGCCGCCTTGGCGATGTGGTCCTTCTCGTCGGCCGCGGTCGTCTCGCGCTCGGCGAGGTCCGGCTCGAAGTCGAGGCGCCCGGCCGGGATGGCCCCGCCGTGCACCCGGCGCAGCAGCCCCGCGCGGTCGAGGGCCTTCAGGTCGCGCCGGATGGTCTCGGCGGTGACCTGGAACTCCTCGGCCAGCGAGACGACGTCCACCCGCCCGCCGTCCCGAGCGAGCCGGAGGATCTCCTGCTGCCGCTCCGGTGCGTACATGTCCGTTCGCCTCCGATCCATGCCCGAACGTGTGGTTTCAGAGGGAGGCTACGCCTGCATTTCCGGAAAGTAAACAGGTTCGGGCGCGATCCGGGCATGAACGGACTTCCGGACCCACACGAGGGGCCCGGCACCTGGGAGGTGCCGGGCCCCTCACCCGGGTTTCAGGACACGAGCTCGGGCTCCTTCTCCTCCACCGCAGGAAGGTCGGCGGCCCCCTCCACGTGCTGCGCGGGCCGCTTCGGCAGCGCGAACATCAGCAGGAAGATCACGCCCATCACCGCCGCGACCCACCCGAGCGCGTGCTGGAAGGCGTCCACGAAGGCCGGGCCCACCTGAGCGGATCGCAGGTCGTCGCCGATGACCCCGAAGAACACCACGGACACCAGTCCGAGTCCGAGCGCGTTGCCCATCTGCTGCACGGTGTTGATGAGCCCCGACGCCGAACCGGCGTGTTCGCGCGGTACCTCCGAGAGCACCGCGTCCGTCAGCGGCGCGACGATCAGACCCATGCCGCCACCCATCACGACCAGCGGCAACGCCATCTGCCACGAGCTGATCCCCATGCCGTACCGCCCGGCCTCCCAGAGGTAGAGCAGCACACCCACCGCCATCAGCAGCGCCCCGGCCTGGAGCACCTTGCGCCCGAAGCGCGGGACGAGCTGCTGCACCGACAGACCCGCCGCCGTGG
Organism: Streptomyces sp. NPDC050759; assembly: GCF_044456945.1. Taxonomy (NCBI): domain Bacteria; kingdom Bacillati; phylum Actinomycetota; class Actinomycetes; order Kitasatosporales; family Streptomycetaceae; genus Streptomyces; species Streptomyces sp. NPDC050759. The sequence goes on along the minus strand of NZ_JBITGI010000028.1, from coordinate 90,846 downwards.
AGACGGCGATCGAGAACGGCACCCCGGTCAGCCCCGCACGCAGCGGGCTCCAGCCCAGCCCGGTCTGCATGTACAGCGTCCACACCAGGAAGAAGATGCCGAGCCCGACCCCGAACACGGTCTGCACCGCGATGCCGGCCGCGAAGCTCTTCACCCTGAACAGCGACAGCTCGACCAGCGGCGACCCGTCCCGCGCGGCCTTGCGCCGCTCGTACGCCACCAGCGCCGCGAACACGAGGGGCGCGCCGGCCATCGACACGTATCCCCACACCGGCCAGTCCAGCTCCTCGCCGCGGGTCAGCGGGTAGAGCAGCATCAGCAGCCCGAGCACGACCACGGCCACGCCCACCAGGTCCAGCTTCAGTGCCCGCGGGGCCTTGGACTCGGTGATGAAACGGCTCCCGAGCACGAGTCCCATGATCCCGACCGGCAGGTTGATGAGGAAGATCGGCCGCCACTCGAGCCCGAACAGGTTCCACTCGGTCAGCAGCGCGCCGAGCAGCGGACCGGAGACGGCCCCGAGCCCCACGACCGCGCCGAACAGTCCGAACACCTTCCCCCGCTCATGGGCCGGAAAGGTCGCGTGCACGATCGACAGGACCTGCGGCACCATCATCGCCGCCATGCCGCCCTGCAGGATCCGGGACGCGACCAGCATCTCCGGGTTCGCGGCGAGGCCGCACAGCGCCGACGCGAGCGTGAACCCGCCGATGCCGACGAGGAACAGCCGCTTGCGCCCGTGGATGTCACCGAGCCGCCCGCCGGTGATCAGCCCCGCGGCGAAGGCGAGGGCATAGCCGGCGGTGATCCACTGGATCTGGCTGACGGAGGCACCGGCGTCCTTCCGGATGGACGGGATGGCGATGTTGACGATGGTGACGTCGACGAGGTCCATGAAGGCCGCGGTCATCACGATGGCGAGGGCGAACCAGCGACGCCGGTCGCCTGCGGCGGGCTGTACAGCGGTGGATGTGGTCTCGGTGGAGGTCATACCGTGAAGCTACGACCCCATTAGGTCAGATCGTGTCCTAGTTCTACGGCATCCTCGAACTCATGACGACGGACACCCCGGCACGGCTCCTGACGCTCCTCTCCCTCCTCCAGACGCCCCGTGAATGGCCCGGCGGTGAGCTCGCCGACCGCCTCGGGGTCTCCCGACGCACGGTCCGACGGGACGTCGACCGCCTCCGCGAGCTGGGCTATCCCGTCCAGGCGACCAAGGGCTCCGACGGCGGGTACCGGCTCGTCGCGGGCAAGGCCATGCCCCCGCTCGTCCTCGACGACGAGGAGGCGGTGGCCATCGCGGTCGGGCTGCGGGCGGGGGCGGGGCACGCGGTCGAGGGGATGGACGAGGCGTCGGTGCGGGCACTGGCGAAACTGGAACAGGTCCTGCCGTCCCGCCTGCGGCACCGCGTCTCCACCTTCCAGGCCGCGACGACTCCGCTGACCAGCGGGGACGGGGCGAGCATCCCGACCGAGACCCTGACGGTGATGGCGTCCACGGTGGCCGGGCACGAGCGGCTGCGGTTCGCCTACCGGGCGAAGGACGGGGCCGAGTCCCGACGCGTCGTGGAGCCGTACCGTCTGGTCTCCACCGGGCGGCGGTGGTACCTCGTCGCCTACGACCTCGACCGCGGCGACTGGCGGACCTTCCGGGTCGACCGGGTGGACGATCCCTTCGCCACGGGGGCGCGGTTCGCTCCGCGGGAGTTGCCGACGGGGAGCGCGGCGGAGTATCTGCGGCAGTCGATGTACCGCCGTCAGGAGACGTACGAGATCGCCGTGACGTTCGAGGCGGATGTGACGGTGGTGGGGGGTCGGGTGCCGGCGTGGATGGGGGTGCCGGAGGCTCTCGGGGAGGGGCGGTGCGTGTTGCGGGCGACCGTGGGGGACGCGGTGGAGTGGATGGCGGTGCGGTTGGCGATGACGGGGGTGGAGTTCCGTGTGGAGGAACCTGCGGAACTGGTCGAGGCGGTACGGGAGTTGGGGGGACGGCTGGTCCGGGCGGGCCGCGGGCGCGGGGCTTGAGCGGGGCGCCTACGGGGGGTGCCTCGCCGGGCCCTTGCGCGTCTGCAGGCCGGTGGGGGCTGGTCGCGCAGTTCCCCGCGCCCCTGGGGAGTTGCAGTCACCCGCGCCACGACGGACCGTTCGCCACCTCGCGCACCACAACGGACCGTTCGCCGCACTCCGCACCACGACGGACCTGCTCACAACCGGCGCACCATGCCGATGTGACAGAATCTGCCATTCGGTGGGTCACCCCGTGGTTCAGGTACGGGGTGACCCACCGTTCCGTTTGTCGGGCGCAGAAAGAGCCGGACCCCGGCGCCCGGGGGGAGGGGCGCCGAAGTCCGGCTCGGGGAGAGTCCCGGCGCCGGGGGGGATTGCGTCGGGACTTGGTTCAGGAGGGTCCGAAGGTATGGCCTCCGGGACCCGAACACCTGGACCCTGAAGTCTTGTTCCCAGGGTCCGCCAAGTTGAAGCGGCCTAGTACGGCCATGTTTACGCGGTCTTTCGCCACCCGGCGTACGCGGGCAGACCCCGCCTACGCCGCCGCGTCGAACCCGGTGGACCGCGCCAGCTTCTTCAGCTCCAGCAGGGCGTGCTTCTCGATCTGCCGGATCCGCTCACGGGTGAGGCCGTGCTCCTTGCCGACCTCGGTCAGCGTGCGCTCGCGCCCGTCGTCGATGCCGTACCGCATCTTGATGATGGAAGCGGTGCGCTGGTCGAGGCGGCCGATGAGGTCGTCCAGTTCCTCGCTGCGCAGCAGCGTCAGCACCGACTGCTCCGGCGAGACCGCCGAGGTGTCCTCCAGCAGGTCACCGAACTGGGTGTCGCCGTCGTCGTCCACCGACATGTTCAGCGAGACCGGGTCGCGGGCCCAGTCCAGGACGTCGATCACGCGCTCCGGGTTGGAGCCGAGCTCGGCGGCGATCTCCGCGGGCTCCGGGTCGCGGCCGTGCTCGCGGTTGAACTCGCGCTGCACACGGCGGATGCGGCCCAGCTCCTCCACGAGGTGGACGGGCAGCCGGATGGTGCGGGACTGGTCGGCGATGGAGCGGGTGATGGCCTGACGGATCCACCAGGTCGCGTACGTCGAGAACTTGAAGCCCTTGCGGTAGTCGAACTTCTCGACCGCGCGCACCAGGCCGGCGTTGCCCTCCTGGATCAGGTCGAGCAGGGGCAGACCGCTGCGGGGGTAGCGGCGGGCCACGGCCACGACCAGGCGGAGGTTGGAGCGGATGAACACGTCCTTGGCGCGCTCCCCCTCCTCCACCAGGGCCTCCAGCTCTTCGCGGGTGGCGTCCGCCTTGGCTTCCTCGTACCCGTCGAGGACCTGTCGGGCGAACACACCCGCCTCGATGATCTGGGACAGCTCGACTTCCTTGGCGGCGTCGAGCAGCGGCGTACGCGCGATCTCGTCGAGGTACATGCCGACCAGGTCGCGGTCGGCGATCTCGCCGCCATGGACGCGAACACTGCGCGCCGCGTCGGTAGACCCGCCGGTGGCGGACTTACGACGGGCGACGGCACGGGTTGCCATGCGTGCTCCCTTGCGATGTTTGGGTCAGCGGGTGGTCCTTCGGACGCTGGGTCCCGGCTCCGGTTTGCTTCCGGACTCTCCTCGGGTGCCCTGCATCCGATGGAAACAACGACTGGAAACCGGACAGAATTCCCAAGGCGTGCCGCTATTTTTCTGATCTTGCAGTACCCTGTCCGGCCACACGAGGAGGCATGATGCCGTCGGAACGTACAGAGGTGCAGGTCAGGCCGGGAGCCGAAAGCGACCTCGGTGCTCTCACCGACCTCTACAACCACTACGTTCGTGAGACGCCCATCACATTCGACACCGCCGTCTTCACTCCGGAAGAGCGCCGCCCTTGGCTGCTCTCCCACCCTGAAGACGGCCCGTACCGTCTGATGGTTGCCACCGACACGGACCCGACAGGAACCTCACAGCGGATCCTCGGGTACGCCACATCCAGCCCCTTCCGTGCCAAGCCCGCGTACGCGACCTCCGTGGAGGTCACCGTCTACCTCGCCCCGGACGCGGGCGGCCGGGGCATCGGCACCCTCCTCTACAAGGCCCTCTTCGAGGCCCTGGCCGACGAGGACCTGCATCGCGCCTACGCGGGCATCGCACAGCCCAACGAAGCGTCCACGCGGCTGCATGAACGCTTCGGTTTCCGGCACGTCGGCACCTACCGGGAAGTGGGCCGGAAGTTCGGCCGCTACTGGGACGTGGCCTGGTACGAGAAGGACCTGTAAGCCCTCGCCGGCGGGTGTCAGCCGAACTGCACCGACCGCTTCGCCATCCCCATCCAGAACCCGTCGATGACGGACTTCTGCGCGTCCAGCTCGCCGCTCACGTCCGCCGCGCCCATGGTCACGAACAGCGGCGCGAAGTGCTCGGTGCGCGGATGGGCGTAGCGCCCGGCCGGAGCCTTGTTGAGGAAGCCCAGCAGGGAGTCCACGTCCCGTGTCTCCAGCGCCCGCCGGCCCCAGTCGTCGAACTCGGAGGACCAGGTGGGCACCCCGGAACCGGTGTGGCGCAGGGCGGCCAGGTTGTGGGTGAAGAAGCCGGAGCCGACGATCAGGACGCCCTCGTCGCGCAGCGGGGCGAGCTTGCGGCCGATCTCCATGAGCCTGACCGGGTCGAGGGTCGGCATGGAGATCTGCAGGACGGGGATGTCGGCCTTCGGGAACATCTCGACCAGCGGGACATACGCGCCGTGGTCCAGTCCGCGGTCCGGGATGTCCTGTACGGGGACGCCGGGGGCGCGCAGCAACTTGCGTACGGAATCGGCGAGTTCGGGGGCGCCGGGGGCGTCGTACGTCACCTTGTAGTAGTGCTCGGGGAAGCCCCAGAAGTCGTAGACGAGCGGGACGGTCCGTACCGCGCCGAGGGCGAGGGGGGCCTCCTCCCAGTGGGCGGAGACCATGAGGATCGCCTTGGGACGGGGCAGGTCCGCGGACCAGGCGGCGAGCTCACCGGGCCAGATCGGGTCGTCGGCGAGCGGCGGCGCGCCGTGACTCAGATAGAGGGCGGGCATGCGCTCCAGCGTGTCGGCGGACATGGCGGGGACTCCTCCGGTACTTCCGATGCGGGCAGTGCTTCAAATTTAAAGCTTCTTGACATGACTGTACGCCTCATTTGTTTAAGCTTCAAGGAGAAAGCTCGTAGAGTGGGATACATGAATACGGCATCCGTCCCCGACGAGGAGCCCCAGTGGCTCGACGACGAAGAGCAGCGCATCTGGCGTTCCTATGTGCACGCCACGACCCTCCTCGAGGATCACCTCGACCGCCAGCTCCAGCGGGACGCCGGCATGCCGCACATCTACTACGGGCTGCTCGTGGGGCTGGCCGAGGCCCCGCACCGGCGGCTGCGGATGACCGAGCTGGCCATGAAGGCGAAGATCACCCGGTCCCGTCTCTCCCACGCGATCGCCCGTCTGGAGCGCAACGGCTGGGTGCGCCGGGAGGACTGCCCGGACGACAAGCGCGGCCAGTTCGCGGTGCTCACGGACCCGGGCCTGGAGATGCTGCGGGGCGCCGCGCCCGGCCATGTGCGGGCCGTACGCAACGCCGTCTTCGACCGGCTCACCCCGGAACAGCAGAAGTCCCTCGGCGAGATCATGCAGATCGTCGCCGAGGGACTCCAGCCGAACGAGGCGGGCGCGGATCTGCCCTGGCTCCGCTGAGCCGCTCACTCAGCTGGGCCAGGGCAGTTCCTGGGGTCGTACGTACGGGGCGTCCCCTTCCCCGTACGTACGTGGTTCTCGAAGGGGTACGACCGGCCGGTCGCCGTCAGTGGGCGACGACCGGGATGGCCAGCTCCTCCTCGGCGCCCTCGCCGGACCCGGTCACGGTGGCCGTGTCCGTGCGGCCGGCGTTGACGAGGGTCACGACGATCACCGCGGCGAGCACCAGCATGCCGACGGCGAACCAGATCGCGTTGGTGTAGCCGTGCACCTGGCCCTCCAGCGCGACCAGCTGCTGCTGCGACCTGGAGGTCGCGGAGCCGATGTGGTCGGCGATGTAGGAGGTCGTGGCGGACGCGGCGATCGTGTTCAGCAGGGCCGTACCGATCGCACCGCCCACCTGCTGCGAGGTGTTGACCATCGCGGAGGCGACTCCGGCGTCCCGGGGCTCGACGCCCAGGGTGGCCAGGGACATGGCCGGCATGAACGCCGTACCCATGCCGAGGCCGAGCAGCAGCATCGCCGGCAGGATGATCGAGGCGTACGACGAGCCGATCTCCAGCTGGGTCATGAGGAGCATGCCGACCGCGGCGACCAGGAAGCCGGGGCCCATCAGCAGCCGCGCCGGGACGCGGGTCATCAGGCGGGCGCCGATCTGCGTCGAGCCGACCATCATGCCGACGATCATCGGCATGAAGGCGAAGCCGGTCTTGATCGGCGTGAAGCCCTTCACGATCTGGAGGTAGTAGGTGAGGAACAGGAAGGTGCCGAACATCGCGATGATCGCGATACCGAGCGAGAGGTAGATCCCGCCGCGGTTGCGGTCGGTGATGACGCGCAGCGGCAGCAGCGGGGCCTTGGTACGGGCCTCGGTGACGACGAACGCGATGAGCAGGGCCGCGGAGGCGACGAACATGCCCACGGTCAGGGAGTCGCCCCAGCCGTTGGACTCGGCGCGGGTGAAGCCGTAGACCAGTGCGACCAGGCCCAGGGTGGACAGCAGGACGCCGGGGATGTCGAGCGGGTTGCGGTTGCGGCCGCCCTCGGGCTCACGGATGACGAAGTACGCGCCGAGCGCGGCCACGATCGCGAACGGGATGTTCACGAAGAAGGTCCAGCGCCAGTCCATGTACTCGGTCAGCACACCGCCGAGGATGAAGCCCACGGCGCCGCCGCCACCGGCGATCGCGCCGTAGATGCCGAAGGCCTTGGCGCGCTCCTTGGCGTCCGTGAACATCACGGCGAGCAGGGAGAGCGCGGCGGGCGCGAGCAGCGCGCCGAAGACGCCCTGGAGGGCACGGGCGCCGAACATCATGGCGCCGCTGGTGGCCGCGCCGCCCAGTGCGGAGGCCAGCGCGAAGCCGATCAGGCCGACCACGAAGGCGTTCTTCCGGCCCCACAGGTCGGCTATGCGGCCGCCGAAGAGCAGGAGGCCGCCGAAGGCGAGGGCGTAGGCCGTGACGACCCACTGACGGTTGCCGTCGGAGATGCCCAGGTCGGTCTGGGCGGACGGCAGAGCGATGTTCACGATCGTCGCGTCGAGGACGACCATCAGCTGGGCGAGCGCGATGAAGACGAGCGCTTTCCAGCGGTTGGCGTCACCGGACGTGGCCGGTGCGCCGGGAGCCTTTGCGGCTGTGTCAGACATGGGGGTACCCACTCCGGTACTTCGGGACGGAAAAAAGATGTCTTGAGGGGACGGTCCGTCTTCGGTGACGGCCGGTCGAAAGTCGTTGGTGCTGACTGTTCTCGCGCTCTGAACTAATCGGTGGTCATCGGATCAGGCCTGGCGGAGGTCCTCCATGCTCAGCGCCGTACCCGGCAGGTCGGAGCGGGCCGGGGCCCGCAGTCCGTCCAGGAACAGCTGAAGGGTGCGGTGCACGAACCCGTCGAGGGTGAGGCAGCCCGTGCCGGCCGGGGGCCGGCACAACTGGGCCACGGCGACCATCAGGTCACCGACGCTCACGTCACCGCGCAGCTGACCGGCCGCCCTGGCCCGGTCCATGAGCTGCTCGACGAGCTGCTCGATGCGTTCGCGCGCGGCCACCAGGTCGGGGTGGTACTGGTCGAAGGTGCTCTGGACCATCGGGCACAGTGCGGTGATCCGCTCGTCGGCGGAGGCGTGCACGAAGCGCTCCAGGGCGCCGAAGGCGTCCCCGGTCGCCGCGAGCGCGAGCTCGGCCGCCTCCGCCGTCCGGTCCATGACGGAGCAGACGACCTCACGGACGAGCGCGTCGCGGTCGGGGAAGTTGCGGTACACCGTGGCATTGCCCACGCCGGCCCGGCGGGCGATCTCGTCGAGCGGCACGTCTGGGCCGAACTCGGTGAACATCTCGCTGGCGGCGGTGACGATCCGCTCGCGGTTGCGCAGGGCGTCGGCGCGGGGCCGGGGCGCCTTGCGCGGTGCGGTCGTCGTGGCGGTCACGGTGCACTCCCCTCGGGGTCTGGTTTCGCGATCCGGGGATTCAGTCCCCGTTTCGCTCGGACACACGTCTAAACGGGGAGACGCTCCCCGGTTATTTCGGGTTGAGGAGAAATCATGTTGTGACCTGAGTCACATTCCTGGCGGTACCCACGTTCGGTCTCCTCCAGCGCGCGTCGGTCCCTGCCCCGGCAGAGGGTGATCGAGAAGGTGCAGCCTTCCGACCAGCGGCTGCCGCGCTCCGAAGGGTGCCCGCATGCCGTGGACCAGTCGCCGCATACGCCCGCGCCGCATCGCCGCCCTCGTGTTCGTGACCGCGCTGACCCTCGCGGTCAGCACCTCGGCCGGCACCGAGCGCCTCGCCCCGGGTGCCACGACCGCCGGTCCGATCGCCGTGGCCCGCTCCGACGCCCACGGCGCCTGTCTGATCAGCGGCGGCCCGGCCGTCCAGATGTCCGAGGGCCTGCCCACACCCGGCGGCTACTCCCGTTCCACCGGCACCGTCCACGCCCTCACCCTGATGATCGACTTCTCCGACGCACCCGGCTCCGGGCCCGCGCTCGACCGGTTCCGCGAGTTCTTCCCGCAGACCCAGGACTGGTTCCGCACCAGTTCCTACGGCCGTCTCGACTACCGCCCCGAGGCCCCGATCACCGACTGGCTGCGCATGCCGAAGTCGTTCCGGGCCTACGGCATAGAGCGCGGCGCCCCCTTCGACCCGGGCTACCGCCGGCTGGTCCAGGACATCGTGACCGCCGCCGATCCCCAGGTGGACTTCCGGTCCTACGACTTCCTGAACGTGCTGGTGACCCCGAACGCCGGTCCCTCCGCCCTCGACACGGTCCTGTCGGTGAGCTTCGCCGGCAACGTCGACGCCCCGGTCGCCGACGGCGTCCCGGTCGCCAACGCCTCCTTCGTCTACTCCCGCCAGGACGACGGCTCCGGCTCCTACCCGCAGACCGGCTACCGGGTCCTGCCCCACGAGAACGGCCATGTCTTCGGCCTGCCCGACCTCTACACCCAGGCGGGCGGGAGCGCGGTCGGCCACTGGGACATCATGAGCGAGGACTGGGGCGCCAACAACGACCTCCTCGGCTGGCACAAGTGGAAGCTGGGCTGGCTGGCCGCGGCACAGGTCGACTGCGTGACGGCGCGCGGGACTTCGGAGTACACCCTGACCCCGCTGGCCCGGCCGGGACCCGGCACCAAACTCCTCTTCGTCCCCCTCGGCAGCCGCACCGGCTACGCGGTCGAGCTCCGCACCCGCGAGGGCAACGACGAGGCGGTGTGCCGGCCGGGTGTCCTCGTCTACAAGGTCGACGCGGACGTGGACACCGGGCGGGGCCCGGTGCGGGTGTACGACGCGCGGCGCAACAGCGGAGGGTGCACGCGGAGCCCCAACGTCCACGCGGAGCTCTCCGACGCGTCGTTCGCGGTCGGCGAGGAGTTCCGGGATCCGGGCCAGGGGGTCCGGGTGCGGGTGGTGGGGGCGGACGGGGACGGCGACTACCGGGTACGGGTCACGCGGGAGTAGAGGCGGGGCGAACTGCCGAGCCGCGCGACCAGCGGGTGCGGATCACGCGGGAGCAGGTGCGGGTCGACCTGCCGAGTCGGGTGGCCGTGGGCGTGCCGTGGCCGACGTTCGGATTACCGTAGGCGTCCCGCGATCGCCGTACCGGAGAACCGATGCCCGCTGACACGCCCACATCCCCGCCGGTGCCGGAGTCCGCCGTGCCGGCCGAGGCGGTCACGCCGCTGATCCGGGGGGTCGGGGTGCTGCGGGAGCTGACCGAGGCGGGCGGCAGGCTGAGCCCGAGCGGTCTGGAGCGGGCGACGGGCCTGGCGCGTTCCACGGTCGACCGCATCACGTCCACGCTGGCCCGCATGGGGTACGTCCGCCTGGACGGCCGGGACGCGGTGATCACCCCCCGGCTGATGGAACTCGGCAACGCCTATCTCGCCGCCCTGCGCCTGCCCGCTCTGCTGTCCGGGCGGGCCGACGCCCTCGCCGACGAGCTGGACGAGTCGGTGTCGCTGGCGGTCGCCGACCGCGACGGCATCCGCTTCATCCACCAGGCCACCCGCCGCCGCGCGATGTCCCTGAGCTTCCGCATCGGCGACCTGCTCCCCGCCGAACGCACCGCGCCGGGGCCCCTGTTCGCGTCGGAGTGGACCGACGCCGACTGGCGGACCTGGCGCGAACGCCGGGCGGCGGACCCGGAGGACCGGGGCTTTCCCGCCGTACCGCCTCGGGAACTCCCGGCCGTGGAAGGGGAGTTCGAGGCGAAGGCGGCGCAGGCGGGAAGGGACGGCTGGGCGCTGGACGACCAGTTGATCGAGCCGGGTCTGGTGGCGGTCTCCGTCCCCGTACGGGATCCGCGCACGGGACGGATCGCCTGCGTGGCCAACGTCGTCAGCCACACCAGCCGCCACACCGCGGCGGACCTGCGCGAGACCCTGCTGCCGCGGTTGCGGGCGACGGTGGTGGAGATGGAACGCGAACTGGCGTCCACCCCGGACCCGGACCCGGACCCGCCCCCCTCGGGATCGGCCTCCTGGATCGGCGCGGCCAAGAACGAACTGGGCCGGGAGTTCATCGAGTCCCTCGCCCGCGGCCTGACGGTCCTGACGGCGTTCGGCGAGGGCAGGGCCGCGCTGACGCTGACGGACGTGGCCCGGGCGACCGGGCTGGCGAGGGCGACGGCCCGCCGGGCCCTGATCACCTACGAACACCTGGGCCTGGTCCGCCAGCAGCCGGAGACCCGGACCTTCGGCCTCACCCCCCGGGTCCTGTCCCTCGGCTTCCCACCCCTTTCCCGTACGACCCTCCCGCGCATCGCGGCCCCGCACCTGGCCGATCTCTCGGCACGGGTGCGGGAGTCGACGGCACTGGCGGTCCTGGTGCCGCCGGGGTCGGGCGAGGGGGCGGAGATCCAGTACACGGCGAGGGCCGTCTCCCCCCGGATCATGGGCGTGGACATCAGGACCGGCACCCGCCTGCCGGCCTCGGCGACCTCGCTGGGCCGGGTCCTGCTGGCGGACAAGGAGCGCTCCGCCGACTTCGACCGCGTCCGCACCCAGGGCTACGCCCTGCTGGACGAGAACTGGGAGGACGGGCTCCGTACCATCGCCGTGCCCGTCCGCGACCGTACGGGCCGGGTGGTCGCCGCCGTGAACGTGGCCCTGCACGCGGCGGGCCGCACGGCCGGGGAATGCGTGGCGGAGATCCTCCCGGAACTGCGTCTCACGGCGACCCGCCTGGAGACCGAACTGCACGCGGCGAGCCACTTCACCCGGGTCCCCCTCCTCTGACGCCACCCGGACCCGAGGTCAGCCGCTCTTGCCCGAGGGCGGTGCGGAGGTGCCCTGTCCGGCGCGGAGCATGGCCTTGTAGAGGGGCTCGTGCCCGGGTGAGGCGGGCAGGGGACCGCGCGCCGGGGCCTCGAGGGACTGGATGATCAGGGCGACGACGCGCCGCCAGGCGTCCGGGGCCGCGTCGCCGGTGGCGTTCACGACGCCGGCGTTGGCCATGTGGATCAGCACCAGGTCCGAGGGGTCGAAGTCCTCGCGCAGCCGGCCGGTGGCCTTGGCGCGGTCGATGAGGACCAGCATGCCCTCGTACGCCCGGTTGCGGCGCTCCTCCAGGACCTTGGCGGTGGGGAAGGTCATGGTCAGGACGTCGGCGAAGCCGCTGTCGGCGGCCTGCATCGCGCAGGCGGTCTCGATGTACCCGACGAAGCCGTTCCAGGGGTCGGGGTCCTCCAGGGCGACGGTGACCACCTCGACGTAGGCACCCATGCGGTCGGAGAAGACGGCGTCGACCAGTTCCTCCTTCGTGGGGAAGCGGCGGAACATGGTGGCGATCCCCACGCCCGCCTCGCGGGCCACGGAGGCCATGGACGCGTTCAGGCCGTCGCGCGCGAACACCGTGCGGGCGGCGGCGATGATCCGCTCCCGGTTGCGCTCGGCGTCACTGCGCAGCGGCTGAGCGGCGGGACCGTCTGAGGGCTGGGCGCCAGGGGTCATACCGGCCACTCTAGCAATCGGATTGACCTATCCATTTTTGTCACCGTACGCCGGTTTGGTGCGCGTCAGTCGAGCGGAACGCCTGTGTGGCTCTCGAGGAACCGGATAAGGCGGGCCTGGAACTCCTCGTCCCGCGCCGCCGGGTGCGGTGTCTGCGTCCGCCGGTGGTACCAGTAGCCGCCGGTGCGCGGGGTCACGTCGTCGTGCGTGGCGAGCCACACCTGGGTCCGGTGCCCTTCGGCCAGATCGTCCGGCGCGCCGGCGCCGCCCATCCTGGTCGGCACCCACCCGGGATCGACCGCGTGGCAAGTGGTTCCCTCCCACCGGGACGCGCAAGCGAGCGCGAGGGTGGTGACCCACAGCTTGCTGTCGCTGTAGGACGCGGAACCGGCGGCCAGCCGTCGCAGATCCGTGGAGCCGTTGCGATGCATGGAGCTGCTGAGGTGGACGAGCCTGGCCGGCTTGGCCATCAGGGCCGTCAGCACATAGGGCGCGACCGTGTTGACCGTGCCCGCGTCCCGGGTGTCCATGGTGCCGGCGTTGTGGATGACGGTGTCGAAGCGACCGAACCCGCCCGCCTGCCGGGCGACGTCGCGGATCTCGTCGAGATCGGCGAGGTCCCCCGTGATGACACCCTTCCACCGCCCGGCGTCCTCCGCGTCGGCGAGTGGGGCCGGATTCCGGACATGGACGACCACGTCGTGCCCGTCGTCGGCCAACGCGTTCGCCGTGTCACGCCCGAGCCCACCGGCCGCGCCGGTCACCAGGATCAGTGCCATGTCACTCCTCTCCGGTGGCCCCCTGCAGGAGGGCCCTCCCCTACGTACATCCGCTACGCTATGACTGGTCAGCCGTCGGTGCGTCGCGTTGTCTGCTCAGGTGACCCTGTGCAGAGCATCGCACCACGCCCGACCAGCCCGCCTTCGTAGCTCAGGGGATAGAGCACGGCTCTCCTAAAGCCGGTGTCGCAGGTTCGAATCCTGCCGGGGGCACACCGCGTGACCAGCACTCTGACCGGCCCCGGACTCCTCGTCCGGGGCCGTTCGCGTGTCAGTGGTCGGAGTAGCTGAAGTCGCCCACGGTCCAGGCGCTGACGTCCTCGATCGCGACGCGGTACATCCCGCCCGTCTCCGGGATTCCCACCGTGCCCTGGAGGATCCGGGCGACGTGGAAGTGCAGATGCGTGGGCGGGCCGTCCCTCTTCACGGGGGTGGCGAAGACGGCGGAGAACTCGCCCAGGTCGGAGGAGTCCGTCAGCACCTCCGACACCCGCTGCCTCCACATGGCTTCGGGAGCCAGTCGACCGGTGATGACGGCACCACCGGTGACCACGGTCAGGGACATGTGACTGCTCCGCCCGGACTCCACAAGGGCGGCGATGTCAACGATCAGCTCGTCAGGGTTCGCCATGGGACCGGATTCTATGCACCGTCCCCGGTGGCGCGGCCGGGGGAGGTCAGTCGCCGCGGGTGTCGTAGGCCTGGTGGCTGCGTTCGATGTCGGGGTTGTGCTCGATGGCCCACTCGGCGAGGGTCACGGCGGGTTCGATCAGGGTGCGGCCCACGGGGGTGAGTTCGTACTCGACCCGGGGTGGTACCTCGGCGTGGGCCGTGCGCCCCACCAGGCCGTCGCGTTCCAGGTGGCGCAGGGTCAGGGTGAGCATCCGCTGTGAGATGCCGGGGATGCGGTGGAGCAGTTCGGTGAAGCGCATGCGTTCGCCGTGGAGGGTGGCGACCACCAGGAGCGTCCACTTGTCTCCGATGCGGTCGAGGACGCCTCGGATGGCGCGGCCGCCGTCGCCGCGGATCAGGCAGGTCTTCCTGTACTCCGACATCGCGCTCCTGGTGACGGTCACACACACGCGTGTGCCTTTTGTAAGCCTTCCGACAGTGACCCACCATGGCCCTTCTTACAAGGGGTAACCATTGGAGGGTGCCGCCATGACCGTCGCGTACTGGATCATCGCCGGGCTGCTGGGTGTCTTCTACCTCTACGCCGGCGGGAAGAAGATCGCCCAGAGTCGGGAGCAGCTCGCGCCGATGATGGGGTGGGTCGACACCGTCCCGATGCCCGCCGTCCGGGCTGTCGGCGTGGTGGAGGTGCTCGGCGCGGCCGGGCTGATCCTGCCGCCGGCGACCGGGATCGCGCCGGTTCTGGCGATCCTGGCCGCGGTCGGCTTCGTGGTGCTTCAGATACTGGCGGCCGGGCTTCACCTGTCGCGCGGAGAGGCGAAGGACACCGGTCTGAACCTCGTGCTGATCCTCCTCGCCGCCGTCGCCGCGTGGCTGGCCACCGCGTTCTGACACACGCACACGGCTGTCGGACCCCGCTGTCAGGGGCTGGTGAGGACGACGAGTTGTTGCGTCGCCCGGGTCATCGCCACATAGCGGTCCACCGCTCCCTCGATGCCCTCGCCGAAGTTCTGCGGGTCGACGAGGACCACCAGGTCGAACTCGAGGCCCTTCGAGAGTTCTGGAGGAAGGGAGCGGACCCGGGGCGTCGCCCGGAAAGCGGGGTCGCCGATGACGCAGGCGATGCCGTCGGGGTGGGCGGTGAGCCAGGTGTCCAGGGTCGGGGTCAGGTCGGCGGTCGAGCCGTGGGTGACGGGGGTGCCGGTGCTGCGGATGGAGGTCGGGACGTTGGCGTCGGGAAGGACGGCGCGGATGACCGGCTCGGCCTCCTTCATGATCTCTTCCGGGGTGCGGTAGTTGATGCTCAGGGAGGCCATTTCCACGCGGTCGAGGCCCACCCGCTCCAGCCTCTCCTGCCACGACTCGGTGAAGCCGTGCCTGGCCTGGGCGCGGTCCCCGACGATGGTGAAGCTCCGGGACGGGCAGCGCAGCAGCAGCATCTGCCACTCCGCGTCGGTCAGCTCCTGCGCCTCGTCCACGACGACGTGCGCGAAGGGGCCGGCGAGCAGGTCCGGGTCGGCGGTGTGCAGGGCGCTCTCGTCCACCAGGGCGTGGTGGAAGTCCTCGCCGCGCAGCATCGTCACCAGGCCCATGCCGTAGTCGTCGTCGGCGACCGCACTCAGGTTGTCCACGACCGTGGCCATGTGCTCGCGTTGGGCGGCGAGGGTGGCCTCGTTCCGGCGCTTGCGGAGCGAGGTCCGCGGATCGCCGAGCCGTTGCCGGGCCGCGTCCAGGAGCGGCAGGTCGGACACCGTCCAGGCCTGGCCGTCCGCGCGCTGGAGCTTGCGCACGTCGTCGCGGTCGAGCCAGGGGGCGCACATCCGCAGATAGGCGGGGACCGTCCACAGGTCCGAGACCAGGTCGGCCGCCTCCAGCAGCGGCCACGCGCGGTTGAAGGCCGTGAGCAGCTCCCGGTTCTGGCGCAGGGACTTGCGGAGCAGGTTCTCCGGGGCGTCGCCCTCGTGCCGGTCCACGAGGATCGTGAGCAGTTCGTTCCAGACCTGGTCGCGGGCGTCGTTGTGCGGGGCGCCTTCCGCCGCGTCGAAGGCCTCGGCCCAGTCGGTGGCGGTCAGCGGGATGTCGGACCAGTGGGTCGTGACGGTCATGCCCTCGGTCGGCGGCTCCTCGTAGAACCTGACGGCCTTCTCGATCGCCTTCACCAGGTCCGCGGAGGCCTTCAGCCGGGCCACCTCCGGGTCGGTCTCGACCCCTGCGGTGGCTCCCTCGGCCACGAGATCCCGCAGGACGCAGGTCTGGACGCCCTCCTCGCCGAGGCTGGGCAGGACGTCGGAGACGTAGGCCAGATAGGGCCGGTGCGGGCCGACGAACAGCACTCCGCCGCGGCGGTGGCCGAGACGCGGGTCGGCGTGCAGCAGGTAGGCGGAGCGGTGCAGGGCGACCACGGTCTTGCCGGTGCCGGGCCCGCCGTCGACGACGAGCGCGCCGCGGGATCCCGCGCGGATGATGGCGTCCTGGTCGGCCTGGATGGTGCCGAGGACGTCCCGCATCCGTTCCGAGCGGTCGCTGCCCAGGCTGGCGATGAAGGCGGACTGGTCGTCGAGGGAGGCGTGGTGTCCGGCGAATCCGTCCGGGGAGAACACCTCGTCCCAGTAGTCGCTGATCCGGCCGCCCGTCCAGCGGTACCTGCGGCGGCTCGCCAGCCCCATCGGGCGGGCGTGGGTGGCCCCGAAGAACGGTTCGGCCGCGGGGGACCGCCAGTCGACGAGCAGCCTGCGGCCCGTGCTGTCGGTGAGGCCGAGCCGTCCGACGTACACCGGCTCGGGGTCGTCGGCGCCGACCATGTGCCCGAGGCACAGGTCCAGGCCGAAGCGGCGCAGGGTGCGCAGCCGGGCGCTGAGCCGGTGGATCTCCGTGTCCCGGTCCATCGCCTCCTGGCCGATGCCGCCGGGCGCCCTGCGGGTGGCGTCGAGGGTGGCGGACAGTTCGGCGATCGTCTGCTCCAGGCACTCCGCGATGGCCGCGAAGTGCCGCTCGTCGTCGGCGATCAGTGCGGGGTCGGCCTTGGCGGCGAGGCGGTCCGGGAGATCGAACACGCTCGTGGGCAGGGAATTCAAGTCAGCAGCTCCGGTTTCGGGTACGGCCGGTAAGTGTGCGCCCACCCCGGGGCCTTGCCGCAAGCCCCCCAGTACGCTATACGTTGAACACGGCAAGGAGGTGCTGACCTCCCTGCCTTTTTCTTTTGCCCCGGGCGTCCGGAAACTCTTCGAAACATTCGACGTCCTGTCGACCTTTCCCACCCCCACCTCTCTGCGATCTTCCGAAAGATTTCGCCGATTTCCTCAGGTGAGAGCGATCTCGAAGCATTCGAAACATCTGCCGAAACTGTTGACGCTTGACAGGGGCAGACCAAAACTATGGGGCATGAATTCCACACCCGCACACCCCACGCGCCGCAGCGTCTGCGGCCTCCTGCTGGCCACCGGGGCCACCCTGGCCCTGCCCGGCACCGCCGAGGCGGCCACGGTCATCACCACGAACCAGACCGGAACGAACAACGGCTACTACTACTCGTTCTGGACCGACGCCCAGGGCACGGTCTCCATGACCCTGAACTCCGGCGGGAACTACAGCACGTCCTGGCGCAACACCGGCAACTTCGTGGCCGGCAAGGGCTGGGCCAACGGCTCCCGCAGGACCGTCAGTTACTCGGGCAGCTTCAACCCGTCCGGCAACGCCTACCTGGCCCTCTACGGCTGGACCTCGAACCCGCTCGTCGAGTACTACATCGTCGACAACTGGGGCACCTACCGGCCCACCGGAACGTACAAGGGCACCGTCACCAGCGACGGCGGCACGTACGACATCTACCAGACCACCCGGTACAACGCCCCGTCCGTGGAGGGCACCAAAACCTTCAACCAGTACTGGAGCGTCCGGCAGTCGAGGCGGACCGGCGGCACCATCACCACCGGCAACCACTTCGACGCGTGGGCCCGGGCCGGCATGCCGATGGGCAGCTTCAAGTACTACATGATCCTCGCTACCGAGGGTTACCAGAGCAGCGGCAGCTCGAACATCACGGTGTCCTGATGAGGGCCCGGTCGCATCTCCCGTTACTGGCCGCCGCCGCTCTGGCCGCCGCCGGCACCCTCGCGGTCCCCGCCGCCGCTGCCCCCGAGCAGGCCGCCGCCTGCGCCGGATACGTCGGACTCACCTTCGACGACGGCCCGGGCAGCGGCACCACCACCCTGCTCAACTCCCTGCGGCAGTACGGCCTCAGGGCCACCATGTTCAACGAGGGCCAGTACGCGGCCGCCAACCCGGCCCTCGTCAGGGCCCAGGTCAGCGCCGGGATGTGGGTCGGCAACCACAGTTACACGCACCCGCATCTGACCCAGCAGAGCCAGGCCACCATCGACTCCGAGATCTCCCGCACCCAGCAGGCGATCGCGAACGCGGGCGGCGGCACGCCCAGGCTGTTCAGGCCGCCGTACGGCGAGACCAACGCGACGGTGAAGGCCGTGGAGGCCAAGTACGGGCTGACCGAGGTCCTGTGGCAGGTCGACTCGCAGGACTGGAACAACGCCAGTACCGACGCGATCGTCGCGGCGGTCGGGCGGCTCACCAACGGGCAGGTCATCCTCATGCACGACTGGCCCGCCAACACCCGCGCGGCGATCCCGCGCATCGCGCAGACACTGGCCGCCAAGGGGCTGTGCTCCGGCATGATCTCGCCCCAGACCGGCCGCGCGGTGGCGCCGGGCTGATCCACGGCCACGGCGACCCCGCCCCGGCGCGGCGGCCGTCCCCCTCGGGCCGCCGCGCCGAACGCGGCTCACCGCATCACTGAGCGATCACTACGCGCGTACGACGCCCACAGCGCTCAGCGCTTGCGCCCCACACCGCAGTACGCGTCCACCCCGGCCGGACCGGGCTCCTCCGGCCGCCACTCCGTCACCCGCACCACCCCCGGTTCGACCAGCTCCAGGCCGTCGAAGAACGCGGCGATGTCCGCCACGGGGCGTACGTGGTACGGCACCGCCCCGCTGGAGTTGTACGCCTCCGACGCCGCGATCATCCCCTCGCTCGTGGCCGTGCTGTCGCTGATCACCAGGTAACTGCCGGACGCCAGGCCCGACATGAGCCGCCGGACCAGGTCGACGGCCCGGTCGTGGTCGGCGACGTGGCCGAGCGTGTTGAGGATCATCAAGGCGACCGGCCGGGACAGGTCGAGGGTGTCCGCGGCCGCCTCCAGGACGGACTCGGGGTCGTACAGGTCGGCGTCCAGATAGGCCGTCCTGCCCTCGGGTGCGCTGGTGAGCAGGGCGTTCGCGTGGGCCAGCACGATGGGGTCGTTGTCGACGTAGACGATCCGGGCGTCCGGCGCGACGCGCTGGGCGACCTCGTGGGTGTTGTCGGCGGTGGGCAGGCCGGTGCCGACGTCCAGGAACTGCCGTACGCCCTGCTCCCCGGCGAGATGGCGGACCGCGCGGCCCAGGAACCGGCGGCTGGTGACCGCCACGTCGACGAGGCCGGGGAAGATCTCCTTGATCTGGTCACCGATCTCCCGGTCGACCTCGTAGTTGTCCTTGCCGCCGACGAAGTAGTTCCAGAAGCGGGCGGAGTGCGGCTTGCTGGTGTCGATCGGGGTGTGCGGCACGGCAACTCCTGCGGACGAGGGGCGGGGCCCCGTTCGGCTGTGAATGCTGCGATTCCCCCCGCCGGGCGCGGTGTTGACGTAATCATGGGCAACTGCGGGGCGAGCACGTCCCACTGAATGCCAACGAAACGTCAACCCACAAGATCCGAACAGTAGTTGACGCGTTTTCGACGCACCCCCCGGAGGGAACCACCACCATGGCCACACCCCTGTCCGCCGCGAAGATGCTCGCCGCGCTGAAGGCCGAGGGCCTCACCGTGCACGAGCACGCCGGCTGGAAGACCCACAACCGCGACGCGGCGTCCGGGAAGTCCTTCGGACCCGTCATCGGGGTCCTGATCCACCACACCGGCGGACACAACGACAAGGAGCTCTGCTACCAGGGCAGATCCGACCTGCCGGGACCGCTGTGCCACGCCTGGCTCGGGAAGACCGCCGGGCTGTGGATGATCGGCAACGGCCGTACCAACCACGCCGGTTACGCCGACATCGATGTCCTGAACGCGCTCCGCGAGGAGAAGCCGCTCCCCCACGACGACGTGGCCAGGGCCGACGGCAACGACTGTCTGTACGGCCTGGAGATCGAGAACCTCGGCAAGGGCGGCGACCCGTACCCGGACGCGCAGTACCGGCAGGCCGTGCTGTGGGCGGCGGCGATCTGCCGGGCCCACGGCTGGAGCGAGAAGTCCGTCGCCGGGCACAAGGAGTGCCAGCCGGGGAAGATCGACCCCAGCTTCGACATGGACGACTTCCGGGCCGCCGTGAAGAAGCAACTGGCGGCGGGAGTCGGCAAGACGGAGCCGACGAAGCCGGCGGGCAAGCCCCGCGTGGACCTGTCCCGGCTGGTCACGGCCGCGAAGACCGATCCCGGGGCCAAGCAGGGCCACGTCAGCTACATGGCCGGCACCAACCTCACCGAGGCCGCCCTCGTCGAACTCGGCTATCTCTCCCGGACCTACGCGGGCGACGGCTCCTTCGGCACCACCACCATCACCGCGTACGCCAAGTGGCAGCGCCACCTGGGCTACAGCGGCGCCGACGCCAACGGCATCCCCGGCAAGAGCTCGCTGACGAAGCTCGGCGAGAAGACGGGACTGTTCACGGTCGTGGCCTGATCACCGGTCCGCCGCCGACCCGCCACCGGGGCTCCGAGTTGCGGGTCGGCACGGTCCCTGCGGTACTGGCTGTATCCACCGAGCAGTCGCGGGGTCCTCTCTACAGGGAGAGGAGACACATGATGGCCAAGCGTCTGGTGATCTGCTGCGACGGGACCTGGAATCTCGCCGACCAGCCGAGCAAGACCAATGTCGCCAAGGTGGCCCTGGCCGTACGGCGACGCTCCGCTGTCGGAACGGAACAGCGGGTGTACTACCACAGCGGGGTCGGCACGAACCGGCGGGAGAGGTTGCGGGGCGGGGCGTTCGGGGTGGGGCTCTCACGCAACGTGCTCGACGCCTACCGCTTCCTGATCCACACCTACGAACCCGGGGACACGCTGTACCTGTTCGGGTTCAGCCGGGGCGCGTTCACCGCGCGCAGTCTGGCGGGGCTGGTGCACAACTGCGGCATCCTGCGCCCGGACCAGACCTACCGGATCGACGAGGCATGGGCGCTGTACCGCAGCCGCGTCGACAAACCGACCAGCGTGGCCGCCACGCTGTTCCGCAGGGCGTACTCGTACGAGACGGAGATCCGTTTCGTGGGCGTCTGGGACACGGTCGGCTCCCTGGGCATTCCGGTGCCGGCGCCCTCGTTCCTCCAGCCGCTCGTCAACCGCTTCAACCACCGCTGGGCCTTCCACGACACCACCCTCGGCAAGTCGGTGAACGGCGCCTTCCAAGCCCTGGCCGTGGACGAGGAGCGCTCCGCGTTCCCGCCGACCCTGTGGCGGAAGGACGAACACGCTCCCAAGGGCCAGGAGTTGAGACAGGTCTGGTTCTCCGGGGTGCACACCTCCGTCGGGGGCGGCGAGAAGGACTCGGGCCTGTCCGACATCACCCTCCTGTGGATGGTCCGGCAGGCCGCCCGGTACGACCTGGAGTTCGACCCCCTGGTCCTCAGCGAGCACGGGCCGGACACCATGGACCCGGACGAGCGCGTCGACTTCGCCGTCCAGCCGAACCCGATGGGCCCGTGGGACCCCTCCCGGAAGGGGTTCTACCGGATCTTCAAGCCGCTGCACCGCCCCATCGGACAGGAGAAGGACGAGCGGGGCCGCCTCGTCGGCCACGAATACCTGGCCGACACGGTCCTGCTGCGCCGCAAGGGCGACGCCGGCTATCGCCCGCCGGCGCTCGAGAGCTACCTGAAGGAGGTCGGGGAGCGGGACGTCGAAACGGTCCCCCTCACCGCCACCGAAGGCGCGGTCGCCACTCCGTAGGGTCCGACGACCGCGCCCCGGGGCCTCGCGCTCCCGGTCGTCCTCGCCCTTCACCCGGTGCCGGTCGCCTCCGCGGCGGTCGGCACACCGGCACCCGGCTGTCGTTCCTCGCGCCTTTCCAGTGTGAAGAGCGTCAGGGTCACCGCGACCGACGCGGTCGCCATCAGGGTCATCGCCGTGGCGGGGGAGGTCAGTTGGGCCAGGGTGCCGGCGACGACGGCGCTGATGCCCTGGAGGGCGACCATGCCGGTGGTGTGCAGGCCGAGGGCCTGACCGGCGAGGTCGTCGGGGGTGAGGGACATCAGGCGTTCCTGGAGGACCAGGCTCGCGGCGAACCCGACGGAGGCGACGGTGACGGCCGCGACCGACAGCGCCACCGACGGCCGTAGGACGAAGAACAGGTAGGGCGCCGCCAGCAGCAGGCGCAGCGGGGTCGCGAGACGGGGGCGCAGCGCGGGCGGCACCAGGCGGCCGACCGCCAGGTCGCCCACGAACATGCCCAGCGCCCCGCACGCGTACATCGTGCCGGCGGCCGCGGGGGCGTAGGAGACGTAGAGCGAATCGCTGCCGACCACCAGGCCGTTGGGGACCCACAGGCCCAGGTAGGCCAGGCGGCGGGGGCGGGAGGACCACAGGAGGGCGTTGGTGCGCCAGGTCGCGGAGAAGGAGGGGCGGCCGGCGGAGCGCGGCGGGCGGGGCGTGAGGCCGACGTGGTTGACGAGGGCCGACGCCACGTAGAACGCCGCCGCGAGGAGCAGACAGACGCGGGGGGACAGCAGGGCCAGCAGCGCGCCGCCGGTCGCGAAGCCGGTCACCTGCACCAGGCCCCAGAGCATGTTGAACACCGAACGGCCGAGGACGTAACCGTCCTTGGGCAGGATCTCGTTCATCAGTCCCCCGCGCACTCCCCCGCCGAGCGACGCGACCAGGCCCTGCAGGAGCAGGACGACGAAGACCGCCCAGACCGGCAGACCGGGCAGCGCCAGCACCGCCGTACCCGCCGCGAAGGCGAGGGAGATCACGGTGAGGATCGCGCGCGGGGGCAGGCGGTCGGCGCCGGAGAGCAGGAACGCGGCTCCCAGTAACTGCGCCAGCTGCGGTCCGAACATGCTCACCGCCGACAGCAGCGGGGAGCCGGTGGCCCGGTAGACCAGCGTGGCGAGGGCCAGGCCGGCGATCGTCTGGGCGGCGGCGTAGCCGGCGAAGGAGAGCAGGAAGGGGGCGTATTCCGGGGTGCGGAAGAGGGTGCGGTAGCTGCGCATGCGGGGAGTCTCGGAGCGGCCTGCGGCTGACGGTTAGTGTTTCGCGCGGTCGCGAAACCAAGGGGGGTCCAGGTCCATGGGCTGGTGGCAGGTCAACGCGGACACCCTTGTCCGCAGCCGGTTCGTGGTCTGCCCGTTCACCGAGACCCTCGCGACCCTGCGGCTGCTGGACAAGGGCACCGCCGCCCACCCGGGCGAGGAGGCCTGGCTCCGCACCCACCTGCCCGGCTACCGCGCGCGCCTCGCCGCCGACCCGGTGACCGCGCTGCTGGTGCGCTCGGCGATGGGCACGTCCTGGATCGCCGACTTCCTCGCGCCCCTGCCGCGCGAGGGCACGCCCCTGGAGGAGACGCTCGCGCGGATCCGGGCGACCGACCCCGCCGAGGCCCGCGCGAACGTCCGGGTCTCCCTGCGCGGCCCGCTGCCCGCCGCCCTGGAACGCGACGACCTCCCGGAGCGGGCGGCCGCGCTCCTCGCCCACGTCTGGACGGCGACCGTACGGCCCGACTGGCACCGTCGGCGGCGGATCCTGGAGGCGGACGTCGTGGCCCGGACCGCCCAGGTGAGCCGGGGCGGCTGGGCGGCCGTCATCGACTCCCTGCTGCCGGGGCAGACACGCTGGCTCGGCGACAACCGGCTCCAGGTGAACCGGCACGAGCGCCCGCCCCGCGACATCCGCGGCGCCGAACTCGTCTTCCTCCCGGTCACGGCCGGCCGCGGCTGGGCGACGTGGGAGGAGCCGCGGCGGTACGCCATCGTCTACGGCTGCACGGGCGCCCTCGCCGACCCGGGCGCCCGGAGCGTGCCCGCGAGCCTCGGCACGCTGCTCGGCGCCGCGCGGGCCCGGGTGCTGGTCCTCCTGGACTCCCCCCTGAGCACCAGCCAGCTCGTCGCCGTGACCGGGCAGGGGCTGGGCTCTGTGGGACGGCATCTGCGGGTGCTGCTGGACGCGGGGCTGGTGGAGCGGCGGCGGGCGGGGCGGTCGGTGCTGTATGCGCGGACGGCGGCCGGGGAGGTGCTGGTGGAGGCGTCGGGGGCCGGAACCGGGGATTCACTGAGCGGAGTTAGCATCCGGTCATGACGACTACAGATGGTTCCTCTCCCCTGGGCGTCGAGATCGGTGCCCTCACGGGCGGTTCCGCCGACCTCGGCCAGTACGCCGGCAAGACCGTCCTCATCGTGAACGTGGCTTCCAAGTGCGGGCTCACCCCGCAGTACAACGGCCTGGAGAAGCTCCAGGAGCGCTACGCGGAGCGGGGCTTCACCGTGCTCGGCGTGCCCTGCAACCAGTTCATGGGCCAGGAGCCCGGCAGCGCCGAGGAGATCGCGGAGTTCTGCTCGGCGACGTACGGGGTGACCTTCCCGCTGACCGAGAAGGTCGAGGTGAACGGCGAGGGGCGCCACGCGCTCTACGAGCGTCTGGTGGACTTCGCCGACGCCGAGGGGCACACCGGGGACATCCGCTGGAACTTCGAGAAGTTCCTGATCGGCCGGGACGGGTCGGTCGTGGCGAGGTTCTCCCCGCAGACGGAGCCGGAGTCGGACGAGGTCGTCTCCGCCGTGGAGGGTGCGCTGGCGTAGGCGGCCGCGGGTCCGTCGTGGCTGGTCGCGCAGTTCCCCGCGCCCCTGGGTGGGTGCAGCTGGACCTACTCAAGAGGCGCGGGGCGCCGCAGGCACACGCCGAGCCCCCTCGGCAAGGACGGCGATCTGGTCGAGAGGGCTCTGTGGTGGTGCTTGTGCTGTTGTCGCGAGCAGTTGTGGTGTGCAGTTGTGGATGAACGGGACGGGGATCAGACCGGTCCGCCCCTCACACCTTGACCGAGGCCACGAAGGCGCTCCACGCCTCGGCGGGGAAGGCCAGCTTGGGACCCTCGGGGATCTTCGTGTCGCCGAGTTCGAGTGCTTCCTCTTCGGTCGACCTCACCATCAGGCACGCGCCGTTGGCGTTGGTGTAGGTGGAGGTCGTCCATGTGTCCAGGTTTCCCAGACGAATTGCCATATTCGCTCCGTAGCCAGATGTGCAGTGTGCGGATCACGCCAACCTTTATTGATCGTTGGCGTGATCGACGCTACTCGCCGACTTCCTCTTTCGGAGCAGTCGTTCACTCTTCTGGTGGCATATTCCAAGGGACTCTTCCAGACGGGCAAGGCCGGGGTGTACTATCCGGCCCGCCTTGTCCGGAAGCGGCTCAGAAGCGTTTCAGCGGGCGTATTCCCGGGCGTACTCCTTGGCGATGTCCTCGATCAGCTGACGCGACTGGTCGACGTTGAGCGCCTGCGCCCTCAAGTGCTCGTACATCACGGTGTACTTCTGCACGTCGTGCGCCTTCTCCAGATACAGGTCGCTGGTGACGCCCTCGATGTAGACGACGCTGGAATCGGCCGCGTCCGAGAACTCCAGAATGGAGTACTGGCCGCTGAGTCCGGGATGGGCGCCGACGTCGAACGGCAGTACCTGCACGGTGATATGGGGCTGCTGGGACATCTCGACGAGGTACTCCAGCTGCTCGCGCATCACCTGCCGGCTGCCGACGACCCGGCGCAGGGACGCCTCGTCGAGGACCACCCACAGCCGCAGCGGATCCCGCTCGGCCGCGACCCGGCTCTGCCGCCGCAGCCGTACCTCGACCCGCTTGTCGTTCTCCGTCTCCGTCGCCTCGGGCGCGCCGCCGCGCACGATGGCCTCGGCGTACGGCCGGGTCTGCAACAGGCCGGTGATGATCTGGGGTTCGTACACCCGCAGCGACTCGGCGTCGGTCTCCAGACCGATGTAGACGCTGTACGGGATGTCCCCGAAGGCATGCCACCAGCCCTGCTGCCGCGAGTCCTTGGCCATCTGCATCAGGGAGTCGACGATGCGCTGGTCCTCGACCTCGTACACCCCGCACAGGTCGCGGACGTCGCGCTGGCTGATGCTGCGCCGGCCGTTCTCCAGCCGGCTGATCTTCGACTGCGACACCAGCAGCCGCTCCGCCACCTCTTCGGCCGTCATGCCCTTGAGCTCGCGGAGCCTGCGCAGCTCCTGGCCCAGCCGGCGCCGCCTGACGGTGGGATTGACATTGGACGCCACGGGACGTGCACCTCCGGCTGCGTGCCTCGTTCTTGACTTTGCGTATCTGCTGTTGAGCAGACTGCCACCAAGGTGCTTATTACCGCTGGGAAACGGTGTATATGCGCTGCGTACACGTCAGTTGAGGGACGCGGGTCGAAGAACGCCGGGCCGACCGCGCCCGGACATGCGGCCGCGCGGGGCGGCGGAACCGGCGACGCCCGATGTACGGACGTACCGTTCCGTCACCCCGCGCGGACCAGCGGCTCCCGAACCGGTCTGTGGGGACTGACGGTGCGGCGGCTGTGTGGTGCGTGGTGCGGGTCGTGCTGTCGGCGGTGCGTGCCGTGGGACTGCGGCTCAGTGAGCCACGGCGCGCGCCATCGGTCCTCGGCGCGGTTGCATCGGAACGCCGCGAGCGGGTTCCGGTGCGGGCCTGGCTCCCGGGGCGGCCTGACGGCCGGCGGGTGCCGGGCTACGACGTGGCTGTGCGGCCACACCGTTCTGGACGTCCATCACGGCGTGCGCGACGAGACCGCCCATCGGGTCGTGCCTGATCAGGTCCCGCAGCCGGGACCTCGAGGAACGTCCCTCGTTGCCCGGATACAGGTGCTTGCCGAGGCCGACCGCGTGCGCCAGGGCGGCGAGCGCGGCGGTCCGCGGGTCCGGCGGTACGCCGGTGCGGATCGCCGAGTCCAGTCGGGACTTGATCTCCCGGCTGATCTCGTTGTCCGTCGCCTGGTAGCGAGTCGTCGGCAGCACTCCGCACATCTGACCCGCCACGGCATGAACCATGCCGCACCGCTCCAGATGCGAGAGGTATGTCTGGCGGAGCCCCAGTCGCGGCCCGCCGATCCAGTTCACTGCCCGCACGGGAGCGCCACGCCTTCGCAGCAACTCCAACGCGCAGTCCAAAGTCGGATCTCCAGTCGGCCGTGGGGCTACCACGGCGATACGATCCCCGTCCGGGGCTATCCGTCCGGCCAGCGCCAGCTCCACTAGCTGTGCTCCGGCCAGACCGAGGTCGAGCGACTGCGGCTGTGCGGTGGTACCCGTGGTCGGGTCCAACGCCAGCAGCAGAAGCTCTTCCGGAAGTGTTCTGCGGCTCCTGCCCATCCATGCCTCCCCGCGTGGATGAAAGACAGGGTGACCCCTCTCACATTGGTCTGTCGAGGGTGCGTGACCTCTTTGTAGTGGAACCGGTAGGTATGTCGTTCTCGTCTACCGCTTGGGACAGGGCCACACACAGGACACTGGTACATGGTTCGGACAGCGTGGTGTGGCGGCTGCCCGGGCGGCGATTCAACGGTTCGGCAGACGCAGGGTGACGGATACCGATCACCCGCGGCACATGGAGGAGGCATCGGTGGCGGGCGAGTCCCCCGACAGGTCGAAGCAGCGCGAGTCGTCGGCAGAACCGACGTCGGGGAGCGCGAGTCCGGTTCCCGAGGCGAGGAGTTCCACCCGCGATCCCCGGCTCGCGGTGGCACGGGAGTCCATCTCCCTCGCCGGCGTCGACACGGCCACGAGGGCCTTCTCGGTACGCGACCTCCCTAAGGCCCCGGAGACCCCCGAGAAGCCCGCCGAGAGCCCCACAGAGGCCGGAACAGGCGGATCCGACACCGGGAACCCCGACGACACCCCCTCGTCCGCGGAGAAGCGCCCTGAGGACCCCGCCGGGACGGAGAGCCCGGAGGACTCGGCCACGGTTGAGAGCCCCGGCGACTCCGACAGCGGGTCCGGCGACTCCGGTGCGGCGGAAGACGTGGACGATTCCGGCACGGCCGACGACCCGGACGATTCCGGCGCGACAGAAGACGCGGACGACTCCGGCACGGCCGAAAGCTCGGGCGACTCCGGCACGGCGGAAGACCCGGACGCCACGAACACGACCGACGACCCGGACGATTCCGGCACACCCGATGCGCGGCTGCGGGATGCGGTGGCGGCGTGGGTCCGCACAGGGGACGAGAAGACCGGGCCCGAGGGCGGCTCCAGCAAGGCGGAGGCCGCGAAGAACCCCGAGGGCAAGGGCGCCGAGTCCACCGACGACGCCTCCGAGGACGAGTCCGCCCCGGACACCGCGCCGAAGGCCCAGTCGGAAACCGACAGCAAGCCGGAGCCGGCCACGGACACCGACGCGGCACCCGAGACCGCCGTAGCCGACGCCGAGGACCACGTCCCGAACACCGGCGACACGGACTCCCCAGGGGCGCGGGGAACTGCGCGACCGGCCCCCACCGACCCGCAGACGAACGACGGCCCCGACGACCGGCCCAGCCCGGACACCGGCGACACGAACCCCCCAGGGGCGCGGGGAACTGCGCGACCAGCCCCCACCGACCCGCAGACGAACGACGAGCCGGACTCGGATTCCCGCCCCGCCCCCACCGCCCCGCAGACGGACGACGAGCCCGGCGACGACGGCGAGACCGCCGAAGACGGTGGGTCCGGTGACGCGGATGTGAGCGACAAGCCCCCCGTCGACCAGCCCACCGCCGTCTTCAAGGCACCCCGGCCCCCCGTGGACCAGCCCACCACCATGCTGAAACTGGGCAAGGCGGCGGAGCCCAAGGACCCCGACACCCCCCGCAAGCCGGAGACCCCCGCCGAGCGGACGAGCAAGTTCGTCGCGCTGAAGGCCCTCGACGAGCCCCGCGAGTCACGCCCGAAGCCGGACGTGACGGCCGCCGTCCCCCAGGTAGGTCAGGTCGGTCAGGTCGGCCCGGAACGGACCACGCAGCAGCCCCTGCCGCCGAAGCCGCCCCTCGACCTGCTCGCGGAGCTCACCAACACTCCGCCGCCCCCGCCCAGCCCCCTGCGCACCCTCGGCCGCCGGGTCAAGATCTGGACCCCGATCCTGCTCCTCCTGGTCGTAGCGTTTGCGATCGCGCAGACCCTGCGCCCGCTGCCGGCCCCCACCCTCAGCCTCACCGCCGAGGACTCCTACACCTTCGACGGCAGCAAGGCCACCCTCCCCTGGCCCACCCAGGGCCAGGGCTGGCTGGACGTCAACGGCGTCGGCACGATGGGGGACTTCGGCAAGCAGACCCCCGTCGCGATCGGCTCCGTGGCCAAGGCCATGACCGCGTACATCGTCCTGAAGGACCACCCCCTCAAGTCCGGTGAGGAGGGCGCGAAGATCACCGTCGACGCGCTCGCCGAGAAGGAGGGCGGCTACAACAAGCAGGGCGAGTCCACCCTCAACACCGTCAAGGAGGGCGACGTCCTCACCCAGAGGCAGGCGATCGCGGCGATCATGATCCCGTCCGCCAACAACATCGCCCGGCTGCTCGCCCGCTGGGACTCCGGTTCCGAGGCGGCGTTCATCAAGAAGATGAACGACACCGCCGAGGAACTCGGCATGAAGAACACGAAGTACACCGACGCCTCGGGCCTGAAGGAGACCACCGTCTCCACCGCCGAGGACCAGGTGAAGCTCGGCAACGAGCTGGTGAAGATCCCGGCACTGGTGGAGATCACGTCCATGGGACAGTGGATCGATCCGTCCGGACAGAAGTGGTACAACTACAACTATCTGGTCCCCTACACCGGCATCGGCATCAAGACCGGCACCACCACCGCCGCGGGCGGCAACCTCCTCTTCGCGGGCCGCAAGGAGGTCGGAGGGGAGACCGTCACCGTCGTCGGCGCGATCCTCGGCCAGCACAAGGCACCGATCATCAAGACCGTCAACGACGTCAGCAAGGTCGCGCTGCTCGCCGCCGAGGACGCCCTGACCTCGGCGAAGATCCTGAAGAAGGGCGACGTCGTCGGATACGTGGACGACGGCCTCGGCGGCCACACCCCCGTCGTGCTGACCAAGGACGTCACCGCCGTCGGCTGGGCCGGCTTCAAGGTGAAGCTGTCCTTCGCCGCCGACGACGTACCGCACACCGCGAAGGCCGGCACCAAGGTCGGCAGCCTCACCGTCGGTGACGGCGAGGGCGGCGCGGTCAAGGTGCCGGTCACCCTGCAGAAGGATCTGACCGAACCGGGATTCACCGACAAGCTGACCCGCGTCGGCTGACCCGGAACCGGGACCGACACCTCACGCGGCCCACCGCCTGGACCCCGCCCGGGTTCCGGACGGCGGGCCGCGTGCTAGCGTCACGAACCGGGGCAGGTCGACGCTGGGGCGCGACCGGGACATGAAGACGGGACACCACGGGGAGTGCCTTCAGGTGGCCACTGCGGAGCCGACACGCGCCGACGACACCGACCCGGGCCCGGGTACCGGCCCGCGAATACGCGAGCCCGCAGAACCTGAGACCGGGACCGGCAGCCCTCCCACGGGCCTCAGAGCCAGGACCTGGACCGCCCTCCTCGCGCTGCGCGAGCGCCTGCTGCGCCACCCCGTCCTCTCCATGACCGCGCTCTCCGGCGTCCTCCACATCGTCTGGTTCTTCACGTTCGCGAACAGCGGCGGCGACCTCGCGGCACAGGACGCGTGGGCCGAGTTCGTCGGCCGGCACCCGGACTCCGCGTACAACCTGGCCTGGTACGGCGGCATGCACCCGGTGTCGTACAGCATCGTCTCGCCGTATCTGATGTCGGTCCTCGGCGTCCGTACGACGATGATGCTCGCCGGGACCGTCTCGGCCGGGCTGCTGACGCTGGTCCTCATCCGCAGCCGGTCGGTGAAGAACCCCCTGTGGGCCTCGCTGGCGGGTGTGTACGCCTTCCTGTGCAACGCGGCCTCGGGCCGGGTGACCTTCGGACTCGGCACGATGTTCGCGCTCGGCGCGGTCGCCGTCGTCTTCTGCTGGCCGCACCGCTGGCGCCACAAACGCCGGGCGAAAGCCCTGTGCGCGGCCTCGCTCGCCGCGCTCGCGACCATGGCCTCACCGGTCGCCGGCCTGTTCGTGGGCCTGGTCGCGGTCGCCCTCTTCCTGCAGAAACGGCGTCCCGGCACCTGGGCGCTGGGCATCGCGCCCACGGCCGTCGTCGCCGTGTCCGCCTGGCTCTTCCCGTTCGCCGGCACCCAGCCGATGAAGATCGCCTCGGTGCTCCTGCCGCTGGCCTACGGCCTCCTGGTGTTCCTCCTCGTCCCGCGCGAGTGGACGACGGTCCGGATCACGGCCGGGGTCTACAGCCTGTCGGTCGTCCTGGTCTGGCTGGTGAGCTCCCAGATCGGCTCCAACATCTCGCGCCTGTCGATGCTGTTCGCGGGGGTGGCCCTGGCGGCCGCGCTGCCGTTCGCGGTGCCGCGCACCCGCAAGTGGTACGCCCTCGTCGTCGCCTTCGCCGGCTTCACCACCTGGATCGGCTTCAAGTCCGTCGACGACGTCGTCCACACGACCCCCACGGCGTCCTGGGCACGCGAGCTGGCCCCCCTGGTCAACGAGCTCCAGGAGGTCGGCGCCGAGAAGGGCCGCGTCGAGGTGGTACCGGCCGCCTCCCACCGCGAGGCGTCCGCGCTCGCGCCGTACGTCAACCTCGCCCGGGGCTGGAACCGGCAGGCCGACATGGAGCGCAACCCGCTCTTCTACGACGACACCCTGAACTCCGCGAATTACCACGAGTGGCTCCAGCGCTGGGCCGTGCACTTCGTGGTCGTGCCGAAGGACGAGCCCGACGGGGACGGGGGCGAACGGGAGCGGGAGCTGGTCCAGCGCGGGATGCCGTATCTGAAGCAGATCTGGGGCGAC
Organism: Streptomyces sp. NPDC050759; assembly: GCF_044456945.1. Lineage (NCBI taxonomy): Bacteria > Bacillati > Actinomycetota > Actinomycetes > Kitasatosporales > Streptomycetaceae > Streptomyces > Streptomyces sp. NPDC050759. The sequence continues at coordinate 59,319 of NZ_JBITGI010000028.1, read as the reverse complement.
GCGAACTGGCAGCTGTTCCAGGTGACCGACCCGGCGCCGCTCGCCTCCCCGAACACGGTCGTCGACCGGGCCGCGCAGGGCGAGATGACCATGCGCGTGAAGAAGGCCGGGCGCATCCTCATCCGGATCCCCTACTCGCCCTGGCTGTCGATCGTGGACGCGGAGGGCAAGAAGCTGAAGCCGCCGCAGGAGACGGACGCGTCGAAGGACCGGGAGGACGGGGAGCCGAAGACCTTCGACAACGTCAACGGGTGCCTGATGGAGACGCCGGAGGACGCGGACGGGGACAAGTGGACGATGCTGGTCGCGCCGAAGGCGGGGACGTACCGGCTGGCGGCGCCGTACACGGTGCCGCGGGGCACGCCCTGTCCCGACGAGCTCAAGTGACGGCCGGGGGCCGCAGACCGCTCTTCACCCAGCGGACGATGTCGCCGGTGGGTGTGCCGGGGCTGAAGAGCGCGGCCACCCCCATGGCCCGGAGCGTCGCGATGTCAGCCTCGGGGATGATGCCGCCGCCGAAGACGGTGATGTCCTGGGCACCCGCCTGCTTCAACAACGCGACGACCTCGGCGAACAGGGTCATGTGGGCCCCGGAGAGCACCGACAGCCCGATCCCGTCGGCGTCCTCCTGGAGTGCCGTGTCGACGATCCGTCGCGGGGTCTGGTGGAGCCCGGTGTAGATGACCTCGACGCCCGCGTCACGCAGGGCACGGGCGATCACCTTGGCCCCGCGGTCGTGGCCGTCCAGGCCGGGTTTGGCGATCACCACGCGGATCGGCGTGAGCATGGACGTCTCCTCTACAGTTCGTGCGGCACATAGGTGCCCCAGATCTCGCGCAGCGCGTTGCACACCTCGCCCACCGTGGCTCCGGCGGCCAGGGCGTCCTTCATGGGATAGAGGACGTTGTCGTCCCCCGCGGCAGCCTTCCGCAGCAGGACGAGGTGCACGTCCACCCGGTCCTGGTCCCTCCAGGCGCGCAACTTGCAGAGCCGCTCGGCCTGTTGGGTCTCGATCGCCGGGTCGACGCGAAGGGGCTCGTACGGCTCCTCCTCGTCGAGCCGGAAGCGGTTCACGCCCACCACGACCCGCTCGCCGGAGTCGGTCTCCTGGGCGATGCGGTAGGCGTTCTGCTCGATCTCCGCCTTCTGGAAGCCGCGCTCGATGCCGGCCACGGCACCACCCAGCTCTTCCAGTTTCACCAGCAACTCCCCTGCGGCCGTCCCGATTTCGTCCGTCATCTTCTCGATCACGTACGAGCCCGCGAAGGGGTCGACCGTCGCCGTCACGTCGGTCTCGTAGGCCAGCACCTGCTGGGTGCGCAGGGCCAGGCGGGCGGACTTGTCGGTCGGCAGGGCGATGGCCTCGTCGTAGGAGTTGGTGTGCAGCGACTGGGTACCGCCGAGGACCGCGGCGAGACCCTGTACGGCGACCCGGACCAGGTTGACCTCCGGCTGCTGGGCCGTCAGCTGCACCCCGGCCGTCTGCGTGTGGAAGCGCAGCATCAACGACTTCGGGTTCCGCGCACCGAACTCCTCCCGCATCACCCGCGCCCAGATCCGCCTGGCCGCACGGAACTTGGCGACCTCCTCCAGGATCGTCGTCCGCGCCACGAAGAAGAACGACACGCGCGGCGCGAAGTCGTCGACATCCATGCCCGCCGCGACCGCGGTGCGCACGTACTCGATGCCGTCCGCCAGCGTGAACGCGATCTCCTGCGCCGGCGAGGCACCCGCCTCCGCCATGTGATAGCCGGAGACCGAGATCGTGTTCCACCGGGGCATCTCGGCCCGGCAGTACTTGAAGATGTCGGCGATCAGCCGCAGCGACGGCTTGGGCGGGAAGATGTACGTGCCGCGCGCGATGTACTCCTTCAGCACGTCGTTCTGGATCGTGCCGGTGAGCCGGTCCGCGCTCACCCCCTGCTCCTCCGCCACCAGTTGGTACAGCAGCAACAGCACGGCGGCCGGGGCGTTGATCGTCATCGACGTGGACACCCGGTCCAGCGGGATCCCGCCGAACAGCACCCGCATGTCGTCGATCGAGTCGATCGCCACCCCGACCTTGCCGACCTCACCGTGCGCGATCGGGGCGTCGGAGTCGTGGCCCATCTGGGTGGGCAGGTCGAAGGCGACCGACAGACCCGTCGTCCCGTGCGCGATCAACTGCCGGTAGCGGGCGTTGGACTCCCTCGCCGTACCGAAACCGGCGTACTGGCGCATCGTCCAGGGCCGGCCCGTGTACATCGACGGATACACACCCCGCGTGAAGGGATACCCGCCCGGCGCACCGAGCTTCTCGGCCGGGTCCCAGCCCTGCAGCGTCTCCGGACCGTAGACGGGTTCGATGGGCAGACCGGACTCCGACGTCCGTCGTGAGGTCATGGAATTCCGTCCTCCCTGTTCAGTGGCGGACGCTGCTCGCGTCGCTCGTCGGTGGGTCGACGGCGTAGTGGCGGCGCTGCCAGGGGTATGCGGGCAGGGCCACGACCCGGCGCGGCAGCGGGCGGTAGGGGCTCGGGGCGTCCTCGTCCCGGCTGTCTGTTCCGTCTGCGAGTGCGCGTAGAGCGGTGAGCGCTGTCGTCCGGTCGGGCGCGGTGATCCGGGCCTGGTGCGGATGGCGGGCGCGGCCTTCCGTGGCGGTGTAGGCGAAGGCCGGGTACGCGTCGTCCTCGGTGGCGTCGAGGTGGGTGTGGTAGCTGTGGGCCAGTTCGCGCAGTGCCTCGGGGGTCTTCGCGGAGAGCTCGAAGCCGTCGACCGGGACCTCCTGCCGGTCCTGCTGGGGGTCGGGGGCGCGCAGGATGACCTGCGCGTTGGTGCCGCTGAGACCGAAGGAGTTGACGGCGGCGTGGCGGCCGCTCGACCCGGTCTCCCAGGGCTCCGGTGCGGTGGGCATGGAGATCCCGGTGCCGGAGAGGTCGATGCGCGGGTTGAGGGTGCGGTAGTGCACCAGGGGCGGCACGACGCGGTGTTGCAGGCTGAGGATCGCCTTGAGCAGGCCCGCGATGCCGGCGGCGGCCTCCAGGTGGCCGAGGTTCGCCTTGGCCGAGCCGATCCACAGCTTCGACCCTGCGGTCGGCCGGCCCAGTACCTCGGTGATGGCCTCCATCTCGATCGGGTCGCCGAGGGCGGTGCCGGTGCCGTGGGTCTCCACCAGACCGATGTCGGCCGGTTCGAGCCCGGCGTCGTCGAGGGCCGCTCTGATCAGTTCGGCCTGGGCGAGGACGTTGGGCGCGCTGATGCTGGTGGAGCGGCCGTCGTGGTTGACGGCGGACCCCTCGATCACGGCGTGGATGCGGTCGCCGTCCCGGACCGCGTCGTCGAGCCGCTTCAGGACGACGATCCCGCACCCCTCCGAGCGGGTGAATCCGTTCGCGCGGGCGTCGAAGGGCTTGCACAGGCCGTCGGGGGCGAGCAGGCCGGACTGGGACATCAGCCGGGTCATGTGGGGGGCGACGATGAGGTTCACCCCGCCCGCGAGAGCCACCTCGCACTCGCCCCTGGCCAGCGCCTGGCGGGCCAGGTGCACGGTGACCAGGGAGGAGGAGCACGCGGTGTCCACGGACAGGGCGGGTCCGCGCAGGCCGAGGGTGTAGGAGACCCGGCCGGCCGCGAAGCAGGGCATGTTGCCGAGGATCCAGCCGAACTCGGGGTCGTCGTCGCGCCAGTGCTCGTAGTCGTGGTTGGTCAGGCCCGCGTAGAGGCCGACCTTGGCCGTCGAGAGGCGGTCCGGGGGCAGCGCGGCGTCCTCCAGGGCCTCCCAGGCCACTTCGAGCAGCATCCGGTGCTGCGGGTCGAGGCTGCGGGCCTCGTGGCCGCGGATGCCGAAGAACTCGGCGTCGAAGCCGAAGACGTCGTCGAGGAAGCCGCCGCGGTGCGGCAGGTCGGCCCACTGGGCCGCGAAGGGCTTCTTGCGCTCGTCGGACAGCGGGCGCACCAGGTCCCGGCCGTCGTGCAGCGCCTCCCAGTAGGCGTTGAGTCCGGTGATTCCGCCCGGCAGGCGCAGTCCGACGCCGACGACGGCGACCGGGCCGTCGCCGCGCCGTTCCGCGAGCTCCGCCCTGAGGCGCTTGATCGTCTCCATCGCCCGGGTCAGGGGGGTGGCCCCCCGAGCCGGGGCGGGTCCCTGGGTGGGGGACCCGCCGGCCGTGTCCTGCATGCTCACTCCGTTCCCGTTGATGTGAGCCCCGCGGCCTGCGCGAGACGCTCGGCCAGCGCCGCCGACAGGGCGCGTACGGTGCCGTACGTCCACAGCAGGGTCGGCGACAGCTTCAGCGCGAAGACGCCTTCGAGCCGGTTGCGGAACTCGAGGCTGAGCAGGGAGTCGAGTCCCAGTTCCTTGAACGGCACCTCGCGATCGACGGCCGCGGTCTCCAGGCGCAGCACCCGGCCCGCGAGTTCGCGCACCTGTGCCTCGATCAGTGGCAGGCGCTCCTCGTCGGGGGTGCCGAGCAGCTCGGCGGTGAACCGGCCGGTCCCGGCCGTGCCGCGGGCGTTGTCCGTGCCCTCCGCGAGGAGGATGCTCCAGCTCGCCTTCGCCGCGGTGTCCGGGTAGGAGTCGAGCCACCGGCGTACGTCGAGCCGTACGTAGGACGCCACCTCGTGACCGTGGTCCAGGTACCGGGCGAGGGTGGGCCACGCCTCGTCGGTGGCGAGTCCGCCCATGCCGCGCTCGGCGAGCCGGGAGCCGCGGGCGTCCTCGTGTGCGGCCAGGCCCACGTCGGAGAAGGGGCCCCACTGCACGCTGAGGGCCGGCAGCCCACGGCGCCTGCGCCGGACCGCGAGGGCGTCCAGGTAGGCATTGCCCGCGCTGTAGGCGGCCTGTCCGGCGAGACCGACCAACGAGGCCACCGAGGAGAACAGCACGAAGAAGTCCAGCGGGTCCTGTTCCGTCGCTGCGTCGAGGTGGCGGGCGCCGTCGACCTTCGGGGCGAGGACGCGAGCGAGCTGTCCGGCGTCGAGGGTGCGGATGGTCGCGTCGTCGAGGAGCCCGGCGGCGTGCACGACCCCGCGCAGTTCGGGCAGTTCGGCCCGCACATGCTCGAGGGTGCGGTGGACGGCTTCGGCGTCGGAGACGTCGACGCGGCGCGTGTCGACGCGCAGTCCCTTGTCGCGGAGGACCTTGATGCGCGCCTGTGCCTCGGTGCCGGGTGCCGAACGGCCCAGCAGGACCAGTGCGCCGGCGCCCCGGTCGGCCAGGAACTCGGCGAGGGACAGGCCCAGTCCGCCGAGGCCGCCGGTGATCAGATAGGTGGCGTCGGCGCGCAGACGGCCCTCCCGCATCGGCTGCGGGGCGACCTCCACGGGGACGTCCGGGTCCGCGGTGAGGACGAACTTGCCGATGTGACTGCCCTGGGACATGGCCCGCATGGCGTCGGCGGCCCGCGCCATCGGGTAGCGCACGACGGGCAGCGGAGCGATGTCGCCGGCCGCCACGACACTCCACACGTCCCGCAGGAGGCGCGCGAAGCGCTCGGGCCTGCGGTTCATCATGGCGGCGATGTCGACGGAGGCCAGGCTGATGCCCTTTCTGAACGCGGTGAGGCCGACCCGGTGTCCGGCGTAGATGTCGCGCTTGCCGACCTCGACGAACCGGCCGCCTTCGGCCAGTACGTCGAGACCGAGCGGGATGGCCGCCCCGGCGAGGGAGTTGAGGACGACGTCGACGCCCCGGCCGTCGGTCGCGGCGCGCACCTCCTCGGCCCAGTCCAGGCCGCGGGAGTCGAAGACATGGCGGATGCCCAGCTCCCTGAGGTGGGCACGCTTGTCCGCGGTGCCGGCCGTCGCGATGATCTCGGCGCCGGCCAGCCGGGCGAGCTGCACGGCGGCGAGCCCGAGGCCGCCGGCCGCGGAGTGGATCAGGACGGTCTCGCCTGCTTCCAGACGGGCCACGTCGTGCAGCGAGTACCAGGCCGTCGTCAGGGCGATGGGGAGGCTGACGGCCTCCTCGTCGCTCCAGTGGGAGGGCACCGGCCGCACGTGGTCGGCCCGCACCGTGATGTGCGAGGCGTGCGCGGGCAGGGCACAGGTGATCACGCGCTGCCCCACCGTCAGGTCGGTGACTCCTTCGCCGACACGGGTGACGACGCCCGCGCACTCGATGCCGAGCAGGTCCGCTCCTCGCGGGTCGGGGAAGGTGCCGAGGGCCTTCATGACGTCGAGGAAGTTCAGCGCGGACGCCGTCACCGCGATCTCCAGCCCGCCGGCGGCCGGTGCGCGCCGGACCAGCGGCCGGAACACCAGGCCCTCCCACAGTCCCGGGCGTTCCGGCACCAGGTGGTGGGCGGGTTCGGGACGGGCCCAGGCCGGCGGGGTGGCGGCCGGTTCCGGCTCGCCGTGGGTGAGGCGGCCGGTGAGGCGGCGGCCGGCGCGCACCGCGACCTGGTCCTCGGAGTCGTCCACGGTGAGCAGTTCGGCCACGCACTCCTGCTGCCAGCCCTGGTCGGCGCGGGCCACGTCGAGCAGGAGGGAGCGCAGTTCGGGGTGCTCCTGGCGCAGGACCCTGCCGAAGCCCCAGTACAGTGCGGCGCCCGGGTCGACGTCGTCGTCGCCGGTGACCGGCTGCGCGCCCGAGGTGACCACGGCGAGCCGCGGTGGCACCGGCCGGGCGGCGCACGCCCGGACCAGCCCGGTGAGCGTGAGCAGGCCGCGGCGCTGTGCGTCGAGGTCGCCGACGGGTGCGAGGAAGGCGACGCCCGCCAGCTCGGCGGCGCCCCGCAGTCGCGCAAAGGGTTCGGCGGTCTCGTCCCCGTCGATCAGCAGCGGGTCGGGGGCGCCCGCGGCGGTCAGTGCCTGGCTCAGCTCACGGGCCGCGTCGTCGGCCGTGCCCGCGACGACCGCCCAGGTGCCGGGTGCGGGGTCCACCGCGCCCCATGGCTGCTCGACGAAGCCGAACCCGTAGGTGTGCGTGCCGGTCTCGTCGGTGTCGCCGTCGGCGGTCGCGAGCGGCTCCATGACCAGGCCCGTCATGGTCAGCAGGGGGCGGCGCGCGCTGTCGTACAGGTGGAGGTCGACCTCGCCGTCCTCGTGCCTCACCGCGTGGGACCAGATCGCGGTGACCGGTTCGGCGGGGTCCTGGAGCAGCTCGACGCGGCGTACCGACCTGGGCACCACGGTGGTGTCCCGCGGGTACAGGGCGAGGGAGACCTGGAGGGCCGCGTCCCACAGGGCGGGGTGCAGGCCGTGCGGGCGGGCTCCGGCGCGGCACCGCTCCGGCAGCAGCACCTCGCCCAGCGCCTCGCGTCCGTCGGCCCGCAGCGAGCGCAGTCCCTGGAACGCCGGGCCGTAGCGGAGACCGCGGGCGGCCTGGGCGGCGTAGAACTCCTCTACGCCGGCCGGTGGCACGTCGGTGAGCCGCTCGGGGAAACCGGGAACAGGGCTCCCGGGCGGCGCGGTGTAGGAGACGCGTGACGTCGCGTGGGTCGCCCAGCTCGTCGCGCCCTCCGCGAGCGACATGAGGGTGTACGAGCCGCCGTCCTTGGTGTCCTCCTGCCAGCGCACGGAGAGACGGCGCGGTGCGTCGGCGAAGGTGAGGTCCTGGCGGAAGTCGACGTGGGTGAGGACACGCGGGGTCACCCCGGTGCGGGCGCGGGCCGTGTCGAGGGCGAACGCCATCATCGCGGTGGCGGGCAGGACGACCGCCTCGAACACCTGGTGGTCCCGTAGCCAGGGCGTGTCGTCGCGGCCCAGTTCCCAGCCGCCCTCCCAGGTGTCCTGTTCCGCCGGTGACGGGGTGAGGGCGAAGTCCGTCCCGCCGTTCGGGGTGCCTCGCCGACGGCCCTGCTCCACCCAGTACCGGCGCCGCTGCCACGGATAGCCGGGCACCGCCTCCCGGGAGTCGCGGGGCAGGCCGCCGAACGGTTCGAGGCCGGTGACGTAGGCCCTGGCCAGTGCCGTGCCGAGGTCGCGGACGGTGCCCTGGTGGCGGCGCAGGGTGGGCAGGACGCGCACGGGGTCGCTCTGCGCCTGCGCCAGTTCCTCCAGCGCGGGCACCAGGACGGGGTGGCCGGAGACCTCGACGACGTGGGTGACCCCGTCGGCGAAGAGCGCCTGCATGGCGTCCGCGAAGGCCACGGGCTGCCGGAGGTTGTCCACCCAGTAGGAGGCGTCCATCTCGGGTCCGTCCAGGACGGCCGTCCGCACCGTGGACATCAACGGGACGGAGCCGGTCCGGGGCGCGACCTCGGCGAGAGCGGCGCGGAGGTCGTCCTCCAGTTCGTCCATCTGCGGGCTGTGCGAGGCGTAGTCGACGTTGACCAGACGGCAGAAGACGTCGTCCGCCTCCAGGAGTTCCTTCAGGACGAGGACGGACTCCTTCTCGCCCGACAGGACGCAGGAGCGCGGACCGTTGTTGACGGCGAGCGAAACGGTCTCCTCGAAGCCCTCCAGGGCGGCCAGCGCCCCGGCGACGTCCAGGTCGACGGCGAGCATCAGGCCCCGGCCCGAGGTACGGCGGGCCAGGGAGCTGCGCCGGGCCACGATCATCGCGGCGTCGGCGTAGGAGAGGATGCCGGCCACGGTGGCGGCGCCGACCTCACCCTGGCTGTGGCCGATCACCACGTCGGGCTCCACGCCCGCGGCCCGCCACACCTCGGCGAGGGCCACGGACACCGCCCACAGGGTCGGCTGGAGCAGGTCGACGCGCTCCAGCCAGCCGTCACCGGCCTCGCCGGAGACGATGCCGGTCAGGTCCCAGTCGACGTGGGGGGCAAGGGCGTCGGCGCAGCGGTGGATCGTCGCGGCGAACACCGCGTCACGGGCGAACAGTTCGCTCGCCATGCCCGCCCACTGGGTGCCCTGGCCGGGGAAGACGAAGGCGGTGCGGCCGGGCTTTCGGGCCCGCCCGGTGACCAGGCCGGGGATCTCCTCGGTCGCGTCCTCGGCCTGTCCGGCCTCGGCGAAACGGGTGAGGAGCTCGGCGGCCTCCCCGGCGTCGCCGGCGACCACGGCGACCCGGTCGGCGAAGTGGTCGCGTCGCCGGGCGAGGGTTCCCGCGAACCCGTACGGGTCGCCGGCCGCGGGCAGCGCCGCCGCCACCTCACGGGCCCGGTGGGCCAGGGCCTGGCGTCCCTGTGCGGACAGGAACAGGCTCAGCGTGTCCCGCCGCACGGGCTCCCCGGCGGCGGGCAGCACGGCGGGCGGGGTGCGCAGGACGACGTGGGCGTTGGTGCCGCCCCATCCGAAGGAGCTGACGCCCATGTAGTACTCGGTGTCGCGTGGCAGCGGCAGCGGCTCCCGTACGACGGTGACGTTGAGGTCGTCGAAGTCGATCGCCGGGTTGAGGATCTCGGAGTGCAGGCTCGGCGGCACCACCCCGTGCCGCATCGACAGCAGTGCCTTGATGACGCCGGCGAGTCCGGCGGTGGCCTCCAGGTGACCGACGTTCGACTTGACCGACCCGACCGGCAGGGGACCACTGTCGGGTCGGCGGGCCCGGCCGAGGACGCGGCCGACGGCGGTGGCCTCGACCGGGTCGCCGCGGCCGGTACCGGTGCCGTGCGCCTCGATGTAGGCGACCTCGTCGGGGGACACTGCGGCGCTCGTCCAGGCCTGCCGCAACAGGTCCTCCTGGCCGGCCGGGTCCGGGGTGACCAGGCTCTCGCCGCCGCCGTCGTTGTTCACCACGGAGTGCGCGATCACGCCGTGGATCCGGTCGCCGTCGCGCAGGGCGCGGTCCAGCGTCTTCACGTACAGGGCCGCGACGCCCTCGCCGCGCACGTATCCGTCGGCCGACGCGGAGAACGCCTGGCAGCGTCCGGTCTTCGACAGGCCGCCGAAGTGGCTGAGGCCCACCGTCAGGTCGGGGGCGAGCATCAGGTTGGTGCCGCCGACGATCGCCGCCTCGATCTCGCCCGCCCACAGTGCCTGGGCCGCGAGGTGCAGGGCGACGAGGGACGCCGAGCAGCCCGTCTCCACGGTGAGGCTGGGGCCGCGCAGGCCGAGGAAGTAGGAGAGCCGGGTGGCGATCATGTCGTTGGCGTTGCCGAAGGCGCTGTGCTGCGTGGCCGGCGCGCCGCGGTCCTTGCGCAGCACCTCGTAGTCGTGCCAGAGCGCGCCGACGTACACGCCCGTGCGGGAGCCCGCGAGGTCGGCGGCCCGGATGCCCGCGTCCTCCAGGGTCCGCCAGCCGGTCTCCAGCATCAGCCGCTGCTGCGGGTCGATGCTGGCGGCCTCGCGCGGGGAGATGCCGAAGAAGGTGGGGTCGAAGTCCTGCACCCCGTCGATGAACCCGCCCACGGACTGCACGGGCACCTCGGGGTCGAGCGGCTGCGAGGTGTCCCACCGGTCCTCGGGCACGGGCCGGATGGCGTCACCGCGTTCCATGAGGAGCCGCCAGAAACTGTCCAGGTCGGGGGCGGAGGGGAAACGCCCCGCCATGCCGACCACGGCGAGCGGGGGGTGTGGTGCGTCGGTCACGAGGTTCTCCCGGTGATCAGGTGGGTGCGTTCGGCCCTACGACGGCGGCTACAGCGGCGCCGTGACGGACCGGCGGATGCGCTGCACCATTCCGGTCAAGGTGGTTCCGGGCCCGAGTTCGGTGAAGGTGAACTCACGGCCGGCTTCGTCGAGGAGGCGTTCGACGCTCTCCCGCCACAGCACGGGCTCGGTGATCTGGGCGACGAGCGCGTCGGCCACCCGGCCCGGCTCGTGGGGCCGGGCGGTGGCATTGGCGACGACGGGGACGCGTGGTGCGGCGAGTTCGACCCGGGCGAGTTCCGCGGCGAAGCCCTGGGCGGCCTGTCGCATGTAACGGGAGTGGAAGGGCCCGCTCACATTGAGCCGTACGCACTTCACGTCGGCCTCGGCCGCCACGTCGACGAGCCGGTCCACGGCGTCCTCCGGCCCGGCGAGCGCCACCTGGCCCGGCGCGTTGTGCAGCGCCACGTCGAGCTCGGTCAGGTCGTTGCCGTTGAGCAGGTCCCTGACCTCGGGCAGGTCGAGGCCCAGCAGCGCGGCCATGGTGCCCGGGGTGCCGGCTGCCATGAGCTCGCCGCGTCGCCGTACCAGCCGCAGTCCGGTGGCGAAGTCGAAGACACCGGCCGCGAAGAGGGCCGCGTACTCTCCGACGCTGTGGCCCATCAGCACGTCCGGCTCCGGATGGTCCTGCCGGTGCCGCAGCCAGGCCAGGGCCTCGACCACGTAGAGGGCGGGCTGGGCGAACCGGGTGCCGCGCAGTTCGCCCCGCGGATCGTCCAGGCAGCGCCGCTCGATGGAGTACCCGAGCACCTCGTCGGCCTGCGCCACCAACTCGGGGTACTCGGCGAACAGTTCACTTCCCATGCCCTTGGACTGCGCGCCCTGGCCGGGAAATCCGATCACCTGCATCGCGGGCCCCCTACCGGTCCACCGTGGAGAGCATCGGCGCGTGGAAGCGGTCGCCGGCGAAGGCGCCCTCCGGGGCCAGCTCGTCCAGTTCGGCCAGGGTCGGTGCGTCCAGGGCGAGGTCGGCCGCTGACCGGTTCTCGTCCAGTTGCCCGCGGTTCATCGCGCCGGGGATCGGCACCGCGCCCTGCGCGATGATCCACGCCAGGGCCAGCTGGGCGAGTGTAAGACCGCGGTCCCGGGCGAACCCGGCGAGCCGGTCGGCCAGCCGGAGGTTGTGGGCCAGGGCGTCCCGCCCGAACCGCGGCAGCACGCTGCGGATGTCGTCGCCCGGGAACTCGGTCGCCGGGAGCTTCCCGGTCAGCAGTCCGCGGCTGAGCGGCCCCCAGGCGACGAACCCGATGCCCAGTTCCCGGCAGACCGGCAGGAGGGTGCGCTGCGGCTCGCGTGTGGACAGCGAGAACTCCGACTGGAGCGCCGCCATCGGGTGGGTGGCGTGCGCCCGGCGCAGGCTGTCCTCGCCGGCCTCGGAGATTCCCAGCAACCGCGCCTTGCCCGCGGCGGCCAGCTCGGCCATGGCGCCGATCGACTCCTCCACCGGCACCTCGGGGTCGACCCGGTGCAGATACAGCAGGTCGACGTGGTCGGTGCCGAGGCGGGAGAGGCTCTCGTCGACGGCCGCGCGGATGCGGTCGGGGGTGCCGTCGATCCGCACACCCGTGTCGGTGCGCTCCAGGCCGCACTTGGTGGCGAGCGTGACCCGGTCGCGGCCGATGCGGGCGAGCGCCCGGCCGACGATCTCCTCGCTGCGGCCGCCGCCGTACATGTGGGCCGTGTCGACGAAGTCGACGCCGTGGTCGACGGCCCGCTCGATGGTGGCGAGGGACTCCTGCTCGTCGGAGGGGCCGTAGAACTCGGCCATACCCATGCAGCCGAGCCCGATCGCGGAGACCTCCAGCCGCGCGCCGAGGGGGACCCGGGGGACCGGGGACGGGGGTGTGGTCGTCATGGTGGGTGCTCTCTCCTTGCGTCGGGGGGCGCCTTGCGCAGGCCGGGGGCGGTGCTTCGAGGCGGGCGGTGCGTGTCGGCTGCCGCGTGCCGGGTGGGCGTCGTGCGGCCGGCCGCGCTGGTGGCCGGCGGGCCCGTGTCCGGGTGGGCGTGCGTCCCGGCGTGGGGGCGCGGTGCCTCCCGGGGGCGGTGCGCTTCGAGGCGGGCGGTGCGTGTCGGCTGCCGCGTGCCGGGTGGGCGTCCGGCGGCGCTGGTGGCCGGCGGGCCTGTGTCCGGGTGGGCGTGCGTCCCGGCGTGGGGCGCGGTGCCTCCCGGGGGCGCCTTGCGTGGCATGGGGCGGAGGGTCAGCGCGCCCGGCTCTCGGCGGGTGCGGGCGCGACGAGGGCCAGCAGACGGGCGCGCAGGGCCTCGACGCCCACCCGGTCGGACGGAACGGCCGCGGCGGCGACGACGCCGTCGGGGCGGACCAGGCACAGCGAACGGCGCGGCACGCCGAGGGACTGCGCCCCGTGCGCCGGGACGGTGACGATGCGCAGCACCTCCGGGTCGGCGTCGGCCGGCAGTCCGAGGCCGGCCAGCGCGCCGACGCCCTCCTCGCCGGCGGCGAGCAGCAGGTGTCCGCCGCCCAGCAGGTCGTACAGGTGCTGTCCCCGGCCCGTGACCGGCACGTCGGGGAGACGGGAACCGGGCCGCAGCCGTCCGGCGGCCGGTCCCTGCACGGGCAGCACCAGATCCAGCTGGGACATGCGGCGCGGCAGTACCCGCTCGATCACGCCGGTGCGCAGGCCCACCGTGATGCCGATGTCCCGCAGCCATCTGCGCCAGCCCTTGAGCAGCCACATCCGGGTCTGCTGGTCGGCCTCCGCGACGACCCCGCGCGCGACGAAGAGCCGTTCCTCCTGCCAGGCGTCCAGCTCGGCCTCGTCCAGTCCGCGCCGGACGACCGCGGCCAGCCGCCAGGCGAGGGAACCGGCGTCCTGGACACCGGTGTTGAGGCCGAGTCCGCCGGCCGGACTGTGGATGTGGGCGGCGTCCCCGGCCAGCAGCACGCGGCCCACCCGCATCCGGTCGGCGAGTTTGCGGTGGATCCGGAAGACGCCGCTGCCCGCCACCTTCACGGATTCCGCCCGCAGCGGGGAGTTCTCCGCCACCGCGCGGGCCACGGCCGCCTCGGCGTCCTGGACCTCCACCCCGGGCGGCACGCTCGCGAAGAAGCGGTAGAGCCCGCCGGGCAGACCGGCCACCACGATCACGCCGGTGCGCCCCATGACGTAGTACGACTCGTCGTGGGCGTACTCGGTGTCGTACTCGCCGTCGACCAGGACGAAGGACTGCGGGTAGGTGGCGCCTTCGAAGGAGACTCCGGCGCCCTCGCGCACCGTGCTGTGCGCGCCGTCGCAGCCCACCAGCCAGCCGGCCCTGATCTCCGTGCCGTCGGCGAGCCGGGCGGTGACGCCGTCGTCGTCCTGGTCGAAGGACTCCAGGCGGCTGCCGAACTCGACGCGGCCGCCGTGGCGGCCCACCGCCTCGCGCAGCACCTCCTCGGTCGTGACCTGGGGCAGCGAGACGGGAACCGGGAACCGGGTGCCCGCCAGCGGGCGCATGCGCAGCCGGCCGATGTGCCGGTCGCCGGTGTAGTAGTTCGTCGCGGCCAGCTTCACGCTGCGGTCGTACAGCTCCCGGCCGATGCCGAGCGCCTCGAACACCTCGAAGGACCGCGGCCACAGCGTGATCGCCTTGGAGTGCGGACTGGCCCGCTCGGCACGGTCGACGACGCGCACCCGCACGCCCCGGCTCAGCAGTCCGGCCGCGAGGGTGAGCCCGGTGGGGCCCGCCCCGACGATCAGTACGTCGGTGTTCTCGTTCACAGCTCACCTCGTAGGTCTCGTACGCTCACGTGGATCACGCCCCCATCGCGAAGCCGCCGCTGACCGGGACGACGGCGCCCGTCACGAAACGGGCCTCGTCCCCGGCGAGGAAGCGCACGACCGCGGCCACGTCCTCGGGGGCGCCCATCCGCCCCAGGGCGCTGGCGCCGAGCACCCATTCGAGGCGTGCCGGGTCGACGGCGGCGCTCATGTCGGTCTCGACGGGCCCCGGGGCCACCACGTTGGACGTGATGCCGCGGCTGCCCAGCTCCCAGGCCAGGGACCGGGCGAAGCCGACGAGCCCGGCCTTGGAGGCCGCGTAGTTGGCCTGTCCGGCGCCGCCCATGGCGGCCACGGCCGAGGACACGAACAGCAGGCGCCCCCAGCGCTGTTCGAGCATGCCGCCGGCGGCGCGGCGGGCCATCCGGAAGGCGCCCGCCAGATTGGTGTCCACGACATCGAGGAAGTCGTCGTCGTCCATCGCCAGGACCAGGCCGTCGCGGGTGGTGCCGGCGTTGGCGACCAGCACCTCGACGGTTCCCTGCTCCCGCTCGACGGTGTCGAAGGCGGCCTCGACGCTCTTGGTGTCGGTGACGTCGCAGGGCACGGCGAGGAAACCCTCGGGGGGTGTGCCGGAGCGGTAGGTGACCGCCACCCGGTCCCCGGCCTCGGCGAACGCCCGCGCGACGGCCAGGCCGATTCCGCGGTTGCCGCCGGATATCAGTACGGACCGGCTCATGGAGAGGGGGTTCCTTCCCTTGGCAGGACCCGGTGCCTCACGCCCGGGTGAAGGTGACGACGGCGTTCTGTCCGCCGAAGCCGAACGAATGGGTCATCGCCGCCTGGAGGGCCAGTTCGCGCGGCTTGCCGGAGACCACGTCGACGGTGATCGCGGGATCCTGCTCGACAAGGTTGGCCGTCGGGGGCACCAGGCCGTTCTCCAGCGAGAGGACCGTGTACACGGACTCCAGCGCCCCGGCCGCGCCCAGCGCGTGCCCCACCACGCCCTTGGTGGAGGTGACCGCCGGTGATCCGTAGATCCGGTCGATCACCTGACTCTCGGTCAGGTCGTTGAGCGGGGTCGACGAGCCGTGCGCGTTGACGTGCCCGATGTCTGCGCCGGTGAGTCCCGCGTCCGCCAGCGCCATGCGGATCGCCCGCTCCGCGCCGACGCCCTCCGGGTCCGGCGCCGTCATGTGGTAGCCGTCCGCCGAGGCCCCGTACCCGGCGACACCGGCTCGGATCCGCGCACCGCGCGCCCGGGCGTCCTCGGCGCGCTCCAGGACCAGTACGCCGGCGCCTTCGGCGGGGACCATGCCGTCCCGGCCCGCGTCGAACGGGCGGCACGCGCCGGCCGGGTCGTCGGTCCGCCGGGACATCGCGCCCATCTGGACCAGGCCGCTGATCACCAGCCCCGTCAGGGGAGCCTCCGCGCCGCCGGCCAGCACGACGTCGCACAGGTTGGCCTGGAGCAGCTGGCGGGCGGTGCCGATCGCGGCCGGGCCCGCGGCGCAGGCCGTGTTGACGACCATGTTGGGGCCGTACGCGTGCAGCGCCGCCGCCAGGTAGCCCGCCAGGAGGTTCATCGGCGCGGTCACGCCGAACAACGGGGACACCCACTCGTGGCCCTCCTCGACGTACCGCAGGTGCTCGGCCTCGTAGCTGTGCGCGGCGCCGATCGAGGTGCCCATGACGATGCCGACGCGGGCGCCGTTCCAGTCCAGGGGGTCGAACCCGGCGTCGACGCACGCCTCCCGGGCGGCGGCCAGGCCCAGTTGGGTGGTCCGGTCGGTGCGCCGGGCCTCCTGGGCGCCGACCACGTCGGCGGGCACGAAACCGGGGACGCGGCAGGTGATGTTCACCGGCAGACCGGGCAGACCGGGGTCGGGGGCCGCGGTGGAGACGCCCGCGCAGACCCGGTCCCAGTTCTCCGGCACCCCGACACCGGCCGCGGACACCGCGCCGAGGCCGGTCACCACCACGTCGGGGCGCCGGCCCGCGGTGCCGGTCACGAGGCCGCCGCTTCGAGCTCGCCCAGCTTCTGGCGGGTCAGGTCCGCCACGTCGGTGACGGTGAACTCCACGCCGATCTCACCGGCGATGAACTGCACGCCGTACCTCTTCTTGATGGTGAGGCTGAGTTCCACGCCGCCCAGGGAGTCGAGCCCGAGGCTCTTGAGGGTGGCCTGCTCGGTGAGCTTCGCCTCGGGCACGTCGAAACGCGTCCGGAGCATCTCCTGGACGAACAGCTCGATCTCGTTGTTCGCTGCGGTCATCGCACGTCACCTCTCTGGGAATGGGCCGGATCGGGCCCGGAGCCGGTCAGCCGTGCCACGTCGGCGACGGCTTTCGGGGTGTTCCTGAACTCGACCGCCCGCCAGCCCGCGGCGACGGCCCCGGCGCAGTTGGCCGGGAGGTCGTCGACGAGCACGCAGGCCTCGGGCGGTACGCCCGCGACGGCGGCCGCGTGGTCGAAGATCTCGCGCATGGGTTTGCGCACGCCCACCTGGTACGACATGACCAGCGCGTCGAAGACGCCGTCCGGCGGCACCATGGCCCGCCAGTGCCGTTCCCAGGTCGGGACCATGTTGGACAGCAGGCCGACGAAGACACCGCGCGCCCTGAGGTCCCGCAGGTGTGCCACCCACGCGTCGTTGGCGGGGCGACCGCCGAACCAGGCCTGTCCCGGGTCGCCGAGGTCCGCGGACATCCCGAACTCCTCGGCGAGCACCGCCTCGACCCGGCGTGCCCACTCGGCCTCCGTGATCAGCGGGGTGTCCAGCAGCTCCATGGAGTCGCTCAGACCGGCATGCTCGGTGACCCGTCCGATGGCCTTCTGCAGCAGGTCCTGCGGAACGCCGACCCGCTCGCTGAAGACCCGCATGGTGTCCCCCACGGGTGGTGTGCAGACGCCTCCGAAGTCGGTCCACACGGCCCGCACCGGTGGCTCCTGCCGTTCGTGGACCGTCGTCACGCGGCCACCGCCTGTCGGGCCGGGGTGCGGTCGGTGGCATGGAGTTCCGCGCTGACGGCGATCTCCGTGAGGACGGCGCCCCGCTGCCGGAACACCACGTTCGCCGCGAGCGGTCCGTGGCCGGCGGCCGGGGGCCGTTCGGTGATCGTCGCCGTGATGTCGACGTCGGCGTCGACCTCGGCGAAGCGGACGTAGTCGGCCGCCAGTCCGGTGATCCGTACGTCGGCCCCATCGGTCCGGGCCGCAAAGGCGCCGTCGGCCCGGCCGGACGAGGCGCCGTCGAGCCGTACCGCGAGTGTCGTGGCCTGCGCGGCCGCCTCCAACAGGGCCATCGCCGGGTAGTGGTCCAGCGGGTGATCGAAGATCGTCGCGTGCCGGCCGGAGACCCACAGCCGGGCGGCCACGCCCTCCGTGGTGCCGTGGGCATCGACCAGCAGGACGTTGCGGGGATCGCGCCGCTCCACCAGACGGGGAGCGACCGGCACCCCTGCCGGCTCCACGCCGAGGGCCGAGGACAGCGGCACCTGCCCGCCGCGGCCGCCCTGGCGCAGCAGCCCGTACTCCTCGCGGTCCAGATAGCGCCCCTCGCCCTCCATCACACCGATCCGCTCGCCGGCCATCGACAGGTCGAGGCGGGTGCGGACGCTGCGCAGCCGGCCGCCACGGAAGGAGGGCCGGGAGTGCACCTCGAGAGTCAGCTCGCCCGGACTGTCGCCTACCTCCAGGACGTCGGTGCGCTCCAGCTCGATGGAGGTGGCGGCGGCCAGGAACACCCAGTCGCGCGCCACCCCGTACTGGGTGTGTGCGACATAGGTGCCCGCCTGTCGGCAGCACTCCGTCAGCAGCAGCGCGTCGTACCGTGCCGTCGGTGCGCGCTGGTCGAGGAAATAAGGGTGCGACAGGGGGAGTTGAGCGCCGATGACGCAGGTGTCGCGGTCGATCGGCACCAGGTCGGTGAGGAACACTTCGTTCACCGCGTGCCGATGGACCAGAACACGATCGACGGTTTGCTGGAAGGAGAGGTCCTCCATCGGTCCGGCCCTTCGGTCGGCGCGTTGTGCGCGGTCGGTTGGAACCGAGGAGAGAGTGACCCAGGGGTCGTGACGGCACCGTCATCGCCCCGTCATGCCGGTCCCGGCACGGCCACCGTTTAGGCTGGTCGGCGGGTGGAAAACCAGAGGGGGATCAGGTGAGCACGCAGGAACAGCGGCGTGAGCTGGCTCAGTTCATCCGCAGTCGGCGCGAGCGACGCAAGCCCCAGGACGTGGGGTTGCCCGTCGTCGGCCACCGGCGCACACCGGGGCTGCGGCGCGAGGAGGTCGCCACGCTCGCCGGCCTCAGCATCACCTGGTACACGTGGCTGGAGCAGGCGCGGGAGATCAAGGTCTCCCGGCAGGTGCTGGGCAGCCTCGCGAACGCCCTGGGCCTGGACCCGGTCGAGCGCGACCACCTGTTCCGGCTGGCCGGCGAGGTACCACCCGGCGATGCCCCGCCACGCCTCGAACTCCCCAAGCAGTACGAGCTGTTGCTCACCCACCTGAACCCGAATCCGGCGTTCATCGTGAACCGCCGCTTCGACATCCTGGCCTGGAACCAGGGCTGCGAGCTGCTCTACGGCGACCTGGGCGCCCTCCCCGACGAGCGCCGCAACGTCCTGTGGCTCACCTTCACCTCCGCGGAGGTACGGGCGATGGCGGAGAACTGGGAGGAGGAGGCCTCACACACCCTCGCCCTGTTCCGCACCCAGGTCGGCGAGCGCATCCTCGACCCCGACGTCGTGGAACTCCTCGACGCCCTCGAGGAATCCAGCCCGGACTTCACCCGGCTGTGGCAGCTCAAGGAGCTGGCCCCGTTCGTCCCCAAGCCGCGCACGGTCAACCATCCGCGGCTCGGGGTGATCGAGCTGGAGTACATCAAGATGCATGTCGCGGACGACGACAAGACCCTCGTGTCGTATCTCGTGAATCCGGGTTCGGACCTGGAGCGGCGCCTGGGCGAGCTGCTGCGGGAGCGCGAGGACTGAGCCGCCCCCTGATGTCTCCACTGGCGCGGCTCTGGCGGGGCTGAGCCGCGATTCTGGAACCCTTCGCCACACTCGGGTCCGTCCCTGATCCCTCCCGGTCCGAGACGTGCGGCGGACCGCCGGGGCGGACCGGCCGCACGATGGGTGTGCTGCACACATGGCCGGAATCCTGGACGGCACGACCGTCCCGAACGCCTCCGAGTTCCCGCACGGCCACCGGGCCCCCGCGCCACCCGCACGGGTCGCCGTCACCCCGGAGGACCCCCGCTACGACTACCTCGGCGCCCGCGGTCTGAACCGCCGGCTGTCCTCCCGCCCCGAGGTGATCCACCAGGTCTTCACGGCACGGCAGGTGGAACAGGCCGTGGCCGAGTCCGTCGCCGCGGGACGGCGTATCGCCGTACGCAGCGGCGGACACTGCCTGGAGTCCCTGGTGGACCGCCCCGACGTCACGTCCCTCATCGACGTCTCCCGCCTGAACTCGGTGTACTACGACCCCGAGCACGCCGCCTTCTCCGTCGACTCCGGTGCGCAGCTCGGCGACGTCTACAAGCAGCTGTACCTCGGCCACGGTGTGGTGATACCCGGCGGCACCTGCCCCACCGTGGGTGTCGCGGGGTACACGCAGGGCGGTGGCTTCGGCGCGCTCTGCCGTGAGCAGGGGCTGATCGTCGACCATCTCCACGGCGTCGAGGTGGTCGTGGTGGACGGCGCGGGGCGCGCCCGTACGGTCGTGGCGACCCGGGAGCCCGGCGATCCGCACCGGGATCTGTGGTGGGGTCACACGGGTGCGGGCGGCGGCAACTTCGGGGTGGTGACCCGGTTCCTCTTCCGGTCGCCGCACGCGCGGGGCAACGACCCGGCGAGAGCGCTGCCGAAGCCGCCCGGCCGCAGCCTGGTGGCCACCGTCCGCTGGTCCTGGGAGGGCATGACCGAGGCGGACTTCACCCGGCTCGTCGGCAACCACGGGGCCTGGCACGCCGAGCACAGCGCCGACGGCTCCCCGTACGCCGGCCTGTACACCTCGCTCGTGCTGTCCTCCCGGTCCGTCGGCACCCTGTCGCTGGTGGCCGAGACGGACGGTACGGCGCCGAACGCCGCAGCCCTGATGGACGGGTATCTGGACGCGGTGAACGCGGGTGTGCGGGCGCCACGCACGGTCGGTCTGAGGACCATGCCGTGGATCACGGCCGTCTACTCGGACCTGTTCGGCAGCGTCTCCCTCACCGACAACCGCTACAAGGGCAAGGGCGCGTATCTGCGCCGCCCGTACACGGCCGACCAGGTCGCCGTCATGTACCGGCATCTGACGGATCCGTCCTTCACCGGGCGGGGCGCGGTGAACCTCCTGTCGTACGGCGGACGCGTCAACGCGGTGGACCCCGGCGCCACCGCCGTCGCCCAGCGCGATTCCGTCCTGAAGGCGTACACCGGCGCCGCCTGGGCCGACCCGGCACGGGACGAGGAGCACATGGACTGGGTGCGAGGGATCTACCGGGACATGCACGCGGCGACCGGAGGAGTGCCGGTGCCGGACGGCGCCACCGACGGCTCGTACATCAACTACCCGGACACCGACCTGGCCGACCCGGCTTGGAACACCTCGGGCGTGCCCTGGCACACCCTGTACTTCAAGGACAACTACCCGCGGCTCCAGCGGGTCAAGGCCGCGTACGACCCCGGGGACGTCTTCCGGCACCCGCTGTCGGTACGGCTACCGGACTGAGAGCGCACCCGCACAGCACCGCGCCCCACCGGATCCGGTCCGGTGGGGCGCGATCGGGCCCGGGGGACGGCCCTGCTTCTCGGAGCCGGGCCCAGCGAAGCCCGCCCCGAGAAGCGTTTCGCGGTCAGGCGACCGTGAAGCCGCCGTCGACCGGGAGGATCGTGCCGGTGACGTACTCCGCACCGACGAGATAGGCGATCGCATCCGCCACCTCGCCGGGCTTGCCGACCCGCTTGATCGGCAGGTCCTGGGCCATCGCGGTGAACTGGCCGGCCCGCGCCTCCTCGGGCACGAACGACCACCAGGGCGTGTCCACGGCACCCGGCGCCACGGCGTTGACGCGGACCGGAGACAGCTCGGCCGCCAGTGGCGAGACGATCCGCTCGATCGCGCCGTTGACCGCGGCGAACGTCACGGTGCCGGGGGCGGCGGAGCGCGCGGTGGCCGCGGAAACGAACGTGATGGAGCCGGTGACCTGCGCCTTCTGGACGGCGGACAGGTAGGCGAACAGCTTGCCCTCGAAGGCGGACCTGATGTCCGCGACGTCAACGCCGGCCAGCGGGCCGAGCCCCAGCGCGCCCGGGCTGAAGGCGAGTACGAGGTGGTCGAAGGAGCCGACCCGCTCGAAGAACCCGGCGACGGCCTGTTCGTCCGTGCCGTCCACCTGCTCGGCGCTGGCCACCCGGTCCTTGACCGCGGCCAGCTTCTCGGCGTCGCGTCCGGTGACGATCACCTCGGCGCCGGCCTTTGTCAGCTTCTCCGCCGTCGCCAGGCCGATACCCGACGTACCGCCCAAGATCACAACACGCATCATTGCCTCCAGTTATTCCCTGCTTGCGCCACTGATCCTGAGGCCCCGCCGGAGGGCCTTCCAGATGCGCGTTGTGCTGGTGGCAGCACTACCAGGCAGACGAGAACCGCGCCGATACTGTTGGTTTCGGTACCAGCAAGCCGAATACCAGGAATTTAAATACCAGGTAGACCGTCTTGCGGGGCCTTCTCCGCCGCCCCTAGCATTTTTTTCATGCCTGCTGAAGATACCCGTACCACACCGTCCGACCGGATATCCACAGTTCGCGGCGATATCAGCGCGGACGCCTTGGGCATGACGCTGACACACGAGCACCTCTTCGTCTGGAACCCGGAATTCCATCGCAACTTCCCCGCTTTGTGGGACTCCGTGGCCGGCGTCGAGCGTGCCGCACGCCAGCTGGATGACGCCTATGAGCTGGGCGTCCGCACCATCGTCGATCTGACGGTGCTCGGCCAGGGCCGCGATCCGCAGCTCATCGCACAGGTCGCGGAGAAAACCCGGGTCAATATCGTCCTGGCCACCGGAATATACGCTCTCGACGGCCTTCCGCAGATCGTGCGCTATCGCGGGCCGGGAGAAATTCTCGACATGCCGGATCCGTTGGTCGATCTGCTGGAGTCCGACATTCGCGATGGTGTCGCGGGAACTGCGGCGAAGGCCTCCCTGGTGAAGTTCGCCTGCGAGGACCAGGAGGCCGGGCCGACGCTGCGCCGGGTGGCGGCCGCGGTGGCCGAGGTGCACCGCCGTACCGGAGTGCCCGTGGTCGTGCACACCGACCCGGACCTGCCCAACGCCCTGCTCGCGCTCGACCTGCTCGGCAAGCACGGGGTCGACCCCGGCGACGTGGTCCTCGCCCACGCGGGCGACATCGCCGACGCCGGCTATCTGCGCGAGGTCGCCGACTCCGGCGCCTACATCGGGTGCGACCGCTTCGGCATGGTCATGGTCCCGGAGGAGCAGCGCGTCTCCAACGTGCTCGACCTGGTCGCGCGAGGCCATCTGCGCCAGCTGCTGCTCTCGCACGACTGCGCGTCCTTCATCGACCACTTCCCCGAGGAGGTACGGCAGTCGATGATGCCGGACTGGTCCTACGACCATCTCCCGCTGCGGGTGATCCCGGCGCTGCGCCGGGCAGGCCTCGCCGACGGCGATCTCACCACCCTCTTCGAGGACAATCCCCGACGGCTGCTCACCGGCCACGCGGCCGCGAACCGGGAGACGCGCCATGCGACGTGAACCGCTGCCCACCGAGCCGCTGTCCACCACCCCGCAACCGGACGAGCCCTGGTCTCAAGAGCCCTGGTCGGCCCTCGAACCCTGGGAGGCCGTGGGTGCCCGCCTGATCGTGGACGAACCCACGGTCAAGTGCTGGATCGAGGAGGTTCCCCCCGGCGAGAGCCGCCCCCCGCACACCCACCGCCATCCCTGGCTCACCGTGGTTCTCGCGGGCGCCGACGGCGAGTCCCGCACCCCGGACGGCATCCTCCTCGCCGCCGGGACGGCGGTCGAGGGCACCGTTCAGCTCAACCGGCAGCGGCTCCCCTTCTCGCACCGCATGACCAACACCTCGGACCGGCCCCTGAAGCTGGTCGCCATCGAACTGCGCACCGCAGCACCGGCCCCGGAGGACGGCCGATGAACCTGCACGGCGCCGTCCCGGTCGCTCCCTCCTGGCTCACCGACCTGCACCGACCTGCCGGTCGGCCGCGGCACCGGGTCGTGGTGTTCCCGCACGCCGGTGCCGGACCGCACGCACTCGGCGGGCTCGTGGACCTGCTGCCCGCCGGCACCGAGGTGCTCGCCCTCTCCCTGCCGGGCCGGGAGCGACGGCTCACGGAGACGCCCGAGACCACCCTGACCCGGGTGCTGGCAGCCCTCGCCACGGAGCTCGCGTCGCGTGAGCCCCTCCCGACCACGGCGTTCGGGTGCAGTGTCGGCGCCCTGCTGGCAGTGCGGGCCGCGCACCGGCTGCCCGAGCTGTTCGACGGCGTCGTGGCCGCGTCCCAGGCTCCCGGCCCCGGCCCCCGCTGGCCCCTGCATGTGACCGGTGAGCAGGACCTGCTCACCGTCCTGGGCCGGGCCGGCGATGTCCCCGAGACGATCCTCGCCGACCCGGACATCAGGGCGTCCGTCCTGCTCAGACTGCGGGCGGACATCCGGCTCGGAGCCGAGGCGGAGCAGGACTTCGCCGACGTACGACTGTCCGTGCCACTGACCGTGCTCGGCGGGCTCAGCGACTCGCTGGTTCCCGCGCACACCCTGTCAGGATGGGTCGAACACAGCGGTGCCGACTGCCGGGTGGTGCTGCTCACCGGCGGACACTTCGCCTTTCTCGCGCCGAACCACCACCGGGTCGTGTCGGCGGTGCTCGGCGACCATCTCGCCGCCGTGTCGACGCGCGGTGCCACCGAGGTGGACGCCGCCTGAATCGACCTCGTCCAGCAGGGCGGACAGCCGCTCCGCGAGGTCCGACCCCGGCGGCGCCAGCGAGGCGAGCACCGTGGCCTCGCCGCCGTCCGAGATCGCGAGTTCCATCGTCTCCAGTTCGATACGGCCGAGCCGGGGGTGCAGGATCGGACGGCGCCGAGGCCGGGCGGGCGCCACGGACATGGCCCGCCACAGCCTGCGGAAGTCCGCGCTGGCCTCCTCCAGTCGGCGCACCAGGGCGCGGGTGACCGGCTCGGTGACCCGGTCGCCGAGCCGGTCGCGGAACTGCCCGAGGATGGCCGCCGCCTCGGTCTCCCACTCCGGGGAGAGGGCCCTGAACCGTGGATCCATGAAGGCCAGCCACAGCAGGTTGCGGTCGCCGCCGGGCAACCTGCCCAGGTCCCCGAACAGCGACTGGTAACCCCGGTTCCAGGCGATGACGTCGAGGCGCCGGTTGGTCAGCACCGCCGGACTGGGGTCGAGTTGCGCCAGCAGGATCCGGTGCGGTGCCCCGCACTCGCTCACCCCCGCGGTGTCGCGGGCCGGCGGCACATGGCCCGCGAGCCGGAAGAGATGGGCCCGTTCGGCCGGGTCCAGCCCGAGGACCCCGCTCAGCCGTCCGAGCACACCGCGCGACACCCCGATCTCCCGCGCCTGCTCCAGCCAGGTGTACCAGGTGGCACTGATACCGGCGAGGGTGGCGACCTCCTCCCGGCGCAGGCCCGGTGTGCGGCGCCGGCCGAGGGTGCTGATCCCGACCTCCGCAGGCTGTCGGCGGGCCCGCCGGTTGCGCAGGAACTCCGCCAGCTCGGCGCGGGCCGGCCCGGTGGTCCGTGCCCTGTCCACGATGTCAACGGTCTCCACGCGGCTCACCCGGCCAGTGCGCGGGCCGACTCCGACAGGCTCACCAGCGCCGCCCTGAACGGGGCGGGCTCGACGCCCAGTTCCTTCCTCAGCCGCGCGGCGTGGAACTCGTAGTGCCGACGGGCCTGGGCCGTGTTGCCCTGCAACAGACAGGCCTGGACGACCCGTTGGCAGGAGCTCTCCCGCAGCGGGTCCGTGCGCAGCGCCGCCAGCGCGCTCTCCAGACCGAGTCCGAACCTGCCGCGCGCCAGCAGCCTGCCGGCCAGGGCGTCCAGCGCGTCGAGCCGAAGCTGGCTCAGCCGCTCCCGCTCGACCACGATCCACTCGTCGTGCCAGTCCGGCAGGAACTCGCCGGGTCGCAGCAGCACGGACGCGTCCACCGGAAGGTGGCTGTCGCACTCCAGGATCGCGCGGCTCTCCCTGACGAGTTCGTCCACGTCGGCCACGGCGCGATCGGTCAGGGACAGCAGCGCCCGGCGGGCGTCGATGAGCCCGGGCAGCTCCCGCTGAATCCGCCACACCCCGCTGCGCAGGCTGCCGAGGGCGCGTTCCTGGGTGGCCTCGGGCCACAGTTCCCCGGCAACCCGGTGGCGCGCCGTGGGACCGTACAACGCCAGGTAGGCGGCGATCCGCCACACGCTGCCGGGCGTCGGTGACGGCACCAGCGGGCCGGCCGCGAATCCGTCCAGGAGTCGCACTGTCACCGTGCCCGTCCGGGCCCCGGCGGTTGGCCGTTCACGAGCGATCGACTGCATCAGGCTGTGTGCCACGCTGACCCCCATATGCGGTGGTGCCGAGACGTCCGTTGTTCCGGATGCTTGCCACATCAACCATCGCAACAAGATCCAGCGGCTTGTCCCAGCACCGCCAGAGCCCACCCAGTGTCCCGGTGAACTTCCCAGCTACGGGGGTCAGCGCCGTACGTCGGCCGTCCTGCCCGCCCGCAGACGCCCGAGCCCGGCCCGCAGTGCCGCGACGGCCAGCGCGCAGGCCCCCATCCCGGCTCCGACCAGGCAGGTGGTGCCCCAGTTGCCGCCCCGCCCCCACACGGTCGCGGCCACGGCCGAGCCGAGGGTGCCGCCCACGAAGTACAGGACCATGTAGGTCGTCGTGATGCGGCTGCGCATGGCCGGGTTGCCCGCGTAGATCACGCTCTGGTTGGTGATGTGGGCGACCTGGATGCCCATGTCGAGGACGACTGTGCCGACGATCAGCAGGGCGAGCGATCCCGGCCAGGCGCCCAGCACCAGGAAGGTGGCCACGACGGTGGCGAAGGCCGCGAGGGTGGTCGGGGTCTGGAGCCCGCGGTCCGCGAGCCGGCCCGCTGCCGAGGCCCCCACCACCCCGGCGCCGCCCAGCAGCGCGAAGAGCCCGATCTCGGCCGGCCCGAAGGAGAACGGACGTGCCTGGAGGTGCAGCGGCAGGACGGCCCAGAACGCGCTGAAGGCTCCGAAGGCGAGCGCCCCGTACAGGCTGCGCTCACCGACGTGGGGCGTGCGCAGCAGGATTCGTGGCAGGGAACCGAGCAGGTGGAGGTAGCTCTCGCCGTCCGTGTCGCGCGGTCGGCGCGGATCCGTCTGCCCGCTCGGCAGGCCCCAGTACAGGGCGGCGACGCACAGCGCCATGAGGACGGCGGCGGTCCCGTACACGAGGCGCCAGGAGGCGAGTTGGGCGAGGGCGCCGGCCACCGTACGGCAGAGCAGGGTACCGAGGATGAGGCCGGTCATGATGGTGCCGACCACCCGGCCGCGCGCCGCGTCGTCGGCCAGGTCCGCGCCCCACGGCACCAGCACCATCGCCGTCACACTGCACAGCCCGAGCAGCACGAAGAGCACCGGGTAGGTGCCTGTGGGCGCCCAGGGGACGGCGGCGCACACCAGGCAGGCGGCGGCCGGCAGCAGGGTGCAGAGCCTGCGCCGGTCCACGCGGTCGCCGAGCGGCACGACAAACAGCAGACCCAGGGTGTATCCGCCCTGGGTCAGCGACAGCAGATGCGCGAAGTCCTGCGCGGGGCGGTGGTGGGACGCGGCTATCTCGGGAAGCAGGACGATGACGTAGTAGAGGTTCGAGACGCACAGGCCCGCCACCACCGCGAAGACGCGCACTGTACGGCTGTTGTGACGCAGGGGTGCCGGTTCGGACCCGGCGCTGTCGGGCCGCCGCTGCGAGAGTTGGCTCATGGTGACCGATGGTGCCGCCGCGGTGCGGCGGCAACCAGAAAGCGTTGGTACTGGTGCAACCGCTACCAGGGAGCGCCGGTCACCGCGCGGAGGGTTCGAGGATGGACTGGCGCAGCGCCATGACCTGCGGGGAGGGGGCGAGGCCGAGTTCCTCGCTCAGGCGGGACTGCAGCAGGTGGTAGACCCGCAGGGCTTCCACGCGCTGCCCGCTCTGGTGGAGCGCGCGCATCAGGAGCGCGTGGAAATTCTCGTGGAACGGATTTTCCTCGACGATCTCCGAGAGCGCGCCGATGACTTCGTGATGGCGTCCCATCCTGAGATTCAGCTCGTAGCACTGCTCGGTCACCGCGAGCCTCAACTGCTCTATCCGGCGCACCTGAACCTCGATCACGGAACCATGGGGAACGTTTTCGAGGACACATCCGTGGAACAGTTCCAGCGCCCGCTTTAAGAGTACGCGAGCCGCTTCGACATCTCCCTCAGCGAGTGCGGCACGGCCTTCTCGCGCCCTTTCCTCGAAAGAGGTCAAATCGAGGTCGGGAATACCTGCCCGAAGCGAGTAACCACCTGACTCCGTCACCAGGACTTCTTTCATGATCCGCTCGACGGACTCCCCGTACACCTTCGCGAGAAAGCGTCTGACCTGTGCTATATAGGCCTGGAGGGTGGCACCGGAGGTCTTCGGCTGAGCGTCTCCCCACAACTCCCTGGAAAGCGAGGAAGCGGAGACGAACCTGTTTGCCTGAAGCAGCAGAAGAGCCAGTGTCTGCTGCTGCTTCGGGGCACTGGGAACATACCATTCATGATCTTCGGACGAAACACCCAAAGACCCAAGAACGCGGAATTCCACGCTGATTCCCCCTGAATATGGACCCAGCGGCTCCGCCGTTGCAGCCGCACCACGCTCCCATCCTCGCGCCTTACATTAAAAGGCAAGTTTCAGGCATCCCAAATGATTCTAAATTCGAGCAGCCGAACAGTCGACTGCCCGTACCCTCAGAGGAACGCCGCCAGACAATCCTCGGTGACCTTTCCCAGTTCCTGGCGCACCGATTTCTTGTAGGTCTTGGAATTCGCTCGACTGGAACGCGTCCCGTCAAAATACTGACCGGTCGACTCGCCGCCCCGGCCGAGTGCGAGGTTGAGCACCGGCTCCACACCGGCGGCCGCGGACGTCCACGGGGTGATGCCCGCCTCGCGCACCTGGAAGGTGTCCATGAAGTTGGCCGGATGCACACAGTTCACATGGACATCGGTGGACCGCAGTTCGTCGGCCAGGTCGAAGGTGAACGCGGCGAGCGAGAACTTGCTGCGGAAATACGCGTCGGCGCCGTCGTAACGCCGTTCCATGTGGAGGTCACCGAAGTCGGGCGGCGCCTGCCCCACCGACCCGACGTTGACCACCCGGGCCGGCGCACCGGCGATCAGCCGCGGCAGCAGCAGCCGGGTCAGCAGCACCGGCGCGAGATAGTTCACCGCGAACCGCAACTCGTAGCCGTCGGCGCTCACTTCCCGCTTCTTGTGGGGCGGCGGGCCACCTCCGAGGCCGGCGTTGTTGACAAGGATCGCCAGCTCGGGATGGTCCGCTCCGACCTGTTCGGCCAGCGCGCGCACCTGTGACAGATCGGCCAGGTCGGCCAGATAGGTGTCCACCTGACCGCCCGCGGCCCGCACTTCGGCGCCGACCGCTTCCAGACGCGTCGCGTCACGGCCGTGTGCCAGAACGTGTACCCCTTGTGCGGCCAGGGCCAGGGCCACCTCCCTGCCCAGTCCCGATGTCGTACCGGTCACCAGGGCGACCCTTTTGTTTCCAGCCATCTCGGCCACCTCCACAGATGCCGCCGCAACGTCCTCGCGCTGTCCACCGCGCGGGCTCGGCGTGCCTTCCACTCTGGCCGGAAACGGGTGCCCGGAGCGAGGGAGGTCCCTGGTGCTCTTTGCACCAGTGTCCTGCCCAACCCCCACTCAGCCGTCACCTCAGCTCGTCCACATACCGGTCCGTTCCGGGCACGGTGGGCACGAACGGCGCGACGAACCGCACGTCGCCCAGCCGCGAGGCGGCCACCGCCGTGTCCAGGCCGGTGAAGTGGTCGTCCCAGGCCTCGCGGGGGTCCTGCTGGAGGAACCACAGCAGGGTCAGCCGGGTCCCGACGCCGTCGACCTGTTTGACGTAGGACATCCGGTCCAGGGGCAGCGGCGTCGGGGCGAAGACGGTCACCATGGCCGTGGGCGAGCCCGCCAGCTGTTTGGGAAGGTGATCGTCGCGCAGCCAGGTGAGCAACTCCCCGCGGGTTTCGGGCGTTTCGGTGTCGATGACCTGGACGACGAGCCCGGCGTAGGGATGGTCGAGGGCGTGAATGTCACGCGGGCCGTGGTCGCCGTCGCGATAGACGGTCGCGACATGGTCCTGGAAGGCCGTGAAGACGTGGGTGCGGTCCTGGAAGACGCGGTGGTCGCGGTTGAGGCGCTTGTTGATGCCGACGGTCCAGCGCATGTGGTCGGCGTAGCGGCCGGCGGTGATCCAGTAGACGGACAGATAGCAGCCGGCCGTCACCGGCTGCGCCACGGCCGAGTTCTCCGGGTAGCGCAGGAGTTGCAGGTCCCGCGTGGCCACCCAGCGGCGCCCGGCGTACATCCACGGCATGGCCATCGCGCCGGCGATGTAGTGGTCGTCCTCGTACCAGCGGTTGTACTCGCGTTCCCGGCCGGGGTGCGGCTCGACCATGGTGATGAGGGCATGGCCGAGATCGGCTCCGTAGGGCCCTACGGCGGCCAGTTCGGCGTACGTCTCGCTGTGGGTCTCTTCTGACATGGGACCTTCCCTCCTCCAGCACTCGCCCATACTCTGACGCCCCGTCAGATAATGCGCCAGAGCCAGGAACCAGGCAGGAATCAGGGAGGCCGCCGGTATGTCACTTCTCTCCGGGAAGACAGTCGTCGTGTCGGGCGTCGGGGCCGGGCTCGGTCATCAGGTCGCCGCAGCCGTCGTGCGGGACGGCGGGAACGCCGTACTGGGTGCGCGGACCGAGGCGAACCTCGCGAAGAGCGCCGCCGAGATCGATCCGGACGGGGCGCACACGGCGTACCGGTCGACGGACATCACCGACGAGCACCAGTGCGTGCGACTCGCGGAGTTGGCGGTGGAGCGGTTCGGGCGGCTGGACGCGGTCGTGCAGGTGGCCGCGTGGGACAGCTACTTCGGGGGGCTCGAGGACGCGGACTTCGCGACCTGGCAGTCGGTCATCGACGTGAACCTGCTGGGTTCGCTGCGGATGACCCGGGCCTGTCTGCCGGGATTGAGGGCGGCGGGCGGCGGGTCGGTGGTGTTCGTCGGGACGCAGTCGGCCGTGGCCGCCCCCTCGCAGGTGCGGCAGGCCGCGTACGCCGCCTCGAAGGGGGCGCTGACCAGCGCGATGTACTCGATGGCGCGGGAGCTCGGGCCGGACCGGATCCGGGTCAACACCGTGCTGCCCGGCTGGATGTGGGGGCCGCCGGTGCAGGCGTACGTGCAGTTCACGGCGCATACG
The DNA here is from genome assembly GCF_044456945.1 of Streptomyces sp. NPDC050759. Lineage (NCBI taxonomy): Bacteria > Bacillati > Actinomycetota > Actinomycetes > Kitasatosporales > Streptomycetaceae > Streptomyces > Streptomyces sp. NPDC050759. The sequence goes on along the minus strand of NZ_JBITGI010000028.1, from coordinate 28,590 downwards.
GAGAAGGTGCCGGAGGCGGACGTACTGAAGCGGCTCACCGAACGGATGGCGCTGCCCGAGCTCGCGACCGACGGGGACGTGGCGGACGCGACGGTGTTCCTGGCCTCGGACCGGGCGCGAGCGATCACCGGACAGTCGTTGCTGGTCAACGCCGGGGAGCTGATGCGGTGAGTTCATGTAGGTGAACGCAGGCCATCATCACGAATATCTTTACCTCCCTTTGACCCTACACCAGCTTGTCGTGTCCACGCGGTGGCGCCCACGATGAGCGCCGGGCTGATCCCTGGGAGGGCGCATATGAACGGTCTCGACTGGGCCGTGCTCATCGGCTATTTCGGCGTGATGGTCGCGATCGGCGTCTGGTCGCACAAACGGGTGGACGACGTCAGCGACTTCTTCACGGCCGGCGGCAAGATGCCGTGGTGGCTGTCGGGCATCTCGCACCACATGTCGGGCTACAGCGCGGTGATGTTCACCGGGTACGCGGGCATCGCCTACACGTACGGCGTCACGTCGTTCGTCACCTGGTCCTTCCCCATCGCACTCGGCATCGCCATCGGCTCGAAGCTGTTCGCGCCGCGTATCAACCGGCTGCGCTCACGGCTCCATGTGGCTTCCCCGCTGGAGTATCTGAAGAACCGTTACGACCTGAAGACCCAGCAGGCGCTGGCCTGGTCGGGCATGCTGCTGAAGATCGTGGACGTGGGCGCCAAGTGGGCCGCGATCGCGACCCTGTTGTCGGTGTTCACCGGGATGTCGCTCAACCAGGGCATCCTCATCACCGGCGGCATCACGGCCATCTACTGCACGATCGGCGGTCTGTGGGCCGACGCGCTCACGGAGTTGGGCCAGTTCGTCATCCAACTCCTCGCCGGTGTCGCGATGTTCATCGCCGTCGTCCTCAAGCTCAACGACAAGGGCATCGGCTTCTTCGGCGCCTGGGACGAGCCCGAGCTCCAGGGGCACGGAGAGCCGCTGGTGGGGCCGTACGGCACGGTCTTCCTGCTCGCCTTCCTCTTCATCAAGCTCTTCGAGTACAACGGCGGCATGCTCAACCAGGCCCAGCGCTACATGGCCACGGCGAACGCGTACCAGGCCGAGCGCTCGGCGCGGCTGTCGGCGATCCTGTGGCTGGTGTGGCCGGTCGTCCTGTTCTTCCCCATGTGGATGTCACCGCTGCTCGTCGAGTCGCAGAAGCCGGACGGCTCCGACTCCTACGGCCTGATGACCGAACAGCTGCTCCCGCACGGCCTGTTGGGCCTGGTGATCGTCGGCTTCTTCTCGCACACGATGGCCATGTGCTCCTCCGACGCCAACGCGATCGCGGCCGTCTTCACCCGGGACTGCGCACCGGTGGTGTGGCGCAGGGCGCGCAGCTGGAACCAGGGTCAGGGCCTGCGGGTCGCGCGTATCACGACGGTCGTCTTCCTCGGCCTGTCGATGGCGGCGGCGACCCAGGTCAACTCCCCCGCGTTCAAGGACATCATCACCGTCGTGATCAAGTGGGTGGCCGGTCTCATGGGCCCGATGGCCATCCCGATGATGCTCGGCCTGCTCCGCCCGTTCCGCCGCTCCGGCCCGACCGCCGCGCTCACCAGCTGGTCGATGGGTCTGCTCGCCTTCTGGCTGGTCAACTACCCGATCAACTGGAACGTCGACGGCGGTGTCCCGCTCCAGTACCAGGTCTCGATCCCGCTGGCGGTCTCGCTGATCCTGTACATCCTCGTGGGCTTCATCAAGCCCGAGGACACCCCGGAGCGCCTCGCGATCATCGAGAAGATCAACACGGACGGGGACGGGGCGGCGGCCGCGGCGATCCCGACGCCTGTGGGCGGTGTGGAGGACGTGATCGGTACGAAGGTCAAGGACTAGAAGTCACGACCGGACCGGTCCAGGCCCTCGGACACCGGACCGGTCCAGGCCCTCGGACACCGGACCGGTCTAGGCCCTGGGATAGCGGGCCAGCCACCCCGGCGACGCCCCCGCCGGACCGTGCAGCGCGGGCCCCTGGGTCATCTCCATGGCGAAGTCGTCGGCGAGTTCCAGCAGGGTGGGACGGCCCTCCAGTTCGGCCAGCCAGGCCGGCGGGAGGGCCGTCTCGCCGTGCAGGGCGCCCAGCAGGCCGCCGGTGAGCGAGCCGGCCGCGGCGGAGGGCCCGTCGTGGTTCACGGCGAGGCACAGACCGTGCCGTACGTCCTCCCCGACCAGCGCGCAGTACACGGCGGCGGACAGCAGCCCGTCCGCCGAGCCGTCGGCGGCGAGTTCCTCCACCCGCGCCGGGGTGGGCATCCCCTGCCGTACGGCACCCAGCGCGTGCTGGAGCGCGTCCGACACGGGCTCGTGCCCCGGCCGCGCGGCCAGCAGCGCGAGCGCCCGCTGCACCGCCCCGTCGAGACTGTCGCCGAGGGCCAGCGCGTGCACGATCACGGCGTACGCGCCCGCCGACAGATAGGCGACGGGGTGCCCGTGGGTCTGCGCGGCACACTCGACAGCCAGTTGTACGACGAGCTGCGGCTCCCACCCGACCAGCAGCCCGAAGGCCGCGGACCGGGCCGTGGCCTCGGGCCCGAGTTCGTTCGGGTTCTTGGGCGACTCCAGGGTCCCCATGGTGTCGTCGCCGAACCCGAGGAGAAGGGACCGGGTCGGGTCGCGGCGGGCGTACAGCCACTCCTCCCGGGCCAGCCACCCGTCGTCCTTGCGCCGCTCGTCGGGCCCCCAGTCCCGCTGGGTGGCGGCCCACCGCAGATACGCCCGGTGCAGATCGGTGGGCGGATGCCAGGCGCCGGTGTCCCGGCGGACCTGGGCCCGTATGAGCCCGTCGACGGTGAAGAGGCTGAGCTGGGTGAGATGAGTGACGGCGCCGCGTCGGCCGTACCCGAACCCGAGGTCCACGAGCCCCTCGGCGCCGTACGCCTCCCGGATCTCGTCCAGTCCGAGCCCGTCGACCGGTGCGCCCAGCGCGTCCCCCACGGCCGCCCCGAGGAGTGTCCCACGCACCCGGCTACGGAAGTCCTGCTGCTCGGCCCGCCCCCAGACGACGGCCCCGGCTGTCGCACCCACCAAGACCTCCCTGTGGCGACCGTCCGTATGTACGACGTCAGGCACTGTAATCGACGGGGGGTGCGGGGTTCAGGGGGCGTGGGGGTATGCGAGGTGAGACCCGGTTGGTCCTCGAAGTGCGGCTATCAACCGGAAACCGCGGTCACCGGAAGAGGGAGGCGCTGCGGGCCGCCCAGTCGGCGAAGGCGCGGGGCGGCCGGCCGAGGACCCGCTCGACGTCCGGGCTGACCCGGCGCAGGCCCGGTGACGGGTCGCCGAGGATGTCGAGGGTGGCGTCCGCGATCGGCTCCGGCATGAACCGCACCATCTCCGCCCTGGCCTCATCCCGGCTCTGCTCGACGAAGCGCACCGGCTCTCCCACCGCGTCCGCGATCGCGGCGGTCTGCTGCCGCGGGGATATCGGGGCGGGCCCGGTCAGTTCGTGCACGCGCCCGGCATGGCCGGGATCCCGCAGCGCCACGGCGGCCACCTGGGCGATGTCCTCCGGGTCGACGGTCGGCAGCGCGACGTCCCCGAAGGGCGCCGCCACGGTCCGCTGGGCGCGCACGGCGCCGGCCCACTGGAGGGTGTTGGAGTGGAACCCGGCGGGCCGCAGCATGGTCCATTCGAGCCCCGACCGCCTTACGGCGTCCTCCAGTTCGGAGGGATGGTCGCCGGTGGTGACGCCCTGCGAGGACAGCAGCACGACCCGCCGGACACCACCGGCCCGGACGACGTCGAGGACGTCGTCGAGGTTGCCGCCCTGAGCCACGAAGTCGCCGGAGGTCAGGAGGAAGAGCGCTTCGGCTCCCTCGAGGGCAGGCTTGAGGGTCTGGGGTGCGGCGAGGTCGGCCGGGTGATGCCGTAGCCCTGCCGGGCTTTCACGGGGACTCCGCCGGGAGACGGCCGTCACCCGCTCCCCCGCCGCGAGGAGCTCCCTCACGAGGGGCCGCCCGACGTTCCCCGTTGCACCGGTCACCACGATCATGTTGCTCCCCTTTTCCGAGGTCCTGGACTGGTTCCTGTGGACACACGGCGAAGCTACTATCGGGAGGACAGTAGGTACCTAGAGGAAAGTAATGGCGGAGAGGCTTGATGTGACGGAGACCACAGCACGCGGCCGCGGGCCCGGGACCGATGTCCCCCCGGAGAACGCCTGCCCCATCGCCCCCGTCGTCGACATCGTCTTCAGCCGCTGGACCACACCGATCCTCTGGGCCCTCCACGAGTACGGCCGTCAGCGCTTCGTAGAAGTGGAACGCCGGATCGCCACCATCACCCCCAAGGTCCTCACCCAGCGCCTGCGCCAACTGGAACGCGACGGCCTGGTCCACCGCACGTACCACGCGGAGGTCCCGCCCCGGGTCGAATACGAGATCACCGAACTGGGCCGCAGCCTGGCCCCGTTGTTCGCGACCCTGGCGGAGTGGTCACCGAACCTGGAGCGGGTGGAGGAGGCCCGGCGGGCCTATGACGCCAGGGACGGGGGCGGCGGGCGGTCGGCGTGACGCCGGGCAGGTATACCGCCCACCCGCTGAGGATTATCCGGCGACGCCCCGAACCCGGTCCCGCACCGCAAGCGCCCGCTCATCGTCCGGGTTCAGCGCGCATGCGCGTTCCGCGTCGGCGAGGGCCAGGTCGAAGGTGGCGCGGGCGAGGTGGGTTTCGGCTCGGCGGCACAGGGCCCAGGTGTAGGTGGGGTCGAGGTCCAGGGCGCGGTTCAGGGCGGTGAGTGCCTCCTCGAAGCGGCCCAGTTGGGACAGGGCGGCGCCTCGGCTCGCGTGGGCCGAGGCGTAGTCGGGGGCGAGCGCGAGTACGCGGTCGTAGTCGCGGAGGGACTCCTCGAGGCGGCCTGCGTTGCGGAGGGCGTCGCCGCGCTCGCAGCGGCCCCAGGGCCAGTCCGGCTGGAGGGTGACCGCTCGGTCGAGGTCGGCCAGTTGGCGGGCGGGATCACCGAGACCGCGCCATACGCGGGCGCGGCGGACCAGAGCCCACGTGTAGTCGGGTTTGAGGTCGAGGGCCCGGTCCAAGTCTGCCAGGGCAAAGTCGAGTTCACCTCGGGTCAGGCGGACGGCGCCTCGGGACGCCCAGGCCAAGTGGTGGGCGGGGTCCAATTGGATCCCCTTGTCCAGGTCCCTGAGCGCTTCGTCGGTGTGGTTCAGCACCCTGTGGTACTCACCCCGCACCGAGTGGGCGGAGGCGTTGTCCGGCTCCAGCGCGAGGGCCTGGTCCAGGTCGTCGACCGCCGTTTCGTAGTCGCCGAGTTCGCCGCGCACGTAGGAACGGCCCCGGTAGGCGCGCGCGAGCCCGGGATCCAGCGCAACCGCCCGGTCGTACTCGCGCAGTGCCTCCTCCAGCGCGCCGAGGCGCCGTAGCGCGCTGCCCCGTACCACTCGGGCATGTGCCTGGGCCGGTTCGTCGAGGGCCGCCCGGGACAGCAGTCGGGCGAGTGCCGCGGGGACGCCGCCCTCGGTGAGCGTCCGGGACAGTTCGCTCCCCCACTTGGACACCGCTTCCATGTGGCCGTCCCGGCCCGCGTCCAGCAGGGTCCGCGCCCACCGGGCCGCGGTGACATCGTCCGTGTCACAGGCGTCCATGAAGTCCCGCAGCACCAGCGGCAGCGCGACCCGCGCCTGAGCGCACAGCAGGTGGTAGGACTCGGCGAGCCGCAGCTCCCGCCACTCCTCGTCCGCCCACAGCTCCCCGTCCGCGCGCCCGTCTTCGGACGCCACCCGCCACTCGCCGAATATCCGGGCCAGACGCTCCTGTTGCCGGCCCCAGCCGCGCGGCGACCGCCCGCGCTGCATCCGCAGCATCGCCTCCCGCACCAGGTCGTGGTAGCGGAGCCGGTCGCCGCGGTCGGTGACGAACGGCAGGGACCGCAGCCAGGTGAAGAGCTGTTCCACCTCGTCGTCCGGGCAGTCCACGGCCGCCCGGAACACGTCCATGTTCAGTTGGCGGGGCAGCGAGCACGCGAGGGCCGCGGATCGCCGTACCGGATCCTGTTCCCACTTCAGGAAGCGTTCTACGGCCGTCGCACTGGGATCGCCGATGTCCTCGGGGTCGGTGGGGCGCTGCTCGGCAAGGGTCGACACCAGGACGGGCAGTCCGCCCGTGAGGCGCAGCACCTCCTCCACCACGGGCTCGGCGACCACTCCCTTGGCCGCGAGCAGCCCCCGGGCCTCCGCATTCGTGAACGGTCCGAGGGGCACGTCCGTCATGAAGTCGGCGAAGGCACCCCAGCGGGTGGTGTCGAAGGGACGTTGGCCCGCCGTCACCACGACGACCGTCGCGGGGAGGGTGCCGTACCGGTCACCGGTCATGACCTCGTGCAGCCAGCCGTCGAGGAACGGGGCGGTCCGCTCGTACGTGTCGAAGAAGAGGACGATCCAGGGGGCCGCGGCCGCCGCGTCGGTGAGTTCGTCCAGAAGCACCGGGGTGAGTACCCGCTCCGGGTGCATGACCAGTTGGACGTCTTCCTGGCTGCGGAAGCGCGCGCTGAGCCCGGCCCGCAACCGGTCGGCTCCGTGGGCGAGTTGAGCCGGGTCCAGGGCTCCCGCGAAAGCTCCCACGCCCGGCACCATTCCGAGTCCGGCCAGTCCGGCCCGCGCCGCGGCCATGCTGCCCGCCGAGGGGCCCTCGGGCTCCGCTTCGAGGGTGACAACGGCGGCGGCCTCCGCCTCGCGCAGACGTTCGCGGTGGGTGGCGAGAAGTCGTTCCAGTTCCTTGAAGCGGCAGCCCTGAGTGCCCAGTTGGCGGCTGATCGCCGACATCGCCTCCGGCACACTGCCGACGCTCTCGTCGACATAGGCCGCGAACGCGCCTTTCTCGCGGGCCACTTGTTCCAGCTCTCGGACCAGGAACGTCTTTCCGACACCGGCGTTGCCGTGCACATGGAAGAGGAACCGGTGCCGCTCGTCCTCGGGCGCCAGGTCGAGGTTGCGCCGGAACATCGCCCGCTCGTCGCTCCGCCCCACGAATCCGGCCCGCCTGCGCTGCCGGATCAGCTCCTGCATCGACGGCCGCGCCGCCATCCGACTCACCCCCGTCATGCAAACACCCCGCAGTCTGGCAGAGGTCCCGATGCCCTGGACAGCCGTCCAGCGATTGACTTCGGAATACGTTCCGAAGTAGCGTTGGATCATGTCCACCCCCACGGTCGCCTTCTCCGAGCTCTCCAAGAACTCAAAGCGTGTCGCCGAAACGCTCGACCGGACCCAGCGCGTGCACATCACGCGTCGAGACGGCGAGGATCTGTACCTGACGACTGCCCGCCACGACCAGCAGCGCGAGGAGACGGCGGACATCACGGCTCGTCTTCTCGCCGCCCTCGTCCGCAGTGACGCCGGCGAGCGGGCCATACTGCGTGCTCTGCCTTCGGTTTTCCCATGGATGCGCCATCTGTCGGCAGACGAATCGAAGGAGTTCGTGGCCGAGCTCATCGACGCCACGTACGACGCCGCACAACTGGACGTCCACGCCAATCTGCACCGAGTCGTCGTCGAATGGCGCGCGACGGCCCGGATCCTCGCCGATCCCGGTCTCACGGCACAGCTCACCCGTCGACTGCCGGACGAGGACCATGGCGAGGTGACGGCGCCCCCCAAAGACACCGAGTAGACCAGCCGCGGCCAAGCAGCCTCTCCGCCAAGGGAATTGGCGTTGGATCACATCGCCTCTCGCTGGGAAGATGGCCCCCATGGCATCGACACCCCCACGCACCACACGCAGCGCACTCCACCTCTCCGCCACCCTTCTCACCGCGAGCGTCGCGCTGTACATAGCGCTCGTGGCGTTCGGGAACATCACGGACTTCGGGACCAACCAGGCGTTCGTGCAGCATGTTCTCGCGATGGATACGACGTTCAAGGACGACGATCTGATGTGGAGAGCCATCACCAGCAAGGGACTTCAGAACACGGCGTACGTCGCGATCATCGTCTGGGAGACGCTGGCCGCGCTCGTGCTGATCTACGGCACCTATCTGTGGGTGCGCGGGGACGATCCGCGGGCCCGGCGCTTCTCCACCTACGGCCTGCTCATGCTCATGCTGCTGTTCGGCGCCGGGTTCATCGCGATCGGCGGGGAGTGGTTCTCCATGTGGCAGTCGGACACCTGGAACGGGCTGGACGCGGCGCTGCGGGTGTTCGTGCTGAGCGGGGTCGTGCTGCTGGTGGTCAACCTGCCGGACCGTACTGCCAGTTAGCCACCAGTTGGCGCTAGTTGACGACTACGACCTTCGTCCCCGTCTCGCCGAACGTCCACAGTGCCGAGCCGTCCGCCGTCTTCATGCGGATGCCGCCGGTCTGGACGCCGTTCGCCGGCGGGGGCGAGGAGCCGTCCACCGCGTTGGAGAAGGCGACGTTCACGCCGCCCACGGCGGTGAAGTACACGATGTGTTCGATCCGCACGCCGTCGGACCCGGTCGTCGGGTCTTCCCGGCGCAGTGAGACCGAGTAGGTGCCGGGGGCCGGGTCCACCGTCCCCGGCCAGACGGCGAAGGTCCGCCGGGCCGCCTCGCTCGCGTCGATCAGCCAGACCCGCTTGTCGCCGAGCGAGTAGACGATCCGGCGGCCGGTCCCGGAGGCGTCCGGAACCGCGGTCGCCGACGGCTCGGGCTGCGCGGACGCGCGCGGGGACGACGAGGCGCTCGGCCGGGCGGTGGCAACCGCGCTCGGCTTTGTTCCCTTGTCGGCCTGTACGGCCAGGGTGACGACGGCGGCTATCGCCCCCACGGTCAGACCCGTCACCCAGACCTTCGGGGCTGGCACGGCACGCATCTCCTCGGCTAAGGATCCCCGTCGAACGGGGGTCGGATCATCGTACCGGCCCCCGCCGAGACACCTTCCGCCTCACTTCCGCCTCACTTCCGCCTCACTCAGTCCAGCACCGGCAACAGCTCCGGCAGACGCCCGTCCGACACGGCCGCCGCCTTCTGCCGCTCCTCCGGCACCTCCCCGTACAGCGTCGTGCGGGGTTTCGCCGGGCGGCCCGCCGCCTCCGCCACCGCGATCAGGTCCTTCACCGACTTGTACGAGCCGTACGACGATCCCGCCATCCGGGAGATGGTCTCCTCCATCAGCGTGCCGCCGAGGTCGTTGGCGCCGGAGCGGAGCATCTCGGCCGCGCCCTCGGTGCCGAGCTTGACCCAGCTGGTCTGGATGTTGGGGATCCAGGGGTGGAGGAGGAGGCGTGCCATCGCGGTGACCGCGCGGTTGTCCCGCATCGTCGGGCCGGGGCGGGCGATGCCGGCCAGGTACACCGGGGCATTGGTGTGGATGAAGGGGAGTGTCACGAACTCCGTGAAGCCGCCGGTGCGTTGCTGGATTGCGGCCAGTGTGCGCAGGTGGCCCAGCCAGTGGCGTGGCTGGTCGACATGGCCGTACATCATTGTGGAGGAGGACCGCAGGCCGACCTCGTGGGCGGTCTCGATCACCTCGATCCAGGTCGCCGTGGGCAGCTTGCCCTTGGTCAGGATCCAGCGGACCTCGTCGTCGAGGATCTCGGCGGCCGTGCCGGGAATGGAGCCCAGGCCGGCCTCCTTGGCCGTCGTCAGCCACTCGCGGATGGACATCCCGGTGCGGGTCGCGCCGTTGACGACCTCCATCGGCGAGAAGGCGTGCACATGCATGCCGGGGACCCGCTCCTTCACCGCCTTCGCGATGTCGAAGTACGCCGTACCGGGCAGGTCCGGGTGGATGCCGCCCTGCATGCAGACCTCCACCGCGCCCACTTCCCAGGCCTGTTGGGCCCGGTCGGCCACCTGGTCCAGGGACAGGGTGTAGGCGTCGGCGTCGGTGCGCCGCTGGGCGAAGGCGCAGAACCGGCAGCCGGTGTAGCAGACGTTGGTGAAGTTGATGTTCCGCGTGACGATGTACGTGACGTCGTCGCCGACCACCGACCTGCGCACGTCGTCGGCGATCCCGGTCAGCGCGTCCAGGGCGGGCCCGTCGGCGTGCAGCAGCGCGAGGGCCTCCGCGTCGGTCAGCTTGGTGGGGTCGTCGGCGGCGGTGCGCAGCGCGTCCCGTACGTCCGTGTCGATGCGCTCGGGCACCATGCCGGGGGCGGCCGCCTCGCGCAGGGCGCCCCAGTCGCCGTAGACCTCGTCGAAGTCGTCGCGGCGGTCGGACGTACGGCCCTCGGTGTCGATGGAGGCGTGCAGGTCCGTGCGGCCGGACGCCACGAACACCTCTTCCGGCTCCTGCCAGGGCAGTCCCTGCGGGAGGGCGTCGGGGCGGGCGAGGCCCGTCTCGGGGTCGGCCAGCGCGGCCACGTGCGGGCGCAGCCTCGGGTCCAGCCAGGGCTCACCGCGCTGGACGAACTCGGGATACACGCAGAGCCGTTCCCGCAGCTCGAAACCGGCCGCCGCGGAGCGTTCGGTGAGCTCCTCGATCTGCGGCCACGGCCGCTCGGGGTTCACATGGTCGATGGTGAGCGGGCTGACCCCGCCCCAGTCGTCGATCCCCGCCCCGATGAGGCGCTCGTACTCGCTGTCGACCAGGTTCGGCGGGGCCTGGATGTTGGCGGCCGGGCCCATGATGAGCCGGGCCACGGCCACCGCGGCGACCAGTTCGTCCAGCTCCGCGTCCGGCATGGCGCGCATCGCGGTGTCCGGCTTGGCGCGGAAGTTCTGGATGATGAGCTCCTGGACGCTGTGGTACGCCCGTGCCGTGCGCCGGAGCGCGAAGAGGGACTCGGCGCGCTCCTCGTACGTCTCCCCGATCCCGATGAGGATGCCGCTCGTGAACGGCACCGACGAACGCCCGGCGTCCTCCAGGACCCGCAGCCGTACGGCGGGCTCCTTGTCGGGGGAGCCGTAGTGCGGTCCGCCGGGCTCGGACCAGAGCCGCTCGGCGGTCGTCTCCAGCATCATGCCCATGCTCGGCGCGACGGGCTTCAGCCGCTGGAAGTCGGTCCAGGACAGCACGCCCGGGTTGAGGTGCGGGAGGAGTCCCGTCTCCTCCAGGATCCGGATGGAGATGGCCCGGACGTACGCGATGGTGTCGTCGTAACCGTGCGCGTCCAGCCATTCCCTGGCCTCCGGCCAGCGGTCCTCGGGCTTGTCGCCGAGGGTGATGAGGGCTTCCTTGCAGCCCAGCGCGGCGCCCTTGCGGGCCACGTCCAGGACCTCGTCGGGGGACATGAACATGCCGTGGCCGGCCCGGCGGAGCTTGCCGGGCACGGTCACGAAGGTGCAGTAGTGGCACTTGTCCCGGCACAGCCGGGTGAGGGGGATGAAGACGCTCTTCGAGTACGTGATGACACCGGGGCGGCCCGCCTGCGCGAGGCCCGCGTCCCTGACGCGGGCGGCCGACGCGGTGAGGTCGTCCAGGGCCGGGCCGCGGGCCTGGAGCAGCACCGCGGCCTCGGAGACGTCGAGCGCGACGCCATCCCGGGCACGTTTGAGAGCGCGACGCATGGAGTTCTCGGTGGGACCCGTACCGCCGGGGCGGTCGGTGGGGCCGGTTCCGGAGGCCGCGGAAGTCGTCATCCTTCGAGCATACGAGCGGGGTGATCAGGGCGGCGGTGCCGCACAGAGGTGGGTGACGTCACACTCCATCCCCACCGTCCTGGACATAACGGGCATACTCGTCCAGCACCTTGAGCACCTCGGCCTCCCCCGCCGGCGGCAGCTGCAGCACGACCTCCTCGATGCCGAGCTCGGCGTAGTGGGCGAGCTTGCCGGGGGTGGGGACGACGGCGTACGGGACGACCTGGAGGGCGGCCGGATCGCGGCCCGCGTCGGTCCAGGCGGTGCGCAGCACGGGCAGGGACTCGGTGAGGCCGCGGCCGCCGATGGGGAGCCAGCCTTCGGCGTACTCGCAGATGTGGGAGAACAGCTTGGGTCCGGCGGCGCCGCCCACGAGAGTCCGCTTCCCGACGGGCTTGGGGAAGGCGTGGCTGGCTCGAACACTCCCGAACTGCCCTTCGTAGGCGGTCGGTTCGTCCGCCCAGAGCGCCTGCATGAGCGCCATCCGGTCCCGGACGAGCTCGCGCCGGGTACGCCACTCGACGCCGTGGTCGGCGGCTTCCTCGACGTTCCAGCCGAAGCCGAGTCCGAGCGTGAACCGCCCGCCGGAGAGGTGGTCGAGGGTCGCGATCTGCTTGGCGAGGTCGATCGGGTCGTGCTGGGCGACGAGCGTGATGCCGGTGCCGAGGCCGAGCCGTTCGGTGACGGCCGCGGCCTGACCGAGCGCGACGAAGGGGTCGAGGGTTCGGCCGTACTCGCGCGGCAGGTCGCCGCCCGCCGGGTACGGGGTGACCCGCTCGACGGGGATGTGCGTGTGCTCGGGCAGATACAGCCCGGCGAAGCCCCGTGCCTCCAGCTCACGGGCGATCCGGGTCGGGGTGATGGTCTCATCGGTGAGGAAGATCGTCACGGAAATTCGCATGACTGCATCTGTACCGGGCCGGGGCGGGGATGTCCATACCGACTGGTCGGAATCAACGCCGTGATCGAGTCCGCGGCCCTATGTCGGTCATCTGTCGGCGCTGTCGGTCGGATGTCGGGGGCTTGTCGACAGGGGCCCGGAGTCTTGTCGCAGACCCCGCCGGGTGACCGCCCGACGGCCCTGCGAACTCCAGGAGTCACCATGACCACCCACGTCACGATCATCGGCGCCGGACTCGGCGGCCTCACGCTCGCCCGTGTCCTGCACGTCAACGGCATCCCGTCCACCGTCTACGAGGCGGAGTCCTCGCCCACGGTGCGCGCGCAGGGCGGGATGCTCGACATCCACGACTACAACGGACAGCTCGCGCTGGAGGCGGCGGGCCTGATGGACGAGTTCCGCGGTCTCGTCCTGGAGGGTCGTGAGGCGACGCGGTTCGTCGACCGGGACGGGACCGTCCTGTTCGAGAAGGCCGACGACGGCACCGGCGGCCGCCCCGAGGTGCAGCGCGGCGAGCTGCGGCAGCTTCTGCTGGACTCGCTTCCGCCCGGGACGGTCCGCTGGGGCCACAAGGTCAGCGGCACGCGTGCGCTCGGGGAGGGCCGCCACGAGGTGACGTTCGCCGACGGGAGCACCGTCGTCACCGGCCTGCTGGTCGGAGCGGACGGTGCGTGGTCACGGGTACGGCCGCTGCTGTCGGACGCGGTGCCCGAGTACACCGGCATGTCCTGCGTCGAGGTGTACCTGTACGACTCCGACACCCGGCACCCGGTCAGCGCGAAAACGGTCGGAGGCGGGGCACTGTTCGTGCTCGCGCCGGGCAAGGGCTTCGTGACGCACCGGGAGAGGGACAGCAACCTGCACACCTATGTGATGTTCGTCCGCCCGCAGGAGTGGTTCGCGGACATCGACTTCACCGACTCCGCCGTGGCCACCGCCCGCATCGCGGCGGAGTTCGACGGCTGGGCCCCGGAACTCACGGCACTGATCACCGACACCGACACCGCCCCGGTCCTGCGTCCCCTCGTCGCCCTGCCCGTCGAGCACCGATGGGAGCGGGTGCCGGGAGTGACGCTGATCGGCGACGCCGCCCATGTCGCCGCCCCGAACGGCGAGGGCGCCAACCTCGCCATGCTCGACGGCGCGGAGCTCGCGCAGTTCCTCGCGGCGTACCCGGACGACCTCGAGACCGCGCTCACCGAGTACGAGCGGGCCATGCTCCCCCGCAGCGCCGCAACCGCCACCGAGGGCACCGAGCTCTACGCCCTGATGTTCGGCGAGAGCACACCGCACGGCCTGATCGACATGTTCACGGGGCAGGAGCAGGCTGACTGAGCGCCTGCGCCGAACGCCCCGCGAAACCGGGAGTACTAGTCGGCCTCGAGGACAGTGAGCAGCTCTGCGAGGGCGGGTAGGGCGTGTTCGATCGCTTCGCGGCTGCTCGGGGTCAGATCGGCCAGGGCGCGTTGCAGGGCGGCCGTGCTGGCGCGGTCGTAGGTGCGGAGCAGCTCCAGTGCGGTGGGTGAGGCAGCGAGGCGGACGGTGCGCAGGTCGGTCGTCGAGGGGGGGTGTCGAAGGAGCCCGAACCCGCTACAAGGTCACGGCGCCGGTACCGCACCGATCTGCTGCATCACCCCGAGGAGATCGGGCTGGCCCCGTTCGCCGACGATCCGGCCGTCGGCCAGGTAGTAGAAGTTCATGGCCTGCACCGAGATCTTGTTGCCGCTCGCCGGGATCCCGAAGAATTCACCGTCGTGGGTTCCCCGCATGGTGAACCGCGCGGCCACGGTGTCACCTTCGGTGACCGTCTCCTCCAGCGTCCACTCCACATCCGAGAAGCCGCCGCGCATCATCCCGAGGACTTCCATGTACCCCTCGGGCCCCCGCAGTGGTTCCGGGTGGCTCGGCGCGTGGAACACCGCGTCCGGAGAAATGACCTCGCGGGCGAGACCCTCGTTGCCCGTGTTGATGAACTCGACGAAACGGTTCATCACTGACTCGGTGGACTGCGACGGCATCTTGCTGTGCCTCTCCAGAGACGTTTGGGCGGATGCCTGCGAGCGTAACATCGAATCGATGTTCACATCGATTCGATGTTCGCGTGCGACACTGGACTCATGCTGGAACTCGCGATACTCGGCTTCCTCGCCGAGGGACCCCTGCCCGGACACGAGCTGCGCCGCCGCATCTCGCAGCTGACCGGCTATACGCGGCCGGTCAGTGACGGCAGCCTGTATCCGGCGATCAATCGCCTGACCAGGGCGGGCTTGATCGAGCGGCGCGCCGACCCGGCCGCGGGGGCGGCCCGGTTCGTGCTCAGCCTGACCGCGGCCGGGCGGGCCGACATGCTGCAGCGCCTGCGCAAGCCCGCCGACCACGAGATCACCGACTTCACCCGGTTCTACGTCGTCCTGGCCTTCCTCTCCCACCTGCCCGACGTGGCCGAACAGCACGCGGTGCTGCGCCGGCGGCTGGAGTTCCTGGAAGAACCGGCGAGCTTCTTCTACGACAACGAGCAGCCCCTGCGTGCCGAGGAGGTCGCCGACCCCTATCGGCGGGGCATGCTGCTCACCGCCCGCGCCACCAGCCGCGCCGAACGGACCTGGCTGCGCGAGACCCTCGGGGAGGAACCGCCCGTGTTCGACACCGCAGGCACCGACAGCGATCCGCATGCGCCCGCCGCTCCCGCGAGCTGACCGTCCACGGAGGTACCCCCATGCTTGCTTCCTGGTACGACGCCCAGGGCCCCGCCGCCGATGTCCTGCACGTCGGTGAACTCTCCGATCCCGCCCCCGGCCCCGACGAGGTCCGCGTCCGCGTCACCGTCTCGGGCGTCAACCCCGGCGACACCAAGAAACGGCGCGGCTGGCTCGGCTCGTCCATGCCCTTCCCGCGGGTGATCCCGCACAGCGACGGCGCCGGAGTCATCGACGCCGTGGGCGCCGGAGTCGATGTCCACCGCGTCGGACAACGGGTCTGGGTGTACGGCGCCCAGTCCTACCGCCCCTTCGGCACCGCCGCCCAGTACACCGTCGTATCCGACCACCAGGCCGTACTCCTGCCCGACCACCTCAGTGACGAACTGGGCGCGAGCCTCGGCATTCCCGGCATCACCGCCCACCGCACCGTCTTCGCCGACGGCCCGGTCGACGGCCAACTGGTCCTGGTCCACGGAGTTCTCGGCGGCGTCGGCTCCCTGGCCGCCCAGCTCGCCCACTGGGCCGGCGCCACCGTGATCGCCACCGTCCGCCGCACCGCCGACCTCGACCGCGTCGACCCGGCCGTGGTCTCCCACGCCGTCGCCCTGGACACCGGCGACCCCGCCGCAGCCATCCGCTCGTACGCGCCGCGGGGCGTCGACCGGATCATCGAGGTCGCGCTGTCCGACAACGCCGATCTCGACAACGCCGTCGCCGCCCAGGGGGCCGTCATCGCCGCCTACGCCACCCGCACGGACCGCACCGAGATCCCCTTCTGGCCTCTGCTGTTCAACAACGTCACCCTGCGGCTGCTCGGCAGCGACGACTTCCCCACCGAGGCCAAGCGCCAGGCCGCCCGCGATCTCACCTCCGCCGCTGCCGTCGGCGCCCTCACCGTCGCCGTCGGCGACCGCTACCCGCTGGACGACATCGCCAAGGCCCACGACCACGTCGACGCCGGCGGTGGCCACGGCCGCATCCTGCTCACCATCCCCCACTAGCGCAGGTTCCTGATCAGGACCCGGTGCCAGTAGGTCCGGACCCGCACTCCGCCCACAGCAGCTTCCCGCCCTTCGACGCGCCCAAGTGCCGCAGTACCGACACGCCCATCGCGCCGGCGCAGGCCCGTACGAGGTGAAGGCCGCGGCCGTTCTCGGCGTCCGGGGCGGCGGGGGGCTTGTCGGTCGTGAAGGGCATCGCCCTCAGTCCCCAGAAGTCCCGGGATCTGATCCACTCCATCATCCAGAGTCTCTGAAGGAGCCGAAATGCCCACCAACACCTGGCGGAAGTCGTCCTACTGCCAAGAGGGCGAGGCCTGCGTCCACATATCCACCGACCCCGACAACGTCCACATCACGGACTCCGACGCCGCCCAAACCATCGTCACCGTCAGCCACCGCGCCTTCGTCGCCCTGCTGAAGTCACTCTGACCTGTCCGCCAGGTCCGCCACCACCGCCGCATGGTCCGACGGCCAGACCCCGTCCACCGGACCGTCGCCCGCCCGCCGTACGCCCAGGACGTGGCCCAGCCCCGTCGCCCCCGGCGGGCCCACGTGGATGTAGTCGATGCGGACCGGCGGGGCCACGCGGACGTACGGGTTCGCCGGGTCCCAGGTCGCGGACGGGGCCGTAGGGTCCGCGTACTCCCAGGCGTCCAGGAAGAGTTGGTCCGGGGCGGCCGGGGCCGTCTTGTAGCCGCCGAAGAGGCGGACCTCGTCGGAGTCGGGCCAGGCGTTGAAGTCGCCGGTGACGACGGGCGGGAAGTCGGTGCCCGACCGGCGCGCCGCCACGAACTCCGCCAGCGCCGTGACCTGTTGGCAGCGGATCGCCGACGCGGTGGGCGCAGAGGTGAGGTGGGTGGTGAAGAAGGGGATGTCGTACGACGGTCCCGCGAGCCTGGTGTGGAAGGCGAGGCGGCCGTCGTCCAGCGCGTTGGGGGCGGGGAGCCGGAGAACCGCCTGGTCGACCACAGGCCAGCGGCTCAGTACCGCGTTGCCGACCTCCACCCCAGGGTCGCCGATCCGCCGCTGCCAGCGCTCCGAGGCGGGCGACGCGGCCCACGCCCAGTGCAGGCCGAGCTCGCCGGCGAGCCACTCCGCGAGGTTCTCGCCACCTGAACCGCCCGCCGACCACACCTCCTGCAGGCCCACCACGTCCGGCCGCAGTTCCCGCAGCACCGCCAGGATCGCCTTCTGGCGTTCCTCCCACGGGCCGAAGCGCCACCACAGGTTCCAGGTCACCACGCGCATCGCCGACACCCTTCGTCCACCCGGCCGCACCCTGAGATCATCAAGTCCGCCGGTCAGGTTACGGAAGACCGGAGAGAGCACCAGAGACAGGAGTCTCACCGCCCATGCCCCCCAACGCCGAGCGCAAGTACCGCGCCGTCACGGCCCTCCAGCGCCGCTTCAACCCGATCATGCGCCGACTGCCGCTCCAGACCGTCCTGGAGACCACCGGCCGCACTTCAGGCCTGCCCCGCCGGACCCCCGTGGGCGGCAAGCGGATCGGCGGATCCTTCTGGCTGGTCTCGGAGTTCGGCGAGCGGTCGCAGTACGTCCGCAACATCAAGGCCGATCCGCGGGTGCGGGTGCGCATCCGGGGGCGGTGGCACACCGGGACCGCCCATCTCATGCCGGACGACGACATCGCCGTACGACTGCGCTCGCTGCCCCCGATGAACAGCGCGGCCGTACGGGCCATAGGGGCCGGTCAGTTGACCGTTCGGGTGGATCTCGACCACTGAAGAGATACGGTGGATCTCGCCGAACCGGACAGTCCCTCGGCATGTGGCTCGTTCGCGGAGGCTGGGAGAAGGATGGACCGGGCGCTGCTGGCCGACTTTCTCCGGGCGCGCCGGGAGGTGCTCCAGCCGGAGGACGTGGGGCTTCCCCGCGGGCCTCGGCGCCGTACCGGTGGGCTGCGGCGCGAGGAGGTCGCCGCGCTGGCCGGGATGTCGGTCGACTACTACAGCCGGATCGAGCAGCAGCGCGGTCCCATGCCGTCCGAGCAGGTACTCGCCGGACTCGCCCGGGGCCTGCACCTCAGCCTGAGCGAGCGCGACCACCTCTTCGAACTCGCCGGGCACTCCGCCCCGCGACGGCACCTGCGCGACGACCACGTCAGCCCCACCATGATGCGCATCGTCGAACGGCTCGCGGACACACCGGCGTTGGTGATGTCACGATTCAACGAGACGCTGCTGCAGAATCAACCGGCGGTGGCCCTGCTGGGCGACTACACCCGCTTCACCGGGATGTCCCGCTACCTGGTCTACCGCTGGTTCACCGACCCGGCCCAACGCGAGCTCTACCCCGCCGAGGACCACGAACTGCGAGGCAGAGTCTTCACCTCGGAGATCCGGGCGGCGTACACGGCGGACCCCGAGGGAACCGCCGGTGAGATCGTCGCCGCACTGCTGGAGGTCAGCCCCGAGTTCGCCGAGGTCTGGCGGCTGCACGAGGTGGACGTCACCCACCACAACGACCTCAAGCGCTACCGCCATCCCGAGCTGGGCGAACTGGAGCTGTACTGCCAGCGCCTGGTCGACCCCGACCAGGCCCAGGAACTCCTCGTCTTCTCCGCCACACCCGGCACACCCAGCTACGAGAAGCTCCAGCTCCTGTCCGCCGTGCGGGACTAGTCCGCGTTCATCCCCACCTGCCCGCTCGCCCTGCCACGGACAACTTGTCCGTGGATAAGTCAGGCCTTCATCCGTGTTCCGACTCACGCGACGCTTGGTCCGTCGAACACGGGAGGTCGAGATGGACCGGGCGCTGCTGGCCGACTTTCTCCGGGCGCGCCGGGAGGTGCTGCAGCCGGAGGACGTGGGGCTTCCCCGCGGTGCTCGGCGCCGTACCGGTGGGCTGCGGCGCGAGGAGGTCGCCGCGCTGGCCGGGATGTCGGTCGACTACTACAGCCGGATCGAGCAGCAGCGCGGTCCCATGCCGTCCGAGCAGGTGCTCGCCGGGCTCGCCCGGGGCCTGCACCTCAGCCTGAGCGAGTGCGACCACCTCTTCGAACTCGCCGGGCACTCCGCGCCACGCCGACACCTGCGCGACGACCACGTCAGCCCCACCATGATGCGCATCGTCGAACGACTCGCGGACACACCGGTGTTGGTGATGTCCCGCTTCGGTGAGGCGCTGCTGCAGACCCGTCCGGCGGTCGCCCTGCTCGGTGACTACACCCGGTTCACCGGGATGTCCCGCTACCTGGTCTACCGCTGGTTCACCGACCCGGCGCAACGCGAGCTCTACCCCGCCGAGGACCACGCCCTGCGGGGCAGGGTCTTCACCTCGGAGATCCGGGCGGCGTACACGGCGGACCCGCAGGGCCGGGCCGGCGAGATCGTCGCCGCGCTCCTGGCCAATAGCGCCGAGTTCGCCGAGGCCTGGCGGTTGCACGAGGTGGACGTCAGCCACCACAACGACCTCAAGCGCTACCGCCATCCCGAGCTGGGCGAACTGGAGCTGTACTGCCAGCGCCTGATCGACCCCGACCAGGCCCAGGAACTGCTCGTCTTCTCCGCCACACCCGGCACACCCAGCTACCAGAAGCTCCAACTCCTGCCCGCATTGGGCGCTTAGGCATCGCACGACCCCCAAGTGCTTCGAAAGGATTTCCCATGAAGGCAGTACGTTTCCACGAGTACGGCGACCCGAGCGTCCTGCGTTACGAGGACGTCGAGCAGCCCGTACCCGGCGCCGGTCAGGTTCTGATACGGGTCGCCGCGACATCCTTCAACGGTGTCGACGGCAACATCCGCGGGGGCTTCATGCAGGGCCCCATCCCGGTGACGCTGCCGCACACTCCCGGCATCGACGTCTCCGGCACGGTCGACGCGCTCGGTGAGGGCGTGACCGGCCTCGAGATCGGCGACCGGGTCGTCGGTTTCCTGCCGATGACGGGGAGCGGTGCCGCCGCGGAGTACGTGGTGGCACCGGCTGGGATACTGACGCCGGCGCCGACGAGCATCCCGCTGCCCGACGCCGCCGCGCTGCCGTTGGTGGGTCTCACGGCCTGGCAGGCGCTGTTCGATCACGCGAAGCTGGCGCCGGGGCAGCGGGTGCTCATCAACGGCGCGGGCGGCGCGGTCGGCGGCTACGCCGTGCAGCTGGCCAAGAACGCCGACGCCTACGTGATCGCCACGGCCGGCCCGCGCAGCCGCGAGCGCGTGCGGACGGCGGGTGCCGACGAGGTCGTCGACCACACCGCCACCGAGGTGACCGCGGCGGTGACCGAGCCGGTCGACATCGTGCTCAACCTCGCGCCGATCGACCCGGCGCGGCTGGCCGCGCTGCTCACCCTGATCCGTTCCGGTGGAGTACTGGTGAACACCACGGTGTGGATGCCCGCGCCCAGCGACGAAACACGCGGCGTGCGCGGCATCGACCTGTTCGTCAACAGCGACGCCGAACAGCTGTCGCGGCTGGTGGCGCTGGTCGACTCCGGCGAGCTGCGCGTCGACGTGGCGCGGCGAGTGCCGCTGGCGGAGCTGCCGGCAGTCCACACCCAGGCCGCCACGGGCGAACTGCACGGCAAGGTCGTCATCGTCGCGCCTGCCGCCTGACCTCTGACCTCTGGCCTCTGACCTTCGAAGGAGACGATCGCGATGATCCCCGACGACGACCCGTCCCGCTCGCTGACCGTGGCGGACCCCGACGATCCCGGTACGACGTACATCTCCCTGGTGGGCAACACGTACGGCATGCTGGTCACCGGCGAGCAGACCGACGGCCGGTACTGCCTGATCGACATGCGTGTCCCCGACGGCGGCGGCCCGCCGCCGCACCGGCACGACTTCGAGGAGATGTTCACGATCCTCGAGGGCGAGATCGAGTTCACCTTCCGCGGCGAGAAGCACACCGTACGGGCCGGGTCCACGGTCAACATCCCGGCCAACGCGCCCCACAACTTCCGCAACGCCTCGGGTGCGCCGGCCCGCATGCTGTGCATGTGCACCCCCGCCGGCCAGGACGAGTACTTCACGCGCATCGGCGATGTCGTCGCGGGCAAGGACGCGCCGCCGCCCCACCTGTCGGAGGACGAGCTCACGGAACGCCGCCGCCGCGCGGCCGAGTTGGCCTCGGCCTACCGGAGCGAGTTCCTGTGAGGGGCACGAGCACCTGAGCAGGTGGCGGGACGGCGGCGGAAGCCCGCCGCCGTCCCGCTCAGAGACTCGCCCGCGTCACTTCGCCGGCTTGTAGAAGGCGTACGTCGCCGTGTACGCCACGCTCACCTGGTCCGTGCCGGTGCAGGCGGTGGCCGGGGCCACACCGCCGGTGGTGTTCAGGCGCTGTATGTAGGAGACGCCCCCGAAGACGCCCGCGCCCCGGGTGGCGGTGGCCTGGAGCAGGAGCTCGGGGATGGTACCGGTCTTGGGGGAGTTGGCGATCGCCGCGGCGTTCACCGCGCTGCCGTCCACCGTGGAGACCCAGACGGGGCCACGGGAGTGCAGGGCGACCGTACGGCCTCTCCGGTCCGACAGGGTGGCGGCCGGCTCCAGGAGCTTCCAGGCACCGTCGGTGCAGGTGTAGGTCTGTACGCCCCGGGCGGGGTACACGCCGGTGAGCTTGTTGCCGTCGGGCACCTTGAGGGCCGCGGGCGCCTTCACCGGCTTCGGCGCGGCGTCCGAGGGGGTCGCGTAACCGGTGGTCGTGCCCAGCAGGGCGGTCGCGGCGGCGAGGCCCGCCGTGGTCAGAACGAGTCGCTTGGTGAGCTTCAAGTCGGTTCTCCGGAAGGGATATTGACTGTCGGTCAGGGCGGCGATATCGATGTCACCGCCCTCCGGTCCGGGACTCTACGGGCCCACCCGCAAGTTACCGGCCAGTTGGCCGAACTCCGTCCCGAGAGACCCGCTCACCCGGGCCAGACGATCGACTGCACCTCGCTGTAGGCGTGCAGCGCGTACGACCCGCAGTCCCGTCCGACCCCGCTGCTGCGGAAGCCTCCGAACGGTGCCTCCATGTTGCGGCCGACCGTGTTGACCCCGACTCCCCCGGCCCGCAGCCGCCGTGCCACGCGGAAGGCGCGGGCCACGTCCGCCGACCAGACGTAGTCGATGAGGCCGTAGTCGCTGTCGTTGGCGAGCGCGATGCCCTCCTCCTCGTCGTCGAAGGGCGTCACGGTCACCACCGGGCCGAAGATCTCCTCGCGGACCACCCGCATCTCCGGGCCGCAGTCGGCGAGCAGGGTCGGGGCGACGTAGAAACCCCGGTCCCTGGCGGGCCGTTCACCACCCACGATGACGGAAGCGCCTTCCTTGCGGCCCAGTTCGACGTACGACTCCACCCGCTCCCGGTGCGCGGCCGAGATCACCGGTCCGACGACGGTGTCCGGCTCCCGGGGATCCCCGACCTTCAGCCGCCCGGCATACGCGGCCAGCCTCTCCACCAGCCGCTCGTACACCCCCCGCTGCACCAGCACCCGCGTCGGAGCCGTACAGATCTGTCCGCTGTAGAAGGAGAAGGTGGTCCCGATCCCGGCCACCGCCGACCCGAGATCCGCGTCCTCGAAGACGACCGCCGCTCCCTTTCCGCCCAGCTCCATCAACTGCCGCTTGATGGACCGCCCGCACACCTCGCCGATGCGCTGTCCGACGGCCGTGGAGCCGGTGAAGCTGACCATGTCGACGTCCCGGGAGTCGACGGCGGCCTCGCCGACCTCCACCGCGCGCCCGCTGACCACGTTCACGACCCCGCGCGGAACCCCGGCGGCCTCCAGCGCCTCCGCCATGCGGTAGACGGAGAGGGGGTCCTGCGGGGCGGGCTTCACGACCACCGTGTTGCCCATGGCGAGCGCGGGGGCGATCTTGCCCGACGGATTCGCCCACGGGTTGTTGTACGACGTGATGCAGGTGACGACCCCCACGGGCTGCCGGACGGCCAGTGCGCCCATCACCGCGGCCTTCCCCATCGGGCCGGCCTCGTTGATCTGCGGCGGGATCGCCCACTCGGCGGGCTCGACCTGCGCGTACCGCCGGAAGCGGGCGGCGGCGACACCGACCTGCATCGCGCGGGCCGTCGCGGTGGTCGCCCCCGTCTCGGCCTGGGCGAGTTCGGCGTACGGGACCAGGCGGGAGCGGATGAGGTCGGAGGCGCGGGCGAGGATCGCCGCCCGCTCCCCCGCCGGCATGCGCGACCACGGCCCGAAGGCCTCGCGGGCCGCGGCACAGGCCGCGTGCACCTGATCCCGCGAGGCCTCCGGAGCCCACCCGACGGTCTCCTCGGTGGCCGGATCGACCACCGCGTAATGCCCGCCGTCCGGCACCACCCACTCGCCGCCGACGAACAGCCGTTGCTCCTCCGGGGAACCAACCGCAGACCCACGCGCACCGGACCCACGGCCTGAAGCACGACCCGAGGCACCGCCCGACGCAGTCACCTCGTGCTCACCGTCCGCGTGTCCCGCCCCGACCGCAGTACCCGGCCCGGTACGGCCCCGCTCACCACGTCGTCCCGGATCGCCTCGACCCCGTTGACCCATACGGCCCGTATCCCGATCGCCTTGGAGTCCAGCCGTGGACTGTCACCCGGCAGGTCGTGCACCAGGGTGGCCGTGCCCGCGGCGATCCGTTCCGGGTCGAAGAGGACGAGGTCCGCATGGAAGCCCTCCTCGATCCGCCCGCGCTCCCGCAGCCCGAACAGCTGGGCCGGGTCGTCGGTGAGCATCTTCACGGCCTGTTCCAGCGACGTCAGCTTCCGGCCGCGCAGACAGTCCCCAATGAAGCGGGTCGTGTACGGCGCCCCGCACATCCGGTCGAGATGCGCGCCCGCGTCGGACCCGCCGAGCAGCACGTCCTCGTGCTGCCAGGCCTCGGCACGCATCGCCCAGGACGCCGGGTCGTTGTCGGTGGGCATGGGCCACAGGACCGTACGCAAGGAGTCGGCCGCGCAGATCTCGACCAGCGTGGCGAACGGCTCCTGCCCGCGCTCGGCCGCGATGTCCTCCACGACCCGCCCGCTGAGCCCGCGGTTGGCCTCACTGTAGGTGTCGCCGATGACGTACCGCCCGAAGTTGGTCAGCCGCCGGAAGACGCCGGCCTCCTTGGCCTGGGACTGCCTGAGCAGCTCCTTCTGTACGTCGGGGTCGCGGAGCTTCTCGATCCGCTCGGGGACGGGCAGTCCGAGGACCGGGCCCCACCCGGGGATGAGGTTCAGCGCGCAGAAGGTGCCCAGGGACATGTTCATCGGGGTGAGGATCGGCATGGTCAACGCCACGACCCGGCCGCCCGCCTTCCTCGCCTGCTCGCTCGCGAACAGCTGCCTCGGCACCCGCTCCGGCACGGAGGAGTCGATGGTCAGCACGTTCCAGTTGAGCGGCCGCCCGGCCGCCGCGCTCATCTCCACGAACAGGTCGATCTCGGCATCGCTGAACTGGTCGAGGCACCCGGCGACGATCGCCTCGATCTGTGTCCCCTCGTGCTCCGCGACGGCCCGTGACAGCGCCAGCAGTTCGGCGGGCAGCGCGTGCCGGGACGCCACGGGTTTTCCGTCGCCGTCGGAGTGCGTGGACGACTGGGTGGTGGAGAAACCCCAGGCGCCGGCGTCCATGGCCTCGTGGAACAGCCGCAGCATCTCGGCGAGTTGCTCCTGGGACGGCTGCCCTCCGATGGCGTCCGGCCCCATGACATACCGTCGCAGCGCGCAGTGCCCCACCATGAAACCGGCGTTGACCGCGATCCGGCCTTCGAGTGCGTCCAGGTACTCCCCGAAGGAACTCCAGCTCCAGGGCGCCCCCTCCTCCAGGGCGACCAGGGACATCCCCTCGACCTTGGACATCATCCGGCGGGTGTAGTCGGCGTCGTCAGGGCGGGCCGGGTTCAGCGGTGCCAGGGTGAAGCCGCAGTTCCCGGCGGCGACCGTGGTGACCCCGTGGTTGAGGGAGGGGGTCGCGTACGGGTCCCAGAACAGCTGGGCGTCGTAGTGGGTGTGGGGGTCGACGAACCCGGGGGCGAGGACGAGCCCGGTGGCGTCCTCGGTGGTGCGGGATTCTGTGGTGAGTTCGCCGATGGCAGCGATACGGCCGTCCAGAAGGCCGACGTCGGCGGTGTATGCGGGGCCGCCGGTTCCGTCGACGACAGACGCGCCCTTGATGACGTGATCGAACATGGGGTTCACCTCCTGATACGGGGTCGGATCGCCCACCTGGGGGCGCGGGGAACTGCGCGACCAGCCACGAACAACCCGCAGCCGCCAACGACGCTCAAACCCCCCGACGGAACCGCGTGGTCCGATGCACAGGATCCGTGTCGATCTTCGGAATCACGTGCTCCCCGATCAGCCGGATCGTCTGCAGCGTCTCCTCCTTCGGCACCCCCACCGGCAGCCCGAAGCTCAGCTGGTCCGCGCCGGCCTGCTCCCACCGCTTGCACTGCCGGACCACCTCGTCCGGGTCCCCGCAGATCAGCAGCTCCTCCTCGATGAGCAGCTCGACGAACTCCGCGGTGTACTCGGGCAGCGTCTCGGGCCACACGGGGAACCCCTCGGGCCGCGGGAAGGTGTCGTGGTACCGGAACACCAGGGACGGCAGATAGTGCAGCCCGCCGTTCACGGCGATCTCGATCGCCTCGGCGTGCGTCGGCGCGCAGATCGCCGTCGTCGTCACCATCACGTTGTCGTTGACGAAGTCCCCGATCGGCTCGGCGTCGACCACCGCCGTCTTGTACTGCTCGAGGACCCACTCCATGTCGGAGACCTTCTGCACGCTGAAGCCCAGCACCCCGAGCCCCTTGCGCGCGGCCATGGCGTACGACGGCGGCGACCCGGCGGCGTACCACATCGCGGGGTGCGACTTCCCGTACGGCTTCGGCAGGACCTTGCGCGGCGGCAGCTGCCAGTGCTTGCCCTGGAAGCCGGCGTACTCGTCCTGGAGCCACATCTTGGGGAACTCCGCGATGGTCTCCTCCCAGATCTCCTTGGTGTAGTTCATGTCGGTCACGCCCGGTATGAACCCGAGGATCTCGTGCGAGCCCGCCCCGCGCCCGCTCCCGAACTCGAAGCGGTTCTCGGTGAGATGGTCGAGCATGGCCACCTTCTCGGCGACCTTCACGGGGTGGTTGACCTGGGCGAGCGGGTTGAAGATCCCGGAGCCGAGATGGATCCGCTCGGTCGCGTGCGCGAGGTACCCGAGGAACACGTCGTTGGCGGAGAGGTGCGAGTACTCCTCCAGGAAGTGGTGCTCGGACGCCCAGGCGTACTTGAAGCCGGACCGGTCCGCCTGGATGACGTACTCGGTCTCCTCCATCAGCGCCTTGTGCTCGGCCAGCGGGTCGGTCTCGGCGCGCTTGCCCACGTATCCCTGTACAAAGAGCCCGAATTCCAAGGAGGTTCACCGTCCCCAGTCTGTCTCTGACACTCCCGTTTCTGACACTCCGTCAGATTCTCGATCTGCCGCCGACTGTGGCACCGGGCGCAGACACCGTCAATAGCTGACGGCCAGTCAGATGTTCCGCCAGATGCTTTCGTCAGATGTCCCGTCAGATGACGGAGACCCCGGCGAGCCACCCGCCGTCGATCACGAACGGCTGGCCGGTGATGTACGAGGAGTCGGCGGAGGTCAGGAAGAGCGCGAGCGCCGCCACCTCCTCCGGCCGCCCGATCCGGCCCAGCGGGACCACCTTGCGGTAGAACCGGTCGAGCCCCCGGGAGGCCTCCTCGCCGTCCGCCGACGGGTCCAGGACGGCCGGGTTGGACATCGCGGTGTCGACGGCACCCGGGCACATGGCGTTGACCCGGATGCCGCGTGGGGCCAGCTCGAGGGCGGCGACCCGGGTGAGCCCGAGGATCGCGTGCTTGGAGGCCGCGTAGGCGCCCACGCCCGCCATCCCGGTCACCCCGGTGTAGGAGGCGGTGTTGACGATCGTGCCGCCGTCGGACAGGACCGGCGCCACGGTCCTGATGCCGAGGAAGCAGCCGACCTGGTTGATGTTCACGACCTGCATGAACTCGTCGAGCGGCGTGTCGAGAAGGGAGTTGAAGCGCAGGATGCCGGCGTTGTTGACGAGCCCGTCGACCCGGCCGTACTCCTCTACGACAGCCTGCGTCGCCCGCCGCCAGTCGGACTCCTGACTCACGTCCAGGTGGACGTACAACGCCCCGATCTCCTCGGCGAGCGCCTTCCCCTGCTCGTCCAGCACATCGCCCACGACGACCTCGGCGCCCTCCTCCCGGAACAGCCGGGCCTCCTGCTCGCCCTGCCCGCGCGCCGCGCCGGTGACGAGGACGACACGTCCGTCCAGCTTGCCCATGCGGTGACTCCTCAGAGGTGGGGGCCTATGTCGGCGCCGAACGCCGAGATCTGGTCGATGAGTTCGGTACGGCCGCGGCTGCGGAAGCGCACCTGGATCTGGTCCACGCCCATCGCGCGGTAGGCACGCAGGGACTCGGCGAGCTCGTCGGGGCTGCCGCTGAGCGTCCGGCGGCCGACGTCCCACGTGGGCGTGCCGACGTAGAGCGGCTCGGCGATGGCCCCGACGCTGAACGGCCCTTCGATGCCCGCCTCCGCCCGCAGCCGCCGTATCCGCTCGATCTGTGCGGGCAGCCGGTCCCGGGGGTCTCCCTGGGGCAGCCACCCGTCACCCTTGAGCGCGGCCCGGCGTACGGCGGCCGGGGAGGACCCGCCGACCCACACCGGCACGCGGGACTGCGCGGGGCGGGGACGCTGGCCGAGCCCCTCGAAGTCGTAGAGCTTGCCGTGGTGTTCGGGGAACTCCTCGGGCCCCAGGGCCTTGCGCAGCGCGTCGATCGACTCGTCGAGCACGGCCCCGCGGTGGGCGAAGTCGACCCCGAGCGCCTCGAACTCCTCCCGCACATGCCCCGCGCCGACCCCGAGGATCAGCCGCCCGCCGCTCAGATGGTCGAGGGTGGCGTACTGCTTGGCGGTGAGCAGGGGATGCCGCAGCCCGACCACCGCCACATGACTCAGCAGCCGCACCCGTTCGGTCACGCCCGCGAGGAAGGCGAGGGTGGCGACCGGGTCGTACCAGACCGTGCTCATCGCGGGGGCGAGGCGGCGCGGGATCGCCACGTGGTCGCAGGCCGCGACGTACGCGAACCCGGCGCGGTCGGCGGCCCGGGCCACCTCGGCGAGGTCCTCCGGGCCGGCGCCGGCCTCCCAGGGTTCGGCGTAGATGGTGCTCTGGGACTGGACGGGGAGCTGGATGCCGTAGGCAAGTCGTTCTTCCGGCGGCAGGGCTCGCATGGCGCCCCCTTCACTGACGGTCGTCGTCTTCCGCTGGCGCACCCCAATGGTCGTATCTGACGGATCGTCAGACAAGGGGCTGTCCTCCGAAAAGGCGACCGGACCTCCGTACCGGTCCTGGGGCCGCGTCCGGGCGACCGCGACCCTGCTGGGGGAGCAAGATTCATTCGGATCACTCTCACGGGCGTGCGATAGGTTGCCGGCCATGACTGATCTTGGACCTGTCGCCTGGCCACCTGCCCCGATCAGGACCGAGA